>CAYGPG010000018.1:0-36909 GCA_964351905.1 uncultured Micavibrio sp.
GCTTTTAATGCTTCTTGTGCTGCGTTCGCATCACCCGCTGTTAAAGCCAATTCAATTTTCTTGATGAAGGTACGAATACGGTTACGACGCGCACCATTAATTTCAGCGCGGCGGGCGTTACGACGAATACGTTTTTCTGCAGATGCATGATTTGCCATGGTTAATTCTTCTTTTATCTAATGTTAAAATTCTTATCTTTTTTTAGGCTTAAAAAACAGGCCTAAATCCCCGATGTTTCACGAGTTTGTTGTGTTTTACGCATCGCACCTATCTTTGTCAAGAAAAACCCTCATATTTTCGCTATTTCGCGCGATATAGCGGTTTAAGCTGAAAACGTACCAAAGAAGCCTTTTGCGACTGATCCACGGAAATGCTTAATTTCTCGCTTTCACGGCTAAAAATCAGGGTGTTTTCTTGTTTTTCTTCAAATTTCCAGCCCATTTCGCTTAAACTCACCTTATAAAAGCTCTCAATCTCTGCTTTTGACGCTTTTGGCGCAATCGCCCCTGCTTCGGCAATACGCCCCGTCGGCTTATCAAAGCTCATCGCCATGGAAGGAACTTCTTCCATATCCGTCATGAGCGGCACATCATAGAGTGTTTCAAAAAATTGCTGATCTTGTGCCTGACCCTGCCCTGCCCACAGCACGATAATGATACCTATATATATCATAGTCCTCGCGCTTGCGCGCATGACGTTTAAAAAAGCTTTCATCTTTGTGTCTTAGCACAAAAATAGGTCGAGCGACCAGATTGAACAATTTTCTTTATACAAGGTTTTTCAATCCCCGCCGCTTTACATTTCGGGCAAACCTCTCCCGCTCGGTCATAAACAGTAAAACTATGTTGAAAATACCCTAATTCCCCATCGGCATGACGATAATCTTTTAACGTGCTCCCGCCCGCTTTAATCGCACGGCTAAGAACATCGCGCACACATTGTACCAACAGTTGCGCCTTTTCACCCTTAATCAACTCCGCGCGTTTGGTCGGTTTAATGCCTGCCATATAAAGCGCTTCGCTTGCATATATATTGCCAACCCCCACCACAACTTCTTGATCCAACAAAGCTTGCTTGATTGCTACCTTCTTATTCTTTAACCGCGCAGCCAAAACAGGCCCCGAAAATTCATTCCCTAACGGCTCAGGCCCTAAATGAGCAAAAGCTTTATGCGTTTCAATTTCATCCGCGCCTATTAAGAAGATCATGCCAAAACGGCGTGGGTCATTATAAATAATTTGCGCGCCACTTTTAAGCTCAAGCGTAAAATGATCATGTTTTTGAGGATCGTAACTCTCACCCGCAGGAATAATCGTAATCCGCCCTGACATCCCCAAATGGATCACCAGAATATTATCGTCATCAAGATGAATAAGAATATATTTCGCCCGCCTAGAAAGGTGGTTAACCCTGCGCCCCTCCAATTTCTGTTTCAACTTCGGCGTAAACGGAATGCGTAAATCCTTACGATGCGTTTGCGCTTTCACAATCTCCGCGCCCTTCAAAGCAGGCTCCAGACCACGCATAACAGTTTCAACTTCGGGAAGTTCAGGCATAAAGAGGTTATATTTTAAATAAGGCTAAACCGCAAACTCTTCGTAAAGATTATGGTCTTCATGTGGGTTTTCCCAGTAACGAAGCATTTTTTGATCTTTAGAGATTTCAAATTGCGTCATGCTTTTTGTGCAAGCGTCATCTCGGTTCATAAGAACATTATAAGCAGCATCCGCATGATTTTTTCCTATATGAACGGTAGGCGCAGCACCTAAAAAAGGTGTATCTTGTTTTATCCAATCTTGAAAATCAGAGTAGCGGCTTTCTTTGACTTCATCTTGCAGATAACTGGAGGAGGTGAAAAAGTGCCAATCCACTTCGTCTAATTCACGGCTGTTAAAAGCGTGCCCGTCCCATGAATACTCACGAGCCTTTTCACTATTAACAATATAAAGAATAAAGCTCGCGTAGTTTTCTGCGTTTAACCTATTCGCTGCCTCAAAAGGGTCATCCGCTCGTAAAACAAATGGAATAATTGCTCCACGGCTTCTATGCATATTTGAGGTTTTATCTTTTGAACGATAACCATTTAACAAACACGCGATGATCCCCGCAACATTAATAGCAGCCCACGTGCCGCCGCCTTTCGTATCCTGCGGCGCAAATATATTCTGGTTTTCCCAGCGATAAGGAGGCTTTTCTTTTTGACGGGATTTTTGTTCATCCCTGTTCATCGTCACAAGAACGCGCTCATGCGTTCGGTATATTGTTAGTGTGCACATTTATCGCTGACTAAGTTCGTGACGTAATGTCGAAATGGCTTTACCAAAATGATCTGGTAAAGCAATGCCTAGATGGTCGCACTGGCCACTAATGAGCGCAAAATGGTGCTCTGTGTGGGAAATAGCAAATAAAATTTCACGACCCAAAGTGCTCTCTTGTGGTGCAATATCAAATTGCACATGCACGGCTTCATGCACACTGACAGGTAATTTCAGGTCATTTTCTTCGATACCCTCAAGAGAATTTTGCGCCTTACGAATAACCTCTTTTGCAATATCACGGTTTGTTTCAATCAACTGGTTACGCTCCCGCGCATCATAATTAATAGCGCCAGATCCATGTTGTCTGATTAAATTTTCAACAAATTCAATAATATGGCGCGTGTGCTGTCCAATGGAACTGTGTGTTTTATGAAGGCTAAATTTATACGGAACCGTTATAATGTAATCTGCATCAGGCACGCAATCTATCATCGCGATACAGTCATTTAATTTACCTATCAAAGCCTGCAGAATAACAGGTTGGTTTTGAGTTTGGGGTTTAGTCTGTTGTTTCATGTTTTTACATTCGCATAATTAAGAAAAAACGCTACAAAAAAAATTATTAAAAATAAAAAAGGCCAGAAAAAATTCTGGCCTTTTTTAATTCTTTTCAATGGATCCTTCGGTCAAGCCGAAGGATGACAATATGAGTTAATTAATATCGAAGAGTGTTTTTGTTTGGCTAGGACAGGAAGGCGAAGCGTATTTTTACACGCGAGCCGCAACTGGACAATGTCCAAACGTAAACAATCGAAGATATTAGAAGCCCATACCGCCCATACCGCCCATACCACCCATATCAGACATCGCAGGGATATCTTTATCGTCTTGTGGCAAGTCTGTGATAACGGCTTCAGTTGTGATCATGAGACCCGCAACAGAGGCTGCATCTTGCAACGCAATACGCACAACCTTCACAGGGTCAATAATCCCCATTTTGATCATGTCGACATAATTATCGTTTTGCGCATCAAAGCCATGGTTGATGTCTTTTTGTTCAAGCAACTTCCCAACAACGATAGAGCCTTCACCACCAGCGTTTTGAACGATCTGACGGATCGGCGCTTGCAACGCACGACGGATAATTTCGATACCAACTTGTTGGTCATCATTATCCACTTTCATGCCGTCCAATGCTTTTGAAGCATAAAGAAGAGCGGTTCCACCACCTGCGATGATACCTTCTTCAACGGCTGCACGGGTGGCGTGCATGGCATCATCAACGCGGTCTTTACGCTCTTTCACTTCAACTTCAGTCGCACCACCGATACGAAGAACCGCAACACCGCCTGACAATTTAGCCAAACGCTCCTGCAATTTCTCTTTATCGTAATCAGATGTTGTTGATTCAACCTGAGCACGGATTTGCGCTACGCGTTGCTCGATCTGGCCTTTGTCGCCTGCACCATCGATAATTGTTGATTCATCCTTCGTGATTTGAACTTTCTTCGCAGTCCCAAGCATATCCATTGTCACAGACTCAAGCTTTACGCCCAATTCTTCTGACACAACTGCACCACCTGTGAGGATGGCCATATCTTCCATCATCGCCTTACGACGGTCACCAAAGCCAGGCGCCTTAACAGCAGCCACTTTCAAGCCACCGCGTAGTTTGTTCACAACAAGTGTCGCCAACGCTTCACCTTCAACATCTTCGGCCACGATCAATAGCGGACGTGATGATTGAACAACTTGCTCAAGGATTGGCACCAGCGCCTGCATGTTTGACAATTTATCATCGTGGTAAAGAATATATGGGTTTTCCAACTCACACGTCATCTTCTCTGAATTTGTCACGAAGTAAGGTGACAAATAACCACGGTCAAACTGCATGCCTTCAACAACTTCAAGCTCGTTATGAAGTGATTTTGCTTCTTCCACAGTGATAACACCTTCGTTACCCACTTTTTCCATCGCTTCGGCAAGCATTTCACCAATTTCTTTATCGCCATTGGCAGAAATTGTTCCAACTTGTTTGATTTCTTCGTTGGTTTTAACGTTTTTCGCACGTTTCTTCAGGTCTTCTACAACGGTAATAACAGCGGCTTCGATACCACGTTTTAGATCCATTGGGTTACGACCCGCAGATACTGCTTTCATACCTTCGCGCAAAATGGCTTGGGCTAAAACAGTCGCTGTTGTCGTCCCATCACCTGCATGCTCAACGGCTTTTGAAGCTACTTCGCGGATCAGTTGCGCGCCTACATTCTGGCGTGGGTTTTTCAATTCAATTTCTTTGGCAACAGAAACACCATCTTTCGTGGTGCGCGGTGCGCCATAGGATTTTTGGATCACAACGTTACGACCTTTTGGTCCTAATGTTACTTTGACTGCGTTGGCAATAATATCAACGCCTTTCATCATTTCATCACGTGCATCTTCGTGAAATTTTACATCTTTAGCTGACATTTTTTAATTCTCCTTTGTTGAATTAAGTGGCCTCAGGCGTGCAGGCACGCTACGGCCGGTTACTTATTTGTTTGCCCTCAGGGTCGCAAGCGACCTACGGGGTTCTTAAATTTAATTGATTTAATTATTGTCTGATTAAACAAAAAGTTTTTGGTGATGGTTAGGCAAATTTTTGAGCGTACATTTGTACGTGACTAAAATTTAACGACACCAACGCCGGAAACTTGAAGTTTAAGCGGCAATAACTCCTATAATATCGGATTCATTCATCACCATTAATTCTTCACCGTCTACCATCACTTCGGTACCGGCCCATTTTGAAAAGATCACGCGATCACCAGATTTTACATCTAATGGGCGAACATCTCCGTTATCGTTCACGTGGCCTGTGCCAACGGCGACAACTTCACCTTCCATAGGCTTATCTTTGGCTGTGTCAGGAATAATGATTCCCCCAGCTGTTTTTTCTGCTAGCTCAGTACGACGCAACAGAACTCTGTCATGTAATGGACGAAATTTCATATCTATTTTCTCCTTTTTAAGTGGCCCTCAGGCGGGTAAACCCGCTACGGGCGTGTCCTTAAGCATAATAAAATGCTCAACGAACTTTTCGATATCCTAACACCTCACCATGAGCGTGTTAGCACTCCGCATTTGGGAGTGCCAATTTTATAACGCACTGTGACCTTATATTCAAGAACAAAATATAAATTCACTACCCACCCCTGTCATACTGCGGCTTGACCGCAGCATCCATTGAACTTGGATCCTTCGATCAAGTCGAAGGATGACAAATTTTACTAATAATCTCGTAACTATTTTATGATATAATTAAAAAATGGATGAACTGGTTATTCAACTTGAGGGCTATCGTTTAACAACCGCGCAGATTTATTATCATCTGCCCGATGCGCCTGACTTACTTCAAGAATTTATCTGGCAGCATTACGACCTCGCCCCGAAATTCCCAAAACTTTATAATTTTCTAGATTTTTGGCAAAAAGAAATCGAAGGCCCCTTACACAGCGTCTACGTCGCCAAACGCGAAATCATCAGCCCCACAAACAACCGCGTTTTCGACGCCGAATTTACGCTGCAGTAGTCACTCAATTTCCGTCCCTGGCGCGATAGTTACTTTCAATCCATCCAGCTCTTCGCTCATGATCAATTGGCAGGAAAGCCTCGAATTATCTTCAACATCTATGGCTTCATCGAGCATGTCTTCTTCTTCATCGCGCATATCGTGCAATTTATTTATCCATTCTGGAGCGACATACACATGACAGGTCGCACAGCAACACGCACCTCCGCATTCGGCTTTTAGGTCTAAGCCATGATCTTTGATAATTTCCATCACGCGCCAGCCTTCTAAAGCATCCAGCGTGTGTTCCTTACCGTCTCTATCGGTGACAAAAATTTTCATGATTTCTACTCTATTGTTTCTTTAAGCCTAAGAGTTGCATAATCACAATCGTTAGCCCCGCCGTGCAGATCAAGTTTTTAAACATGTCCACCGCCATACGGATAAGGTTAGAAATATTTTCTAACAGAATATTGTTTTGCCCCTCTGGCGCAGCGTTTAGGAAAACATTCCCCACTGTTTGCATGATAAATATTGCAGGGACAACGCACACCAACCACACAAAAATCATTTGAAAGGTCGTGGAGAGCGGCTGTACTCTTTGAACAAATAATTTCGGCGGCGTATTGACCGCCAAAGGAATATAAAACCAAATATAGCGAAACAACATAATCGTCGCGATCAACATCACAATACCTACAATCGCCACAGACGGGTCCGCCTCTTCAGGGGTCATATCCATCGGAATATAGTTCATAAAAAAGCTGAAATACCCCGCCATGCCAAGGTTAATCAAGGTAAACGCGATAGAGCCACTGAGAACCCCGCGCCCGCGTAATTTTAATTGCTTGATATCCGCCTTATCATCCCCTGTGGGTCGAAACGGCCAGCGATGCCCCACCACAATGGTCCGCACCCAATGCGACAATAACCATCCTTCCGCAAAATAAGCCGGCACCATGATAAGCGAAAGACGAATAATATTATTATCCTTCACCACAATATCGGCGAGCGTAAAAAAGAAAAACTTCACAAGCAAAGGCACAAGCAGCATCGGCAATAAATAAGCTCGCTCATCCCACGTTTTCTTGTACGCCAGTCCTGCAATTTGAATAATGTCTATAGAAGCCATTAATTTTTTAAATTCCTATTTCCATTTCCCAAGTCATCGGGATAAGCGTCAAATTAATCGGCGTTTTAAAATCAGAACTTTCTTTCCACGCCTTTACATCAGCCTTAATGTCCGCCATCAAATCAGGACGCTTTTCCATGATATGCGCTGACATCTCAACAAAAATTTCAATGGGGTCGGCTTTTAAAACAAGCTCATGCGAATTCACATAAACAAAAACTTCTTTAATTTCTGTATGCTTAGATACGATATTCAAAATCTCATTTGATAAAATTTCAATATCAGGTTTTTGAACTTGGGCTGTGTCGTAATCAATACGGATAATTGGCATGAGGTGCTCCTTTTTTAGTTATTTTGCTTTTATTGACACAAGGCGCGAGGAGCGACATGTATTTTTAATACATTAGCGATGATGCAACGCTGTGTAAATGAAAATGGAAATGACTAAACGCCAAGTTTTTCTTGCAGGCTGGATGACGATGTAGTGTATTGAAAACGTAGTTTTTTGTCTGGATAGACATAGCGAAATGCTTGTTGCGCCATCAGCGCTCCCTCGTGAAAGCCAGAGAGGATAAGCTTGAGCTTGCCGGGATACGTATTAATGTCCCCGATTGAGAAAATACCCATTGTCGATGTTTCAAATTTTTCTGTATCAACAGGGATAAGATTTTTATCCAAATTTAACCCAAAATCTGCAATTGGTCCTAATTTCATGGTGAGGCCATAAAACGCTAATAATGTGTCACATTCTAAATGATATGGATCTTCCCCCCGCTTTTGAATTGTAACAGCACTCAGCTGTCCGTTTGACCCATAAAGTTCTTTAATATCGCCCACATGCACGGACATTTTATTGTCTTCAACCAGTTTACGCATTTTTGAAACACTATCTGGTGCGGCACGAAATTCATCACGGCGATGCACTAATTTCATGGAACTTGATAAAGGCTGAAGATTAAGTGTCCAATCCAACGCAGAATCTCCACCACCAGCGATAAGAATATTCTTATCCTTAAATTTATTCATCTCTCGCACTGAATAGAAAACAGATGTTCCCTCATAGTCTTCTAAGTTTGGAATATTCGGTTTTTTCGGCATGAAGGAGCCACCACCAGCGGCAATCACAATCACGGGTGCTTCAATTTTTGTGCCCAAATCCGTGGTTAATTCCCAATGACCATTGTCTAACTTCTCTAGCGCAACCGCCATTTGTTGCAAATGAAATGTCGGCGAAAACGGTTCAATCTGTTTCATTAGATTATCGGTTAACTCTTGTCCACTCACCACAGGAAAACCAGGAATATCATATATCGGCTTTTCAGGATAAAGCTCCGCGCACTGTCCCCCTGGCTTATCCAAAATATCAACCAAATGCGCCTTCATGTCCAAAAGGCCAAGCTCAAACACGGCAAACAAGCCCACAGGACCTGCCCCAATAATAATCACATCTGTTTTATGCTTTTGAATATCCGTCATCACCCGCATAGGGTTAGAGAATTAAGCACAATTTTTCAAGAATTAATGTGCTTTCTACCTGTCATTCCGGCGTAGGTCGGAATCCATGCAACTATATATCCCGTTCGTCGACGGGATGACAACATAAAGATAAAAACACTTCTTCATATCTCCCATCGTCATCCCCGACTTTCCTACCGTCATCCCCGACTTGATCGGGGATCCATTCAATCTAACTACCAAGGCACCAAGCAGTTAAGAGTAAATTTTAACGGGGCTGTCCCAGAATAAGTATTAAATATTATCAACACTCATACTGTCGTTTTTACACGCCCCCACCGTCATCCCCGCGGCAATGCATCGCATTGCTTATACGGCGGGGATCCATATGCGGGCAGCTTGCTGCACTTCATAAATCTTTAGATGCCCGCATAGGGGGGCATGACAATATGGTTGTTTTTTCAAAAATATTATCTAAAACAAACCCCTTTTTAAAAACGGGGTTACAGCTGAGAAAAACAATTATTAAAGAAAAAACATTTTAACGAAATCCCGTATTTAATACGGGATCTAGCGAATAAATAATGCTTTAAAAATATAATTAGGAATATTTTCCTTTATTTATTCTTAGTCTTTTGCTACAATACGCTATGACTAAAACATGGACAGAAGAACGCAAACAAAAGGCGCGGGAGAGAATTTTAAAAAATAAACCGTGGTTGAAATCAACGGGGCCTAAAACCGCAGAAGGGAAAAGCCGTGTTTCCATGAATGCGTTAAAACATGGCAATTACTCACGCGTGATTTTGGCTTATATCTCGGGCATGCTGAACATTAACAAGATGACGCTAAAACAATTTGAATTGTTACAAAATATGGATAAGACACAAATTTATCACGGAGCCTTGCTCGGCAAACAAACTAATAAGAAAAATCAACAAAATCAGTCATTAAAGAAATGAAAAGAAAAAACTCAAGCAACAAACTAATAAAAATTTCTTTCCCAATGATCAAGGCAGGCGTATAAAAAACCTCATGGAACATCGTGCAATTGTAAATTGGCTTTATTTTACCGCGTTCATGGTTTTTGCCATGGCAATCATTGGCGCCATTACTCGCTTAACTGAAAGTGGCTTAAGTATGGTGGAATGGCGTCCGCTTATTGGTGCCTTGCCCCCTTTAAACGAAACTGAATGGCAGCGTGTTTTTGCGCTTTATCAGGAGACACCCGAATATAAGAAAAAGAATTTTGGTATGGAAATTGATGAGTTTAAAAATATTTTCTTTTGGGAATGGTTCCACCGGTTTTGGGGGCGTTTAATTGGTTTGGTTTACTCCCTACCCCTTTTATATTTTTGGGTGAAGAAAAAAATTCCTGACGGGCATAAATCTAAATTGCTAATTAGCCTTTTTCTAGGCGGATCCCAAGCCATTATGGGTTGGTACATGGTCGAAAGTGGCCTTGTGGATCGCCCAACCGTAAGCCATTTTCGTTTAGCGGCACATTTATCGCTCGCTTTCATAATTTTTTCTTACCTCCTTTGGATGGCGTTTTCATTAAAAGGAAACAAAGCAGAGGAAAGCAGTTTTTGTTTAAAACGCCATGGTTGGATTGCGATGTTATTTGTGACACTCACCGTTATTTGGGGCGCGTTTGTTGCGGGTCTAGATGCAGGCCTCGTTTACAACACGTGGCCACTTATGGGCGACAAGCTAATTCCAAATGAATTAAGCGCGTATAACACAATTTTCTTTGATCCTGTTGCCGTGCAATTCACCCACCGCTGGATAGCAATTGTTACAGCAATTTTTGTTTTTGGATTTGCCTATCGTGTAAAAAGCTTTCCTTTAGCGGGCATGATGTTATTACAAATAGGATTAGGTATTGTGACACTTATCACACAGGTTTCTATACCGCTCGCCGCAGCGCACCAAGGCGGTGCCTTTATTTTAACGGCCTTAATGGTTTATCACCTGCAAAGACAGATGGCGGCACCTAAAAGTTGTAAAAAATAATAAGGCTATTTTTTCTTTTCTGCCGCTTCAAGACGTTGTCGCACAACTTCTTCAGGCAGTAAAATCGCCTGAAGCAAGCTCACTAGCTTATCCTCAGAAGAATCCATACTGGCCAACAAGCCCTGACATGCTTCTTTTGAAGTGACAGGCGCTTTTTCAATCGTACTTTCTGAAAATTTATACGCTTTATCGTTTAAACGCATAACATGCTTATAGTCGCTTTCATGAAAGGCCTCTTGTTCACCCAGTTCTTGTGTTAAAAATTTGCGCGCATCTTTCAAAACAGGGAAAACTGCATTTTCCCATTCTCGCAAGCGCACATTCATCTCTTTACGTAAATCTCGGTTATTTTTTCCGCATGATTTAACTGCATTCTTGATATCTTTATGGACAACTTCGATTGAACGGATTGTGCTATGCTTATTACGAAAGACAAAAAATACTTTTTGGTTGGCACGTGGCAATGTTTCAAGCAATGAATTCTCTGCATCGACCCATTTTGTAATAGGCGTTTCTTCTGTTATTTTTTTATCTTGCGCATAAGCTGGCGCCAGAAATGCCGTAATAATTAAAAGCGATAAAAGTAATTTCATGTGATGTATATTCCTATTTGAATTTAAAATCACGCTATCATGAAATAATGCCAAAACAAAGTATTGTAAAAGACCAAATTTTCTCAATAGAAAGCCGCCGGGAGTACTTCCCGACGGCCAAAGGGACAAAATAATTATCTGTGCCTACACAGACCACAGTGAGTTTGCGGGGCATTGCAATTGGTCAGCGCCACAGATAAAAAGCGAGAGTTGAATTACAAGAAAGCTATATCAATCTTTTAGCTACAAAAACACCCTCATTTATTATGGTAAAACAAAAAGATTAAATAGATTTAAATTTTAATTCAAATTTTATCTATTTAGTAAAAACCAATATAAATCAAATATTTAGCGATCTAGTCAACCAGTCTATTCCACCAACCTTTTTTCTTCTTTTTAGGCGGTTCGTTAACGGTTTCATATTCTTTGGCCTCAGGCGTGTTTGATTCCTTTTTTGGCTTCTCACTATCATTTGATGGTTTTTGAACTTTTACATCATCTGCTTTTGCACCTGCTTTTGGCTTATCTTTTTGAGAATGCTTCTTTTGAGTATTTTTCTTATCTTTATTCGAAGTATCTTGGCTTCCTGTATTTGTGTTCTTATCTCCAGCATTATCTTTTGATTCTACTTCTTCATGCTGGTTTTGATCACCGTCATTATGGCGGTTTCGATTATTTTTACGTCCACCACGTCTGCCACGGCGGCGACCTTTCTTTTGCTTCTCACGATTATCATCTTGCTGCTGATTATTTGGTGCATGATTATTGTTATCGTTAGGATTGGCTTCTAACGCATTGCCTTTACGTGATTGAATGATGTCTAAGCGAAATTCTGACGTTTGTAATTTATCGTCAGTACGAATATGAACGCGAAAATCATAACGCTTTTCAATGGCGGCCAACATGTCGCGCTTATTATTTAAAATATAAACGGCTACTTTGTTTGGAAGATTTAAAGAAATCTCGGCACTTGTGCCTTTGATTCCCTCTTCTTCCAAGGCACGCATCGCGCTAATGGCGGCATAATCCAAAGTTTTGACCAAACCAACACCATCACAATGCGGGCATTTTTCAAATTGGGCTTCCATCAAACTTGGGTTTAATCTTTGGCGCGAAAGCTCTAACAAGCCGAAGGATGAAATACGTCCTACTTGTATGCGTGCGCGATCACTTGATAAAGCATCACGTAGTTTGTTTTCAACTTTGCGATTATTACGGCGCTCTTCCATATCAATAAAGTCGATAACAACCAAACCACCTAAATCACGCAAGCGTAATTGTCTCGCCACTTCTTCTGCGGCTTCCATATTGGTTTTTAACGCCGTTTCTTCAATATGACGTTCTTTCGTCGCCTTACCGGAGTTCACATCTACAGAAACAAGAGCTTCCGTTGGGTTAATAATCAAATATCCACCTGATTTTAACGTCACCGAAATTTGACCAATTTCAGATATTTGTTGTTCAACATGATAACGATGAAAAAGAGGCACACGATCATCATTATATTCTACAACCTTCTTCGCATGAGAAGGTACCAGCATCTTCATAAAATCCTTTGCTGTTCTATAGCCCTTTTCACCAGCAACCAGCACTTCATCAATATCACGCGTATAAAGATCGCGGATTGAACGTTTGATAAGATTGCCTTCTTCGTTAATCAAAGCTGGCGCAGATGATTTTAAGGTATCTTCACGAATAGTGTTCCAAAGACGTGTCAAGTAATCTAAATCACGTTTAATTTCAGCCTTGGTTCTTGAAACGCCTGCTGTCCTTAAAATAACGGACATACCATCAGGAATTGTGAGCTCCTTTAAGATGTCGCGCATACGTTTGCGATCTTTAAAGTTACCAATTTTGCGGCTTACACCGCCGCCACGTGGGCTGTTTGGCATTAAAACACAGTAACGACCAGGTAACGACATGTAAGTTGTTACAGCAGCTCCTTTATTTCCACGCTCCTCCTTAGAAACCTGAATAAGCATGATTTGACCGCGTTTTACAACTTCTTGGATTTTATATTTGTGACGTAAATTAAAACGGAAAGGCTTACCGCTCTCATTGTCATCAATAATTTCATCCGATTTTTTCTTCTTACGGCGCATAAGGGCAGTTTTAGGCTTGCTCTTTTTACTGTAACGGCGCCCTTTACGCTTATTCGCGTTATCAGGCGCATCTTCTGGAGTTTCTAAGGCTTGCGCTTTTTCTAAAGCTTCTGCATCTAGCTCTTCATCAGATTTTTCTTGGTCTGTCTTCTTTTTATTTCCAATGGACTCATCTTCATCTTTCTTAGAAGATTTTTTAGATGTTTTTTTGCTCGTTTTTTTAGCTGCTTTTTTTGTGGCTTTTTTCTTAGAAGATTTTTTAGCTACCTTTTTCTTTAAATCTGTATCATCGTCATCGGCAGGCTTATCTGCGCCGCCCACTTCAACAACGGCTTCATCATCATCCTCTTCATCCTCAGAATCTACAGCTTCATGTTCCGCATCAATAATTTCATCGTCATCATCTTCAATAGCATCTAACTTTTCTAATTCAGCTTGTTGCTCTGCCATAAGGGCTTCGCGATCACTCACAGGAATACGAAAGTAATCTGGATGTATTTCAGAAAATGGTAAAAAACCATGACGGTTACCACCGTAGTTCACAAAGGCAGCTTGCAAGGAAGGCTCAACTCTTGTTACCTTCGCAAGGTAAATCCCGCCTTTAATTTGTTTTCTAACTTTACTTTCATAATCAAATTCTACCAATCGATTAGCATCAACGACGGCAACTCTCACTTCTTCTTGGTGCGTTGCGTCAATTAACATTTTTTTTGTCATTTTTATCTCATTCTTTCACAAGCGCACGGCGCATCATCCCATGCGACAAAAACGGGAATAGCGCGTACGCGCGTTTAAATTTTTTCATATTCCGATAAGGTGAAAATTCGCTATCACCACCCATAAGGGTATCGCCGAACGAAGGCTTTGAGGGATATCCTCATAAACTAACAATTTATGTCCGGCGCCGGAATTAAAGCCTTACTTCAGTTTTCAGACCTGTTCTTCTTCCATTGCAGCTAGCGAAACCCAAAAAATCAAATTAAATCAAATAATTATGCTAAAGCTACAACGTGTCGCAAATAGACATTACAGCGGTGATACAAAACTTACAAGATAGAAAATCACCTTGATTGAATTTTTCACTTAATATGAAGATTGAGCCTTTCTGTCGCCATATTCATTATGTTAGATTGTTATTGTAAATTCATATTTAGAGTGTTCATGCGCCCACCTCTCTTCAACATAAAGTTAATTCTCACGCTGATTGCTGCTAGCTTTGTCAGTCTTATTGCAGCTTCTCAAGCGCACGCTTTAGAATTGCAGAAAGTCCGTTTTGGCCTCCATTCTGATAAGGTGCGTGCGGTTATAGAACTAAATGAACAAACAGAGTTTCGAAGCTTTATGCTACCCAAAACCAACGATAAGTCCTACCGCCTTGTCGTTGATTTACCTAACTTTGATTGGAAAGCAGGTGAAATTGCTCGTCCGCCTAAAATTAACGTTACTGATGTCCGCTCTGGAACACTCAATAGTAAAACGAAACGTGTGGTCATTGATTTAACCAAGCCTGCGGTTCTAAAAAATGCTTTTATGCTTCCCGCAGATCGCAATCAACCCTATCGCCTTGTCTTAGATTTTTCACATATTAGTGAGAGCGCGTTTCAAACCACAGAGCGTAAAATCTTTGGCCTTTTAGATGAACAACCAGAAAAACAAAATACGCTTACCAACCTGATTAATAAGCAGCTTAATAACCCAATTAACCAAACCAAAACGTCCAAATCTGGTATCATTATCCCACCCCGCAAACCCATAAGCGCGAGAGCGGCTGTTGTTAAGCCAGCTTCCACTTTTGCACAGACACCACTACGCAAGCCGCTTATTGTGATTGACGCTGGACATGGAGGGGCTGATCCGGGCGCTATTGGAGCAGGCAAAGCCTATGAGAAACACGTCACATTATCCGCAGCCAAAATCTTAAAGAGAGAATTAGAAGAAACAGGTCGGTACCGTGTTCATCTGACGCGTGATAGCGATAAGTACTTAAAGCTTTACCAAAGGCGCGCGATTGCAAGAAATAAAAAAGCAGATTTATTTATATCTCTACACGCTGATTCGATTGATAAAGAAAATGTGAGGGGGGCATCTATTTACACCCTTTCGAATAAATCATCTGATGCGCAAACGGCCAAATTAGCAGCCCGTGAAAATCAAGTCGATTTAATCGCCGGTGTCGACCTCAGCCATGAAGATAAAGACGTGGCAAACATACTTATTGATTTGGCAATGCGCGACACAATGAACCAATCTAAATTCTTTGCAAATACAGTCGTCGAGCAGATGCAAAAAAGTAATATTCGTGTTTTACCCAAACCTCATCGCTATGCGGGATTTGCGGTTTTAAAATCACCTGATGTTCCTTCTGTCTTAGTTGAAATGGGTTTTATGTCCAACATATCAGAGTCAAAGCTATTGAGAACTACTAGTTATCAGGAAAAAATTGCGCAATCTCTGCTAAAAAGTATCGATTCTTACTTTAAAAAAGTTCGTAAAAACAGTTTGCAGTAGATTAAATCAGCTCTAAAACGGCTGTTTTCTGTGATATCCCATCAAAACAGTTGGAAAAACTGAAAAAATTTGAAAAAAACGGTTATCAAGTGGAACACTCTATTGTATAAGAGTGTTAGTTTTCCCAACGGGGAAGGCCAAATAATGGTGAACGGCAGTCCCGTGTCATACTATAAAAAAGGAAATTAAAAATGAAAAAACTACTTTTATCTACACTTGTTCTAGGTTCTACAGCTCTATTAGCAGCATGTGCATCTGACAACCAATACAGTCAAGCTGATGAAACTTTAACACAGGCTCCTTATGCTGAAGAGCGTACAGTTGGTACATCACCTGCACAAGCGCCTGTTGTTCGTTCAGCTGCTCCTGTTTTCGAAAGCAGACAAGTTAAGTAATTAACTGATACTATAATTTAAAGGCTGCTTGATTTAATCAATGCAGCCTTTTTTATTGCCTAATGAATCTAATTCAGACTATTATTTTTTCAATGAATTTCATTTACCGCTTTTTACTATTATTCGTTTTGGCTCTATTGGCGGGACCTCTCTACGCCATAACAATAAATGCTTTAATTGCTTTTGAAGTTTTTCAAGTCACGGAAAATTCACCAAACTTGGGGGCAGAGATTACAAGAAAATCTGTTTTTGTTTGGATGGGCAGTTTAGTTGTTGGGCTAATTGGACTATTTTCATCACAAAAAATATCTTATTTTCTTTATTCAATACCTTTGTTAGCCCCAAGCGCCTTTGCTATTCTATACGCGGCAAGCCTATAGACTCTCTAATTATTAACGTTAAAATTTGTTAACACGGATTCAACTTTCTTTATTGGCTGTTCCGTTTTTTGCTCTTCAACTTTAACCTCTTTTAATTCTTCAACCATCTCTTCTTCTGGCACTTCATCTGAAGAAGCAAGATTTCTTGTCACACCCTCCTTCAAAACAGAAACGGGTACACCGCGATGTTCTTGAACCGTTTTACGCACCAATGACCAATTAATTTTATCGGCGTGCGCTCCCGCTTTTTTAGAAATACGTTTCATGTCTTCCGCTGTGATTTCATAGGACTTCACAACACCATCTTCTTCGATTTTTAAAGATTGATCTTGGTTCGGACTAACCTCGATATAAAATCTATCACCCACCCACCCTGCTTTTACAGGCTGGTCAACAACGGTCACCATCGTGCCAACTGGCACTTGCGGGAACAACGCTTTAATGTCCTCTGGATACATTCTCATGCAACCACTGCTCACACGGCGACCAATACCATAGGGCTTATTCGTGCCGTGCATAAGATATTGCGGCCATCCTAAATACAGCGCGTGCGAACCCAATGGATTGTCTGGACCTGGCCCGACAGAGGCAGGAAGTTCAGGATCTTCTTTACGCATTCTTGCTGTCGGACGCCATGTCGGTCCCTCTTTTTTACGTACAATTTTTGTTGTACCTATTGGCGTTTGAAGTCCATCACGTCCAATACTAATAGGGTAAGTTTGTGGCTCTTTACCTTCTTCCTTAAAATAATAAACCCGCATTTCGGCCAAATTAATCACCAACCCTTTTCTGGGCGCGTCAGGAAGAAGATGTTTCTTAGGCAATATAATGCGTGCCCCTGCTCCTGGAATCCAAGGATCCAGCGTTGGGTTTGCAGCACGAAGCTCAACAAAGCCCAGACCATTTTCGCGCGCCATATGAATAAGCGTATCCTCAAATGCCGCTTTATGCACCACTGTCTCCCCAAAATAATCTTTGGCATAGGGTGCCGCGTTTAATTTATCTACGCCTAAAAATGTGAAGGCCGCAAAAGCAATTAAGACTAATTTATTCATTTTCTAAGATACTTTCTTTTTAAAATTCTCTGCGACTTTATCCATGAATTGTGTCGTATTTAAGTACACATGATCTGCGCCCATTAAAAGCGCTAAATCCTTGGTCATGTGCCCTTCTTCAACGGTTTCAATACAAGATTGTTCCAACGCTATGGCAAAATCAACAACTTCTGGCGTATCATCAAACTGCCCACGATATTGCAATCCCCGCGTCCATGCAAAGATAGAAGCAATCGGATTGGTTGACGTTTCATTTCCCTTTTGATGTTCGCGATAATGGCGTGTGACGGTCCCATGCGCGGCCTCTGCCTCAACCGTTTTTCCATCAGGCGTTAATAAAACCGATGTCATTAACCCTAATGATCCAAACCCTTGCGCGACGATGTCAGATTGCACATCCCCATCATAATTTTTACACGCCCATACAAATCCACCTTTTGATTTAATCGCATAGGCGACCATGTCATCAATCAAACGGTGTTCGTACCACAATTTTTGTTTTTCAAATTCACCTTTAAATTCGGCATCATAGACCTCTTGGAAAATCTCCATAAATTTTCCGTCATATTGCTTCAGGATTGTGTTTTTGGTCGACAGATAAACAGGATATTGGCGTTGCAAACCATAGTTAAAACAAGCACGGGCAAAACCTCTAATGGACTCATCCAGATTATACATCCCCATCGCCACGCCAGCGGATTCAAAATCAAAAACATCCCAACTTTGCGCCTCACCACCATCTGCAGGCTCAAACACCATTTTTAATTTTCCAGCATACGGAATTTTAATGTCTGTTGCTTTATATTGATCGCCAAATGCATGACGCCCCACAACCATTGGCTGCTCCCACCCTGGCACATATTTAGGAACATTTTTTGTGACAATAGGTTCACGAAAAACCGTTCCCCCTAAAATATTACGGATCGTCCCATTGGGGGAGCGCCACATTTTCTTCAATTTAAATTCTTCAACGCGCGCCTCGTCCGGTGTAATGGTCGCGCATTTTATACCAACACCATGTTCTTTAATCGCGTTCGCCGCATCAACGGTAATTTGGTCAGCAGTTGCATCGCGGCTTTGAATAGACAGATCATAATATTTCAAATCAATATCCAAATAAGGATGAATAAATTTATCTTTAATCATCTTCCAGATAATGCGTGTCATTTCATCACCATCGACTTCAACGACAGGATTTTTAACTTTGATTTTTGACATGATACTTCCCTTTTCAAACGAATATTTATTTCGTTTAAGAGTTTATAGAAGTTTCCTTCAATAAAAAAGATATTCAATTATCTTAAAGATTTAACATTTCCAGAAAGGCGACTAAGGCGGAAAGTTTCAATTTTTTCAGAAAGTTGGCTCACAAACGCATCAATTTTCTCACTACGCGCAATTTCAACCAATGTATCGCGTGGACCTGGCGTTGTGGCAATAAAAAGCACTCTATCGGGTCCTAAACGGCGTTTTTCTATCGTTACAAGCGGCGTTTTGCCCGCTTCTTCGCGAAAAGAGATGTAATATTTGCCATTAATATCGATAAAGGAGAAATCCTTGAATATGCCCGTATAGACATTACGGCTGTATATTTGAAAAATTGCGCCAAATTCCTTACGGGTATAGCCAATTTTCTGACCTTGCGGTGGTTTTACGCTCATAGTTCTCATTATACCCCATTTTGCACTGGAAACGGACATAATTTTGACTACACTATGCGCAAGAATAATATGTGTAAGAGCGTCCTCGGGTTTACCCGCATGACGGCCCTTTAAAAATTACAAAGGAATTTTTAATTATGTCTGATATTTTTCACGAAGTTGACGAAGCGATGCAAAAAGAAAAATTACTGAATATCTGGAATGAGTATAAAAATACGATCATTGCCGCTATCGCTATTCTCATTCTAAGTGCAAGCCTTACAAGCGCTTATCACAGTTGGAACACAAGCCGTAATCAAGAAGAGACTGCTAAGTTATTGCAGGCTTTTGATAGCCGGGAACCTGCCAAAGAATTAGATATATTATTTAAAGAAAGTCGTAAAAGCCAAGCAGCCATCGCAGGCTTTACCAAAGCTAGCATTGCCATCAGTGAAGGCGAAAAAGAAAAAGCAGCAACAACTTACGCTGTTATCGTTGAAGACAGATCAACGCCGCGTGACTTAAGGGATTTAGCCAGAATTCTTTATGTACAAAACGCAGCAAAACCAGAATTTAATATTTTAAAGCCTTTGCTAGCGAATGATAAAAGCCCATGGATTTGGCATGCACGTATTGAAGCCGCTGCTTTGTATGCTTCTCAAGAAGACTACAACAAAGCGCTCTCATATCTTCAAGAATTTGAAAATGTAAATACGATACCGACCTCTATAAAGGAACGAGGATTGGCTCTCTTGCATGTATACAAAATGAAGGCACAAACAAAAACGAAAGCAGATGAGGAGGAACCAATATCATGAATAAGTTTGCTCTTATTTTAGTATCCGCCTCTCTACTCAGTGCTTGTTCTTTTTTTGATTCTGAACCAGACCAACCCCCGTTACCAGGTGAACGTATTTCAATATTAGACCTTGATCGTGAGCTACGCCCAAGCACGAACGAAAATCTAAATGATATCATTACAGTACCAACACCCATTAAAAACGTTGAATGGCCACAAAATGGCGGATACCCCGACCATGTAATGCAAAATCTTTTATTGGGCGAAAGCAGTCAGCTTGAACGCATATGGAATAGCGATATAGGCCAAGGAAGCACAAAAGATCTCCCCCTCACCTCACAGCCTGTAATTGGCGGTGGTAAAATTTACGCCTTAAACACAAAGTCACGTGTGAGAGCTTTTCATGACCAAACAGGTAAAATCATCTGGGAGACAAATGTCAGAAGCCTTATTGATAACGAAGCCGTTATTGGCGGTGGTGTTGCCTATGATAATGGTATGCTATTCGTCACATCTGGTTACAACGAAGTTTTAGCCCTTGAAACGGAAACTGGAAAAATTCAATGGCGAACAAAAATTAATGCTGGTTCACGTGCTGCGCCAACAATTAAAGATGGTCGCGTTTTTGTGACTGCGTTAAATAACAATGTTTTTGCCCTTAATTCCAGTAATGGAAAATTACTATGGGAATATCAAGGAATTGGTGAAACAACTGGTTTATTAGGGGCCGCTAGCCCAACCGCTGATGAACAAATTATTGTTGCGGCTTTATCTTCGGGTGAAGTTGTAGCCTTACGCGTTGAAAATGGTGCCGTTATCTGGACGGATCGTTTATCTAATTCCCTGCGTTTGGGCGGTATGTCTGGCCTCTCTGACATCCGTGGCCTTCCTATTTTAAATGGAGACTTATTAATCGCTATTAGCTTTGGCGGCAAAATGGCGGCTTATAACAAGCGAAATGGAACACTTCTATGGGAGAAAGAAATTGGTAGTGCTGAAACACCATGGCTTGCGGGAAACACCGTTTATGTTATGAGCAATGATTATAAGCTCGTTGCCGTTAACGCATTAAATGGTGAAATTTTATGGTTGTCCGATGTTCCCAAATATAAAGACATGAAAGATCGTGAAGGCTTATTATCGTGGTATGGCCCAGTCATGGCAGGCGGAAGGCTCATGGTTACGGGCACAGACGGAAGAGTCCTTGAATACGCCCCTATTACGGGTAAGTTGATAGGACAATGGACAGTCAAAGAAACAGTAAAACGTGCCCCCATCATTGCGAATGCTAGCCTCTACTTCTTATCTGAAGATGGCGACCTCCTCGCCTATCGCTAAGCTTGATTAGATACGGGTTATCCAGTACAACATCAGTTAATAAAAGTCGTTTAGCTTTACTTTCTGACAAGGCAAAAGCGACGCAGAATAATTTTCTATTTCAGGAGCGCATTAACGATGTCAGAAAGTAAAGATAAATGACTTTTACTATTGCAATTGTTGGTCGTCCAAATGTTGGAAAATCCACGCTGTTTAACAGACTGGCGAAGAAAAAACTCGCCATCGTTGATGACACACCAGGGGTAACGCGCGACTGGCGGGAAGCCGAAGGCTACCTTCTTGATCAAAAAGTCAGAATTATTGATACCGCAGGGTTAGAAGAATCTTTTGATGACTCCATCGAAGGACGCATGCGTAAACAAACCGAAGAAGGTATTGCCGAAGCAGACGCTATCCTGTTTCTCATTGATGGTCGCGCAGGTGTGACCCCTATTGATGAATATTTTGCTGGCTGGCTGAGAAAACAAAAGGGCAAAAAACAACACCCCGTCGTCCTCGCCGTTAATAAATGTGAAAGCGACAGCGCCGTTTCCTCAGGTTTAGGCGAAGCTTACTCCCTCGGATTTGGACAACCTATCCCCATTTCATCCGCCCACGGTCACGGCATTGAAGACCTTTATTTCGCCTTCGAACCCCACTTCCCTAAAGAAGAAGAAATTGTCGAAGATGGCGCAGATCAACTGCCAGATTTCGAAGATTTAGATGCCCTTGAAGGCGACGACAATTTTGACTTCGCCGCCCTTGATATCGAAGATGATGGTGAAAAACCTATCAAGGTCGCTATTGTTGGTCGCCCCAATGTAGGTAAATCAACGCTCCTCAACAGTCTTCTTGAAGAAAACCGCGTGATGACGGGGCCAGAAGCCGGTATCACCCGCGATGCCATCGCCGTGAATTGGGAATTTGGCGGGCGTAAAATGAAGCTGGTCGATACCGCAGGGATGCGCCGCAAATCAAAGATTGAACATAATATTGAAAAGATGTCCGTTGAGGATTCTTTGCGCGCCATTCGCCTCGCGCAAGTTGTGATCCTCGTTGTCGATGCCGAAATTCTGCTCGATAAACAAGACTTACAAATTGCTGATCATATCTTAAAAGAAGGTCGCGCCATGGTTATCGCCATTAACAAATGGGATTTGATCAAGGGGGAAGAAGCCAAAAAAGAAACGCTCGCGCTTCTCAATTATAAATTAGAAACAGGGTTAGGACAGGTACGTAATATTCCTGCCGCAACAATTTCCGCGCTGAATAACCGTAACCTCGGCTTTCTCATGCAAAGCATTCTGGATATTTACACCCTTTGGAATAAACGCGTGCCTACCGCTAAAATGAATAGATGGATGGCGGCACGTGAAAGCCAAAACCCCGCTCCGCTCGTTGGGGGGCTTTCCAACCGTTTAAAATACATGACGCAAATAAATATTCGTCCGCCAACCTTCGCACTATGGGTTTCCCGCCCGAAGGAACTGCCTGAAACATATAAACGCTATATCTTAAACGGTCTACGCGATGACTTCGGCCTAAAAGGCGTCGCTGTAAGACTTTTGGTTAGAACCAGTAAAAACCCCTTCGGCGACATCAAAAAGAAATCCGTCCGCCACAGGGATAAGAAATAACTTAAACATTAAAAGGAAAAACGATGGAATTTGATATTAGTCAGTATAGTGAGCATTTGGATCTGATTGTGACATGGGGAATGCGTCTTTTGAGCGCGTTATTAATCCTGATCGCTGGTTGGATTATTGGATCATGGGCGCGTCGTCGTATTACCAATATCAAAAAACTTGATAAGACGATTTCGAGCTTCCTTGGCGGATTTGCCAAATATGTGATTATGGCGGTATCGCTCGTCGCGGTTTTGGGGCAATTTGGCATTGAAACTGCCAGTTTACTCGCCGTTTTGGGTGCTGCTGGTTTGGCTATTGGTTTGGCCTTGCAAGGCACATTAAGCAACGTGGCCGCGGGTGTTATGATGCTAATTCTACGTCCGTTTGGCGTCGGCGATTATATTGAATTTGGCTCAACGGGCGGGACAGTTACGTCATTGGGTTTGTTCGGTGCGGAGTTAAACACGCCAGATAACAAATATATTTTTGCGCCAAACAGCCGTATTTGGGGCAATGAAATTACCAATTACTCGCGCAACAAGCAACGCCGTCAGGATATTGCCGTTGGCATTAGTTATGATAGCGATATCGACAAAGCGATTAAGACCGTGAACAAAGTATTGGCCAAAGAAAAACGCCTTGTCCCAACCGCAGGGAAAGAGCCAATTATCGTTGTTGATGCGATGGCAGATTCATCGGTGAATTTAAAGGTTCGCGTTTGGACAAAAACACAGGACTTCTTTGTTGTTCAATGGGACTTGAAAAAAGCCATTAAGGAGCAATTGGATAAAGATGGAATTTCCATTCCATTCCCAACCCGTACATTAGAAATTTCTAATCCTGAGGTGTTAAAAGGCAAATAAGCCATTAGTGAAATCCTGTTTTCAAAACGGGATCTAATAACGACAAGACCCCGCATCATGTGCGGGGTTTCGTTTATGCGGAGAACTGTTTATAGATTTCAAGAGCACACAGATTTAAGACACAAAAAAAGGCTCCTACCGCTAGGAAGCCTTTTTTCTCTTTCCCTATAAAGGGGAAACTTGTTTTATTTCTTAGCTTTTGCTTTCGCCGCCGCTTCTTTTGCAGGAGCGTCTTTGCTCTTATGACGTGGGCCTTTTGTTTCAGCTTCCAGAACTTCAACTTTACCGCCCGCTTTTTCAATCGCTTCTTTAGCAGAAGCAGAAGCACCAGATACTTTGATGTCCAATTTTGCTTTCAAAAGATGTGCACCATTACCAAGAACACGGATACCATCAAACTTACGTGTGATCACATTTGCTTCTACAAGCGTATCCGCATCAATTGTCTTTTTCGCGTCAATCATTTTACCATCGATAGCTTGCTGCAAACGTGCCAAAGACACCGTCGCAAAACGCTTACCGAATTGGTTGTTGCTAAATCCACGCTTAGGCAGACGTTTGTACAAAGGCATTTGACCGCCTTCATAACCTTTAATCGCTACACCAGAACGCGCCTTTTGACCTTTTTGACCAACGCCACAGGTCTTACCTTTACCAGAACCAATGCCACGTCCTTTACGCTTTGTGTTGTGCGTAGAACCTTCTTGGTTTTTTAAATCATTGAGTTTCATGTCTTTAATTCCTTTTAATACCGTTTAAATTTAAGCGGCGTCTTCTACTTTTACCAAATGGGCTACGGCGTTAATCATGCCACGAACACTTGGTGTATCTTCTAAAGTTTTTGTGCGACCGATGCGACCAAGGCCAAGCCCTTTAAGGCTCGCATGCTGGTATTGCTTACGACCGATTGCTGAACCGGTTTGTGTCACTGTTACTGTTTTCTTATCTTTAGCCATTATCTTATTCCTAATATTCTAACGTTAAATAATTACGCTTTTTTCTCTTCTTTAGGGGCGTCTTCAACCTTACCACCACGTGCAGTTTCACGTGCCGCAATAACATCGCTTACTTTTTTACCGCGACGTGTTGCAATTTGGCGTGGGCTTTCCATACGCTTTAACGCATCAAAAGTCGCGTTCACCATGTTGTAAGGGTTAGATGACCCAACCGCTTTACCAACAACGTCCTGAATACCAAGACAATCAAGAACGGCACGCATTGGACCACCGGCAATAACCCCAGTACCAACAGGCGCAGAGCGAAGGATAACTTTACCAGCACCCGCACGACCTTTAACGTCCTGATGAATTGTACGACCTTCACGTAAAGGAACACGGATCATATTACGTTTTGCTTGTTCAGTTGCCTTACGGATTGCTTCAGGAACTTCCTTTGCTTTACCGTGACCTGTACCGACTTGGCCTTTACCATCGCCGATAACCATCAAGGCCGCAAAACCGAAACGACGTCCACCTTTTACCACTTTGGCAACACGGTTGACGGCAACGAGCTTCTCGTGAAATTCGTTTTCTTCGCGTTCTTCTTTATTAAATTTTGGGTCAGATGGATGTGCCATGCTGTAATACTCCTAATAAATCTCTTTTTAAATTAAAACTCAAGTCCGCCTTCACGCGCACCGTCTGCAATTGCCTTAATACGTCCGTGATAGACAAAACCACCACGATCAAATTGTACTTTTTTAACGCCTGCTTTAACTGCACGTTCGGCAATCAACTTACCAACTTTAGAAGCGGCATCAACGGAGTGACCAACTTTAATGCCTGCATCTTTATCCATTGAAGACGCAGAAGCCAATGTCACACCCTTGATATCATCAATGATCTGAGCATAAATTTGCTTATTTGTGCGGTGAACAGACAAACGCGGGCGAATAGCACGATTTGGGTTCTGTTCAATATTAACACGACGCAGTTTTGAGCGGTTACCCATTTTACGACGATTAAACGGTGTCATTCTTTTTTGTGTCATAGTTTTGTACCTTAAATGAAACTAAATGTTATTTCTTCTTACCTTCTTTACGCATCACATATTCGCCTTCATAACGAATACCCTTACCTTTGTATGGCTCAGGTTTTTTGAATGCGCGGATTTTTGCGGCAACTTCACCAACAAGCTGCTTATCAATACCCGCAACTTTAATCTTTGTTTGATCTTCAACGGTAACTGTTACATCTGATGGAACATCAAAACGTACTTCATGTGAAAAACCTAGCTGCATGACAAGAGTGTTACCTTGCATATTGGCACGTAAACCAACCCCTTGAATCTCAAGAGATTTTTCAAAACCATTTGCTACACCTTCAACAATATTGCTCACCAATGTGCGCATTGTTGGGTATAATTTTTTCGCGTGAAGTGACTGCGTGCGAGGAGCAAAAACAACCTTACCATCTTCTAACTTCACAGATACATCATCATGAATACGAAGGGAAAGCTCGCCTTTTGCGCCTTTTGCTTTTACATCCTGACCGTTTACATCAAGTGTAACATTTTCAGGCACTTCAACTGGTCTTTTACCGATACGTGACATTTTCTTTTTTCCTTTTTAAACCTTAAGTGCGTGTTCTTATGAACCGCGTTTCAGATCAAGTTCTCTCTTAGTAAACCTGACAAAGAACCTCTCCACCTACATTTTCATTACGGGCTTTGTGGTCTGCCATCACGCCTTGTGGTGTTGAGATAACAGAAATACCAAGACCATTATAGAAAGGTTGTAGATCTTTAATTTTTGAATACACACGACGACCAGGCTTAGAGATGCGCTTTAATTCACGGATCACGGCTTGACCTTCGTCATATTTAAGCTCAATCACGAGGTCTTTTTTGTTGTTATCAAGATCAACAGTGTTGAAACCACGGATGAAACCTTCATCTTTTAATACATTACATACAGCTTCACGTAGATTAGACCACGGGCAGTGTGTCGTAGGTAGATTCGCTTGTTGCGCATTACGAATGCGAGTCAACATATCTCCTAAAGGATCACTCATAGACATATTTTATATCCTCTTCTTTTTCTATTCTTACCAGCTGGCTTTTGTAACACCTGGCAATTCGCCACGTGAAGCCAGATCACGTACCGCAATACGTGACAATTTAAATTTACGATAAACAGCGTGTGGACGACCCGTTAAAGCACAACGGTTCATTTGACGAATTTTTGCAGAGTTCTTTGGAAGTTCTGCCATTGTCAAGGTAGCCGCAAAACGCTCTTCAACGCTTTTGCTTTTATCCATGATAATCGCTTTTAATTCCGCACGTTTTGCTGCGTATTTTTTTACCAGCTTACGACGTTTTATATCTCTTTGTACTGCACTTACCTTAGCCATGTTTAATCGCTCCTAATTAATCTTTTTCGTTAGTCTTTGAAAGGCATATCAAAGCCACGTAATAATTCTTTTGCTTCATCGTTATTTGCCGCTGTTGTGCAAATGATGATGTCCATTCCGCGAATCTTGTCTACTTTATCGTAAGCAATTTCAGGGAAGATAATATGTTCTTTAATACCCATGGCATAGTTACCACGACCATCAAAACTTTTACCGTTAATACCGCGGAAGTCACGAACACGTGGCAAGGCGATAGTCACCAAACGGTCTAAAAATTCATACATACGCGCACCACGTAAAGTCACCTTACAACCAAGATCCATACCTTCGCGCACTTTAAACGCCGCATTCGATGTTTTCGCCTTCGTGATAACCGCTTTTTGACCAACGATCAGGCTCAAGTCATTGGCTGCACTCTCAACCGCTTTACGGTCAGTCGTTGCTTCAGATACACCCATGTTAATGACAATTTTATCCAACTTCGGGATCTGCATATCATTTTTGAAGCCATACTTCTCCTTTAAAGCGCCACGAATTTGGTCTTCGTAACGTTTTCTGAAACGCGGCTGTACTTTTGCTTCGTTTTTATTCTGTTTCTTTGCTTCACTCATTTTATCTATTCCTTATGAGTCCAATGTTTCGCCAGAACGCTTAGCGACACGAACTTTTTTGCCGTTTTCAAGCGTCTTATAACCAACGCGTGTTGGCTTATCTTCTTTAGGGTCAGCCAAAGACACGTTTGAGATGTGAATTGACAATTCTTTCTCAACAATACCGCCCGCAGAAAGTTGTGTAGGCTTAGTGTGTTTCTTAACAACATTTACGCCTTGCACAAAAACGCGTGACTTCGTTGGCATCGTTTTCAAAACTTCGCCTTTTTTGCCTTTATCTTTACCAGTATTAACGATGACTGTGTCACCTTTTTTAATTTTCATTTTAGCCTGTGTCATAATTATAGAACCTCTCCAGCTAGTGAAATAATTTTCATGTAACCCTTACCACGCAATTCACGTGTGACTGGGCCAAAAATACGTGTGCCTAATGGCTCGCCATTTGCGCTGATCAAAACACAAGCGTTCGTATCAAAACGGATTTTTTCACCACTTTGACGGTTTAAACCATGGCGTGAGCGAACGATAACAGCTTTATGCACTGTTCCCTTTTTTACACGACCGCGCGGAATAGCTTCTTTAACCGACACAACAACAACATCGCCAATATTGGCTGTGCGTCGGTGTGAACCACCAAGTACCTTGATACACTCTACGCGACGGGCGCCTGAGTTATCTGCTACTTCCATATTTGATTGCATCTGTATCATGACAATTCTCTACTTCTACTTTTCAGTTCTTAATTAATCTTTTTTCTTAGCCGCAGTCTTTTTAGCGGCGGCTTTTTTGGCTGGAGCTTTTTTAGCAGCTGGCTTTTTTGCTTCTGCTTTAGGAGCTGCTTCCTTTTTAGGCACTTTGGCAGCTGCTGCTGCTTTTTCTGCCTTCGTCGGAGCCGCAGAACCTTCTTTCACAACAGTCCAAGTTTTACGCTTAGAAATTGGCGCACATTCGATAATTTGAATGGTTTCGCCTTCTTTTACGCTGTTATTCTCATCATGCGCCGCATATTTTGCAGAACGCTTAATGTATTTCTTATATTTAGGGTGCATAAAGCGACGCTCAACAAGAACCGTTACGGTCTTGTCCATTTTATCACTTGTTACTACTCCTTCTAAAACGCGGCGTGGCATATTTCTTTTCTCCTACTACCTAAAACTTACGCAGCTTTTGACTGCTGATTAATAAATGTCTTCACGCGTGCAATTTCACGGCGAAGTTTACGCATTTGCGATGTGTTCTCTAATTGGCCACCTGAAAGTTGAAAGCGCAGGTTGAATTGCTCTTTACGTTTTTCAAGAAGTACTTTTTTCAGCTCATCTGCTGACTTACCTTTTAAATCTTCTGCTTTCATCTTCTTCGTTCCTCGTTTTGGCCTCAGGCGGGTAAACCCGCTACGGCCTCCTTCAAATTTATATCCAGTTTATTCCCCTACACGTGTGACAAATTTTGTTTTAATTGGCAATTTCATTGCCGCTAATTCCATTGCTTCACGTGCCAAAGTTGGCTCTACACCATCAAGTTCAAACATGATACGACCTGGCTTAACACGGCACGCCCAATATTCAACAGACCCCTTACCTTTACCTTGGCGAACCTCAAGAGGCTTCTTCGATACAGGCACATCTGGGAAAATGCGAATAAAAACTTTACCCTGACGTCTGATGTGACGTGTAATCGCACGACGGGCCGCTTCAATTTGACGCGCTGTAATACGATTAGGGCTCATAGCCTTTAATCCACATGAACCGAAATTCAAGTCCGTGCCACCTTTGGCATTCCCGTGAATACGTCCCTTATGGGCTTTTCTATATTTTGTCTTCTTTGGTAGTAACATCTCTTTATACCATTTTCTATATTATGTAAACCTAATTAAACTTAATCTCTACGACCTTGTGAAGGGCCACCTTGAGCTTCTGCCATTTTCTTATCACGTGCCATTGGGTCATGCCCCATAACGTCGCCTTTATATAACCAAACTTTAACACCAATGATACCGTAAGTTGTTAAAGCTTCTGCAAAACCGTAATCCATATCTGCACGCAATGTATGTAATGGAACGCGACCTTCACGATACCACTCCGTACGCGCAATATCTGCTCCGCCCAAACGACCAGCTACGTTCAAACGAATACCTAAGGCACCCAAACGAAGAGCTGATTGCACCGCACGTTTCATCGCACGACGGAAAGACACACGACGCTCTAATTGCTGACAAACACCTTCAGCAACCAATTGTGCATCAATTTCAGGCTTGCGAATTTCAACGATGTTTAAGGCTACGTCACTACCCGCAATTTTTGACAAATCTTTACGCAAAGTTTCAATATCTGCGCCTTTTTTACCGATGATCACACCTGGGCGTGCTGTGTAAACAGTCACGCGTGTATTCTTCGCTGCACGCTCGATGATAACTTTTGAGATACCAGCCGCTTTCAACTTCGTTTGAACATACTTGCGAAGTTCAAGATCTTGTATCAACTTATCAGCATAATTACGGTCATCAAACCAACGTGAATCCCATGTTCTGTTGATGCCGAGGCGAATACCAATTGGATTAACTTTCTGACCCATGATTACTTGTCCTTCTTCTTGGTCGTTGTCTTTTTAGCGGCGGCTTTTTTGGCCGGAGCTTTTTTAGCTGCAGTTTTCTTCGCTGCTGCTTTTTTCGCTGGAGCTTTCTTAGCTTCAGTTTTTGTTTCTTCTTTTTTCGCTTCAGTCTTAGGCGCAGACTTAGTCACATCGACCTTCTTCGCTTCCGCTTTTTTAACTGGAGCTGCTTTCTTATTCGCTGCGTCATCTTCGCGCTCGCGCACGATTACAGTCAAACGGCTAAATGGCTTCAAGATGGCGGCGGCACGACCACGGGCACGGGGACGAAAACGCTTCATCACCAAATCTTTACCAACAAATGCTTCTGCCACATAAAGACGATCAACATCTAAACCATGGTTGTTTTCTGCATTTGAAATTGCAGATTGTAGGCATTTACGCACATCTTGTGAAATACGACGATTGTTAAATTCCAAGTCAATCAAAGCCTTGCCCGCATCTTTACCACGAATTGTCTGTGCAACCAGATTCAATTTCTGCGGAGATGTACGCAAATGCTTCACCATTGCCATGGCTTCATTGTCGCTAACGCGTCTTTCGTTTGCTGTCTGTCCCATTATCTTAATCCACTTTCAAAAAAATTATTTTTTGCCTTTTTTATCTGCCTGATGGCCGTTATACGTTCTTGTTGGTGCAAATTCACCAAGCTTATGACCGATCATATTGTCTGTAATCACAACAGGAATGAATTTATTGCCGTTATGAACACCAAAAGTTAGACCAATCATTTGCGGCAAAATCGTTGAACGACGCGACCAAGTTTTGATTACGCCTTTAATTTTACCAGCTGCGGCATCTTCCACCTTTTTCAAAAGATGACGATCAACAAACGGGCCTTTCCAAATACTACGTGACATATCTTTATTTCCTTCTTAATTACTTCTTACGACGACGAACAATAAATTGATCTGTCGCTTTATTACTACGTGTTTTATATCCTTTGGTTGGCACACCTGAGAATGATACAGGGTGACGTCCACCAGAAGTACGACCTTCACCACCACCATGTGGGTGATCAACTGGGTTCATCACAACACCACGAACGGTTGGGCGAACACCCATCCAACGCTTACGTCCTGCTTTACCAAGGTTTGAGTTCATGTGATCAGGGTTTGACACCGCACCAACAGAAGCAATGCATTCTTGACGCACTTTACGAAGTTCACCAGAAGCCAATTTCACTTGCGCATAACCTTGGTCACGACCAACGAGCTGAGCATATGTACCTGCTGAACGACACATTTGCGCGCCTTTACCAGCCTTCATCTCAACATTATGGATGATGGTACCAACAGGCATCCCTTTAAGAGGCATTGCATTACCTGGCTTAATATCAACTTTCTCACCAGCAATAACTTTATCACCTGCTTGAAGACGCTGTGGCGCAATAATGTAAGCTTTCTCACCATCAGTGTATTCAATCAAGGCAATGAACGCTGTACGGTTTGGATCATATTCCAAACGTAGCACTGTTGCTTCAACGTCAAATTTTGTACGCTTCCAATCAATAACACGGTATTTTTGCTTGTGACCGCCACCTTTGTGACGACAAGTAATACGACCGGTATTGTTACGACCACCATTTTTCTTCTTACCTTCAAGAAGAGTCTTTTCAGGTGCACCTTTATGCAAGCTTGAGCGATCTACAGTGATAAGAGCGCGAAGTCCTGCTGAACGTGGTTTATATTTTTTTAATGCCATTTTATTTTCCTCTACTCATTCTCGGCGAGCCGCCATAATTATTTCAGATCTTTATAGACCCGTTCCTACATCAATTGTTTGGCCTTCTTTTAAGGTCACGATCGCTTTTTTCTGATCGCCACGGAAAGCTTTAATACCTTTAAAACGTTTTGTCTTACCTTTTTGAACCAAAGTGTTCACGCCAGTCACTTCAACTTTAAACAAAGTTTCAATTGCTGTTTTAATGCGTGGCTTTGTAGCAGACAAAGGCACTTTAAATGTAACCTGCCCAAAAGCAGAACCATTGGCAGACTATTCAGTCACATGAGGCTGGCGAATGATTTCATACATCCATTCTGCAACTTCAACTTTTTCTTTTTTCTTAGCAGCCATTTTATTTACCCTTTTAATCTATCAGTTAAGTCCGCCACAGCGTCCTTTGTCATGATTAATGTGTCACGACGCATCATGTCATACACATTTGCACCTTGTGATGGCAAGACATCAATTAATGGAATATTTGATGTTGCGCGTGCAAAGTTTGCATCAATCTCTTTACCGCCTACGATTAACGCAGAAGCAAAGCCAAATTTTTTCAACGCAGTGGCCATAGATTTTGTTTTATGATCTTTAGATTTTGCATCATCAAGAATAATCAACCTCCCTTGAGCGGCCTTTAAAGACAAAACAGACTTCATCGCCATTTGACGAATACGTTTTGGCAAATCTGTTGCGTGTGAACGAACACGTGGTCCGTGAACAACACCACCACCGCGGTCAATGTTACGTTTTAAGTCACCAGCACGCGCACGACCTGTACCTTTTTGTGCAAATGGCTTTTTACCAGTACCAGACACTTCATGGCGTTCTTTAGTCTTAGCGTTACCGCCACGACGTTTATCAAGTTGATAAACAACCATTTTTTGGATTGTATCTGTATTAGGCTCGATACCGAAAACGCTCTTTTCAAGAGTGATTTCACCTGCATCTTTATTTTCTAATGTTTTAACAGCGACTTTCATAATTATTCTCCAGCCTCATTGTTTGTTTCAGCCGCAGCATCTTCAGCAGGTGCTTCAGCCTTAGGCGCATCATTGGCTGCGTTTGCAATAACGCCCACTGGAAGAGGAACACCTTCAGGTGACTTTTTCTTCACAGCGTCCGTAAGGTAAACCCAACCAGATTTTGGTCCAGGAACAGCGCCCTTTACCAACACCAAGTTATCTTCCAAATCAATGGCAGCCACTTCGAGGTTTTGCGTTGTAATACGCTTATTACCCATTTGACCAGCCATTTTCTTACCTTTGAAAACTTTACCAGGATCTTGACATTGACCAGTTGATCCCAATGCACGGTGAGAAACAGACACACCGTGTGTTGCACGCATACCGCCAAAATTATGGCGTTTCATACCACCTTGGAAACCTTTACCTTTTGATGTTGCACACGCATCTACTTTTTGCCCAACAATAAAGTGCGCCGCACTGACTTCAACACCAACTTCAGGAAGCTGGTCAGCATCAACGCGAAACTCAACAACTTTTTTCTTCGGCTCAATTTTTGCATTCGCATAAACGCCGCGCATTGCTTTAGATGTACGATTAATTTTTGCCTTGCCTGCACCCAACTGAACAGCAGAATACCCATTCTTCTCTTCAGTCATGATGCCAGTCACCTGACAATTATCAATTTTAAGTACAGTCACGGGAACCTGACGACCATCTTCAGTGAAGATACGTGTCATTCCTTCTTTCCGTGCTATTACTCCAGTTCTTAGTGTCATTTTCTTTTTTCCTTATCAGAGGAGGACTTGATTGCCCTCATACATAAATTCTTTTTCTTAAGCAGCTTGCTGCGCAATTTTAATTTCTACATCCACACCCGCAGCCAAATCTAATTTCATCAGCGCATCCACTGTTTGTGGTGTTGGATCAACAATATCGATCAAGCGTTTATGGGTGCGCATTTCAAAATGCTCCATAGAGTTCTTGTTCACGTGCGGTGATTGTAAAACAGTAAAACGCTCTTTACGTGTTGGTAAAGGCATCGGCCCACGAACACTTGCGCCCGTACGCTTTGCAGTACCAATAATTTCACTTGTCGACGTATCTAAAATACGGTGATCAAATGCCTTAAGGCGAATTCTAATTACTTGTGCATCCATAATTTATTTTCCTAACTCAATAATCTCTTTAGCCTACTAATTTTTCTCTAACTTCATCTGCAATCTGTTGCGGCACTGGCTCGTAATGATCAAATGTCATTGAGTATTGTGCACGTCCTTGTGACATAGAACGAAGTGTATTGATATAGCCAAACATGCTTGATAATGGAACAAAAGCTGTAATAACTTTTGCGTTACCACGATCTGTCATTTCATTAACCTGACCACGACGTGAATTCAAGTCACCAATGATATCACCCATATAATCTTCAGGTGTTACAATTTCAACTTTCATCATCGGCTCAAGTAATTGTGGGCCAGCTTTTTGCATTGCTTCTTTAAATCCTGCACGACCCGCAATTTCAAAAGCAAGTGCACTAGAGTCAACATCATGATAAGCCCCATCATAAAGCTCAACTTCGATATTAATAACAGGGAAGCCTGCCATAATACCTGTTGCCTTTGCCATCACGATCCCTTTTTCGAAACCAGGGATATATTCCTTAGGAATGTTACCGCCGACAACTTTATTGATGAAGTTGTAATCCTGGCGCGTACCATCTTCATTATCACCAGATGGGCGTAATTTAAATTGTGCACGTGCGAATTGACCAGAACCACCAGATTGTTTCTTGTGTGTATAATCAACATCCGCTTCACGTGTAATTGTTTCACGATAGGCAACCTGCGGCGCACCAATATTGGCTTCCACTTTAAATTCACGTTTCATACGATCCACAAGGATATCTAAGTGAAGCTCACCCATACCCGCGATGATTGTTTGACCAGATTCATGATCAACCTTCACACGGAAAGATGGATCTTCTGCTGCCAAACGTTGTAGCGCAGTAGACATTTTTTCTTGGTCAGCCTTTGTTTTAGGCTCAACCGCAATCTCAATCACTGGCTCTGGGAATTCCATACGCTCCAAAACAACTTGGTTCGCCGCATCACAAAGCGTGTCACCTGTAGTCGTATCTTTCATACCAACGAAAGCCACAATATCACCCGCAAAAGCTTCGTTTATTTCTTCGCGGTTGTTTGAGTGCATCAATAACATACGACCCACACGCTCACGTTTGCCCTTAACAGAGTTCTGAACGTAAGAACCAGACTCAATCTTACCTGAATAAATACGAGCGAAAGTCAAAGATCCCACAAATGGGTCGTTCATGATTTTAAAGGCCAAGGCAGAGAAAGGCTCATCATCGGTAGGCTTACGCACCATTGGCTCATCGGAGTCAACTTTCATACCCTTGGTATCACCAATATCTGTTGGTGACGGAAGGTAGTCCACAACAGCATCAAGAAGTGTTTGAACACCTTTATTTTTGAACGCCGAACCACAAAGAACAGGCACAAATTTGTTACCAATAGTTCCTTTACGGATACAGGCCTTTAATGTTTTCTCGTCAGGCTCATTCCCTTCAAGGTAAGCTTCCATTGCTGCATCATCCATCTCAACAGCAGTTTCAATCAATTTCTCACGCCATTCTTTGGCTTTATCAAGGATATCCGCAGGGATGTCACTTTCACCATAAGTCGCGCCCAATTGCTCCCCATCCCAAGTGATGGCTTTCATTTTGATAAGATCAACATGACCTTCAAATTTATCTTCCATACCGATAGGCAATTGAATAACAAGCGGTGTCGCACCTAAACGATCAATAATCATTTGGACAGTATTATAGAAATCTGCCCCAATTTTATCCATTTTGTTCACAAAACACATACGTGGCACGTGGTATTTATCGCCTTGACGCCATACTGTTTCAGTTTGTGGTTCAACCCCTGCGTTCGCATCGAAAACAGCAATCGCACCATCAAGAACACGCAAAGAACGCTCAACTTCAATTGTGAAGTCAACGTGACCCGGTGTGTCAATAATGTTTAAGCGGAAACGTTGACCAGCAAAGTTACCATTTTTTTCAGCATCCCAGAAAGTAGTTGTCGCAGCAGAGGTAATTGTAATTCCACGCTCTTGCTCTTGCTCCATCCAGTCCATCGTGGCCGCACCATCGTGAACTTCACCAATTTTATGTGACTTACCTGAGTAGAACAAAACACGTTCAGTACAGGTAGTCTTACCCGCATCAATATGTGCCATGATGCCGAAGTTACGGTAGTTTTCAATTTTATGTTCGCGAGCCATTTTTCTCTCTTAATCTCTAAATTCTTATTTATCTTACCAACGGTAATGCGCAAATGCTTTGTTTGCGTCTGCCATTTTATGAGTATCGTCACGTTTTTTCACTGCTGAACCACGGTCATTTGCCGCATCCAAAAGCTCACCCGCCAAACGCTCCATCATTGTATTTTCTGAACGCTTACGCGCCGCGCCAATCAACCAACGAACGGCCAAGGCTTGCGCACGTTCTGAACGCACCTCAACAGGAACCTGATAGGTTGCACCACCAACACGACGTGAACGCACTTCAACTTGTGGGCGAACTTTAGCCAAAGCCTTCTTGAAGATTGCAAGGCCTTTAGAACCAGCCGCGCCAGTTGCAGACCCACTTGTGTCACCATCAGTATCATCGGTTGCGATACCCTGACCTTTTTCTTCCATAATGCTCAACGCACCATAAACAATTTTTTCAGCAACGGATTTTTTACCATCCAACATTAAGTTATTCATAAACTTTGAAAGCACTAAATCACCAAATTTGGGATCTGGTAAGATTTGTCTTTTTTCTGCAGCGTGACGACGTGACATTTATATAACCTCTAATTCTCTACAATTACTTAGGACGTTTCGCGCCGTAGCGTGAACGTGATTGTTTACGATCTTTAACACCTTGAG
>CAYGPG010000019.1:0-32823 GCA_964351905.1 uncultured Micavibrio sp.
TCGTTACTATTCCCACCCGCTTGCGGGGGGGCTAGGGGGGGAGAAGGTTTCGCATATCTTAACCCAATTTGATTGTTATCTTTTAAAGCTTGAAGTGTGGCATCATCCATCATAAAGCGTCCTTCACCATGCGCGACAGGAACGTGTAAACTCTCAATCCCTTGCAACCAAGGCGATGATGTTTTTTCAACCTTCATGTCAATCCAACGACATTGATAACGCGCGCTTGCGTTGTGGGTGACGGCAACTTGACGCGCGTCATATTCGCCGCCAAGGGCAGGGGCAAGGCCAAGATTCACTACAACCTGACAGCCATTACAGATACCAATGGTGAGCGTGTCACGCTGTACAAATTCTTTGAGCGCATCACCAAGAGTTAGGCGCATTTTTTGGGCAAACGCATTGCCCGACCCTGTGTCATCTCCATAAGAAAAACCACCAGGGACAGAAATGACCTGAACCTGCTCTAATTCTTTTGGATTTTCTGCGAGGTCATTGATGTGACGAATTTGAGCGTCAAAGCCTACATATTCAAACCCTTTGGCCGTTTCTTCCTCACTATTGAGGCCAAATCCAGTAATAATGAGTGCGCGTGCGGTCATAATAAAATTCTACTTTTAATTTCAAGTTCTTGTAAACAAATCTCATTATCTTCTTTTAATGAATTATTTACAATATCTGCAGTTTTCTTAGGCAATGTTTTACAACTGCAATCGGAAACTTTAGAGGTAAATTCAGAATATTTAGAAAATCCTTCTGTAATTTCTTCAGACCTATATCCATCTATATAGGCATTATATTGGTGGTATAATTCCCATGGATAATCTTCGTCGAGTATAACTTTACATTCTTTACTTAAAGGTTTTGTATTATCGCACTGTCTTAACCATTCAAAACCAGATGAACGAGAATTAATTTCTTTACATTGTTCATATTCAGCTAACAGTTTTTCCTTCTTTGCTGCTGGAGTGGCGATAAATATATTATATAAAGTAAAAAAGATAATTAAAGCAGAGAATGAAATGAAAAAATGTTTCATATCAATACCCTCCCAAGGTGGCCTTATAGGCTTTTTCTAAATCAGAGGTCGAAGCCGCAATCTTGCTGTTTATTTTTAATGTTGGGTCTTCGGTCACTGTTCCAATTTGCTGGACAAATTTGTAATTACCAAATGTCTTTTCAAACGCGTCTTTATCTTGTGGGGCAATTGTCACAACGATACGTCCTTGGCTTTCAGAATAAAGCGTTTTATCTAAACGCAACTCATCATTAAGAGTAACCTCTAGTCCTAAACCACTGGCTATTGATTTTTTCGCGAGAGCAATACCAAGGCCACCAAAACCAACGGATATCGCGGAGGCGCAAAGTTGTTTTTTATTGGCATCAGATAAAGCGCGATAGAGAGCGTAATTCACATCATCATGCATTTCAGGAACGTTGTTTCCTAAATACCCGAGGTGATCATAATATTCTGACGCACCCAGCTCGTCTTTTGTTTCGCCCAAAAGGTAAACCAAATCACCTGCTTGTTTTGGATCGAGAGAAACCGCATGAGCGACATCTTTAATAACACCAATTCCTGAAATCAAAAGAGTAGGAGGGATAGCAATGTGAACAGGATTATTATCTGCGTCATAGCCTTTGAAATCATTGAACATAGAATCTTTGCCTGAAATAAACGGCGTGCGATATGTTTTGGCCAGATGATAAATGGCGGCCATGGCGCGTTTAAGTTGCCCTAAACGCTCTGGATCATGGGACGAACACCAGCAAATATTATCGAGCAAGGCAAGGTGATCAATATCACCCCCTGCGGAAATCGCGGCGCGAACAGCGCTATCCAATGCCGCGCGGGCCATGTGATGTGTGTCAATGTCACTGTAACGAGGTGCCAATCCTTGAGAAAGAACCGCGGCACGTTTGCTATCCAAAACAGGGCGGCTGACGGTGGCGTCTGTATAAACGCGGCCTTTGCCTTGAAGAGGGCCAAGCACGGCAGAACCTTGAACATTATGATCATACTGCGCCGCAACAAATTCTTTAGAGCAGATATTCAAACGACCCAACATTTCCATCAATGTTTGATTATGATCTGTAGGTTCTGCAAATTCCGGTTCAGGTTCACCGCCTCGCGTGAAGGTTGTTTCTAATGGTGTTTCTGGATTTCCGTCATGGAGGAACTCCATAGAGATATCCATGACTGTGTCATTTTCCCATGTGAGTTTTGCGCGACCATTATTGGTAAATTCACCAATGTCCCATGCTTCCACGCCACGTTTGGCAAAGAGCTTTGTGATCTCATCAACGTTTTCAGGCGGCACGGCCATTGTCATGCGTTCTTGGGATTCGGAAATCCAAATTTCCCAAGGTTGCATGCCTGGATATTTCAGCGGTACTTTATCAAGCGCGAGATTAAACCCGCCAGAGCCTTCGCCCATTTCACCAACAGAGGACGCAAGACCGCCCGCGCCGTTATCGGTCACGGCATTATAAAGCCCAAGATCACGAATTTCTTTGACCAAAGCATCAGAAAACTTCTTCTGCGTAATAGGATCACCAATTTGAACAGCCGTCGCAGGAGAGCCTTCATCAAGCGCCACGGATGAGAAGGTCGCGCCGTGAATACCATCACGCCCAACCTTACCGCCAATCATAATGATACGGTCATCAGCTTGCGCCGATTTAATATGAGACGGCTTACCATTAATTTCACGGGGGATAATTCCAACCGTTCCTGCAAAAACGAGCGGCTTACCGACATAGCGATCATCAAAATACATGAAGCCTTGTGGTGTGGGGATTCCTGATTGGTTTCCTCCTGCCTCAACACCCGCGACAACACCCTTCATGATGGTGTCGGGCGAGAGTGTCGCGTTCATTTTATTTTGACCACGGTAATAGGTGATATCTTTGCGCGGATCAGCAAGACAAAATCCATAACGGTTTAAGACAGGTTTGGCGCCCTGACCAAAGCCAAGGCAATCACGGTTTACACCAACAATACCTGTGATAGCGCCACCAAAGGGGTCAAGCGCAGAAGGGGAGTTATGTGTTTCAACTTTATCGGCAATCAGCCAGTTGTCATCAAAGATAATACCGCCAGCATTGTCGCTAAAGACACTCACGCAGAAATCATCATCGCCGCGCTCTTTACGGATTTCGTTCGTTGCGCCTTTGATGTAATGCTTATAAAGCCCATCTTGGATTTCATCGATGGGACTTGCAAAAATGGTGTGCTTGCAATGCTCTGACCAAGTCTGTGCGAGTGTTTCAAGCTCCACATCAGTAGGGTCACGTTTTTCAACATCACGGAAATACGCTTGAACGGCCTGCATATAAAAGAGCGACATACCCAGAGGGCCGCGACGCGTGCCATCGGCATTTTCAATACCTTTATCACCAATCGTGATTAAGTCTTCATCACTGACGTTCAGATTAACGTTGTCAACGGCGATACCCTTATTGTCCAAAACGACCTTAGGGATAGTAACGCCCATGCCGTTATCATCTTTAAACTGCTTAGCATTTTTATTGGCGGCGCGTTGAATGAGGGGATTATGAAGCTGCAACGCAATTTCTTTTAATTGCTGTGGGCTTACATCGCCTTCAATCAGCAAAAGTTTTGAGCTGTAAAGATGTCTATCATCACCTAGGGTAAGGGCGGTCAGCTCGCTCGCCGTATGACCAATATTATCGGTTACGCCAGGCAAGAATCCTATCTCAAGCGCATGGTCAAAATCACCAACAACCTCCCAATATTCATTGGCAGGCACACGGCCTTCTTCAATTACAAAGCTGCGTTGTGTTACAGGGTTGGTGAAAGATTGCAGACAATCTTGAAGCTTATCAGGCGCGGTAATGGACTCTTCAATCGTATAAACGTCGACAATGCGAATTTTTTTAATGTTTGGCGCGATAGAGGCAAAATTTTGCTCGTATGTTTTGGCGCGGCCATCCTCGGAAAGGGTAAATACTTCGATACGTTGTGACATAAGGTTTTTTAACGATTTGTGCTTTTAATGTCTACTGTAAATAAGCCTTAAATCACAAAGTTTTACTCTTGCATTTCATATTGGGTTACTGCATTTTTAGGGGTATTTTTTATAAAGAAGTTGTTCATGCCTAAACTTACCATCAATGATCAAGAAGTCGAAGTCGAAGCAGGCACGTCTATTATTCAGGCGGCAGAGCAAATTGGCGTTGAAATTCCACGTTTTTGTTATCACGATAAGTTAAGTGTTCCGGCCAATTGCCGCATGTGTTTGGTCGAAGTTGAGGGCGGCCCACCCAAACCTGTTGCCTCTTGCGCCATGGCTTGCGGTGAGGGCATGGTAGTCAAAACCGAATCTGAGATGGTGAAAAAAGCGCGTAAAGGCGTCATGGAAATGCTGCTCATTAACCACCCGCTTGATTGCCCAATCTGTGATCAAGGCGGGGAGTGTGATTTACAAGATCAGGCCGTGGCTTATGGATTTGACCGCTCGCGCTATTCCGAGAACAAGCGCGCGGTAAAAGATAAAAATTTAGGCCCCACAATTAAAACTATTATGACGCGGTGTATTAACTGCACGCGTTGTGTGCGTTTTGGTGAAGAAATTGCGGGAATGACGGAGCTAGGTCAACTGAACCGCGGCGAAGATGCGGAAATTGGTACTTTTATTGAAGCCGCCGTGACGACTGAACTCTCAGGGAATATGATTGATATTTGCCCTGTAGGTGCGCTGACTTCCAAACCTTATGCGTTTAAGGCGCGTTCATGGGAATTAAAGAAGACACAAAGTATTGATGTGCATGATGCCGTGGGATCAAATATTCGCGTGGATAGTCGTGGTGGTGAAGTGATGCGTATTCTGCCGCGCTTACATGAAGATGTGAATGAAGAATGGATCAATGACCGCACACGCTTTGCCTATGATGGTTTAAAGAAGAATCGCCTTGATCAAACCTATATTCGTGATGAAGAAACGAAAAAGCTGAAAGTAGCAACTTGGGACGAAGCTTTAAATTTTGCTGCTAAAAAGCTGAAAACATTTAAAAAAGATAACATTGCGGCTTACGCAGGTGATCTCTGTGATGCTGAAAGCATGTACGCGCTCAAATCCCTTATGAGTAATTTGGGAGCTGATCAATTGGAATGCCGTACAGATGGTGCAAAATTTGATGTGTCTCAAAAGGCAGGATATAGCTTTAATTCTACAATTGCGGGCATTGAAGAAGCGGATGCTATTTTACTTGTAGGTACAAACCCACGCCATGAGGCAACACTTGTGAATACACGTATTCGCAAAGCTTACCTAAATAATAAGACAGCCATTGCACGTATTGGAGAAGACAATGATTTGACTTATCCGTGCGAATATTTGGGCACAAATGCTAAAGATTTAGAAAAACTACTCAAAGCCAAAAATGGCTTTGCCAAAAAACTTCATGATGCAGAACGCCCGATGATTACCGTTGGTATGGGCGCCTTTTGCCGCGAAGACGGAAAAGCCGTACAAGCTCTTTGTCGAAAAATCGCTGAGGAGTTTGGTATGATTTCGGAAGACTGGAATGGCTATAACGTTCTTCACAATGCGGCATCGCGTATGGCGGCGTTAGAGATGGAGTTTACACCAAGCCACAGCTTTGATTTGGCAGATATGGGCTTGGTTTACTTGCTTGGTGTTGATAATGCCGAAACTGTAAACGCCATTCACCCGCATAGTTTTGTTATTTACCAAGGTCACCATGGTGATTTAGGTGCGCATCGTGCAGATATTATATTGCCGGGAGCGGCTTATACAGAAAAAGATGGCATCTATATGAACATGGAAGGGCGCGCACAACGTGGACGTAAAGCCATTTTCCCGCCAGGTGAGGCCCGTGAGGATTGGACAATTCTTCGTGCTTTGTCAGACCGCTGCGAGGTTTCAATTGGTTTTAATGATTTGGCAGAGCTCCGTACGGACATGATTGCAAAATATCCACGTTTGGGCGCGTTTGATGAAATTGAACCAGCAAAATGGGCGTCTTTTGGTGGCGCAGAACACCAAATTACTGACCAACCTTTTGAAAACCCAATTCAAAATTTCTATATGACGAACGTGATATGTAACGCATCAGAAACCATGAAACGTTGCACATCCAAATTTGTGATGGGCGAAGAAGAATATTTGGAGGCCGCAGAGTAATGAGCAAAACCACATTAGAACAAGTCCAAGAATTTCACGAAACTTATGGATTGCCTGTTGAGAATGAACAGACTTGCGGGAATGACCAAACCAAAGAGCTTCGTATTAATCTTCTTCAAGAAGAATTAGACGAGCTGAAAGAAGCGCTTGAGAATAATGATCTTGTTGAAACGCTCGATGCGTTAATTGACTTGCAATATGTGCTTGATGGCGCGTTTCTCTCTTTTGGTATGCAAGATGTGAAGATGGAGGCTTTTAATGAAGTGCATCGCTCCAACATGTCTAAGCTCGGCGAAGATGGAAAACCTATTCGACGTGAAGGGGATGGTAAAGTCATGAAGGGCCCAAATTATTTTAAGCCTGACATGGTTCAATTCATAAAAGATAAGAAAAAGGCCGCTTAATTTATGTTGCTTGAATTTTTCAATACTTATCAAGATTTCTTCTTTATGCTGGCGCATATTGGAATTTTGATTGGCGTGATTTTGGGCGCGGTAGCGTATTATACCTATGCGGAACGTAAGATCATGGGCGCGATGCAACGCCGCCAAGGGCCACAAGTCGTTGGTCCGTTCGGTCTGTTACAACCGATTGCCGATGGGATAAAGCTACTTTCCAAAGAAACGATTATTCCTTCCCAAGCCAATGGTCCTGTCTTCGTGATTGCACCGATGATTACATTTACGCTTGCGCTGATTGCGTGGTCTGTCATTCCCGTGAGCGCGCAGCTTGTTCTTGCGGACATTAATGTGGGTATTCTTTATCTATTCGCCGTGTCTTCCATGGGGGTTTATGGTGTAATCATGGCGGGCTGGGCATCAAATTCTAAATATGCTTTCCTTGGTGGACTTCGTTCCGCCTCGCAAATGGTGTCTTACGAAGTATCCATGGGGCTTATCATTGTTTGCGTTTTGCTTTGTGTTGGGTCATTAAACCTTACAGAAATCGTCACGGTTGAGCGTCCATTCTGGGTAGATATTATGCTCTTTCCTATGTTCATCGTGTTTTTGGTGTCTATTTTGGCAGAAACAAACCGCGCGCCTTTCGACTTGCCTGAAGGGGAATCAGAGATCACAGGTGGTTTCATGGTTGAATATTCTGCCATGACCTTCGCACTCTTCTTCCTTGGTGAATATGCCAACATGATTTTGATGTCGGCCATGACCGTCATCCTCTTTATGGGCGGATGGTTGCCACCGTTTGAGATAGAAGCGCTTGTTGTTGTACCAGGTGTAATTTGGTTTACGTTAAAAACATTCCTCGTCATGTTCTTCTTCGTCTGGGCGCGCGCAACTTTCCCGCGTTATCGCTATGACCAGCTTATGCGCTTGGGATGGAAAGTATTCTTACCATTCACATTATTCTGGGTTGTTGTGGTTTCAGGTTCCCTTTTATATTTCGATGCGTTGCCATGAATAAGGAAATAATAAAAACACAAATTGAAATTAGATGGCTCTGTTTTCTTTTATTTATTTACGGTTTAGCTTTGTTTGTTATTGATATTACTTCTATATTTATAACCTTTATGGAAGCGGCGAATAGTAAATCGGGCATAATATTAATTACTTTTACTAATATTTTAATAGGAATTATTAGTTTATTATTTTTTGTTCTAATTGTTTATGTCATTGATAAAAAAATGAAAAAGCTCTCTAGTTTTTATGGAGTTAGCTTTTGGCGATTAAAAGCTAAACAAATTTTTGGATATTGAGTATGAAAAATTTAATTAACTCATTTTTACTGGTAGAAATCGTCAAAGGGATGGCTTTGACGCTCAAATACATGTTTTTCATGCCGCGCGTGACGATTAATTACCCCAACGAGAAGGGGCCAATTTCGCCGCGTTTTCGTGGAGAACACGCCTTACGTCGCTATCCAAATGGGGAAGAGCGTTGCATTGCCTGTAAACTTTGTGAAGCGATTTGCCCTGCCCAAGCGATTACGATTGAGGCGGAACCACGTGAAGACGGTTCACGCCGTACAACCCGTTACGATATCGACATGACCAAATGTATTTATTGCGGTCTTTGTGAAGAAGCGTGCCCTGTGGATGCCATTGTTGAGGGCCCCAATTTTGAATTTTCCACCGAAACGCGTGAAGAACTTTATTACAATAAAGACAAACTTCTTGAAAACGGTGATATATGGGAAGCGCAAATTGCGGCTAACCTTGCTAAAGATGCACCTTACAGATAATAAAAAAACGGCCTTTGATTTCTCAAAAGCCGCTTTCGTGAAATTATAATATTTTACTTATGGCACTTTCCAGTGATCATCATATAGGCGCAGTAAATGCCAGATGCGGCAACCAAAATTGCCCAAATTGTCAGAAGTATAGGAACCACGCCGAGCACCATGCCAACAACGTCTAAGCCGAGTAAGCTAAGCCCCACGTTAATACCCATCACAACTAAAATGATATGAGCGATCATATGTAGATTTTTCATTTTGAACCTCCTTATTGTTCATCTTTATTACTTACGATGGTAGGCGCGATTCTACGCGTTATAAAGTTTTTACCCACAATTTCATCAACAGTAATATGGTAATGTAAGTTGTAATTTTCACTTTCCTGCGAAAGCAGGAATCTGTATAGATCCCAGATCAAGTCTGGGATGTGACAATGTTTTTAAATATTCTAAAACAATGATGGATATCATAGATTTTTTATTGCTGATCTATTGCGTAACGCGTTGATAAGGATTAGAAAATAGGCTTAGGTTTTGCACCAATAATAAAGTTTATAGTTTCATGATTGCTTCACTCGCTTTTTATCTATTTGCCACTATCACTGTTTTAAGTGCGTTGATGGTGATTACGGCCAAAAATCCTGTTCATTCGGTGTTGTTTTTAATTTTAGCGTTTTTCAATGCGGCGGGATTGTTCGTGTTACTCGGCGCAGAATTTATCGCGATGATTTTGGTGATTGTCTATGTCGGTGCGGTGGCTGTCTTGTTCCTATTCGTCGTCATGATGTTGGATATCAGTTTTGGTGATTTACGCAAAGACGCAATGAAATACGTACCCGTTGGTATTTTAACAGGCGGTATTTTACTCGCTGAATTAATTGCTGTTTTTGTGGGGTGGAAATTTGCGAGCGGATCAAATTTAAACATTGCCTCACCAACGCCTGATCCTGCCGAAATCACAAATACCGAAGCATTGGGGCGCGTTCTCTACACGGATTATATCTTTGCGTTTCAGGTGTCAGGATTGATTCTTCTTGTGGCCATGATTGGTGCGATTGTTTTAACGCATCGTAAACGCCCAGGCGTGCGCAAGCAAAATGTTGTTGATCAACAAAACCGTAAACCGACTGATGTGCTTGAAATGCATAAAGTCACGCCAAAGACGGGGATTTAAAAGATGGAATTTCTTGAAGTTGGCCTCAATGTTGGATTGGCTCATTATTTATCACTAGCCGCGTTGTTATTTACAATGGGCGTGTTTGGAATTTTCTTAAATCGTAAAAACGTCATCGTTATTTTGATGTGTATCGAGCTTATGCTATTAGCGGTAAATATCAACTTTGTCGCGTTTTCGGCGGAATTAAATGATTTAACGGGACAGGTGTTCACAATCTTTATCCTGACCGTTGCGGCGGCGGAAGCGGCGATTGGTTTGGCAATTTTGGTGGTTTTGTTCAGAACACGCGGCACGATCGCCGTTGAAGATATTTCGAGCATGAAGGGATAGCGCAGATGAATTATATCACACAAAACCCGTCATCCCGTGGCTTGACCACGGGATCTCATGGCAAACAAGATACCGCGATCAAGTCGCGGTATGACGGTAGGTTTTCGAAGGATGCGCTATGTCATTAGAAATTGTTGCTGTCTTTGCGCCGCTTGTTGGGTTTTTGCTCGCTTTTCTCTTTGGGAAAAGCATGGGCGATAAAGGGGCACAATTTGTGACCTGTACGGGAATTATGGCGGCGGCGGTTGCTTCTGTGATGCTGTTCCTTAAAGTTATTGCGCCGCATGATGACCATCATGCGTTTGAACCTTATACCACAACTATCATGACATGGTTTAATTCTGGCGCGTTGTCCATTGACTGGGCAATCCGTGTTGATCCGTTGGCTGTTGTCATGATGTGTGTGGTGACGATTGTCTCTTCTTGTGTTCATTTATATTCTGTTGGGTATATGAGTCACGATAAATGTAAAGCCCGCTTCATGAGCTATCTAAGCTTATTCAGCTTTGCGATGATGATGTTAGTGACGTCTGATAATCTGGTTCAACTTTTCTTTGGTTGGGAAGGGGTGGGGGTTGCGTCTTACCTCCTCATTGGATTTTGGAATCATAAAGACAGCGCGAATGCAGCATCCATTAAAGCATTTTTGGTCAACCGCGTGGGTGACTTTGGTTTGGCGCTTGGTATTTTTGCGGCGTTCTTCTTATTCGGCACGGTTCAATTGGATGAGCTGTTTGCACAAGCCGCTAATAGTGCGGATACCATGATGAATTTCTTTGGCTATGATGTGCATGCCATGACACTTGTCTGTTTGCTCTTGTTCATGGGCGCAATGGGTAAATCCGCACAATTAGGGCTTCACACATGGTTGCCTGATGCGATGGAAGGGCCAACACCTGTGTCGGCTTTGATCCATGCGGCGACCATGGTAACAGCAGGAGTATTCTTGGTTGCGCGTTTATCACCAATGTTTGAATATGCGCCAATTGCATTGATGGTTGTGACTGTTGTTGGTGGGTTAACGGCGTTTGTTGCGGCGACCATTGGCATGACGCAATTTGATATTAAGCGCGTGATTGCGTATTCAACGATGTCGCAATTGGGTTATATGTTTTTTGCTCTTGGGGTGTCGGCTTATGGCGCGGCGATTTTTCACCTCATGACACATGCGTTTTTCAAAGCGTTGTTATTCCTTGGTGCAGGATCGGTTATTCATGCGATGAGTGATGAACAAGATATGCGTAAAATGGGTGGTATTTGGAAAAAAATTCCAATTACCTACACCATGATGTGGATTGGGTCGCTCGCACTCGCAGGTGTTCCGTTTTTTGCGGGTTATTATTCCAAGGATATGATTTTAGAGAGCGCCTTTGCAGACCATAGCTGGTTTGGTAATTTCGTCTTCTGGATGGGGATTGCGGCGGCGATTATGACCGCATTTTATTCTGCACGTCTGTTATTTATGACGTTCCATGGCAAGCCACGAGCGAGCAAGAAGGTCATGGATCATATCCATGAATCTCCCGCCATTATGCTCGTACCACTTTTTGTTTTGGCCTCGGGCGCGATATTTGCGGGTTATTTATTCTATGAAAAATTTGTGGGTCATCATCAACTCTGGGGGAACAGTATTTTTGTACTGCCTGAAAATGACACTGTCACGGCGGCGCATCATGTTCCTTTTTGGGTGAAAAAACTGCCGATTGCGATGGGCGTGATTGGTTTGCTCATGGGATGGTTGCTCTACAACCGTTTCACGAGCGCGCCAGAGAAATTTACCAAAGCCTTGAAAGCGCTTCATGCGTTGTTCTTTAATAAATGGTATTTTGACGAGCTTTATAACACCATTTTTGTCAAACCTGCGACGAAGTTAGGAATATTATTCTGGGCGTCTGACAAAAATATCGTTGATGGCCTTGGCCCTGATGGTGTGGCAAAAGGCTCCTTGGATACGGCGGGATTATTGAGCCGTTTTCAATCAGGTTATGTGTTCCAATATGCCTTTGTGATGATGATTGGGTTGATCGCAATGGTGACTTGGTTCTTTGTGAAAATGTATTTTGACGTGGAAGCTCCGACGTTACCACTTGAGGGAGCGGAGTAAGCGATGATTGATTTTCCTATCTTATCACTAATAACTTTTCTGCCGCTTGCAGGTGTTGCGTTTATTTTATTGATACGGGGCAATGATGATGTGGTTGCGCGTAATGCGAAACGTGTTGCGCTTTATACAACCGTGTTCAATTTTATATTGTCTTTATATATGTTGGTTCAGTTTAATGCGGAGTCAGCCGATTTTCAATTTGTAGAAAAGGCGCAATGGTTCCCTGCCTTAGGCATTCAGTATCATATGGGTATTGACGGAATTTCGTTGTTCTTCGTCATGCTATCCACCTTCCTGACGCCTATTTGTATTTTGGCGAGTTGGAAGTCGATTAAGTCCCGCGTTAAAGAATATATGATTGCGTTCTTGGTGCTTGAAACTTTTATGATCGGAACTTTTTGCGCGTTGGATGCAGTTCTCTTTTATATCTTCTTTGAAGGTGTTTTAATTCCAATGTTCATTATCATTGGGGTATGGGGCGGGGCACGTCGTGTCTATTCCGCGTTTAAATTCTTTCTCTATACGCTTTTAGGCTCTGTTTTGATGTTAGTCGCGTTATTGGTTCTCTTCTTGGAAGTGGGGTCAAGCGATATTCAAACATTAATTGCCAATCCTGTTGCCTATCATATGCAGATATGGTTGTGGCTAGCATTCTTTGCCAGTTTTGCGGTGAAGATGCCGATGTGGCCTGTCCATACGTGGTTGCCTGATGCACACGTGGAAGCACCAACCGCAGGCTCTGTTATTTTGGCAGGGGTATTGTTGAAAATGGGGGGGTATGGATTCCTTCGTTTCTCTCTTCCGATGTTTCCCGAAGCCTCTGAATTTTTCGCGCCAATGGTGATGTGGATGTCGGTTATTGCGATCATCTATACTTCGCTCGTGGCGCTTGTGCAGACGGATATGAAGAAATTGATTGCCTATTCCTCTGTAGCGCATATGGGGTTCGTGACCCTTGGAATTTTTAGTGCGACGACACAAGGTGTTGAGGGCGGTGTTTTTCAAATGATTTCACATGGTGTAATTTCCGCCGCGTTATTCCTTTGTGTTGGAGTGGTTTATGACCGTCTTCATACACGCGAAATGGCGCGTTATGGTGGATTGGTAAAAAATATGCCTAAATATGCAACGATCTTTATGATCCTTATGCTGGGATCCGTTGGTCTTCCAGGAACGTCTGGCTTTATCGGTGAATTCTTAACATTGATGGGAGCGTTCCAAGTGAACACAGTAATTGCCGTCTTTGCGACAACGGGTGTTGTTTTGGGTGCGGCTTATATGTTGGTGATGTATCGTGCGGTAATTTTTGGGGTGCAAAAGAACGAAGATGCCGCCGCGATGAAAGACGTGAATAAATTAGAGTACGGGTATCTTGTGCCGCTCGTGCTTCTTGTTTTATGGCTTGGGATTGCGCCTTCTTATGTGATGGATCGTGTTGCGCCCTCGGTTGAAAAATTAATAGGTCAATATGAAGCGGGCTTAAATAAAGGATCAACCTCATTTGATATGGTTGAAGGTGAAAATAATGAATAGTGTTGACCCTTATTTTTCTATGTCTTCCCTCAATGCAATTATGCCAGAATTATTTTTGGCGACCTCTGCATTAGTCTTATTAATTATTGGTGTCCTGCGCGGAAACGGTTCTACCAATTTGATGAGCTGGTGCGTTGTTTTGGTCACGACCGCGGCAATTTTGATTATGGCGGGACATGATTTTGATGGGCAAGCCATTTTAAATGGTATGTTTGTCCAAACCAAATTTACCTTCTTTATGAAATTTTTGGTGATGTCGGGTTTGATTGCTTGTGTCACGTTGTCTGTTCAATCGCTCCATCAAGATCGCATGGCGCGGTTTGAATATCCTATCCTTGTTTTAATGGCGGGCATTGGCATGATGTTGATGATCTCGGCCAATGATATGTTATCGTTATATGTAGGGTTAGAACTTCAATCCTTGAGCCTCTATGTATTGGCGGCGATTAAACGTGATCACGCAAAATCTGCTGAAGCGGGCATGAAATATTTTGTTCTCGGCGCAATATCTTCTGGAATGTTACTATTTGGAATATCCATGATTTACGGCTTCACAGGCACCACCAATTTTGATGTTATTGCACAAACATTAACGAGTGATGTAAATATTGGTGCCGTTTTAGCAATGGTGTTTATCTTAGCAGGCTTAGCGTTTAAAATTTCTGCTGCACCATTTCATATGTGGACACCTGATGTCTATCAAGGGGCGCCAACATCTGTGACAGCCTTTTTCGCGATTGTACCGAAGGTTGCGGCTATAGCATTAATCATTCGTTTGCTCTTTATTCCTTTTGCGCCATTAAGTGATCAATGGTTCCAAATTTTATGGTTCTTATCCATCTTGTCCATGATGGTCGGCGCTTTTGCTGCCCTGAAACAAGATAATATTAAACGCCTCTTGGCCTATAGTTCGATCGGCAATATGGGCTATGTGTTGGTTGGTATTGTGGCAGGTGGTGAATCTGGCTTATCTGCCGTTTTAATTTATTTAACCCTATATATGATTATGACAGCCGGAACATTTGGAATTGTTCTTTGTATGCGTCGTGATGGTATGGCGTGCGATAAGGTTTCTGATCTTGCAGGATTGTCACATAACTCACCTTGGTTGGCATATCCATTGGCTATATTAATGTTCTCTATCAGCGGTATCCCGCCGATGGCTGGGTTCTTTGGAAAATTCTTTATCTTTAAGGCGGCGTTGGAGTCAGGCAATTATATTTTGGCTGTTATTGGTGTGCTGACTTCTGTTGTTGCTGCCTATTATTATTTACGTATCATTAAAACGATGTTTTTTGATGATCCTGCCGATAAATTTGATAGTACCATTGAAATTTCGCGTAAGATCATCATTGGTTTGTCGTTATTTATTGTCTTGGCGTTTATCTTTAACCCAATGCCCTTGATTAACGTAGCGGAAATTTCCGTTAGTTCTTTATTCAACCCGTAATTTGCCATGACCATTGAATGGCGATTTGAGAATTACCAAAAAGTCCTCAGCACACAAAATTATGTGCATGATGCTATCTCCTTTGGCGAACCTGAGGGCTTGGTCGTGCAAGCTTTACAACAACAAGGCGGCAAAGGGCGTCATGGCAATCAATGGATTTCCCCGATTGGTAATCTTTATATGTCAGTTTTGTTACGCCCTGCGTGCGATTTAAAATCAGCGGGGCAGTTGGCATTTGTGATTGCCTTGGCGTTATCAGATGGATTGGGTGATTACATTGATGGTGCAAAGCACAATAAAACGCTTAAATGGCCAAACGATGTTTTAATAGATAACAGAAAGATTTCGGGCATTTTGTTAGAGTCAGATGTCAGGGAAAATTCTTTAAACGCGATTGTTTTAGGCATGGGCGTGAATATCTTTAAAGCGCCTGAATTAGGCGTTGCTTTGAACGATATTGCGAAAGAACCTGTTTACGTGAATAAGGTGCGTGATGCGATCCTTGATAAATTGTCATATTTCTATAGTCTGTGGCAAAAGGATGGGTTTGCGCCCATTTGTGAAGTATGGTTAAAACAAGCACATGGAATAGGGGAGCCAATGACGGCGCGCCTTCCTACCGAAAGTTTTAAGGGCGTATTTAAAGGTTTAACCGAAGATGGGTCATTGATTTTGGATCAAGACGGAACCGATAAAATTATTCACGCCGCCGAAGTGCATTTTGGAAAAAAGAATTAATGAGTAACGAAGACGCGAAGTAACGAAGAAAATAATAATAAAGCTTCGTTTCTTTTATCCTTCGTTACTAATTTTTAAAAGAGTTTTAGATGTTATTAGCAATTGATGCAGGAAATACGAATATTGTTTTTGCCATTTATGAGGGGCAAGAGCAGGTTGAGCAGTGCCGCATGGAAACGACGGATAAAATTCCTGAAGCCATCAATGAAATTGGGCAAAAATATCCGCAAATTGATGGCGTGATCATAAGCTCCGTTGTCCCTAAAATTAATGATCTGCTGGAAAAATCATGCGCCTATCTTTTGAAGGTGGAGCCTATTTTGGTAAATCATGAAAATGCAGGTGTTGTGATTGCGCCGCATATTAAAAGCCCACAAGAAATTGGTGCGGACAGATTGGTGGATGCGGCGGCAGTGATGAACTATTATCAAAGCCCTGCGATCATTGTAGATTTTGGCACAGCGACCACATTCGATGTTATTAACGCTGAAGGGCAATATTGCGGTGGTGTTATTGCGCCGGGGATCAATCTTTCCCTTCGGGCGCTTCATATGGCGGCGGCGAAATTGCCACAAATTGATGTGGCAAAGCCCGACAACGTCATTGGCAGTAATACCAAGGAGGCCATGCAATCGGGTATTTATTGGGGCTATATTGGTTTAATAGAAGGGATGATTAAACGTATCTGTAGTGAAATGGGAGTAGAGCCGTTCGTGATTGCAACCGGTGGCCTTGCGCCATTATTTGCAACAGGAACAGATGCCTTTGATACCGTAGATCAAGATTTAATTATGAAGGGCTTGGTGCATATTTATGAAGCCCAACGTCATTCCGGAAAGCGTAGCTTATCCGGAATTTAAGCCCATGAATGAGAAGAAATTTTACATCTATATTTTAGCCAGTAAAAAGAATGGTTTTTTATATACGGGCATAACATCTAATTTAAGTAAAAGAATATACGACCATAAAAACGAAATTACCAAAGGTCACGCATCGAAATATAAAATCAAAAGACTGGTTTATTTTGAAGTCTATGATGATTTTGACAATGCTGTTACAAGAGAAAAGAAACTTAAAAAATGGCGTAGGCAGTGGAAGATTGATCTGATTGAAAAAGACAATCCTGACTGGAACGAATTATATAATAAAATAGCGGCGTAAATGCCGGATCAAGTCCGGCATGACGGACATAAGGAAAAATGCATGAGTAACGATTTAAACCCCGATGATCTAATCTTTATCCCCCTTGGCGGTGCGGAGCAATTTGGGGCGAACCTGAATGTGTATGCCTATCAAGACCAAATGTTGGTTGTGGATATGGGGATTGGCTTTGCGGATGAATATTATCCAGGGGTAGATATTTTATTGCCCAATCCCGTTTATTTAGAAGAAAATAAAAAGAAAATCGTGGGTCTTATTATTACCCACGCGCATGAAGATCATATTGGTGCCGTGGCGCATCTTTGGCCACGTTTAAAATGCCCTATATTCTGCACAGAATTTACGGGTAAAATATTGCAAAAGAAACTGGCTGAAAACCCAGATTGTAAAGGCGCTCGTGTTCGTATTGTTAAGCAACATGATGGCATCACTATTGGCCCGTTTAAAACAACCTTTATTCCTGTCACACATTCTGTCCCTGAAGCCTCTGCGTTGACGATTGAAACGGATCTTGGCCAAATTGTGCATAGCGGCGATTGGAATTTAGATCCAAGACCCGTCTTGGGCAAGCCTATTAAACCTGACACTTTTAAGGCAATTGGTGACAAAGGTGTTCTTGCTTATATTGGTGATTCTACAAATGCAGGCGTCAATGGTTATTCTGGCTCCGAGACGGATGTCATGAACGGCCTAACCGAAGTTTTTAAAGAATGTGAACAGCGTATAGTGGTCACCATGTTTGCCTCCAATATTGGTCGCGTGCGATCTATCTGCAAGGCCGCGCAAGCCAATGATCGTCATGTCGCAGTGATTGGTCGCTCGCTTCATCGTATGATTGGCGCGGCGACTGAATGTGGTTTCATGGATGATATTAAGGATATGATTGATGAAAATGATATCAACCTTATTCCGCGCGATAAGCTGGTGATTATCGCCACAGGATCACAAGGCGAAGCTCGCGCCCAAATCGCCCGTATTGCCCGTGGAGATCAACGCAATATCAAATTACAAGCAGGGGATACAGTTGTGTTTTCCGCGCGTCCGATTCCGGGCAATGAAAAAGAAATTAATTTTGTGCAAAATCGCTTGGCTGGATCAGGCGTGAACGTCGTAAACCCACGGGATACAAAACACATTATTCATGTGTCGGGTCATCCTGCGCGCGATGAAATTAAACAAATGTATGATTGGCTGCGCCCCGAAATTGTTGTGCCCGTGCACGGCGAAAAAGTGATGATTGAAGATCAGGCAGAGCTGGCGCGCTCTTGCCAAATCTCCCAAGTTGTGCCGCCCAATAATGGCTCAGTGATAAAGCTTGCCCCTGGAAAAGCAGAAATTATTGATCACGTTGAAACGGGACTTTTGGCAGTTGAGCCGGGGCGCATTATAGATTCCAAACACGTTGCCATATCAGAACGTCGTAAATTACAATACTCAGGCACGGCGCATGCCAGCGTGGTGGTGGATACCAAAGGCAATTTAATGGCGCGTCCGCAATTGGCGCTTGTGGGCTTGATTGATGAAAATGATGACGAAGAACAAGACTTCGCCGAAGACCTGATTGATGATCTAGAAGACATGATCTCAGGACTAAAACGCAAAAAATTAAGTGATGTCGAAATGTCTGAAAAATTACGCATATCCTTGCGCAAAAATATTTTTGAAGTGTTGAGGATTAAAGCAAAAGTGTCTGTTCATTTAACGAGGGTTTAAATAACACCTCGCTGTCATCCTGCGACTTGATCGCAGGATCCATTTATCAGTATAGTATAGTTACTTTGGTCAAGCCGAAGGATGATAGGAAAAGTGATATGTTTGAAGTTTCTAAATTTACTGAAGATGAAAAAAAGCAATGGCATTTTCTTTGGTCAGGGTACCAAAAAGATGAGGACGCTTCTGAGGAACGTATAGAAAAGGAAGTAGAAGCAAACTGGCCACGCCTTCAGAAAGATAAAACCTGTCACGTTAATGCGTTGAGGCTTACAGATACTAATGAAGCTGTAGGGTTTGCTACTTTCGTAACGCACTGGTGTACGACCAGTATTAAGGATGAGTGCTTATTATATGACTTGTTTGTAATGCCTAAATATCAAGGGCAGGGCGGCGGGCGCTTATTAATAAATTCTGTTTTAGAATTTGCTAAAGAAAACAATTTAGAAGAAGTAAGTTGGTTAACTATGGATAAAAACAAACAAGCTCAAATCCTTTACGATAAAATTACAGATAAGGTCGCTTGGTTTAGATATAAGGTAAAAATTTCATGACTATATTCACAGGAATTATCGTATATTTATTGGTGTTTTGGACGGTGTTGTTTACGGTTTTGCCGTGGGGCAATCGGGCGAAGGAAACTGCCGAAGTAGGCATGGCGGGAAGTGCCCCAGCCAATCCGCGGATTAAGCAAAAATTCCTTATTACTTTCATAGTTTCGACAATCGTTTGGCTTATTATTGCGGTATTTATACATTTAGAAATTGTTGATTTTTATGCAATCGCCCGTGACATGGTGAGTGAGGATGCGAGATGAGTAAATTTATTAAAGGCACACATCCCAGCGAAAGCTGGGATCTAGATTCCTGCCTTCGCAGGAATGTGAAATTATTTATATGCGTTGTGATACTCATCGTGGGGATGATGAGTGTGGTGCTTGCAGATGATAAACCAACGGCGTGCCGTATTATTGACAATCAAACACCATCTAATGATGTTGCCTATCAAGCGGGGGTCGATGTCTATGGCAATGCTGTCGTTCCTGCGGATTTAAATTCTACGGGGTTTAAACTCCCTAAAATTATTAAAGTGCCGCTTAATATTAATTTGGCGGAGCGGATGAATATATTGGTCTATGGTTTGGATTTAGAAGCCCCCTTAGGCACATTAGAAATCCATCACAATGGCCGCGTTACGTATAACGGAGAAGATTGGACGGCACCTATGGCAACTTTATGTGGTCAGTCTCATAAGGTAGAGCAAGAGGCAATTGTTATAGAAGCACCTGCGCAAAACAAGGATGTTGAAATAGAAGTTAAAACGGTTGTTGAGGATGATGGACTTAAAGGGGAAGATGTCATAAAGTCTTCTGAACGTGTGATTGAGGTTGCGCCAACCGTGGCAATTCCACCCCAAGACGTTAATATTGAACAATTACAGATTGATCCACCTGCCCAAGAAAATGTCGAAAGTGACGTAATCGAAGGTGGAGAATATAGAGAGATTTACTATAATGAATAAGCCCCAAAAACAACAACAGCCGCAAGGTAAAAAGCCAAGAACGGCTATTACGCCAACGCGCGAAGAAGATTTTGCGGAATGGTATCAGCAGGTTGTCAAAGCCACCGATATGGCCGAAACATCGCCCACGCGTGGCTGTATGATTATTAAACCTTATGGTTGGGCCGTTTGGGAAAAATGTCAGGAAATTTTTGATAAATGGTTGAAAGATTACGGCGTACAAAATGCGTCTTTTCCGCTTTTGATCCCAATGAGCTTTTTCAGCCGTGAAGCGGAACATGTTGAGGGTTTTGCTAAAGAATGCGCCGTTGTGACCCATCACCGTTTAGAAAGCGATGGCAAAGGCGGATTGCAACCTGCCGCCGATGCGAAGTTGGAAGAACCTTATGTTGTTCGCCCAACGTCTGAGACAATTATTGGTGATGCGATGTCCCGTTGGATTCAATCTTACCGTGATTTGCCGATGCAATTGAACCAATGGGCGCAAGTGCTGCGTTGGGAAATGCGGACACGTTTATTTTTACGCACAGCAGAATTCTTCTGGCATGAAGGGCATAATGCGTTTGAAGATCACGAAGGCGCTGATAATGATTGCCGCCACGTGATGGGGTTGTATGAAAAATTCTTTACAGAGTATTTGGCCTTTGATGGCTATGTGGGTTTAAAAACTGAGGAAGAAAAATTCCCTGGGGCAAACGAAACTTATGCGTTCGAAGCTATGATGCAAGACGGTAAAGCCTTACAAGCCGCCACAACGCACGATTTAGGCACAACTTTCGCCAAAACATTTAATATTACCTATCAAGGACGTGATGAAAAAGAACATCTATGTCACACAACATCGTGGGCGTTTAGTACGCGCACCATTGGTGGGTTAATTATGATGCACGCGGATGATGATGGGATGATTATGCCACCACGTATTGCGCCGCAACAGATCATTATTTTACCTGTGATCAAAGATGATAACGCCGATGCGGTTGAAGAATTCTGCGCGAAAATTGCGGATGATTTGAAAACCAAAGGCTTCCGTGTGAAATTGGATAATCGTGATATGCGTACCCCAGATAAAATGTGGGATGCCGTGAAAAAAGGCGTGCCAATTCGCGTTGAAGTAGGCGGTCGTGAAATGGAAGCGGGTCAACTCACTTATGTCCGCCGTGATATTGGTCGTGACAGCAAAACGACATTAAGCGTTGATGAATTTGTTAATCAAGCTGAAAGCATCTTGGATGATATTCACGACAATATGTTGGCGCGCGTTCGCCAGTTCCGTGATGATAATACACATGATGTTGCGAACGTGAGTGAAGTTGAAGCATTCTTCAAAGAAGGTAAAATTGGTTTTGTAAGAGCAGACGTTTCAATTCTAGAAGACGCAGGGCTTGAAAAAGTCATGAATGAATACTCCCTGACAACCCGCAACATGCCAAACGCCGATAACGGCGAAAAAGTTCTAATCGCGAAGGCGTATTGAACAATGGAAGTTACAATCTTAGTTATTGGGCTATTGTCTGCAGGTCTTGGCTGGCTTTATCAAAAAGCTTGGGAAAGACAGGAACGTAGAGTAAAAAAATATCAGAAAATAGTAAGTTTACTTACTGGATTTATGGAAGATTCTAGAGATTCAAATAAAGTAAATGATGTTTATTCTGAGATTAGAAAGCTTTGGATATATGGACCAAATGATGTTGTTAAGTTAGGGCAAGAATATGTTGATCTAACGTGTATGAAAGGTAATGATTTTTCTGCAAAGAAGACGGAAGAAGCCATGGCAAAATTCGTTATAGCGATGAGAAGAGATTCGTCTTTTTGGTTTTCTGTTTTTCCTAGATTTAATAGCGCAGATCTAGATCAAAAAGATATAAAAGTAGTTATTGCAAAAAGAGATAAAACGGAGAGTTTAAATTAATGTTCTCACCTATCGAACGCATGATGGCATGGCGATATCTTCGGGCCCGAAAGGCCGAAGGTTTTGTCTCTGTGATCGCAGGGTTTTCATTCCTTGGCATTATGTTGGGTGTGGCAACGCTTATCATTGTGATGTCGGTCATGAATGGTTTTCGCGCGGAATTGGTGGAGCGTATTTTGGGCCTCAATGGTCATTTAAATGTGTATTCGCAAACGGGACCACTCAATAATTATATGTCCATAGTCAACCGCCTTGAAACGATTGATGGCGTTCAAGGCGTGCGTCCCATGGTTGAGGGGCAGGTTTTGATTACAGTTAATGGATCAGCCAACGGCGCCTTAGTCCGTGCCATGACGCGTGAAGATTTCGCGACGAAACCAATTATATCGGAATCCGTTATTCAAGGTGAACTTACCAATTTTGGTGGCGAACAAGTCGCGATTGGGACATCTTTGGCGCAGCGTCTCAATTTACGCATCGGCGACAATATTACTTTGCTTGCGCCAAAAGGGAAAGCCTCACCATTTGGGACAATACCGCGCTCGCGAGCTTACTCTATTGGCCTGATATTTGATGTCGGGATGTATGAGTATAATAATGGCTTTATCTTTATGGATTTAAAATCGGCACAGCAATTCTTTCAATTAGGCGATACGGTGAATTCTATCGAGGTGATGGCAAGAGATGAGCAAACAGCCGATAAAGTGAAACCACAATTAATAACCGCCGTGGGCGCAACAGCAGGTATTTATGACTGGCGTGAATCTAATAGCTCTTTTTTAAACGCCTTGGCGGTTGAACGAAATGTTATGTTCCTTATTTTGACCCTGATTATCGTTGTGGCGGCGTTTAATATTATTTCATCGATGATCATGTTGGTTAAAGATAAAGGGAAAGACATTGCGATTTTGCGTACCATGGGCGCAACACAATTAAACATGCTCAAAATATTTACTCTTACTGGCGCAAGTATTGGATTTGCAGGAACAATTGTCGGCGCCTTATTGGGTATTGCGTTTGCTTCCAACATAGAAGCTATTCGTCAGTTTTTAGAAAGTGTAAGCGGTACTGAATTATTCGCTGATGAAATTTATTTCCTCTCAAAACTTCCTGCCATTATTGATTGGCATGATATTGCGGTTGTCGTTGGAATGGCTTTTGGCCTTTCAATAGCCGCGACACTTTATCCCGCATGGCGCGCCAGCCGCCTCGACCCTGTGGAGGCCTTAAGATATGAATAAGGGCAAAACAATATTAAAAACGGAAGGGCTGACGCGCATTTATGAGCAGGGCGGAGAGACGCTTTCTGTTCTTCATAACGTGGATGTTGAGATTAAATCAGGTGAAATCGTTGCGCTTGTGGGGCCGAGCGGATCAGGTAAATCAACATTTCTACAAGCTGTTGGTCTTTTAGATAAACCAACGCGTGGTACGTTGTCCATTGGTGGTGAAACAGTCGAAGCCATGAATGATAAAGCACGCACAATGATGCGCCGCAAATATATTGGTTTTGTGTATCAGTTCCATTATTTATTGCCAGAATTTAGTGCCGTTGAAAATGTTGTGATTCCGCAAATGATTGCTGGTGTAAAACGAAGTGACGCCGAAAAACGCGCGCGTCAAATTCTCATTGGTCTTAAAATGGATCACCGTTTTGATCACCGCCCCGCAAGGCTTTCTGGTGGAGAGCAACAACGTGTTGCCATTGCCCGTGCCTTGGCAAATTCACCAAAATTATTACTAGCCGATGAGCCAACAGGTAACCTTGACCCAGAAACATCCGAAGTTGTCTTTGAGTTGTTAGTTGATCTAGCGCGAGAGCAGGGTATTGGCGCTGTCATTGCCACCCATAATATGCAGATCGCAGAGCGTATGGATCGTATCTTAGAGCTTAAGAACGGAAAGATAATAAGTTATTAGGGTTTTGAATGAGTGCTTGGAAATGGGATTTGAGAGAAGCGCTCTCTATAGTAAAGTCAACGTATTCTCAAGATTGGGGGGGCTATCAAAAACTTCATGGTGATCTTCTAAATGATCCTTCGATTAAATTTTTTAAGAATGAAGAGATAACCGGATACGTATCGGGAGAAGGCCAGCCTGTTGTTTTTATTCATGGCTCACCTGCAAATGCTCTTCGTTGGTCGGAATATTTAAAAAATGCTCCTAAGGGCTATAGTTTTATTTCAATTGATCGCATGGGTTTTGGTCAGAGACGTGACAGACAAGCAAATTTAGAAGATGACTACAAATTGATTAAGGAATTTATCTCTAAGCATAAATCTTCTATTATCGTTGGGCATTCTCTCGGTGGAGCAATTAGCTTACGTCTTGCTACTGAATTAAACGTAAAAGGGCTTCTTCTGATCGCTGCTTCCTTAGATCCTGATTTAGAAAAACAAGCGTTTTTACAAGAAATAATAAGGCTGAAGCCTTTTTCTTGGTTGTTAAGCCGTTCTGTTAGAAGCAGTAATGAAGAAATGTTTCAACTAACATCTTTTATGCGTAAAACAGAAAAAGCACTTTCTAATTTTCAAGTGCCTACTGAACTTATTCACCCCCTTGATGATCGTCTTGTTTCAGCAGAAAATATTTTTTATGCTGAAAAGCATATTAAGAATTTAAATGTTGTTTCGCCTGAAACAGGTGGGCATTCCATCCCTTGGACACAGCAAGATTTGATTATGAATTCAATTCAGGAGCTTGCCGCATGAACGAATTAGATTTTATGCAATTGGGTGAAGTTTTTGCAGATAAACCATGGATTATCTGCCTATTTATATTTCTTTTTACATTCGTCTTGGAAGATGTGGCAACTGTCTCTGCGGCGCTTCTCGCATCATACGATTATTTACCCGTTGAATCAGCTTATATCTGTTTATTGGCTGGTATTATTTTGGGTGATATTGGTCTTTATGGCTTGGGTTATGGCGCATCAAAATTTAAATGGGCAAAAGCGATATTAGATAAAAAACGCGTTGTTATGGTTCATAATTGGTTAGATGAACGTGAAGTTATAGCTGTTTTGGCGGCGCGCTTTGTTCCAGGGGCGCGATTACCAACATATACGGCCATGGGCTTTTTTAGGCTGTCATTTTTTAAATTTATGATGACAGTTTTTGTGGCCAGTGTTATCTGGACAACAATTTTATTCGCTGCTGTTTTTATAATCGGTGAAGTTTTTGTTGAGCAGTTACACGCTTGGAGAATTCCAATGGCAGTAATCATGATCTTAGCAGTCATAATATTGCCGCGATTAATTCAAGTTGTTTATAAAAGAAAGAAGAAACATGAGTGCACTTAAAGAAACACAAGATCAAGTTGACCCGCGTTTTAATAATCCTGATTACATTATGCGAACAAATCGTATTCCGCATGAAGGGATGCCGCCTATTGATGAAACAGCACCACCGACTTCATATTTTGAATTTTGGCCAAGTTGGAAGTTTTATACCCCTATGGCACTTTACATGGCTTGGTTGTCTTTACGTTATGGAGGAATTACATTGCCAAGCGCGGTAAACCCACACTTTGATAATGGTGGCATTGTTGGTGAGTCTAAACGTGGTATTTTAGATTTAATTGCGAGTGGTAAATCTTCTAAGTACGTAGCAAAATATATCTCAATTGAAAAAGCTGGGTCAGATACACTCGCGCGCGCAAAAGTAGAAGTTAAAAAGCATAATATTCAATTCCCCGTGGTGGCAAAACCAGATAACGGATGTCGCGGCATGGGCGTTCAACCACTCTATGATGAAAGCTATTTGGATAAATATATTGAAGACTATCCAGAGGAGGAGACTTTTATTTTGCAGGAATTGATAGAATGGGAGGCCGAAGGCGGTGTCTTTTACGTGCGCCAACCTGATGAAAAAAAAGGTAAAATTATTTCTTTAACTCTAAAATACTTCCCTTACGTGACAGGCGATGGAAAAAGCACGTTAAAAGAATTAATTGAAAACGATCCCCGTGCAGGACAATTAAAACATATTTATCTTCCAAGGCACGAAAACCGTTGGGATATGGTCTTACCCAAAGATCAACCCTTTAGAATTGCTTTTACAGGGTCACACTCCCGCGGTACGATTTTTAAAAATGGTAATGAGTTTATTACCGATAAAATGGCAGAGCTGTTTGATGAAATTACCCGCGAAATTCCAGAATTTTATTTTGGTCGCATTGACGTACGTTTTAAATCAATGAAGGATTTAGAAACGGGCGAAAATTTAAAAATCATGGAAATTAATGGCGCAACTGGTGAAGTCACCCATGTCTGGGATTCTAAAAACACGTTGACGCAGGCCTATAAAGATTTGGCGCAGCAATATAAATTGCTCTACCAAATTGGCGCAAAGAACCGAAAGCGTGGCTTTAAACCCGATAGCCTTTGGTCGATTTTCAAAGAATATTTGGGCTATAAAAAATTAGTGGATCAATATCCCCCTACACATTAAGAGCCGCATTAAAGCGCGGAAAACTAGAATTTCTCTATGGTTTTTAGCGTTTTGATAATGCTACTCTAACCCTATGTTTAATCCTGCTGAATTTGTTCATCTGCACGTGCATTCTGCCTATTCTTTGGCGGAAGGTGCGCTGCGTACTAAAGAAATAGTGGAGCTTTGCGCGGCGGATAAAATGCCCGCAGTGGCAGTGACAGACTCCAATAACATGTTCGGCGCACTTGAATTTTCAATGGCGGCAACGGGCAAGGGCGTTCAACCCATCTTAGGGTGCCAATTAAATGTAGGCGAAGTAGAACAGCAGCTTGTCTTGCTCGTCCAAAATGAACTGGGCTACAAAAACCTATCAAAACTCATTAGTGATGCCTACATGGAAGGCGATGTCACAAAATTGGTGGCGACTTCGTTTGCCGAATTAAAAAATCATAACGATGGTTTGATTTGTTTATCAGGTGGAGCTCTTAAAGGTTTTACAGCCGAAAAAGACATTTTGGCTTTAAAAGAAATTTTTGGTGACAGCTTTTATATTGAGCTTCAACGCCACGGTATGCGTGAAGAAGATATGCATGAAGAGGCCTTAATTGATTTGGCCTACGCGCATAATATTCCTCTTGTCGCAACCAATGATGCATATTTCGGCACGCCAGAAATGCATGAAGCGCATGATGCGCTCCTTTGTATCGCCGCAGGTCGCTATATCACCGAAGAAGACCGTCGTAAGGTCACAAAGCAACATTATCTAAAAACGCCTCAAGAAATGATTGAACTGTTTTCGGATATTCCCGAAGCGACTCAAAACACGGTTCAAATTGCCCAACGCTGTTCTTTTATTCTAAAGGCGATTGATCCGCTTCTACCCCCATTTGATACGGCAGAAGGACGTGATGAGGTTGAAGAATTAAAAGTTCAAGCCCGCGAAGGATTAGAATGGCGTCTTGATACGTTTGAAAATCATGCGGAGCGTGAGGTTTACTTTAAACGCCTAGATTTTGAGCTGGATGTCATTATCGGTATGGGCTTCCCAGGATACTTCCTTATTTGTGCGGATTTCATCCAGTGGGCAAAAGATCATAATATCCCCGTAGGACCAGGGCGTGGATCTGGCGCGGGATCGGTTGTCGCATGGGCGCTAAAAATTACGGACCTTGATCCGTTGCAATTTAATTTGCTGTTTGAGCGTTTTTTGAATCCTGAACGTGTATCCATGCCTGACTTTGACGTGGATTTTTGCCAAGACCGCCGCGGCGAAGTCATTACCTATGTTCAGGAAAAATACGGTAAAGACCGTGTCGCGCAGATTATTACCTTTGGTAAATTACAAGCGCGTGCGGTCGTGCGGGATGTAGGGCGAGTGCTTCAAATGCCTTATGGCTTGGTAGACCGCTTGGCGAAGATGATTCCCAATAACCCAGCCGCGCCCACGACTTTGCAAGAAGCCTTAGATGCTGATCCAGATTTTCGCGCCGAAGTGGCAAAGGATGAACTCGCTGAAAAACTCATCGATATTGCTTTAAAATTAGAAGGGCTGTTCCGTCACGCTTCCACTCATGCTGCCGGTTTGGTGATTGGGGATCGTCCTTTGCATGAGCTTGTGCCGCTGTATCGTGATCCACGCTCCGACATGCCCGTAACGCAATTCAACATGAAATATGTGGAGCAGGCGGGGCTGGTCAAGTTTGACTTCTTGGGGCTTAAAACACTCACCGTTGTACAAAAGGCCTTAGAATTCGTTAAAGAAACTAAAGGCGAAGAACACGATATCCTCAAAATTCCACTCGATAATGAGGATAGCTATAAGCTTATGTCATCAGGTATTTCAACGGGCGTGTTCCAGTTGGAAAGTACGGGGATGAAAGACGTGCTGCGTAAAATGAAGCCAACACGGTTTGAGGATATCATCGCGCTTGTCTCGCTTTATCGCCCAGGCCCCATGGATAATATTCCAAAATATATTTCTATTAAGGATGGGCATGAAGACCCTGATTACCTTCACCCCAAACTGCAACCCATTTTGGAAGAAACTTTTGGGATCATGATTTATCAGGAACAAGTCATGCAGGCCGCGCAAATTTTGGCGGGTTACTCCCTTGGCGGCGCGGATTTACTCCGCCGTGCGATGGGTAAGAAAATTCAAGCGGAGATGGATGCGGAGCGTATTAAGTTTGTTGACGGAGCCGCAGCCAATAACAATGTACCTTCTGAACAATCTTCTGCCATCTTTGACCAAATCGCGAAGTTCGCAGGGTATGGATTTAATAAATCACACGCCGCGGCCTATGCACTTATTGCTTATCAAACCGCATGGTTGAAGGCGAATTATCCCGTTGAATTTATGGCGGCGTCCATGACGCTCGATTACGGGAATACAGATAAGTTAAGCGTGTTTAAGCAAGAACTTGACCGCATGGGCATTGAGCTATTACCTCCTGACATTAATAAATCTGGCGTTATGTTCCGTGTGGAAGGGGACGCCGTCCGCTATGCCTTAGCGGCCTTAAAGGGAGTGGGTGAGGGCGCGATGGAAAAAATCATTGCCGAACGTGAAGAAAGCGGCGACTTCAAAGACATGGCTGATTTCATCTCCCGTCTTGATACGAAGGTTATGAATAAGCGCCAATTTGATGGCCTCATTTGTTCAGGCGCTTTTGATAGCTTTAATACCAACCGCTCCGAACTTTACGGAAACATGGAAATGCTCCTCCGTCATGCGTCAAGCTTGGCGCAAGAACGTGAGAGCGGGCAATCAAGCCTCTTTGGTGGCGGCGATGTAGGTAGTGATATGCCAGGTTACGCCCCGACCGAACCTTGGGATAGCTTAGAAACACTCAGCCACGAATTTGGAGCAGTTGGCTTTTATCTCTCCGCTCATCCGTTGGATGCACGGATGGAGCAACTCGAGAAAATGGGCGTGACGCCGCTTAATCGCGTGGCTCATAAAATTTCTCGCTCGCCTTCAGGGCGTGTATCCATGGCGGGAATTTTAATCCGTAAACAAGAACGCGTATCGGCCAAAACAGGCAATAAATTTGCGTTCTTACAACTCTCTGACTCCACGGGTGTTTATGAAGTTATGATTTTCTCTGAAACTTTGGCGCGAGCGCGGGAATTCCTTGTGCCGGGAACAGGCTTGTTGATTGCCGCAGATGCAGAGATGAAAGATGAGGAGCTACGCTTTCTTGGGCAAATTATCCAACCCCTCGATGAAGCCGTGGCAGATAAAGTCCGTGATCTAAAAATCCACATTGACGCGACAGAACCCGTTCAACGCCTTCACGATATTCTAAAAATTAGCGGGGCAGGGAACGTCAAAATCCACCTCTACGCGCATTTAAAAGAGGGGCACATCGCCGAAATAGAACTAAAAGGCAAATACAACATCCCCCAAGACATGATGAGCCTCCTCCAAAAAACCCCAGGCTATATTAAGCACAGTGAGGGTTAGGTAGTTAAGGGAAAGGCACTATTTCACGTGCATTGCCATTAGACCCCATAACAAAACGATTATAAACTATTTCATTCCAAAAGTTAGTTTCTACGGAATTATGAGATATTATTAAACTATCTTTACAAAGTAATTGCCCCAAAGCAGTTTTAGCACTCTGCACTGTTGGTATTGGCCTACCTGAAAAATTTCTATCGGTCCAGTCACTACCGTTTTCAAAGAAAGTAAATATATTACTCACATATAAGCAAGCCAATCTTGTGTCACCTAAAACTTTAACAACACTCGCTATAGATATTTCATCGCAAACATCCAGTGTTAATGAACCAATTTTTCCTGCCTTAGCGAGTTGATGTACATAATTATAATGTTCATCATCGTCATACCATATTAATTCTGCAGGAGGTTTTCTTACAAAAGGGCTAACAATAGGCATGGCTCCTAAATATGACATAGAGCTTCTATAGTGATTTCCTGCAGTGTGTGGGTTGCTAACACCATAAAAGTATTGGTGTAGGGTTTCATTTTCTGCTGCCGCTAAAACTCTTAGCCTTATTGTTTCTTCGGCATCTTTATTTAACTTTGCAAATTCGACTTTATCTTCACACTCAGCAAGCAGTTTTAGAAAAACATCCCAGAAAATTTTTTGATGAGGATTAACATCAAATAAGATTCCAGCATCAGAGCACATGGCGGCAATATAACTTAGGTTGATTATACCTGCGCCCCCCATGTAAATGCCGCCCTTATATTTTTCAGAGGTTTCAAATCCTTTAACTTTGCCATAATGTTCTTCTCCTCTATTACCGAAGAAAATTTCACCACCATAATACTGACCAGGTTTATGTAGATAGGCTCGACCACCTCCAGAAGCGAAGGCAAGTAAATTTTGTTGATCGTGTTCGATAGTTTTATCTAAGCTATCGATGACACTAGCAAAAGTAATATCTCCGAAGGTTTTTAACATAACTGCTTATCAAGTAGTTTTTATGTTATGTCAACAATTATATTTCTTCTTGCATTATTCGCCAAAACCCCATAAAACACCCCTAATTCTGCAATTATGCAGAAAATTCACAGATACGATTCCTTATCCAGTGTGTTGGAGTCCTCCCGTTTACGGGTATGACGATTAAATAACACCAAGGCGTATCGAGGAAATAACTGGCTTTTTTTTTGGCCTCAGGCGGGTAAACCCGCTATGGCCGCTAAACAGAAATATTGATATAAAGGAGAAATAATCATGACTATGCCTACATTTAAAATGAAAGAACTGCTGGAAGCCGGCGTTCATTTTGGTCACCACACTCGCCGTTGGAACCCAAAGATGCAAAAATACATCTTTGGTGTGCGTAACGGTATCCACATTATGGATTTACAACAAACAACACCAATGTTGAGCAATGCGCTTCAAGCGATGCGTGATATTGTTGCCAAAGGCGGTCGTGTTCTTTTTGTGGGAACAAAGCACCAAGCCAAATCAAAAATTGCGGACGCGGCAAAGCGTTCAGGTCAATATTACGTGAACCACCGTTGGTTGGGTGGTATGATGACAAACTGGAAGACAATGTCCAAGTCCATTTCACGTTTACGCGAAATCACAGATATCTTAGCCAAAGGCGAAGCCTCTGGTCTTAAGAAGAAAGAACTTCTTATGATGGAGCGCGAGCAAGAAAAACTTGAGCTTGCTCTGGGTGGTATTAAAGATATGGGTGGACAGCCTGATGCAATTTTCGTGATTGACGTGAATCAAGAAGATATTGCTGTTTTAGAAGCGAACAAGCTTGGTATTCCTGTTTTTGCGATCCTTGATTCAAATTCAAACCCAGAAGGCGTTGATTTCCCAATTCCAGGTAATGATGACGCGTTGCGCGCTATCTCTTTATATTGTGACCTGTTCACTGAAGCTGTTCTTGATGGTCTACAGGCTGAAATGGCGTCTGCGGGTAAAGATGCTGGTGCAGCCGTTGGCGATGATGTGAAAACAAAAGCAGCCAAAAAAGCGACAGCGAAGAAATCTGCTCCTAAAGCAGAAGAAAAATCAGAAGAGGCCCCTAAAGCTGAGGAAGCTGAAGCGGAAAAGCCTAAAAAAGCTGCATCTGCAGGTTAATATATAATAAATGCACATCCCAGCGAAAGCTGGGATCTTGCGACCATAATTTAATAGATCCCAGTTTGCACTGGGATGTGATGAACTTAAGATAAAGGATAAAGAAAATGACACAAATTACTGCAAGTATGGTGAAAGAACTTCGTGAGAAATCAGGCGCCGGCATGATGGATGCGAAAAAAGCACTCACTGAAATGAATGGCGATATGGAAGCGGCCGTAGACCACCTGCGTAAGCAAGGTATGGCTAAGGCAGATAAAAAATCTTCCCGTACAGCCGCTGAAGGTCTTGTAGCAATCACATCAAACGGTACTACTGGTGCGGTTGTTGAGATTAACTCAGAAACTGACTTTGTTGCCCGTAACGAAAAATTCCAAAGCTTTGTTAATCAAGTTGCGGCGAAAGCTTCAGAAGTTGATTCTGTTGATACGCTGAAAGAGGCTGATCTTGATGGAAAAACTGTTGCTGATACGTTGACAAACCTTGTTGCGACAATCGGTGAAAACATGACAATCCGCCGCATGGAAAAGCTTTCCGTGACGGACGGTGTGGTTGTTGGTTATGTTCACAACGCGGTTGCGCCAAATCTTGGCAAAATCGGTGTTCTTGTGGCCTTGGAATCAACGGGCGATAAAGTAAAGCTCGAAGCGCTCGGTAAGCAGTTGGCAATGCACGTTGCAGCGGCGTTCCCACAATGTTTGAACGCAGAAAGTGCAGACCAAGTTGCTTTAGAGCGTGAGCGTAACATTATCCGCGAAACAGCGTTGGCAGAAGGAAAGCCAGCGGAAATCGTTGAGAAGATGCTTGATGGTCGTATGA
>CAYGPG010000020.1:0-30229 GCA_964351905.1 uncultured Micavibrio sp.
AAATAGTGTTAAAACAGTCTTAAATTACAATATTAATATATAGAAATAAATAAATTATGTCAAATAAAAGCGCTAAAAATTCAAATTTAATGTGGGGAGGGCGTTTTGATGCTCAACCTGATGATATTATGACACAAATTAACGTATCAATCGACATTGATAAACGTCTTTATAAACAAGACATTAGCGGATCTAAAGCCCATGCGGCAATGCTCGTAAAACAAAACATTATCCCTGCCGATGATGGAGCCAAAATTCAGGAGGGGCTTGACCAAATTTTGGTTGAAATTGAGAGTGGCGAATTTGAATTCTCGACTGCCCTTGAAGATATTCATATGAACATTGAAAGCCGCCTGAAAGAGATTATTGGCGATAACGCGGGAAAACTTCATACAGCGCGCTCGCGCAATGACCAAGTGGCAACCGATTTTAAATTATGGGTGCGCGAAGCCTGTGATGCGCTTGCCGCAAAAATTGACGCCGTGCAGACTACTATTTCAAAACTGACTGTTGAGCATAAAAACACAATCATGCCGGGTTTTACGCATTTGCAAGTCGCGCAACCTGTGACACTTGCGATGCATTTAGATAGTTACAATCAAATGTTGGAGCGTGATAAATCCCGCGTGAGGGATTGTCGCACCAGATTAAATCAATGCCCCCTTGGCTCTGCCGCCTTATCAGACACAGGGTTTAATATTGACCGTACACAAACGGCAAGCGCGCTTGGCTTTAAAGAACCACAACCAAACACAATGGACGCCGTTGCGTCTCGTGATTTTGCAACTGAATTTTTATTTGTGGCGGCGCAATGTGGATTGAATCTTTCGCGCCTTGCTGAAGAAATCATTCTTTGGAGCACGCCGCAATTTGGTTTTATTACCCTAAGCGATGCATGGAGCACAGGAAGCTCCATCATGCCGCAAAAGAAAAATCCTGATGCGGCGGAATTAGTACGGGCCAAAACAGGGCGTTTGAACGGCAACCTCATTCAATTGATGACCGTGCTTAAAGCGCTACCTCTTACCTACAATAAAGATTTACAGGAAGACAAAGCCTGTGTCTTTGAAAGCTTTGACACCATTATGCTTTGCCTGAACGCGATGGAAGGCATGATTTGTACGATGACCGTTCATAAAGATGAAATGTTAAAAGCTGCACAGAGCGGATATTCCACTGCCACTGAAATCGCCGACTGGCTGGTGCGAACGCATCAGATTCCTTTTCGTGAAGCGCATCATATTACGGGCGCGATCGTCAAAATCGCCGAAACCAAGGGCTGTCGTTTAGATGAACTAAGCCTTGAAGATATGCAAAGCGTGGACAACCGCATTACTGATGATATTTTCAATGTCATAAGCGTAGAAAATGCTCTAAAATTGCGCAATGCTACAGATCAATAAACCTGCGCCACTTTTATCCGTTAAAAATCTGGATGTGAATTTCAAAACGTCTGAGCGTATTTTTCACGCCATCAAAGATGTGTCCTTTGATGTGAACGAAGCACAAACTATGGCACTTGTCGGTGAAAGTGGATCAGGCAAGTCTGTCACCGCGATGTCGATCATGCAGCTATTGCCCTACCCGCTCGCCTCGCACTCTGCGCAATCCTCTATCGAATTTAATGGCGAGGAATTGGTCGGCAAAAAGGATGGCTTTATGCGCCATATTCGTGGATCACAAATTGGCATGATTTTTCAGGAACCCATGACCGCGCTTAATCCGCTTCATTCCATTGAACGCCAAATTGGGGAAACGTTGCGCCTGCATCAAAAAATGAGTGAGAGCAAAGCGCGGATACGCGTTAAAGAACTCCTCGATATGGTACAATTGCCGATGATGAAGGAACGCCTAAAGGCTTATCCGCATGAGCTTTCAGGCGGTCAACGCCAGCGTGTGATGATTGCGATGGCACTGGCGAATGATACAGAACTTTTAATCGCGGATGAGCCCACGACTGCGTTAGACGTTACCGTGCAGGCCGAAATTTTAGAGCTTTTGGAACAACTTCAAAAAACTTTAAAAATGGCGATGCTCCTCATCACGCATGATCTGTCCATCGTTGAAAAATTTGCTGATGATGTTTGCATTATGAAGAGTGGAGAAATTATTGAACAAGGCAATGCACAAATTGTTTTCACCACGCCACAAAAAGATTATTCGAAGAAACTATTGGGGGCTATTCCTACACCTCTCCCCCCCTCAATCCCCCCCGCTAGCGGGGGGGAAGGCGGCGAAGCCGTAAGGGGGGGAGTGCTTGTTAAAGGCACAGATATAAAAGTTCACTTCCCTGCAAAGAAATCTTTATTTGGCAAAACAACAGAATGGGTAAAGGCTGTTGATGGTATTAATGTTGAAATCAAGGCAGGTCACACTGTTGGCGTCGTGGGTGAAAGTGGCTCAGGTAAATCTACTCTCGGTTTTGCGCTTCTTCGCCTTTTGAATGGTCAGGGCAAAATCAGATTTGAAGATAAAGATATCTCCGACTATGGACGTAAGGATATGACTCCGCTTCGCGCCGACATGCAGGTTGTTTTTCAAGACCCGTTTAGTGCGCTGTCACCCCGTATGAGCATCGCCGATATTATTGGCGAAGGCCTTAAAATTCACCGTCAAGATTTGGACGCACAAGGGCGTGATGATCTGGTTGTTCAATCCCTCAATGATGTTCATCTTGATCCTGAAACCCGTCACCGCTACCCCCATGAATTTTCTGGGGGGCAACGTCAACGTGTTGCGATCGCACGCGCGATGGTTCTTCATCCTAAATTTGTGGTGCTTGATGAGCCTACGTCTGCGCTCGATGTCTCCGTTCAGGTCGAAATCATTGATCTCTTACGGGAACTGCAGGAAAAGCACGATCTAGCTTATTTATTTATAAGTCATGATTTGCGCGTTGTCCGCGCCATGGCGCATGACCTCATCGTCATGCAAAACGGCAGAGTTGTTGAAAGCGGAAAAGCCAAAGACATCTTCGAAAACCCAAAACAGCCTTACACAAAAACGCTGTTGGAAGCCGCCCTAAATTTAAAAGCTAAAAAAGCGGCTTAAACCTTACACCCTCACCCAGCTACGACTAATCTCACTTAGTTCGATAAGTCTCCGACAACCCTCTCCCTGAGGGAGAGGGATACGTAGATTTAATGCTTTAGCATTTAATCGGAGTTGGGTGAGGGGTTCAAATCTAGCTAATCCCCCAACGCAACACCATCACGCCTTGGATCTGCGGCGCCTTTGGCTATGCCGTTTTTGAACTGTATGGCAGTCAGGCCGCTATTCATGGGGCCCACTAAAATGGGGTGGCCTAAATTTTTTAGAGGTTCGGCGAGCTCTAGCGCGCTATTTTCGACTTCTAATTTTTTACCACGATGCACGATGTTGGGCATATCTAATGCCTCTTGAATATCCATGTCCCAATCAATCACGCTGATAATTCGTTGTAAGACATAGCCTATAATACGGCTCCCTCCTGCCGAACCAATCGCCATGAAGGGCTCACCGCTTGGATCAAAAATTATTGTGGGTGCCATGGAAGAGCGTGGACGTTTGCCGCCTTCAACACGGTTTGCAACGGGTTCACCTTTTTCATCTAAAGGTTTAAAAGAAAAATCCGTGAGTTGATTGTTTAATAAAAACCCATCGACCATCAAACGCGATCCAAAAGCGTTTTCAATCGACGTCGTCATAGATAAAATATTACCATACATATCTTTAATAGAAATATGCGTTGTACCTGTATTTTTCGTACGCTCATCTGAGCCTTGTCCATCTCTCAGACTCCAGCTCGGCGGAATTCCATGTTCAACCTCCATCATGGGCTTATTAAGATCAATCATGACCGCACGTTTTTTTAAATAAGCAGGCTGTAACAATAAAGTATTCGGGGTTGCTACGAAATCAGGATCAGCCAAATATTTATTTCGATCTGCAAACGCCAAACGGCTCGCTTCCGATATTAAATGCCAACTTTTTGGGTTATCCGCACCCATCGCTTTTAAATTAAAATTTTCTAAGATTCCCAATGTCATAAGCAATGTGATTGCGCCACTAGAAGGCTGCCCCATCGAACACGTTTTGTATCCACGGTAATCTGCACAAACAACACGTCGTTCTTCCACTTCATAGTTACGCATATCTTCCATAGAAAGAAGACCTGGGGCCGTGCGTGCTTCTTTTACTTTTTTAACAATTTGCTGTGCTATTTCACCTTCGTAGAAAGACCGGACGCCTTCTTTCGATATCTTCCTTAAAGTAATTGCGTATTCTGGATTACGAACAACACTGCCTTCATCTAAAGAATGAACTGTGTCTGGATAGAAATAAATTTTAGCCGCAACATCTGGGTTAAAACGCCCCTTTTCATTTTCTAGCATTTGATGGAGACGTGGACTGACAATAAACCCTTTTTCGGCCAACTTAATCGCAGGTTGAAATAATTCTGACCAAGTTTTCTTTCCTTGCCATTTGTGAAGCGTTTCAAGCATTTTAAGCAAACCAGGGACGCCGACAGAACGGCCACTATTTGCTGCGTCATAAAAATTTAATGGCTTTCCATTATCGCCTATAAAAAGCGAACTTCCCGCCAGAGAAGGAGCTATTTCTCTTCCATCTAATGTAAAGAGCTGTTGTTTCGTTGCATCATAGTAAAGAGTAAACCCACCACCCCCGATGCCCGAAGATTGCGGCTCCACCAACCCTAAAACCATTTGCGCGGCGATTCCTGCATCCGCGGCTGTACCTCCCGCCTTTAAAATATCATAAGCCGCCTTGGTGGCTTCGGGATGTGCCGTCACGGCCATAATGCGTTTACCACTAACAGATTGATTTTTATCGGCTTTTTCGAGAGTTTTTGTGGCAATTTCGGGTGCTAAAGGCCTGTTTTCCTCACGCGCAATCGCTGGCGCACAAAGTGTAAAAACCAGCAAAATTAGAAAAAAACCACGAAATATCATATAATTAATGCTCATAGACTTATTTACCCTTGCTATTTATCTGCTATTTCAGTAGATAAAGCACGGTCTTTATACCTTTTTTGGTATGAAAATGAAATATATAGAAATTTTAGAGTGCCTCGAAAGGCGGTGATTTTAATTGGTATCAGTTAATGTACGTGACAATAACGTTGAACAAGCATTGCGTGTCTTGAAAAAGAAAATGCAACGTGAGGGGATTTTTCGTGAAATGAAAGAACGCCGTGACTACGAAAAGCCAACGGCAAAACGTAAGCGTGAAAAACAGGAGAATATTAGACGTTCTCGTAAAACTGCACGTAAGAAGTCAAGCTACTAATATAACCAATTACTTTATCACTTAATCAACCGCCCCATTCATTTGACGGCGGTTTTTTTATATTCATTTACAAATAAAAACCCCTCACCAAACTACAAGTAGGTCGCTAGTCGCTCCCACCTTCCGTATCCCTCTCCCTGAGGGAGAGGGTTGCCGTAGGCTTAATAAACGCTTGTGAATTTAGCCTTAGCTGGGTGAGGGGGGTGTAATACTATATCTTCGCTGTTGTCGTTTTTAGCCACTCCCGCGTAGCGTCATCCACCTGCTGTGAAATAATTTCATAAACTTTCGCATGATAATCATTAAGCCATTTTGTTTCTTTTTGACTTAAAAGCTCTGGCACGATTAATCTTTTATCAATCGGTACAAATGTGATTGTTTCAAAATAAAGATCACCTGCTTGATTTTCTTTGGTCAGAATTAAATTTTCAATGCGGATGCCATATTCGCCTTCTTTATAATATCCGGGTTCATTCGACAAGATCATGCCTGTTTGTAAAGCTTGCTCTCCCTTCGGGCTAATATTTGCCGCCTCTTCATGGACAGACAGATAACACCCAACCCCATGCCCTGTGCCGTGCGAGTAATTAAGACCTTTTTCAATCAATGGAGCGCGGGTGATTTCATCCAACTCTTTACCCGTTGTACCTTTTTTAAAGACCGCCGTCGCCAATGCAATATGCGCCCGTAAGACGTGCGTAAAGTTTTCTTTCATTTCATCGCTTGGCTGACCCACAGGCAGTGTTCGTGTAATATCCGTTGTGCCATCCTCATATTGTGCGCCACTATCGAGCAACAAGAGTGTATCGCCTTCAACTGTCTTGGACGTCTTTTCGCTCGCGCGGTAATGAACAATCGCACCATTCCCTGCCACGCCTGCAATGGTTGAAAAACTTGGCTCTTTAAATTCTTTATGTTCCGCGCGAAATTTTTCTAATTGTTTTTCGATTGAAATTTCTGTTTGTGCTTCATTGGTTTTTTCAAACCATTTTAAAAATTTAACCAGCGCCACGCCATCACGGATATGAGCGTTCTTCATCGCCTTTTGTTCAGCGTCGTTTTTACAACTGCGCGGCAAAATACATGGATCGTCTTTCTCTAAAATATCACTCAGCTTATTTTTAAACCAAAGGGAAGATCGCTTCGTATCCAGCCAAACTTTTCCTTCTAAATTCAACAGAACATTTTCCAAAGCATCAGGATTTTTAAATTCAACTAAATCAGACAACCCCAAATCATCTGTAATTTTATCAGGGTCAATAAACCACTGCGTTTGACCTTCAACAGGCACAATCAAATATGATAAGGCCACAGGGATAAACGGAATATCACTGCCGCGAATATTCAAAAGCCACGCGATAGAATCAGGCAGAGTAATCACAACCGCGTCTGCTCCCTCTACTTCTAGTTGCGCTTGAACATCTTGAATTTTTTGTGCTGCACTAAGCCCAGCATATTTTTCGTCGAATAAAAACACCTCACCCTTTGGGGGTTCAGGTTGATCATTCCAAATCTTATCAATCAAATTTTCATCAATGGGCTTAAGCCTAATATCTGCCTTTTCTAATTTCTCAATTTGGGAAGGTGTAAAAAGCTTCGGATGAAAACTAATCACGCTCGCCTGATTTGCATTTTCTTGAATCCAATCTTCAACCTTCACTTCTTGAGAATTTTCTAACGCGTATAAATCGCCATCGACCTGATCCGCCAATTGTATCGTGTAGCGCCCATCACTCATCACCATGGCTTTATCCGCTAAAATCACCGCCATACCCGCTGACCCCGTAAACCCTGTCAACCACGCTAAACGCTCCGCATAGTCAGCTACATATTCACCCTGATATTCGTCTGTGCGAGGCACGATATAGCCTTGCACACCCTGTGAGACCATTTGATCGCGCAGCTTTTGTATTTTTTGAGCGTTATTCATTGATTTGACGACTTTTTCCTTGGTTCAACCTAAGACACTCTTTAAGATACGAGGAACAAAAACAACCTGCAAGTTATGCTTTTATGAGCCAACAAAATTTCAAACCCATCACAAAAGCCATTTTCCCTGTGGCTGGCCTCGGCACACGCTTTCTACCTGCGACCAAAGTCATGCCCAAGGAAATGTTACCCATTAATGACCGCCCATTGATACAACACGTCTTCGAAGAAGCGCGCGCGGCAGGCATTGAAGAATTCATCTTCGTGACAGGTCGCCATAAAAGCATGTTGGAAGAACATTTTGATTATCAACCTGAACTCCAAGAAATCTTAGAATCTCGCGGCAAAGCCGATATGCTAGATAAAGTCCTCGCCTCCGAAATGCCTGCAGGGAAATTGTTCCTGACCCGTCAACCAAAACCTTTAGGTCTAGGACACGCCGTCTGGTGCGCCCGAAAACTGATTGGTAGTGATCCGTTCGCCGTTCTGCTTCCTGACGTTTTAATCAAAAGCGATAAAGGCTGCCTCAGCCAGATGGTAGAGGTTTATAACGAGAAAGGCGGCAACGTCATTTCATTAGAAGACGTACCAGAATCAGAAATTAACAAATATGGTATTATTGACGCAGGCGAGCGAAGCGACCGCACCATTGAAGTCAAAGGCCTCGTTGAAAAACCTGATCCTAAAGATGCGCCCTCCTCGCTCTCCGTGACAGGTCGTTATATCTTGCAACCCGAAGTTTTTGATCATTTAGAAGCCTTTGAGCGCGGCGCAGGCAATGAAATACAACTTACCGACGCGATGGCAAAGCTCATTGGCAAGCAGGCCTTCCACGGCCTTGAATTTATTGGCAAAAGCTATGATTGCGGCTCTCGTTTAGGGTTCTTAGAGGCTAATATTGCTTATGCCATGAGCGACCCTGAAATTGGCGGTGACGTTCTCAATTCTATCAAACAGCTTATAAAATGACTCAAACAGCCCTCCATCAGTTTGACCCCACAATTTTGCGCGAATATGACATTCGTGGCCTTGTTGGCAAAACGCTAACTGAAAAGGATGCCTTTGCCATTGGCTGTGCGTTTGGCACAAAAATCCGCCGCCTGAACGCTGGCAATCATATCTGTGTTGCCTATGATGGGCGTGAAAGCTCCCCCCTATTTGCAGAAAAACTTATCGAAGGTCTGATATCCACTGGGATGAATGTCGAAAACCTTGGCCTTGGCCCTACCCCTATGCTTTATTTCGGCGTCAAAGACCGCAAAGCGGATGGCGGCATAATGATTACAGGCTCCCACAACCCTGCTGAATATAACGGTTTTAAAATGACCCTGCAAGATTCCTCTGTTTTCGGGGAAGCCGTACAAGAAATTGGTCGTATCGCCGCCGCAGGTGATTTTGAAACAGGCGAAGGTTCCACCACAAAAATTGATATCCGTGAGGAATATGTTGCGCGCCTGATAAAAGACCTTAAATCAGAACGCCCTCTGAATATCGTTTGGGACAACGGCAATGGCGCAGCGGGTGAAATCCTCCAAATGTTGGTCGAAAAACTCCCCGGCAATCATAAACTGCTCTACGAAGACATTGATGGCACATTTCCCAACCATCACCCTGATCCCACCGTTGATAAAAACCTTCTTGATTTAAAACGAAACGTTTTGGATTTAGACTATGATTTAGGCATAGCCTTTGATGGAGATGGGGATCGTATCGGTGTTGTCGATGAAAAAGGTAATATCTTACGCTGCGACTCTCTGATGACCATTTATGCCAAAGATGTGCTTTCGCGCAACCCTGGCGCCCCCATTATTGGCGATGTTAAATGCTCTCAGGTTATGTTTGATGAGATTGCCCGCCTCGGCGGCACACCCATCATGTGGAATACAGGACATTCGCTCGTAAAGGCCAAAATGGTCGAAGAAAAAGCCCCATTGGCTGGTGAGCTGAGCGGTCATATCTTTTTTAAAGATGGGTATTACGGCTTTGATGATGCGCTTTATTGCTCTATCCGTTTGATCAATGCCGTAAGCGCGACAGATCAGCCCTTCTCTTCCCTCTCCGCGCATCTTCCAACATTATTCAATACACCTGAGGTACGCATCGAAGTTGAAGAGGAAGGCAAGTTTGACCTTGTTCCTCAAATTACGAAACGCCTAAAAGCGGAAAATGATAATTCTATTGAAATCAATGACATAGACGGCGTTCGCGTTAAAACAAATGAAGGCTGGTGGCTCTTGCGCCCATCCAACACACAAAATGCGCTCGTCACACGGGTGGAGGCAAATTCACCAGAAGCCCTCGACAAACTCAAAAACATGGTTGAAAATGAACTCGCTCAAATCGGCTACAACTTTAAATTTGAATAACAATATTTAACTTTATGCTTTCCCCGTGAAAACGGGGAGCCTACTCTAATTTACAAAGATTCCTGCTTTCGCAGGAAAAACAATTTAGGAATAAATTTATGACTGATGATAATCAAAAAACCGCTCAAATTATTGAACTGCTGGCCTCTCGCATTTGTCACGATATCATCAGCCCCGTCGGAGCGATCAATAACGGCATTGAACTTATGCAAGAAATGGGCGCAGACGGCCTCGATGATGGGTTAGAACTTGTCGCTTACAGTGCCTCGCAGTCTGCCGCCAAACTCTCCGCCTTTCGCATGGCCTATGGCGCAGGCGGACGTGACCCCAATATCAAACCCGAAGATGTCCAAAAAGTTTTTGGCGAATTAATCCGCGCCGAAGGTAAAATCAGCCAAACATGGGACCCATATGGGAATTTAGGGCCGAAAGTCCTTCCCCCTGCTTATTGTAAAATGTTGATGTGTTCGATGATGCTCGCCATGGAATGTTTGCCCAAGGGTGGCTATATCTCTGTCCGTCCAGCGGGCGAAGATGCCACCACCATCATTGCCGAAGGCGAAGGTGCCACCGTGCGTGATCTTGTCGAAGAGGCATTAGGCCAAAAAATTGATCCCGAAGATTTAGACCCACGTTTGGTTCACCCTTACGCTATATCAGTTTTAGCAAGTGGCTATGGTTACAATCTATCCATCAAATCAAAAGGCGAAGGCCGCATCGAATTCCTCTTAAAATGTCCCGAAGCCCCCGCCGATAGCACAGACAGCGAATCTTTAAGCGGGTCTGCGCACGTATAGCCCTTATAAAAGCTTGCCTTCGCAATTTGATCGTTTATAAATTCTTAATCATAAAAACAATATCGGATGTCCCAAATGTCGAATGCCGCTACTGCTCCTAAACCTTCAAAAATTCGTGACCCACGCGCCGTTAAAATTAAACGTGCCCTTCTTTCTGTTTCTGACAAAAAAGGCCTTGTTGAATTTGCCAAAGAACTCGCCGCACATAATGTCGAAATTCTCTCCACGGGCGGCACCGCCAAAGCCATTAAAGAAGCGGGCGTAGAAGTCAAAGACGTGTCCGAGCATACTGGCTTTCCTGAAATGATGGATGGGCGTGTGAAAACGCTTCACCCAACCGTGCATGGTGGGATTCTCGCCCGCCGCGATAACGAAACTCACGTTCAGGCGCAAAAAGATCATAACATTACCGATATCGACCTTGTGGTTGTGAACCTCTACCCATTTGTTGAAACGGTGGCGAGCGGCGCGGACTATGATACTTGCATCGAAAATATAGATATTGGTGGCCCTGCGATGATCCGTTCTGCTGCCAAAAACCATGAATATGTCGCCGTTATTACAGACCCACAAGATTATGATCTCATCCTTGATGATATGAAAGCGCATGAAGGCTGCACCACTTTCAAAACCCGTCAAAAGCTTGCCGCCAATGCGTATGCAATGACCGCGTCTTATGACTCCGCGATTGATAGCTGGTTTGCAGAGCAACTGGCCGAAGATAGCTATCCCCGCCGCGTCAGTTTTTCTGGCACGCTCAAACAGCCCCTTCGTTATGGTGAAAACCCGCATCAGGCTGCCGCACTTTATACCATTGATGGATCAGAGCGTATGGGCGCCGCCCTCGCCACCCAAATTCAAGGCAAAGAACTTTCATACAATAATATCAATGATACAGACGCCGCGTTTGAATTGGTTGCAGAATTTGACGACCCTGCTGTCGCCATTATCAAACACGCCAACCCATGCGGCGTTGCAACGGGCAAAGACGTTATATCAGCCTATGAAAATGCCCTTAGATGTGACCCCGTGAGTGCCTTTGGTGGCATTATTGCTCTCAATAAAACTCTAACCGCCGAAACAGCAAAACTTATCATCGAAACATTTAGCGAAGTGATCATCGCGCCTGATATCGAAGCAGGTGCGCTCGATGTTCTTGCCACGAAGAAAAATGTCCGTGTCCTAACAACAGGCGGCCTGCCTAACATTCACGACCGCCGCCGTATGGTGACGCGTGTGGCAGGCGGTTTGTTGGTACAAGACAATGATTTTGGTGTAATCACGCGTGATGAATTGAAAGTCGTAACCGAACGTGAACCAACAGAAGAAGAGCTACGCGATATGTTGTTCGCCTTTAAGGTTGCCAAGCACGTGAAATCAAACGCCATCGTCTATGCCAAAAACGGCGCGACCGTTGGGATTGGCGCAGGTCAGATGAGCCGCCTAGACTCTTCGCGCATTGCCGCCTTAAAGGCAAAAGACGCCGCCGCCAAATATGGTTGGGAGAAACCATTGACCGTCGGCTCCGTTGTCGCGTCTGATGCGTTCTTCCCGTTCGCCGATGGCCTCATTTCTGCCGCTGAAGCAGGCGTCACCGCCGTTATTCAACCGGGTGGCTCCATCCGCGACGAAGAAGTTATTCAAGCCGCCAACGAACGCGGCCTCGCCATGGTTTACACCGATATGAGACACTTTAAGCATTAAGCCATATAAAGCCCTCTCCTTGGGGAGAGGGTTTGGGTGAGGGGAACCAATATCTTTATTTTTGCCTCAGGCGCCCTCAAATTATCTTGGCGCTCTTCGGCCGCGTAAATCAAACATCATCCCCCTATCATCACATCCCAGCGAAAGCTGGGATCTCACCCCCAAACCCAAAAGATCTCAGATCAGGTCTGGGATGTAAAAAATTCTAACACTCCACCTTTCCGTCATCCCCGCGGCACGCTGAAAGCGTTCGCACAGCGGGGATCCATAATGCGTTTGGTATGCCAAACCCCAATTATTTGCATTTTTAAGCCCATAATTCCTACAATCTTAAGACTCCTTTAACTCTCTTTCCATATAATAGGGGCGAGAGGTTAGACCTTCTACACCCCCTCTTCTTGGGGAAAGGGACGGGATGAGGAGAAAACCTCCATAAATAAGAAAGCGGTAAAAACAAATAAGATACTGAAATAAAATGATAATTTAGCTTTATTTGTAATAACAAACGCAGATTCGATAATATAAAGGTAACTCAAAGAAGAGCGACAAGAATTTAACCCCGATAAGGGATGAACGTAGGCAACAGAAAATGGACGCATCACGCAGCAAATTGGGAATGGCTTGGAATATTATTTCTGCTCCTTTTAGGCGTCCAGTAACTACTACTGCGTTACTGGGTGCAGGCGACCAATTAGCTTTTGATGGGGCTGGCTTAAACGCAGTTTTTTCCAAAATCGGTAATAATATAGCAAATGGCTTAGGAGTAGATGTTAATTTAATCAAAGCCGCAGCCCCTGCAGCCATTGGTGGATTATTAGGAAGTGTCGTTGGGCAAGGTACTTTAGGAATGGCTTTAGGAATGGGCCTTACAGCATTGCAAACCATTAATGCTGAGAATTCACCAATCAGAGAATTAGTCGCGGGCATCACACCACCAACAACACCGTAAGAATAATTTAAAGAATTTATAGAGGAGAATATAAAATGGCAGATCCAGCAACGGTAGCAACAACAAATTCAGACAAACTAGCCGAACTTAAAGGTATGGCCAGAGATGGCTTAGCTCAAGCACAAGGTATAGCCAACGACGTTCGTAACAATGTTGCAGATTATGTTCCTGCTGTTGTTAAAGATGAATATTCAGAAAAAATGGGCTGGTTGCAAGATTTTCTTCCAGAACCTCTTTCTGAGTACGCTAATGGAACAACTGCTGCCGCTTCATTAGCTGGAGGCTTTGGGTTAGCCGTTATGGGCCCAGCAGGTGCCGTAATGTTAGGTGGATTAGCCATTGCAGCACAAAAATTTATGGATGGTGATCATGAAGGTGCTTTAAGTGCAGCAGGAACAGCGTTCGCTGGCGGAATAATGGGTGGTGCCATAAGCTCAGGACTTGGTGATGGCATGCTTGGTCAAACAGTAGGTACGATTGCAGGAGCATTCACAGCATTTATCGCCAACGACCTTCTTACGGGTGGCGGAAAGACACAAGAACTTATCGCTGGTGCAAAATCTGTTATGGGTTTTGAAGGCGGCCCCACATAAATTAAGAAGAATAACCAAAGAGTAAATTATGGGTGTAAAAAGTTTTTACAGAAAAGCATTTGATATTGCCGCTAACGTTGGTACACGTGCCTTAGGTGCAGGTGTCGCGTTAGGTGGCGCTTACGTTGCTGCCAATGCTGTTGGTTTAACTGGCGCCACAACTGGCCTGACAAAATCTGTTAAAGATACCCTCACCTCCTTTGGACTTACTTCTGATCAAGCTGGCATTGGAATTGCTGGCTTAGCAGTCGGTGCTGCAGCCCTAGGAACCGCAAGAATGTTTAGAGGAAGAGGTCTTTTCACAAGCAAGGTTGATAAATTCGCCGTAAAATATGGTAGAGAATTTCGTGATGAGTCTCGCAATTGGGCAAGAATCCCAACCGCACAAAAACCTGAACAACTTAATCAGGAAATAAATAAAAAGCTGAACGAATTAAGAGGTCAAGCTTTTAAAGTAGCCGCTTTCTACTCTAGTGGATTTACTGAAGATGGAAATTACACTGGTAATGGACGAGAGATGACAGTCATGGATGAACATGGCGATGGAACAGCAGCAAACCCTGGACTCAACCCCGCTCAAAGATCAGAATTAGCAGGTATTAGAGATGCAGAAGCTAAAATAAAAGCTTCGGGATTATCCGTTGAAGAGTTATCAAGTTTATCCCAAACCGAAGTTGATGCTATCGCACTAAAAGCCTCTAAACCAGCCAGTAGGCATAGCTTGTTCAAAGGATTTCTTGCCGTTACGGCAACGGCAGCCGTCGCGGATCAAGTTTTTACAGGCGGTATGTTCCGTCAAGACATAGCAAACTACGCCCAAGGAACCATATTTGAAACGCCTACAGCCAAGTTGGATCAAGGGCTTGATTGGTTTGCCGACACTTCAGCCGTGAAAGCTTTTAGCAACGGTGCAGGAAAACTTTCTGATTTCGTCATGAATAAAGGTATCGATTTAGGCGCCGATATTGATTGGATGCGTGCAGGACTAACTGGTGCATCCTATTTGGGGTTAAGCGCGCTTGGTGCAAAATTAGGAAATATGAAAGGCGGAGTCGTGGGCGGACTAACTGGCATGTTCATGGGAGCCGCTCTTGCACAAACCACAATCAATCATTCAATGGTGAATGCGCCAAATATGCATGACACCATCGTTGAAGATAGCGTTGATTATATGTTTGGTCGAAGAGGTGTTACAATACCATAACCCACTGATATTAAACAATAATTCAGGTTAATTTGTTTTTAAACCTTTGGATGTAATATAATTTAAGTATAAATAAGAACAAGTAAGGAAATAGCAAGTCAAATGGCTGGAGATTCAGAAGCAGCAGTAAAAACAACTACAGCGGCCGATAACAGCGGCGTCTCAAAGTTGTGGAATAATATTAAGGGTCTTGCACAAGATACCGCAGAAGCAACAGGACTTGATACTGCTGCTGATTATGTTGCAGATAAAGCAGAAGCAGCGGTAAAATATGGCGCTTTAAAGCTTGATCCTTCTGGGTCGGTTTCAAAATTTTTGAATAATCTTGCTGAGGAGAAACCTGAACTAGAAGACGTTCTGAACATTATTGCTGCTGATGATGAATTAACAGCAGCAATCGCGAATTTAGAGCTTACAAAAGAAGGTACTCTAGAAAAAATAATGGGTAACTTCACGGGCTCAGAAAACTCTACGCCTGAAGAACAAGCCGCCGCCATTGAAGCAGGAGTAGCTATCCTTAGCAATGACGTTCTTCGTGGGCAGTTAACTGAGGTTATTAATAATATTGCAGATAATCCAGATTTTACAGACGAAAATGTTACTGAGCTTTTAGACGCATCTAAAAATTATAAATCAACTGTAGAAGGAATGGGCCTTGGAAAAGTTTTTGGCACAGCAGTACTAGGTGTTGAGAATGATGAGTTGACCGCAGCAACGCAAAGATTGACCCAAGCATATGTTGATTTAGGTATGGATGAAGCTGATGCAAAAGCAGCTATCTCCGAAGGTTGGAAAATTGGCATAGAGCAAAAAATTGGCGGTATGGATGATTTTGGATCACATATTTCTGGATTTGTTAATACGCTAATGTTTGACTTAAAACCTCTTCTTGAGATGTTGGGATTAGATAAGCTCCTATCGCAAATAGGTATTGAGTTTGAAGGTGGTTTGGCAAGTATCTTTGGGGAAGACTTCGCAAATAAATTTCAAGCAACGGTTAAGCCTTACACTGATTGGGCTGAAGGAAATTTGAACCTTAATATTGCAGATAAATATATTGCTCCGCACATAAGCGGCAATATGCCTGAATTTATAGAAAAGAATATCACAAAAAATGTGGGTGTTTTTCAAGCCGATGAGCCAGCAACAACAGGTAAAGTAATAGACTTTCCTAATAAATTTAGCCAAGCGACATCAGGTGTTACGGTTATGACGCCTGAGCAAGTTCAAGAAACAATGGTGAAAATTGATCCTAAACTTGCAGATGAAATGCAAGGTATAAGCTCAGATGCTGACCTTAAGGCGCAATTTGATAAATTTGGAAGTATGACTAAGGATGACCTTGGTAGAGAAGTTGCTGAATTACAGAGTAAGCTCGCTAACCCAGATGTTACAGTTAGAGAAGCGGTAGCAGGTATTGGCACTCCAGGAATGTAATCTTAGAATATAGAACAATAAAAAAGGCGCCCAACCATAGGCGCCTTTTTTATTGTTCTTTTGGGTGGAAATCTCTATTCTCCCGTGCATGACAACAAAGCCTTTAAAAGAAATCCGTAATTTCGCGATTATCGCGCATATTGACCATGGAAAATCCACCCTCGCCGACCGCCTGATTCAAACCTGTGGCGGGCTGGAGGAGCGCGAAATGTCCGAGCAAGTCCTCGATAACATGGATATCGAAAAGGAGCGCGGCATCACCATTAAGGCGCAAACCGTCCGCCTTGCCTACACCGCCAAAGACGGCATTGAATATCAACTTAATTTGATGGACACGCCTGGGCATGTGGATTTCTCTTATGAGGTCTCCCGCTCCCTCGCCTCTTGTGAAGGCTCGCTTCTGATTGTTGATTCCACCCAAGGGGTCGAAGCGCAAACCCTCGCCAACGTTTATATGGCGATTGATAATAATCACGAGATTGTCCCCGTCATCAACAAAATCGACCTGCCCGCCGCCGACATTGAAAAAGCCAAAGAACAGATTGAAGATGTGATTGGATTGCCTGCCGATGAGGCGGTTCCCGTTTCGGGTAAAACAGGGAAAAACATCGATGCGCTGCTTGAGGCGATTGTTACAAAACTGCCGCCGCCCAAAGAAGGCGACCCAGAATCACCGACCAAAGCACTCTTGATTGATTCTTGGTATGATACCTATCTTGGCGTTGTGATCTTAGTGCGCGTGATTGATGGGCATTTGAAAAAAGGGCAAAAGATTAAATTCATGTCCAACGGCACCACACGCGAAATTGACCGCGTTGGTATTTTCACGCCAAAACACGTGCTGATTGACGAGCTTGGCCCCGGTGAAATGGGCTTTATTACGGCGTCTATCAAAGAGATCACTGAAACCAAGGTCGGTGATACCATTACCGATGAGAAAAAACCCTGTCTTGCACCGCTGAAAGGATTTAAGCCTTCGGTACCGATGGTGTTTTGCTCTCTCTTCCCTGTGGATGCCGGTGACTATGAGAAACTACGCGATAGTATCGGCAAGCTCGCGCTCAATGACTCCTCGCTGTTTTATGAAGTTGAAAACTCCCAAGCGCTCGGCCTTGGTTTTCGTTGTGGCTTCCTCGGACTTCTTCATATGGAGATTATCCAAGAGCGTTTAGAGCGTGAATTTGATCTCGACCTCATCCCGACTGCCCCATCCGTTGTCTATAAACTGCACATGACCAATGGCAACGTGATGGAGCTTTATAATCCTGCGGACTTCCCCGATATCGTGAAGGTTGATTACATTGAGGAGCCTTGGATTAAAGCCACAATTTTAGTGCCTGATGAATATTTAGGTGGTCTCCTCCAACTATGTGAAGAACGCCGCGGCGAACAAGTGGAACTCAATTATGCAGGTAACCGTGCCATGCTCGTTTACCGCCTGCCGCTCAACGAAGTCGTATTTGATTTTTATGACCGCTTAAAATCTATCTCTCGCGGCTATGCCTCTTTTGACTATGCGCTTGATGGCTACGCCAAAAATGATTTGGTAAAACTGGATATTCGCGTAAACCAAGAAAACGTCGATGCGCTCTCCATGATTGTCCACCGTGACGTGGCAGAACGCCGTGGTCGTCAGTTGTGCGAGCGCTTAAAAGAACTTATTCCGCGCCAAATGTTTAAAATCGCCGTACAGGCGGCCTTGGGCGGCAAGATCATCGCGGCGGAGCATATCTCCGCCATGCGTAAAGACGTGACCGCCAAATGTTACGGCGGGGATGTGTCGCGTAAACGTAAATTGCTTGATAAGCAGAAAAAAGGTAAAAAGAAAATGCGCCAATACGGAAATGTCGAAATTCCCCAAAGCGCTTTTATCAATGCTCTTAAAATGGGTGATGATAAGTAGAATACCTAATTTCTGCCCTAATTTGGACATGCTCTAAAACTAAGTTATAAATTAACGAATAAAATAACAGGAGGCATTATGCGCAAAATATTACTTACGGCTTTACTTATGGCTGCTCCCCTTACATTTATCAATAACTCAGCAAAGGCAGATAGTGACGACCCTGTTCTTATCCTTCCCGAAGGTCAGGCAATTTTGAGCATTAGTGCAACGGAACGTATGGAAGTGGAACAGGATTTATTGGTTGCGACATTATCATTCAAAGTGGAAAATCGTGACGCCCGTAAGGTTCAAAACGACATCAACGAAAAAATGGCAGAAGCGGTAAAAAAAGCAAAGAAAGTGGATACGGTAAAAGTGAATACTGGATCGTACCAAGTATACGAGCGCACAGATAATCGAACCAATACAAAAAAATGGCATGGATCACAATCGCTTACGCTAAAATCTAAAGAAGCGGAAGATATTTTGGAATTGGTTGGAGAACTACAAAGCATGGGTTTAACTTCAAATGGACTTAGTTATACCCTCTCACCAGAAACGGCTGTCGAAATTCAAGATAGTCTCATGGAGGCAGCCTTAGAACAGTTGCAAGAACGCGCCAACCGCGCTGCAAAAGCATTAGGAAAATCTGGTGCAGACTTACGGGAAATTAATGTGAGTGGCGGCGGTATTCCATACCAGCGTAAACATTATGGACGTTCTATGGCTATGGCTTCTGCAGACATGGAGATGGCTGCTCCCGTTGCTGAAGCCGGCGAAAGCACAATCACGCTAACAGTGAATGCACGTGCTATTTTAAAACCTTAAAGCGCTCAGTTCACTTACTGAGAAATACGTTTTAAATATTTATAGGGAATGTGCTTACAATAATCGCTTTTCCCAAACCATTTATATCTATTTTTTCCAACAAAGTCGTAAAGCTTATCTCTTATGGGCATTGGAAATATTCTAAAAAAATATAAAATTTTCCATGGCCCACTTAAAATTTTTGCGATGTAAAGAACAGCTTCTAGCTTTTGGAGCCCTTCTCCATCCGATGTAATTAAAAGAATAGTGTTAAAGTTTACTGTATCTAAACTGTTATGCTCCAATTTTTTTTGCCCCAATTCAGATTGTGTTGTTGCAAAATTAAACTTTTGTTGATGACGATCTGCCCACAGCACTATTCTCATTAGATTTGAACATAAAATGCAAACACCATCAAAAATAATGAGGGGTTTACTCTGCATTAACGCGCTCTATCAAACCACAAGCCATACGTGGGCCGGCTGCACCACTTGGCTGACTCATGTGGTCATCCTGACCTTCATGTATAATAATAACTGATCCATCTTCATCATATACTGTTGCGCGTCCTGCAAAGTTTTGATCAAAAAGAGTGATTTGCTGATTTAAAATTTGCGTTTCTATATTGCCGTTTTCATCTGGTTCTAGATTTGGCATATCTCCCGCATGCTTTCCTTCTGGGTGCTTCATGCCATGGGCTTTTCCATCAGGATTGTAGTGTCCTCCAGCAGAAGTAAAATTACCTTCACATTCTCCAGTTTCGTGAATATGGATAGCATGAACGCCATTAGGCTCAAGCCCTTGTAAATTTAAAGTCAGTAAGACGCCTGCTTTTGTCTCACCCATTTTTATAGTACCAAGTTCTGTGCCATCTTGTTTTTTCATTGTTACAACCACAAGATCTTTAGGTACTGTTTGATAAAGATAGCCAAGCCCGATAACTGTTAAGGCCAGTAAGATAATAATAACGAGGACTTTCGTATTCATAAGATTTCCTTTAAATTCATTTCATTGTTCAACAATCATATGGATAACAATGACAAACGTAAAGAGTTCACCAAAAAGCTTATGTGATTGTGCTTTAGATGTTTTAGGCACAGCTGACGCCCATGAAAAAGCAGGAATGATTCCAGACTGGTATGAACCTCTAGCAGAAGAGTTAAAAGCGATATGACACAAGAATTACAATTATGGATGGCGGTATGGGGCGCCTACTTAAAGATATGGGTGCTCCTTTTAAAAGACCAGAGTGGTCTGCCTTAGCCTTAATGGAAGCCCCAGATTACGTAACCAAAGCGCACGAGCAGTATATAGATGCGGGAGCAGAAATCATCATAACAAATAATTATGCTGTTGTTCCCTTTCATATTGGGCAGGAACGCTTTGACAAAATAGGTCATAACTTAATTGAGAGTGCTGCACAATTAGCGAGAAATTGTGCCAATCAAGCTCAAAATAAAGTAGAAGTTGCAGGATCTATTCCCCCCGCTTTTGGTTCTTACAGATCAGATTTATATATAAATGAAAAAGCAGAAGATATTTATAAGCCTCATATTGATGCACAAAATGACTACGTAGATTTTTGGATCGCTGAAACAATTTCTAGTATCCAAGAAGCAGAAAAAATAGGTGAATTATTAAACGATAATCCTAAGCCTCTTTGGCTTTCCTTTACACTCAAAGACAGGCAAGGAAATGATGAAAAACCACAATTAAGATCTGGTGAAAAGCATAGAAGACGCTATAAATATTGCTAAAAAACTTAATATCAGCGCTTTACTTTTTAATTGCTCTCAACCAGAGGAAATTGAACCTGCGCTAAAGATATTAAAATTACAGGCCTTTAACATTCCTTATGGTGCCTATGCCAACGCGTTTGAACCTATTAAAAAAGATCAAAAAGCCAATAGTGATGAAACAATTGTTCGAGAAGACACGACACCAGAAAATTATTTAAATTTTGCCCAAAAGTGGAAAGATCTGGGAGCGAGCATTATTGGCGGATGCTGTGGTATTGGACCTGATCACATCGCTAAGCTCACTGAATTGAATACATAATATGGTGTTAAGCCTTTTAAAATATTAGATAAATTCGCCTTTTATGATACTCTGTAAAAACTATGATTGATTTCAAAACATCCTTAATGCGCGAAAAATTCACCATTCAATCGAATGATGAAGATGAAGAACCTATTATTGCGCTAAGCAATCGCATCTCGCTACACTTAATAAGCGAAGATAAAATTGACGATGAAACATTCATTGTGCGTACACAAAACATGCATAGCTGTGCCCGTTTGGCCGCCTCTATTGTTAAAGAATTTTACGAGCGCGGCACAATTGCTAATCGAGCAACGCCGATTTCCTGGAAAACAATTTGGGGTGATGTTATTAAAGGGTATGAGAAAGATTGGAATCCAGATATTTGGTGCGCCATATATCATAAAGGAAGAGTTGTTTTTGAGGCAGGAGAGCATCATCCTTTTTTAGATGTTATCGAAAAATGTGATACTGCGAATAAAGGTGAATACAGGGAGTCTATTAAATTTGCTGAAGATGCCTTTTCACAAGCTGGAAAAGTTGTAAAAATAACTTATGATTCTAACATCGCTCTCGTTCTATCAACAAACATAGAACAAGCGAAATGTGGTGTTATTGTTCGTTCCGCAACAGGGGCAACGACATTTAATTATACAGCTAAAGTTTCAGAAAAAATGAATAAGCCAATTCAAGCCCATACAACACTTACCGTAGCAGCTGCATTTTTAGAGGCAATACAGCTTTCTTTTCAAGTTGGCCTTCTTAATCGTAAAAAAGAACTTCAATTAATTGAACAATACTCAGATGAAGAACGTAAACATAAGCGATCTAACAACAGACTTCATAATTTAGACCGCGCTATATCAAACTATGAAATGAGTTTTTTAGTTAATTATCGTCCTGATCGTCCTGACTTTAAAGATATGGTCAAAAAATCAGAAGATTTTTCAGTCAAAATTCTCAAACCTGAAATTGAAGCCAAGATTGAATCAGGTGAGATTGATTCAAATGACTGGATTCTTTAGAACTAATATTACGCCGCTAAATCACGCAAAACATAGTGCAAAATTCCGCCATGCTTATAGTAATCAACTTCATCTAAAGTATCTATACGGGACATAAGGGCGACCTCTTCGGTCTTCCCATCTTCACGCGTAATTTTCAATGTAACATCTTGCCTAGGGGTAATATCTCCATCTAAGCCACTTAAATCAAAAGTTTCACTTCCAATTAAATTTAAGCTTTCTCTTGTGACACCTTCTTTAAAGACAAGCGGCAGAACACCCATACCCACTAAATTAGAACGATGAATGCGCTCAAAGCTTTCGGCAATGACTGCTTTAACGCCAAGAAGGCGCGTTCCTTTTGCCGCCCAATCACGAGAGGAGCCAGTTCCGTATTCTTTACCGGCAATAACGATAAGAGGAGTGCCTTCCTCTTGATATTTCATTGAAGCGTCAAAAATACTCATTTGTTCGCCTGAAGGGATATATTTTGTGTACCCTCCTTCTATATTATCAAGCATTAAATTTTTAATACGAATATTACCAAAGGTCCCACGCATCATGACCTCGTGGTTACCACGGCGTGCTCCAAATGAATTGAAATCTTTGGCTGATATTTGGTGACTTTGTAAATATTCACCCGCAGGGCCATCTTGTTTAATCGCTCCCGCAGGAGAAATATGATCTGTTGTTACGCTATCGCCTAATAAAGCGAGAGCACGCGCACCTTGAACATTACCAATTGCATCCAAATCCTTTGTCATGCCATCAAAGAAAGGAGGATTTTTAACGTATGTTGAAGAAGGAACCCATTCATATGTTTTGTTCGATTGATCACCACCAATCTTTTGCCATTGTTCTGGTCCTTTAAAGACATCCGCATAACGTTCTTTAAACATTTCAGGCGTTAAGCAATTCTCAACTGTTTCACGTATCTCTTTATTAGAGGGCCATATGTCTTTCATAAAGACGTCATCGCCATTTTGATCTTGCCCTAGAGGATCGTTGTATAAATCAACGTTCAAAGAACCCGCTAAAGCATACGCCACCACAAGTGGTGGAGAGGCAAGATAATTTGCTTTAACATGTGGCGAGATACGACCTTCAAAATTTCTGTTTCCTGATAGTACACCACAAACTGTTAAATCATCTTTTTCAATAGCTGCACGGATAGGAGCAGGTAAGGGGCCAGAATTTCCGATACAGGTCGTACAGCCATACCCAACCAAATTAAAACCAAGTGCATCCAAGTCATCTTGAAGATTTGCTTTTTCTAAGTATTCCGTTACGACTTGGGATCCTGGGGCTAAGGAGGTTTTAACCCATGGTTTTACCTTTAAGCCTTTTGCCAACGCGTTACGCGCAACAAGCCCAGCAGCTACCATCACATCAGGGTTCGACGTATTGGTGCATGATGTAATCGCCGCAATAACCACGTCACCATTTTCTAGTGGGTATGGCTCTGCATCGGGCACCTCATGGTTCATAGCCTCAATCAGTTCAACACGTTTATGCGCAGGAATTTGACCAGCTTCGTCTAAAAGCTTTCCTTGTTCACCCATAGGTTGCATTTCTATTGTCGCAGCAGCTAATTCTTTAAAAGACTTTGCAGCTTCCGTCAGGGCAATCCGATCTTGCGGGCGCTTAGGTCCGGCGATACTTGGTACCACATCATTTAATTTTAAATGTAGTGTATCAGTAAAATCAGGTGCTTGTCCTTCTTCACGCCACATACCTTGTTCTTTTGCATAAGCTTCAACGATCGCAACACGATGCGGATCACGACCTGTGAAATTTAAGTAACGTATTGTTTCTTCATCGACAGGAAAGAAACCGCATGTCGCACCATATTCAGGCGCCATATTTGCAATCGTTGCGCGATCTGCCAAAGACATCGTGGAAAGACCGTCACCGTAAAACTCAACAAATTTTCCAACAACACCTTTTGCACGCAACATTTCAACAACGGTTAAAACTAAATCTGTTGCTGTTGCTCCTTCTTTCAAAGCCCCTGTAAGCTCAAATCCTACAACTTCAGGAATAAGCATCGACACAGGTTGCCCTAACATTGCCGCTTCGGCTTCAATACCGCCAACGCCCCAACCAAGAACACCAAGACCATTAATCATTGTAGTATGAGAGTCTGTTCCAACCAAAGTATCAGGGTAGATAACGTCTTTATTGTTTTGATCTGTTTCAAGCCAAACAGTTTGCCCTAAATATTCTAAATTGACCTGATGGCAGATACCTGTCCCCGGTGGCACAACACGAAAATTATTAAATGCGCCCTGCCCCCATTTCAAAAACTCATAGCGCTCACCATTACGTTCAAATTCACGATCAACGTTCGCTGTAAATGCGAGCTCCGATCCAAATTCATCCACCATAACAGAATGATCAATCACCAGATCCACAGCAGAAAGAGGATTAATTCTCTCAACATCACCACCAAGTGAGACCATAGCCTCACGCATCGCTGCCAAATCTACAACCGCAGGGACACCGGTAAAATCCTGCATCAAAACACGCGCTGGGCGATAAGCAATTTCTTTTGTCGATTTTTTTTCTTTAAGCCAATCAGCAATAGCCTGAATATCATCAGTCTTAACGGAACGGCCGTCTTCATATCGTAAAAGGTTTTCAAGAAGAACTTTTAATGAAAAAGGTAGTTTCGATATATCGCCGATCTGTTCTGCTACTTTTTTCAGGCTGAAATAATCATATGACTTTCCATCTACTTCTAAAGTTTGGCGAACCCCTAATGTATCCTGTCCTGTGATCGTCATAATGAATGTACCCCGTAAGTTATGATAAAATTTGAAATTGATTATATATGATTTTTTAACGTTGCAAAACGCCTAAGACACAATCAAAAGATCTAGCGGCGAGGGCATTTTGCCCCAATAGACTCATACTCCTCAATTGAATCAATCGCCTGCTGACGCCTTTGACGCTCTAAGTTCATTTGATTATTAAACGTTTGAATCACTTTTGTGATTGAATTTTGAATATTCTGCTGAACATAAGGCAAGCGCTCTTTTTCATACGGACCAAACGCACTACCTTGCGAATTCACCACGTCAACAAGAGCGCGGCCGATATAATTCGAATATTTGTTAACAATTAACTGATCCTCACGCACATGTTTTCTTTCATGGGTTAAAACAGCAGTATGCATACATGATCCAGGCTCATGTTCTTTGGCAATATAGATTGTAGGATCAATATGAACCGACACATCGATTGATTTGAGATAAAGACACCCTGTGCCGAGATGGTCATAGGTTTCATGCAAAAAAGAAACTTGGTGTTTTAACTGTATTGCACCACTCATAAGACCACTTACGACTGTGCGATGATTAGGGCCGTAGGGAGAAACGGTATCAACATCTACGGTGTTCAATTGTGCCTTGGATTTTGTAAAATCATAGCGTACAAGGCTTTTTGAAGGAGAAATGTTAATTTTAGGCACCGATTTGACTGTGCATTCCATTTTTGAAACAATCGGCATATGAAGAGAGTTTTGACTTTGCGGCGAATTGGCATAAATCATTGCAGCTGTGAGTATTTCTAAACCAAACACGTAAATGTCCTTCTATATTAAAATCACTACTAGTTATTATACATGAAGTGGTTTACAAAATCCTAAAAGATATAAGAAAAAAGGTAATAAAATATGGAAATATTAATTGGTAAGCTACTGATCCTATTGCTGGATATTTTCTTTTGGATCATCATTATTCAAGTTGTCATGAGCTGGCTCATCGCTTTTGACGTGATTAATGTTAAGAACGCGCAAGCACAAAACTTAGTGCGTCTCATTACAAAAATAACAGATCCTGTTTACAAGCCTTTGCGTAAATTTATACCCTCAATTGGTGGGATAGATATAACACCTATTATTGTAATTTTTTCTATTCAAATTTTAAAAAATGTTATTGCAAGAATTTTCTTTTTTTAAACAGGACCTCTTATGACTGCACATATTATTGATGGTAAAAAAATTTCTGCTGACCTACGTTTAGACATTAAAGCTGAGGTTGAAAAATTAGCCTCCCAAGACAAAAAAGTTGGCCTCGCCGTTATTTTGGTTGGTGATGATCCTGCGTCTCATGTTTATGTAGGCAGTAAAATTAAAGCCTGCGCCGAAGTGGGCATTGAAAGCTTTGAACATAAAATGAATGCAAATAGTACAGCGCAAGACATTCATCATGTCATTCAAAATTTGAATGCGAATGAAGATGTACATGGTATCTTGCTTCAACTTCCCTTACCTAATCACTTATCAGCAGATCAAGAAAATTTAGTTCAAACTATTGCGCCAAAAAAAGATGTAGATGGTTTAACTACTGTCAACGCAGGAAAATTGTTCTTAGGTCATAAAGACGGCCTTGTGCCTTGCACACCACAAGGCTCACTTCGTCTCATTAAATCTGTAGAAGAAAATTTGAGCGGTAAAAATGCCGTTGTCATTGGTCGCTCGAACCTCTTTGGTAAACCGATGGCGCAATTACTACTCCAAGAAAACTGTACTGTCACAATCGCCCATTCCCGCACACAAAATATAGAAAGCGTCTGTAAACAAGCTGATATTCTGGTCGCCGCCGTTGGTCGCCCTGAAATGGTCAAGGCGGATTGGGTTAAAGAAGGTGCGATTGTCATAGATGTAGGCATCAACCGCCTTTCCCCTACGGATGAAAAACCAAAAGGACGCCTCGTTGGTGATGTTGATTTCGAAGCAGTAAAAGACCTCGCAAGTGCCATAACCCCCGTCCCTGGCGGGGTAGGCCCCATGACGATTGCTTGCTTACTGGCAAATACAGTTAAAGCGGCGAGTTGAATTACTCCCCCTGCGCCTTTGTAAAGCCTTCTACCCCGTCAAAGGTATGAAGCATTAAAGCGTTAGTGAAGTTCATGTTGGCTTCATTTAAATTGGATATGAGTTGAACCACTTCGGACGTTTTAATGTGTTGGCCATCTTTACCCATGAAACGTAGACGCCAATTATCCGTGCAAAATGTTTCTGCCGCACCGTTTGGCCATACTTTTACGCCGCGGTTTGAAATGATGTGCAGGTCGATATTTTCTGTTAAACACGGTTTTACTTTATTGGCCAAATCATCGGCAGAGCCATCAAAATTTAAGCCGATATCAACCCCAACGCGTTGTTTCTTTTCTTCTTTCACAGCTTTCAGCGGCGGCAAAATTACGCCTTTGGATTCTGTATCGTAAGCAACAGCTTCAAAAGTTGAAGGTTTTTGACCTAAACGTTCAATAACAGCTTTTGTAAAGTCATTTGTACCAACTTTTTTCTTACTCACGCCTTCGCGGAAAATTTCGCCTGTATGAATGCCATCTTCAATCGTTTTCTTCCACGCATTATGAATTTTTGTTGCTACGTCACCCTGACCAATATGCACAAGCATCATGACCGCACCCAAGATCAACCCCGATGGGTTCGCAATCCCCTGCCCCGCGATATCAGGAGCAGAACCATGCACCGCCTCAAACATGCCAAAATCCACGCCAATGTTAGACGAACCACCAAGCCCTACTGAGCCTGTAATTTCCGCCGCAACATCAGAGATAATATCACCGTATAGGTTAGGCAAAACAATCACGTCAAACATTTCGGGTGACGATGCAACCTTCGCCGTCCCAATATCAATGATCATATGATCTTGCTTAATATCTGGATATTCCGCACCAATTTCATCAAAGACTTTATGAAATAGGCCATCAGACATTTTCATGATGTTGTCTTTGGTCATACAGGTCACTTTTTTGCGACCATTTGCGCGCGCATATTCAAAGGCATAACGCACAATGCGCTCCGTCCCTGGACGTGAAATCAGTTTCAGCGAGGCCATCACTTGTTGAGATTGGCGGTATTCAATACCACCATAAAGATCCTCTTCATTTTCACGAACAATCACGATATCCATATTTTCGTGGTTCGTTTCAACAAATGGGTGATAGGACACACAAGGGCGCACGTTAGAGAATAGCCCTAATGTTTTACGCACCGTTACGTTGAGGGATTTAAATCCACCGCCTTGGGGCGTTGTAATAGGTGCCTTCAAAAAAACCTTCGTTTTTCGCAAAGAGGCCCAAGATTTGTCTTCAATACCACTTGGCACGCCGCGTTCATAAACGGCTTTACCAATTTCAATCTCTTCAATATCTAAACGTGCGCCTGCGGCCTCAAGGACTTTTAGCGTCGCATCCATGATTTCAGGGCCGATGCCGTCACCACGTGCAATTGTAATAGGTGTATTTTGAGAAGACATGTGATAAACCTTTTTGATTAAATTTCCTAAGAATTTAGGAAAGAAGAACATAAATAGTATACCTGCCTTAGAATTCTAGTCGAGAAGAAAATATGTCCCATTTAAGCGGTGAGAGTCTAAAAATTATTTTGATTATCCTATTGGGGTGGAGCTGTTTTTCCTTTGCTGATTCAACGACAAAATATTTAGCTCAAAATATCAATACATCGCACATTCTTACCTTTAGTGGGTTATTTATTGGATCAGGGTTAATTTTATGGATTTTATTTGATCGTGGGTGGAGAGGTTTTTTAAGCCCCAACTGGAAATGGCTTATTGCACGTGGTGCGTGTATTGCTGCCACGGCGACTGGCGTTGTGAATGCTATCGCATTAATTCCCTTAGCTGATGTTTATGGCATAACATTTTCTGCACCATTTATCGCCGTTTGTTTGGCATTTTTAGTTTTAAAAGAGCAAGTGGGTTGGCATAGATGGGCCGCGACAATAGTAGGTTTTATCGGCGTCCTGATTTTGTTAGGGCCACAATTTGGTACATTTAACAAAGGTATTCTCTATGCTGTTGTTGCAACAATTTCTATTGCGGTAGGAACCATTGTTATTCGAAGAATTGGGAAAAATGAATATCTACCGCTTTTTATTCTCTACCCCTACATCGGTATATTAGCAGTCAACCTGCCGATAGCATGGAATACTTTTGAAATACCTACTGAAGCCCCTTATTTATTAGGGCTTATTGCCAATGCTATATTTGTTTTAGGCGGGCAATTATTTATTACTTATGGCATAGCGCATGCAAAATCCACGGCGTCTGTTGCGCCATTTGTCTATGTTCAGGTGATTTGGGGCGTTGTGTTTGGCTATTTATTATTTAACGAATTTCCAACGCCACAAACAATCATAGGAACGATCATTATTGTAAGCGCGGGACTATATATGATTTATCGTGAGCGACAATTACGCATTAAAATTACTCGTTAAGATACATATTTGGCGTAATAACTTCTTTTGCGCGTTTCTTATTGGTTTCAATTTCTGCTCTATTCAAAAAGTTAGATGAATAGATTTTTTTATCTTCACTACGTTTATAAACATATATCCCAAGCACAGATAAACCTACAGCCCATATTGTACTCAATGCAGCCATACCTTCTAAAATAAAAGCTGCCCTTTCTGTTTGAAAAACAATCACATAGGCAATACCAAACATTTGCGCCGCCCAGGTTCCTGCCATAAGATAACCAAATGTTGGGCGCATACGGCGAACATATTTATCTTCTGATGCAATTTCACTTCGTAATGATTCATTGATTTCAGAGAGACTTGTCTCAAATTCTTTCATTTTGATCTCTGCCATAGCTTCAGCATGACGGTTCGCCTCAACCATTTGATCTGATGAAATGAGCCCTCCTGCGAGCGCCCCCTCAACCTCTTCCAAAGCCAATGTTGCGCTTCGTGCGACAGGATGATCGATACGGGATAGTCCGCGCGCGACAAATTCAATTAAAATAGGTAAGCCAATCTTACTTAAAATTGTGGTGAGCATTTACACCTCCACTAATCTATAAAAAATATGACGACCAATCGTAACAACTGGCTTTTCCCCCTTCGCCCAATAAGGCGACACATAATCGGCATGATAATGGGTTGCACCTTTCGTATTGTCTTTTAACACCCCTATAACAGCGCGGCGCGCTATACGGAGGCAGGTGGCAAAATGGATATTGCTTTCATCAACATTTATTAAACGTTGATAACTTGGGTCGCTGCGATTCCAACAGGAGAATTGATAAAATGCCTGGTCAATTGTTGTCGACATGACATTTTACCTTTTCTTTTTAATGTTGAAGTTAGATTTGTTCTGCAAAAAATATTGACGCGTTATCGACACCTCTTTTGAAAGGATGCGGCGGTCATTTCTATTCTGTTTTGATAA
>CAYGPG010000021.1:0-30133 GCA_964351905.1 uncultured Micavibrio sp.
GGGCGGGCGTTTTGGGGTGCGGTTTATGTGATGTGGGAAATTTCATTGCTGCGCGAGCTTGGCTTTCGCCTTGAGCTTGATAAATGCGCAGGCAATGGTGATCCGCAAACCTTAAAATATGTCAGTCCCAAATCTGGCCGCGCCGTAAGCGAAGCCCAAGCCGCACCGTATAAAGAAAAGCTTTTGGCTTTACCCAATTTCCTACGCCCCGAAACCGCGCGCGAAGAAGAGGCAGGCACGCCAGAGGACATTATCCTCGGCCTTAAAATGACGGCTCATTTTTTAGAGCATTGGGTTTTTACGCACCATACCAAAGGCATTCCATCGGCACGGATTTTATTTGAAGAGCGTTATTATAAGAGAAATATAAATCCCGTCATTGCGAGCGACGAATAGGAGCGCGGCAATCCAGAGCGGCAAGGAAAGATTCTGGATTGCTTTCCCCGCTTTCGCGTGGACAGGCTTATTACATTCCTCGCAATGACGTTGATGTGAGTAAAATTATTATTTTTTCAAAAAAACCTTAGTGTTCTTGGTGTTCTTAGTGGTAAATAATTTCCATGGCAAAGAAAACAACTGCACCGCGCACAGAATCTAAAGTTATTGACCAACCGATGGGTAAACTCCTGTCGGAGCGGTATTTGTCTTATGCGCTGTCGACCATTATGGATCGGGCTTTGCCTGATGTGCGTGATGGGATGAAGCCTGTGCATCGTCGCCTTCTTTTTGCGATGAGTCAGCTTAATTTGCGTCATGATCTGCCGCCCAAAAAATCTGCCCGCGTAGTCGGTGACGTCATTGGTAAATATCACCCGCACGGCGATTCTTCTGTTTATGACGCTATGGTGCGTTTGGCGCAGGATTTTTCTGTGCGCTATCCCATGGTCGATGGACAAGGAAATTTTGGTAATATTGATGGCGATAATGCCGCCGCGATGCGTTATACCGAGGCGCGTTTAACCCGCGTTGCGCAATTGATGTTGGAAGGCATTAACGAGGATGCGGTTGATTTTCGCCCGACTTACGATGGATCAGAAAATGAGCCTGTGGTTCTGCCTGGTGCATTTCCAAATATCTTGGCGAACGGCTCAAGCGGGATTGCCGTGGGTATGGCGACCAATATTCCGCCATTTAATGTTGCTGAATTGTGCGAAGCATCGCTCGCGATGTTGGAAGGTGATCTTGATGCCAAAGGATTGGCGAAAATTATTAAAGGCCCAGATTTCCCAACGGGCGGTTTATTGATTGAACCTAAAGCTAATATCATTAAAGCCTATGAAACAGGCAAGGGCGCGTTCCGTATGCGCGCAAAATGGGAACGTGAAGACCTGCCGCGCAACACCTATCAAATTATTATCACTGAAATTCCGTATCAGGTTCAAAAATCAAAATTGATTGAGAAAATTGCGGACTTGATTAACGCGCGTAAAATTCCGCTACTTGATGATGTCTGTGATGAAAGCGCGGAAGATATCCGTATCGTTCTTGTGCCGCGTTCTGGCAATGTTGATCCTGAATTATTGATGGAAGCGTTATTCCGCGCGACCGAATTGGAAACCCGTTTCAATATGAACATGAACGTACTTGAAAATGGTATTAAGCCACGCGTGATGCCGCTTAAAGAGGTTCTTCAAGCATGGTTGAACCATCAACAGGTTGTGCTTGTGCGTCGCTCTCAACATCGTTTGGAAAAGGTTCTTCACCGTTTAGAAGTGTTAGAAGGATTCCTGACTGTTTTCTTAAACGTTGATAAAGTCATTAAGATTATCCGCACCAAAGATAAGCCCAAAGAAGAGCTGATAAAAGAATTCAAACTGACTGAAGTTCAGGCCGAGGCCGTTTTAAATATGCGCCTTCGTGCGTTAAATAAATTGCAAGAAATTGAATTGCAAGGCGAGCATGATGAGCTTTCTAAAGAACGTGACGAGCTTGAAAAACTGATCAAATCAGAAACGCGTCAATGGACAGTCATTAAGAAACAGATCAAAGCCTTACAAGAAGAGTTCGGCGCAAAGACTGAACTCGGTAAACGCCGCACAAAAATTGGTAAAGCGTTGGAGCCTGTTGATTTAGAGCAGCTTGAAGAAGCGATGATTGAGAAAGAGCCAATCACGGTTCTGTGCTCTGCCAAAGGCTGGATCAAGGCGATGAAGGGTCATGATCTTGACCCGAAAGGCGTGAAGTACAAAGACGGTGACCGTGGGAAGTTTGCTCTCGAAATTCAAACCACCGATAAGCTGATGGTGTTTGGCTCGAACGGGCGCTTTTATACACTCGGCGGGGATCAATTGCCACCGGGACGTGGTTTTGGTGAGCCTATTCGTATTATGACGGGGCTGCCGAATGATGCGGATATTGTGGATATCAAAGTCTATGATGCGGAAGCCAAAATGATTGTTGCCGCCGATGACGGGCGTGGCTTTATTGTGAAAATGGAAGATTGTTTGGCACAAACCAAAAACGGAAAACAGATTTTGAATGTTGGCGGTAAGGTGGAAGCAAAACTTTGCTATCCGCTTGGCGAAGACGATGATCACATCGCCATCATTGGTAAAAACCGTAAAATGATTGTCTTTGATTTGGAACAAATTCCTGAAATGTCCAAAGGCAAGGGCGTGATCTTGCAACGCTATAAAGATGGCGGCTTGGGTGATCTAAAAACCTTCAAATGGGATGACGGGCTAACGTATAAATACGGCTCAGGCGAAACCCTCGTCGGCGACCTAAACCCCTGGCTAGGCGAACGCGCGCAGGCGGGACGTTTGCCGCCTAATGGTTTTCCGAAGTCAAATAAATTTGGTTAGAGATACAAGATCCCATCTTTTGATGGGATGTGAGCTTTTTTAATACATGCTTATATTGCTTAACCTAATAATACGCCACATCCCAGCGAAGGCTGGGATCTATTCATTTAATTTAAAATATAAGTCTTTCCACTCAGGATTATTTTCTTCAATTAAATTTATTTTCCAATCACGTTTCCATGATTTCAAACGTTTTTCTCTTTGCGCGGCATCTTCTGCATTATTATACGTTTCAAAATGCATTAATAATTTAACGTTATATTTTCGCGTGAAGCCTGATACGGCAGAAATTTTATGATCATTTACGCGTTTTGCTAAATTCTCTGTACGTCCAATATAAAGGACGCCGTTTGGTTTGTTGGCCAATATATACACATAATAATTTTTCATTTTTTATTGAGGATAGAGATCCCAGCTTTCGCTGGGATGTGCATTATTTTATTAGTTTAAGGAAATTCAACTGCACCCTTAGTGCGCTCAAAAAGTTTTTGTTTTATTTCTTCGTCTTTTTTGACGGCGCGGGTGGATTTGTTGGCGCCTTCTTCGGTTGTGATTTCATTATAAAGAAGGATCACACTGATACGGCGGTTACGACCGTCGCGAGGATCATCCGCAAAGAGATGATCTGTGTCCGCTTTACCAACCACGTTGTTAACACGGCTAGCAGGAAGACCGCCTTTTAATAACTGGCGGCGCGCGGCATTAGCACGGTCAGCGGAGAGTTCCCAGTTGGTATAATCCGCACCAGGACCGTAAGGCACGCTATCTGTATGCCCACGAACGGAAAGTTCATTAGGCAGCGTTTGCACGACTTCAGAAACCTGCCGAAGAAGGTTTTTCGTGTGGGGCAAAAGCGTGTCACTGCCACTGGCAAAAAGTGGTTTGTCGGCTTGGTCTAAAAGCTGAATACGCAATCCTTCCGTTGTTGTATCAATTTGAAAACTATCTTTATCCAGTTCGGGGGAAGCCTGCATCGCGCGCTCTAAAGCGGCTTTGGCTTGTTCGAAATTAGCTTGCTCGCGTTTTCTTTGTTCTTCTTTAAACCGTTCATCAGATACGTTTGTTTCTTCACGGGGCGGTATTGAGCCAGGTTTTAGGGCAGGGTCTTGTGTTGCAGGACGTTCCACTAAAGGTTTTACGGTAGAAGTCATTGCGCCTTCCAATTCAACAGTTGTTCCACCCAGAACGCCACCAGCTCCGCTTTCACTACGCGTAATCATAGGAGAGGAAGTGAAATAATCAGCAATACCTTGCTTTTGCACTTCGGTGGTCACGCTCAAAAGCCAAAGCAAAAGAAAGAACGCCATCATCGCCGTCACGAAGTCAGCATAGGCCACTTTCCACGCGCCACCATGGTGGCCATGGCCGCCTTTTTTGATCTTTTTAACAATGATCGGTTGGAGCTCGTCCTGCTTATCAGACATGAGAGATTATTTCCTTATGCTGACGGGGTTGGCAGTTCATTGAGTTTATCTTCAAGTTCCAAAAAGCTTGGTTGCATATCATGCGGTAAAAGCTTACGTGAAAACTCCACGGCCACTTGTGGGGCGGCACCATTTAAAAAGGCGATAATACCCACCTTGATACAACGATAATACATGATCTCACTGTGGGCACGGGCGAGCATAGCACCAGCAAATGGCCCGACAAATCCATAGGATAACCAAACCCCAAGGAAGGTTCCGACCAAGGCAGAGCCAATCATCTTACCCAAAATTTCTGGTGGTTGGTTAATAGATGCCATAGTTTTAATAACACCCAAAACCGCGGCCACAATACCAAGAGCGGGAAGGCCATCTGCCATGGTTTGCATGGCGTGACCCGGATGTTCTTCATGATGGGTGATTGTTTCAATTTCTTCATCCATGAGCGCTTCAATCTCATGCGGTGAGTCATTGCCCAAGGAAATAATCCGCAAATAATCACACAAGAAAATAAGCGCATGATGGTTTTTGTGAACGGAAGGAAATCGTTTAAACAGCTCACTATCATCTGGCTGTTCAATATGCTGCTCGAGCGCGAGCCAGCCTTTTGTTCTAGCAAGTTTGAAGAGAGTAAACAGAAGGCTTAAAAGTTCAATATAATCGCTTTTTGAAAAAGCATTAGAATTTTTTAGGCATTTAAAATAGCCCATGGTTTCTTTGACCACATTCCAAGGATTGGCGATAATATAAGCCATACAGCCCACACCAAAAATAATCATCATTTCTGCCGGCATCGCGGGAAGAATGGCGCCTGTGATCAAAGCCATCCCGCCATCAATACCCGCCGCGACCATAAGCCCTCCAAAGGTCATAACAAAAACAAGGAGGACGGCGACAAATTTCATGGTTTTTCTACCCTAAGCTGAAAGATTTTTCTAAATCGATAATAAGTGTAATAGAAATGCGTTAAGAAAACGCAAAGAGTGATACGCAAATAATTTTTAAATTATCGCCTGATTTTCTTTTTTTATCAAGGGAATGAGGAAATTATTAAGCATAACTTTGTCATCCTGAATTTATTTCAGGATCTTTTTGTGGGATTAAGATTCCGAAACAAGTTCGGAATGACATGTGGGTGGAATTATTCTTGTAACCAACGCGCAACATCACACGCGGAATAGGTCAAAATCATATCCGCGCCAGCACGTTTGAATGCGAGCAAACTTTCCATCATCGCGGATTGATAATCGAGCGCGCCAGCGTCAGCCGCCAAGCGGATCATCGCGTATTCACCACTAATTTGATAGGCGGCGAGGGGGAGTTCTGTTTTTTGACGAAGCGTCGCGAGAATGTCCAAATACGGCATGCCAGGCTTGACCATAAGAATGTCTGCCCCTTCTTGTTCATCCATTAAGGCATCACGAATGGCTTCACGCCCATTGGCAGGATCAAGCTGATAAGTTTTGCGGTTCGCGGGCACATCTGGGTTATGTCCTAAAGAACATCCTGCCGCATCACGGAAGGGACCATAAAACACAGATGCAAATTTCGCGGCGTACGCCATGATCGGTACGTGGGTAAATCCTGTCACATCCAATGCATGGCGAATGGCGGATACTTGCCCGTCCATCATGCCAGAAGGCGCAACAATATCCGCACCGGCTTCGGCAGCGATGACGGCTTGCATCGCAACGTTCTCAACCGTTTTATCATTATCAACGTCTTTACGCTCGTTTATGGGCCCGCAATGACCGTGGTCTGTATATTCACAAAAACAGAGATCCGCCGTGATCGCGACATCAGGCGCCGCTTTCTTTGCTGTTGAAATCATACGTGCCATCAAACCATTAGGATCCATAGAATCTGATCCGCTGTGGTTTTTATTATGCGATACACCAAACATCATCACAGACGGAATACCAAGATCCGCCACTTCCTTCATTTTGGTTTCGAGCGTTTTTTCCGTTTCACGCACGACGCCTGGCATAGATTGAATAGCAACGGGTGCATCAATATCTTCTTCAACAAAGAGGGGGTATATTAAATCTGTCACCTGAACCTGATTTTCGCGCACCATGTCACGTATCGCTTGGTTTTTACGTAAACGACGCATTCTTACGTGCGGAAAAGCGTTTTCGGTTAAACGCTTATGCTTCATCAATTCCGCATGGGACTTCGGCTCAGTCAGGTTTTCTGGAAGAAGGGCTTTGATCTTGTCGTGTGTGCTGTCTGACATAATAATATCTTTAATTTTAACTAATTTTAAAGGTCATTTAAGACATAGTGTTTATTCTAAAGGATAGGGATTGTAAATCCTAAATGGTAGGATAAAATACTCTCGTCCTATTCCTCAAGACAATTAAGAAAGAATTCAAATCATGTCTACACCTTATTTTGAGACAATTCAGCTGATCGAGCGCCTCCACCGTTACTTCCTTGATGTGGTGAAGATGGAGCTAGATCGTAAGCACGTCCAAGATATCAATAACGTGCAGGCAATGATTCTTTATAATATCGGTCACGATGATATGACCGTGGGGGAATTGACCTTGCGCGGCTATTACCTCGGCTCGAACGTGTCTTATAATGTCAAGAAGATGAGCGAGAATGGTTATATTGAACAGGAACGCTCGGTACATGATAAACGCTCCATCCGTGTATCACTGACCGATAAAGGGAAAGAGCTTTACGGCATGCTTAATGAGATGTTCACCCGACACGAAGGCAAGCTGGAAGGCACAAAGCTAACGCCCGATAGCTTAAAAGAAACAATTGCAACTCTGCAAAACATAGAACGCTTCTGGAACGCGCAGACACAGTTTACGGGGCTGGAAAACTAGTCAGACTTTGCGGAGCAGGCCTTTTTCTAAAATCACAATGTTCTAGGCCAATCATATGCGGCGGCGTGTAAGTGGGTACAGTCATATTGATTTGTACTTCTTTCCATGTTTCACCATAAGCCATGGCAAAAATAATATTGTCTTCTAGGTTTGTACCTAAATACTCCACAATAAAGCCTGACACAATATGATTCTTCTGTAACAAAGGGCTATCATCATTCTCATGATCTGTAGCAAAATCTATAAGCGAACGGAATAACTCAGGATTTTTAATAGTGAGTTTGTCACCACCTTGATCATCAACATGATAAAAATGTCGATCTTCAGGTTCTAAAAGTAAATATTGTTTTGCCATAAATATTTTTCAGCAGATATTTTAAAATTTTAAAAGACATAATACTTGACACCTTAAGCTTTATTATCCATAACATTTTAAATGAGCAAAAATTTACAATCAGCATGGATTAAAGCGGCAAAGTTACATATTGCCGAAAACCCCAATATTTATGGTCGTGGTGCAGTTGCGCCAAGTGATGATACATATATAAACTTTTTGGATAAAAAAATTGTCGAGAGACTTAATAAGGTAGGCTTAAGCCTAAGTAGTAAAAATTATAAAGAACCTTTAATGATAAAATTTATTAACACTGTTTTAGATAACGCAATTAAAGATGAGGAGGGTGGCGACGCACCTATGCCAATCAGTAAAAATGCAAGACTTAAGCTTGCTCGTTCATTAAAAGAATCTCTCAATCAGGGCTTTGAAATCTGATGATTAGTGACTCTTTTAAAAAGCAGTGGCGTTTATCTTTAGTAAGGTACTATGAGCGTGATGGAACACGCGTTCCTGATCAAGGAAGAACAACAATGGTTATAAATAAAGTTGCAAAGCAATTTCCTTATTTAAATGATCATAATTTTTTTAACGATATTAATTCAGAGCCTATTAGGAGAGCTTTAAGATCTCAAGTTAGTCAAACCTCTAATATCGTAAGAAGGATTGTTGCTGGGCTGGAAGACGCTCTAAATTCTCGCATAGAAAGAAATATCATTGTGGTTTTAAACGCGGGATCTAATGATGAAAAAGTTGAAAAGCTTTTAAATCAAAGACGAGCAATATTTAAAAGTGTAAGAGGTTCACCTGATCTCAGTGAACGCTTAATCTATGCTTGGGCTCAAGCGGCTAAAGAAACACTTTCTAATCAGTACTCAGGCATTTCCGAAAAAGATATTCAAAAATATTTAAATTCTTTTATTTCTAGCATGGAAATCAGATGGGCAAGATTAAATGACCGTAATTTCTTTGTAGGTATAGGTGAAGATGATGATGGTTTTGATGTAATTGAAAGGCAACTGATTAAAGATATGGAGAATGAAAATTCTGATACCTCTGAAATGGCAAATGCCTTAAAAGTTGCTTATGGTCTTGGGTTTTCAATCCCTTATCCTGAAAGTAAAGATAATGTGGTTCCTTTTACTCAAACGCCGCAATTCCGGTCTGGGCGCGGCCCAAGATGAGGGCATGAATATCGTGTGTGCCCTCGTAAGTGTTGACGGCTTCTAAATTCATCATGTGGCGGATCACGGGGTACTCATCGCTGATCCCATTACCGCCGAGCATATCGCGACAAATACGTGCGATATCAAGAGCTTTGCCGCAGTTGTTGCGTTTTAACATTGAGATACTTTCAGGCGCAGCGCGGCTCTGATCCTTCAATTGACCCAAGCGGTGCGCGGCACAAAGTCCGAGCGTAATTTCAGTTTGAATATCCGCCAATTTCTTTTGCACGAGTTGATGCCCGCCAAGGGCTTTGCCGTACACATGACGTTCCGTCACATAGTCCAACGCCGCATGCCAGCACGCTTCGGCGGCTCCCATAACACCCCAGCTGATCCCATAACGGGCGGAGTTTAGGCACATAAACGGCGCTTTCAGGCTTGTCGCCTCTGGCAATCTATTCTCTTTAGGCACAAAGACCTCATCCATTGCGATACCGCCTGTGATAGAGGCGCGAAGGGAGAATTTACCTTCAATCTTCGGCGCGCTTAAGCCTTCCATCCCTTTTTCAAGGATAAATCCGCCGACCTTGCCATCATCATCCTTCGCCCAGACAACAAAGACATCGGCAATGGGGGAATTGGTAATCCATTGTTTCGCGCCGCTGACTTTGTAGCCGCCTTTAACGGACTTCGCGCGTGTGATCATGGCGGACGGGTCAGACCCGCCATCGGGTTCAGTCAAGCCAAAACAGCCAATCAATTCACCGCTTGCCAAACCCGGCAAGAATTTTTCTTTCTGCGCGTCTGTACCGAACGTATAAATCGGATACATCACCAAGGAGGATTGAACGGAGAGGGCGGAGCGATAACCGCTATCCACGCGCTCCATCTCCCGCGCGATCAAACCATAAGCGGTGTAAGACACGCCAGAGCAGTCATACCCCTCAAGCGTCGCGCCCAAAAGCCCAACAGAACCCATCTTTTTCATGATTTCAGGATCAAATTTTTCGTGACGATTGGCCTCGACAATACCAGGGAGCAGTTCCTTTTGCGCAAAGTCATGCGCGCTAGATTGCACCATACGGTCTTCATCGCTTAAAAGCTCATTGAGGAGAAGGGGATCTTTAGGGTCGAATTCAGGTTGTTTCATTTACAAATAATATCATGAATAAATTTAAATAAGTATGAATTTTAATATTTACGTCATGCCAGACTTGATCTGGCATTTATGCCAGCAAATGCCTTAAAGGCACAAACACCAGATAAGTTTTTCAAACTTTCTGGTGTGACGATATTTGAAAAATCAGTGTTTATCTGTGTTCATCTGTGGTTTATAAAAATAATATGAAAGTTCCTGATTCCTTAAAAAACCGAGAAATCATCATTGAATTCTTTCCTGTGGGGCAGATTGTGAAGGTGAGCGCGATGGATGCGGTGACCTTGACGGAGATTTCTATTCAGGGGCCTAAAAATGCAGGCGAGGTCGTCTTGAAACAAAATGCGTTGAAGCGTTTAGAATATGTCCTCAAGAAAAAGGGGATAATTCAATAATTTTCTTGCGTGTAAGCCGCAGAAACCCTATAAAACGGGCATGACAAAGATAGCAATCGCAAATGACCATGGCGGCGTTGAGCTTAAAGAGTATCTTATCGCTGAATTTCCAGACATTGAGTGGGTGAATTTAGGCGTCGATACGACTGATTCCGTTGATTATCCCGATATTGGCTATAAGCTAGCCGAGGCTATTGCAAATAATGAAGCCGAGTATGGTGTGGCCATTTGTGGTTCAGGCATTGGGATTTCCATGGCCTGTAACCGTAATCCGAAAGCCCGCGCGGCGGTTTGTGCCAATACAACAATGGCGAAGCTGACCCGTATTGATAACGATGCCAACATTTTATGCCTTGGCGCCCGTTTGACGGGAAATTTGCTCGCCAAAGAGATTTTAGCTGAATTTTTAAATACCCCATTCGAAAGCGGCGGACGTCACGAACGCCGCGTTAATAAATTGAATACCACCAAATAGAGGAGCCCACCACCATGACGAACGCAGCAATGAAAGCAGAAGATATGACACCAGATAATTTCTTTACAGCCGATCTAACTCAAACTGATCCAGAAGTGGCGAAGATTATCGCCGATGAAGCGACACGTCAGCAATATCAAATTGAATTGATTGCGTCTGAAAACATTGTATCAAAAGCGGTCTTAGAAGCGCAAGGCTCTGTCCTCACCAACAAATATGCCGAAGGCTATCCGGGTAAGCGTTATTACCAAGGGTGTGAGCATGTCGATAAAACAGAACAGCTTGCGATTGATCGTCTTTGTAAACTCTTTGATTGTGGCTACGCCAATGTTCAACCGCACTCTGGCGCAAACGCCAACCTTGGTGTGTTTATGGCTGTGTTGGAGCCAGGTGATACGTATCTGGGGATGGACTTGGCGCATGGTGGTCACTTGACCCACGGTTGCCCTGTGAACTTCTCTGGTAAATGGTTTAATGCCGTGACCTATGGTATTGACGATAACGGCATCATCGATATGGATGAAGTTGAGAAAATGGCGCTGGAGCATAAGCCTAAAATGATTATTGCGGGGGCGTCTGCCTATTCCCGCGTGATTGATTGGGCGAGGTTCCGTGAGATTGCGGATAAAATTGATGCGGTTCTTTTCTGTGACGTCGCGCATTATTCTGGTTTGATTGCGGGTGGTGTTTATCCAAACCCATTCCCACACGCGCATGTTGCGACAACCACAACGCATAAAACATTGCGTGGCCCACGCGGTGGCGCCATCATGACAAATGATGAAGCCTTAGCGAAGAAACTTAATTCAGCGATCTTCCCAGGCTTGCAAGGCGGTCCGTTGGAGCACGTAATTGCCGCCAAAGCAGTGGCTTTTGGTGAAGCATTACAGCCTGAATTTAAAGCTTACGCAAAAGCGGTTGTTGATAATGCCCGCACATTGGCTAGCACTTTAAAAGAAGGTGGTTTGGATATTGTGTCGGATACGACAGACTGCCACATGATGCTCGTTGATTTACGTCCAAAAGGCATAACAGGAAAAGCGGCAGACTTGGCATTGGAACATGCAGGGATTACCTGTAACAAAAACTCCGTGCCGAATGACCCAGAAAAACCATTTGTGACTTCTGGTATTCGCCTTGGAACACCGGCAGGAACAACCCGTGGCTTTGGTACCGCAGAATGGACAGAAATCGGCAATTTGATCCTCGAAGTTCTCGATGGCTTAGTCGAAAACGGCGAAGACGGCAATGACGTGGTGCAAAAAGCTGTGAAAGCAAAAGTAAAAGCTCTTTGTGAACGCTTCCCGATCTATAAGTAACATTATGTCGTCATTGCGAGCGAAGCGAAGCAATCCAGTGCTTTAGCAATATTTTGGATTGCCGCGTCGCTAGTGCCCCTCGCAATGACGGAATATAACTAAGGATGAATAACAAGACATGCGTTGCCCGTTTTGCCAGAGTGATGACACACAAGTGAAGGATTCGCGTCCGACGGATGATAATTCGGCGATCCGTCGTCGTCGGGCGTGTAATGAGTGCGGTGGGCGTTATACAACGTTTGAACGTATCCAACTACGTGACATGATCATCATGAAATCTGATGATAAACGCCAACCGTTTGATCGGGAGAAAATTATTCGCTCGATGCAAGTGGCGTTACAAAAACGCCCCGTGTCGACCGAACAAATTGAAAAAGCCGTCACGGGCATCGTGCGTCAACTGGAAAGCGATGGCAGTAATGAATTTTCATCTAAATATGTCGGTGACTTGGTCATGAAGGCGCTCGCCAACCTCGATATGGTCGGCTATATCCGTTATACGTCCGTCTATAAAGATTTCCGCGACCCCGAAGACTTTAATGCGTTCTTGGAAGAGGTGCGCAGCCTTCAGGAAGAGCAAAACAGTAAATCTAAGAAGAAAAAATGATCCTAACCGTCGTCATTGCGAGGAGCGATAGCGACGCGGCAATCCAGACCTAAAAGATAAATTCTGGATTGCGTCACTTCGTTCGCAATGACATTGTGTTGCTATGAAGATGAATCCCTATGATCTCTGGCATATGAAATCTGCGCTTAACTTGGCACGGCAGGGGTTGGGGCGTGTATGGCCAAACCCGAGTGTAGGATGCGTGATTGTCAAAGATGGTTATGAGGTTGGACGAGGACGCACGAGCGATGGTGGTCGGCCACACGCAGAAGTCAATGCGCTGCACATGGCGGGTAACAAAGCCAAAGGCGCGCATGTTTATGTGACGCTGGAGCCTTGTGCGCATAAAGGACAAACAGGGCCTTGCGCCCAAGCGTTGATTGACGCAAAAATTGCAAAAGTCATTATTGCCACCGAAGATACGGACAGCCGTGTCGCAGGCAAGGGCATTGATATGCTGCGCGGGGCGGGTATTGAGGTGGTGCTTGGTATTTTGGGTGATAAGGCGAGAGAGCTTAATAAAGGCTTCTTCTTGCGCCATTCGCAAAACCGCCCCTTGATTAGCCTTAAAACTGCCACCACGCTGGACGCCAAAATAGCCACAAGCACGGGACAATCCAAATGGATAACGGGCGATTTGGCACGCAAACGTGGACACCTGTTAAGGGTGCAACATGATGCCATTGCCGTAGGGGTGAATACACTTATCGAAGATAATCCTAATTTAATTAGTCGGTTAGAGGGAGTTTTTAAGAATCAGGTTCGAATTGTTTTTGATACCAATTTGCGCCTAAAAGGCACAGAAAAGATTTTTGACGATGTGGCTGATCATCCTGTTTGGATTGTAAGCTCGGTCGAGGCAACGGGCGAAAAAGCCAAAGCATTCGTGAATAGGGGCGCAGATATTATTACCGTACCTAAAAACGCATCAGGTCAGATTGATCTCAACAAAGCCATGAATGAGATTTGCAATCGTGGCATTACAAGGCTACTGGTCGAAGGGGGCGCAGGATTGATGACATCCTTCATGCGTGACGAGCTATATGACACGCTTTATTGGTTCAAAGCGGGGAGCGTTATTGGCTCAGATGGGTTATCGGCGGCGCAAGCACTTGGTGTTGAAAATATAGATGAGAAAATTCAACTAACTCACTCAGAACAAATCACTTTAGGGGAAGACGTGTTAGATATTTATTCCCACACTTGTCATCCCATTGGTGGGACGTAGCCCCTGGATCTACAAAGAGAACAGCCCCTTCACGAAGCAATGAAATTGCGTGTGCCAGTTCAAGCTGTTCACATATGGATCCCCGCTGTTTAAGCTTTGCGTTGCAAAGCCGCGGGGATGACAGTATAGATTTGTTATGTTTACAGGTATTATTACAGATATTGGGCGCGTGGCGTCGGTGGAGAAAAAGCAAGGCGGAGATACGCGCCTTGGTATTTATACAAATTTTGATTTGTCCAAAACGGATATTGGAGCGTCTATCGCTTGTTCGGGCTGTTGCCTGACGGTGGTCAAAAAACTCGATGATATTTTCTTTGTTGATGTGTCGGCAGAAAGCCTGTCCAAAACGACTATTGGCTCATGGACGGATGGCACGACAGTGAACCTTGAGCAGGCTCTTAAAATGGGTGATGAATTGGGCGGGCATATTGTGTCAGGTCATATTGATGGATTGGCGACGCTTATTAGCGTTGCTCAAGAAGATGGCTCCCATCGTTTGGTTTTTGAAGCGCCAAAAGAGTTAGGTGGTTTTATTGCGCCTAAAGGCTCTGTCACATTGGATGGTATTTCATTGACCGTGAATGAAGTTGAGGGGGCGCAGTTTGGCGTGAATATCATTCCGCATACGTGGGATAACACAACATTAGGCGTTATTAAGACGGGCGACCAAGTGCATATCGAGATTGATATGCTGGCGCGTTATGTCGCGCGGATGATGGAATATCAAAAGAATTAACGTCATTGCGAGGAATGTAATGACGAAGCAATCCAGAATGTTTCTATAAAGCTCTGGATTGCCGCGTTCGCTCCGCTCTCTCGCAATGACGGGTTGCTTAATACTTTTTCATATATTATAAAAATCATAGTTCTCAGGGCAGGGTGGAAATCCCTACCGGCGGTAACTTGTTTATCAAGAAGCCCGCGAGCGCCTTGTTATCCGTAACAAGGGTCAGCAGATTTAGTGAATCGCCCTCCCGTTTAGGGGCATGGCGACATTCTAAAGCCGACGGTCATAGTCCGGATGAAAGAGAATAAGAAACGCACATCCCTGCGAAGGCAGGGATCCGTTGGCTATAAATTTATGAGATCCCAGCCTGCGCTGGGATGTAATTATTTTTATAGTTTTCTTTATGCCCTGATTCATAAAACGTTTTTTGAAGAAAGGGAAAACAATGAATCAGACCAACTACCTACCAACCAACCAAAAGATTGCCTTTATCCAAGCCAATTGGCATGCCGATATTGTTGGTGAAGCGCGTAAATCATTTACGGCTGATCTGGATAAAGCAGGCATTACATCAAGCCAGATTGATGTTTACGACGTGCCAGGCTCATTAGAAATCCCATTGCAGGCGAAGAAGCTCATTGAAACAGGTGACTATGCCATCGTTGTTTGTGCAGGGATGATTATCAATGGCGGAATTTATCATCACGAATATGTGAACCATGCGGTGCTTGATGGCATGATGCGCGTGCAATTGGATACAGGCGTGCCTGTTTTATCCGTCGTGCTGACACCGCTTAATTTTCGCGAAGGCAACGAAGCGCACGAAAAGTTTTTCTTTGATCATTTTAAGATTAAGGGTCAAGAAGCCGCGCATGCCTGTATTGAAACCTTAAAAAACATGGCAAAGTTTAATCATTCCGCCATAGACAAAGCGGCTTAAGTTTATTATTACTCTGTCATCCTGAGCAAAGCGAAGGATCTGGGACTTGTAACCACTAGATTCTTCAGGCGTGCCTCAGAATGACAGGATTTTAAAATGACCAACGCGACTTCTAAAAAGATGAATAATCGTGGCTCAGCCAAAGCCCGTAACAGTGCCGCTAGACTTTTGGCGGTGCAGGCGGTGTATCAAATGCATAAGAATGGCCAATCTGCGGATGAGGTCATTAAAGAGCTTTTGGAGCATCGCGCAGGTCAAGATTTTGAGGGCGATGGCGCAGTCATGGTTGCGCCTAATGAAGATCATTTCATGCTCGTCGTGCGCGGGGTCACAGAGCATATCGAGCAACTCGGCGAGATGATTTCGCTCAATCGCGACAAAAAACACACGCTGAACTCCAAAAAAGATGAAAATAAGCCAGAAAATGCCGAAGAAAGTGAAGAAGAATTTCTGCCTGTTCATTATAAACGTAATGAACCGCTCCTTCAGGCGATCTTCCTTTGTGGCTCGTTCGAGCTAATGGTGCTGCAAGCCATTGATTATCCTATAATAATTTCAGATTATATGCATGTCACCCATGCCTTTTTCGAAAAAGGCGAGGCCAAATTGGTCAATGCCATGCTCGATTCAATTCGAAAAACCGTTAGATAAATAAAGTTTTATTTAAAATCAGTACCATAGTACTCACCTTAGCAATAATTTATTAACTTTTATCCTGCATAATTAATACAGGTTTAAGAGATTCTATATCTCATTTAAAAGGCTTTTCACGGGGCTCTGTTGTAGGGAAACAGTAAATTATATGAAGTACATCTTAATTTTATTTATGGCAATTATTCTGTTGGGTGCTGGGGGTGCTACAGGATTTTTTGCGTTTCAAAAACAAGCCGTTGCTTCTTTAGGAGCCGAAAATGCCGAAGCCTTAGCGGCGAAAAAGAAACGCGATGCGATGGCTAAAGATGCAACCGAAGCCGCCAAAAATCTTCAATTTGTAAAGCTTGATCCAATTATTCTGCCTATCATTGATGCTAATGGGGTGTCCCAAGTAGTGACCCTTGTTGTGTCCTTGGAAGTCGATAGCGAAGAAAAAGCAAAACGTGCCGAAATTCTTATTCCACGTCTTAAAGATGCTTATATTCAAGACATGTATGGCGTTTTAAATCGCAAAGCCGCAACAGATGGCGGCTTGGTTAAAGTTGATGATTTAAAATCACGCCTGAACCGCGTATCCGCAAAAGTTTTAGGCGAAGGCAATATTAATGGCGTTCTTTTACAAGTTGTGAACCAACGCCAGATTTAATTAAGAATAAGCGTCCTCGCATTTACGCGCATGACGGCACTAAATAAGTATTTCCTCTACTCAGCAAGCTTAAGCCCGATCCATTTATGCATCGGGTTTTTGCTATGGGCATTTTAAAGAATCAAATCGATATTCTGCCCCACGTAAGGACAAGAGTAGCCCTACCTCTATCTCAGGGTCAGCTTTCTTAAGTTCTTCTAGTAAAGTATTTCTTATTGCAGGAAGAGTTGCATTTATGAAGTCGCTCTCTACTAAAGCACCATTATCTATATCCTTAGTGCTCATATTTTCTAACGTTCTTTCAAAGAAAAAGTCCGCTGTTAAGATGCTATTAAGAGTTGTTTTTTGAACAAAATCTTTAGCAACAGTTATAAAAGAACTTTGTAAATTTAATACAACATGGTGACGATCAGATGAGCAACCACCGATTTTGCCATAGATAGGAAAAGCTATTTTTTCTTCAGCGATTGCTGATAATGGAGTTGTAACCAATAAACTAAATGCTGCTGCTCGAAAAGAAGACATAAACATAGTAATTACTCTATTTTAAATTTACCTATTTCCACCCGCTGTTGTCGCAGCGCTGGCATCTGCACCGTTTTTATTGAAACGACCAACATTGCCTAAAACTTGCTCTATGATGGTGATATCGTTTCCACCTGTTTTTGTTTTTTCACGCTCTTTGGGAATGGCGATACGCTGATTATCTATTTCTTCAATGGTGTCGACGATTCCTTCTTCGTTAAAGGCGACAACAACAACTTTTTCCTCTGTGACTTTAGGGTCGAAAATGCCGCTTTTTTCCATTTTTTGTCCTATGTAATACCAAACATTGTCATCAAAGGGCGCAATGGTCGTTGGAGACCCGAGTGACCTTAGAACATTATTTCTTGTGCTTATTCCCGGCGTGACTTCAGAAATTCTAAAATCTTCAACAATATTGCCGCGTGTGCTCTGTACGGGGGTGCAGGCCATAAGGCCTACAGTTGCAAAAAGGGTAAGAAAAATAGGTATTGTTTTTTTCATGTTGCCATATTGCGGTTAACAAATTAAAAAATCAAGAATGTTTAATTATTTCATAAAACGAAAAGAACGCAAAGAAAAAGCAAAGGCACTTTATGACCGTGCGGAAACACAAGGCCGCTTACCTGTTTTCTATGCAGATTTAAATGTGCCAGATAGTGTTGATGGGCGTTTTGAAATGATTGCGCTTCATTGCTACATACTTATGCATCGCTTGCAACGTGAGGGGGAGACAAACCTTTCTCAAAAGCTCTTTGATGTTTTTTTTGTCACAATGGATAGAACTTTGAGAGAGATGGGCATTGGAGACCTTGGTGTGCCCAAACATATGAAACGTATGATGCAAGGCTTTAACGGGCGGGCGAGTCATTATGAATTAGCGATCCAAAATAAAGATAAGGATGAATTAATCGAAGCTATCCGTAAAAATATTTACGGCACGATGGATAAGGTCGAAAAATCAGATTTAAATATTATGGCGGATTATATTTTATCAAATGTTGAAATTAAAACCGCAGAAGAGGGGTTTGTTTCCCCCAAACTAGGAGGGCGTAAAGTTGCCTAATAAACAAGAGTTAACTGAACAAGAATGGTCGCATTTCTTTGATATTGATGATCTGAAAGGTCCGCAAACGAGCGTTACGATTGAAGCGGATGAAGAGGAGCGTCAAGATATGGCGCGCCGCCTGAATGTCAATTCAGTCAACAAAGCCACGGCAGATTTGGTTTTAGAACAAACATCGGGCGGTCATACCGTGCATGTGACGGGCAAATTTGATATTAATGTGACGTTAGAATGCGTTGTGACGTTAGAGCCATTTGATCAAGATCTATCTGAACCCGTCGAAGGATGGTTTGCGGATAAGGACAAAACCGTCTCTTTTGCGGCGGCAAAACGCGATAAGGAAGCCTCTCACAGTCGTGGTGAAGTCGAAATGATGGAAGAATCAGAAGACCCAGAAGCCATTATTGAGGGTGTGATTGATTTAGGAGAACTGGTGACACAGCATATTTCGCTTGCAATTCCGTCTTATCCGAAGAAAGAGGGCGTAAAATACGAGATTGGAGACGATAACATTCAAATAGATGAAAATTCCCCCCTCCGCAAAAACCCGTTTGAGGCGTTGAAGGACTGGAAAGAGAACCGCTAAGAGGCCAAACGCATAAATTCGGCAAAGCCTTGTGCCGCTGTCGCGGTATTTTGTTTTAAGTCCCAACGCGGTATATATGGTTGTTGATCCCAATCACTTCGAAGAAAACCCTGCGTTTTTGCAATGGCGCAAGCTCTTAGTACCGTTTTAATTTTTTTGGGATTTGGGGATCCTCCATCGGGCCATGCCTGTGCAAAACCATCGCGTAATGGTCTAAATATTTCTGCCTGATTAGATCTTTTATACCCGTCTTTAATCATTATTAAAGACCAAGTGTAAGATCGTATGCAATCAGGATCTATTAAAACAGGCACATCTTCTTTTAAATCAGGGAGGTAACCAATATTGCTTGGCATTATATCTGATGCTTCTATGCCTTTATTATAGAAAAATCTTTTTAATTTTTCTCTATCAAAGCCGCCTGTATGTAGCTTTAATCCAGGAAACAAACCTATGTGCATACGTTCTGTTTGTCGCTCTAATAGGGGTTGTAAAATGTGAGAATGCTTATGTTCTGGGTAATATTTTTGATGTGTTATTCTTAACGTTAAACCTAGGTCTGACCATAATAATAATGCGCCTCTATCTCTCGTTTGGTAAAATGTACCTGTTTGTGGTAAAGGTATTCCTAAATTAGCTATAAATTCGTTTAAGCACGATAAATCTTCGCGTGTATATTTCACCCACGGCTGCTCTAAAGAAAATTGTTTTTTTAGATACTCATCTAACATGCAAAAATAATTTATATATTTATGTAAATTAAAGCAAGTATTATTTTTCCCTTGCAATTCTTCTGTGATTTAGTTAAAAAGCCCACAGAATCTTGATTTATCTCTATTTGAGGAAAAAAAATGGCAGTACCAAAGACAAAAATTTCTAAAGCGCGCCGCGGACAACGCCGCTCACACGACGCTTTGACAGTGACAAACTGGGTTGAAGATGGCAACACAGGTGAGCCAAAGCGCCGTCACCACATTGACTTGAAAACAGGTATGTATAAAGGCCGTCAGATCCTTAGCGATCGCGACTAAGTTTTTACTCTAATTTACAAAAATACTATTACGTCATTACACGCTTTATGCGTGTAATCTTTTTTTGTGACCAAACTTTTAAATTACAAGAACAAGTCCTGCAATGACGGGAGTGAGGTTAGATAATGACGAGAATAGATAAAATTCTCTAATTGACTTCCCTGTATCGACCTGCGATTTTCTTCCCTTAATACTTGTAACTATGAACTTGTAACTATTTTATGACATATAGACAGACAATTGCGATTGATGCCATGGGCGGGGATTTTGGCCCTGAAGTCACTATTCCTGCGGCGGCGGCGGCGATGAAACGTATGCAAGACACGCAAATTATTTTCTTTGGTGATGAAAAGAAGATATTGCCTGTTTTAAATAAATATCCTGACCTTAAAAAACATTCCAAAATTCAGCATACAGATATTGCGATTGCAAGCACGGATAAGCCTTCTGTTGCGCTGCGTAATGGTAAGGGCTCCTCTATGCGCCTTGCGATTGAGGCGGTGAAAGAAGGCACAGCAGACGGTATTGTCTCTGCGGGAAACACAGGCGCGTTGATGGCGATGTCCAAGATGATTATGAAGACTTTGCCGGGGATTACACGCCCCGCGATTGCCAGTGTGATGCCGACGGCAACCGATAAAACCGTTGTCCTTGATTTGGGCGCGAACCTGTCTTGCGATGCAGAAATTTTGACACAATTCGCTGTGCTTGGTTCTGTCTATGCCCGTGTGGTGCAGGGCATTCCAAAACCGACTGTTGGTCTTCTTAATGTAGGAACCGAAGAAATGAAGGGGCATGAAGAAATTCGTTCTGCCGCTGCCATCCTCTCAAGCGTTACTTTCCCTGGTAAATATGTCGGCTTTATTGAAGGCAATGACATTACCAAAGGTACAGTCGATGTTGTGGTTACAGATGGTTTCACAGGGAATGTGGCGCTTAAAACCGCCGAAGGCGTGGGCAAGCTCTCCAAAGATCTTATGACCGAAGCGTTTAAATCTTCACCGCTTGCTATGCTTGGTTATCTTCTATCCCGTGGTGCGATTAACCGCATGAAGAACAAGATTGATCCGCGCAAACATAATGGCGGCATGTTCCTCGGCGTCAACGGCATTTGCGTCAAAAGCCACGGCAGCAGTGATATTGCCGCCACAGAAAACGCGATTATTGTGGCTTATGATTTGATCCGCAATGGCTTTAACAAGCGTGTCGCGGATGAAATTGAACAGCTGATGTCCCAAGAAAAATTTATTTCAGTGGTCGGAGTTTAAGTCATGCCGATTACGTCGATTATCCGCTCTACTGGCTCGTACCTGCCTGAAAAGGTGATGACCAACGCTGATCTTGAAAAAATTGTCGATACAACGGACGAATGGATCGTACAGCGCTCAGGCATTAAATCCCGCCACATCGCCGCCGATAACGAAAGCACAGGCGACATGGCGATAGCCGCGGCGAAAAAAGCGCTCGAGGCCGCTGGTCTTAAACCGAACGACATAGATGGTGTGATTGTTGCCACAACCACGCCTGATCGCACGTTTCCGTCTGTCGCCGTGAAGGTGCAGGGGGAGCTTGGCATTCCCGCAGGACTAGCCTTTGATGTGCAAGCCGTCTGCACGGGCTTTGTTTACGCGCTCGCCACGGCGGATAACTTTATCGCGCGCGGTCAAGCCAAACGTATCCTTGTGATAGGCGCAGAAAAAATGAGCTCCATCGTGGATTGGAAGGATCGCACAACCTGCGTTTTGTTTGCCGATGGGGCAGGGGCGGTCATCCTCGAAGCACAAGAAAATGATAAAGGGTTGGAAGGCCAAGGTATCCACTCGACCCATCTTTATGCGGATGGCGCACAACGTGATTTGCTCCAAACCACTGGCGGTGTCAGCACCACGGGATCAAACGGCCATATCGAAATGCAAGGCCGTGAAGTCTTTAAATACGCCGTGACCTACATGGCGGATGTGGTGGCGGAAACTTTGACACATAATAATATTACACCCGAAGACATTGATTGGCTTGTTCCGCATCAGGCAAATGTCCGCATTATCGAAGGCACCGCCAATAAACTTAATATGGGCATGGATAAAGTGGTCGTCACCGTCGATCATCACGGCAACACAAGCGCGGCATCGATTCCACTCGCTCTAGACGAAGCGGTGGGCGACGGCCGCATAAAACGAGGCCAAATGCTCCTCATAGAAGCCATGGGCGGCGGCCTAACCTGGGGCGCGGCGTTGATGCGGTTTTAAATATTGATGTTTTCTATATTTATAGCTTTAATAAAATATGTCTGCTTTAAAAGAAAAAACATTATCTAACAATAATTGGCTTTTATTAAATGTCTCCATTCCATCAGATGAGGTGTTGGAAAGTTATGATGATTTAGTAATAGATCAATACGCGCCCAATAGTCAGCGGTACAGGCGTTTTTCTCAATATAAAGCTAGTTATTCTAACAAAAATTGGGAATTTGAAAAATTACCACACCGTCCTTTCATTCAGTCACCTAAATATAATTCTGTAGCTGGTGGTATTAAAAGAAAATTTGAACCGTTGGAGGCTGATTTTTCCGCTAGTATTCGTGAAGTTATGGTTAAAATGTCTCCAGACATTAACGAACAATATCAATTAGATGTTCATCAATATCGCGTTTATGCGTCAAAAGAAAATGAAGGGTGTTCAGTCCCCGAAGGACCACATCAAGATGGTCATGAAATTGTAGGCATTACTGTTTTTCGCAGATATATGATAACGGGTGGAGAGACTATACTTTACACTAAAGATCATGAGGAAATAACTAGAAAAGCCCTTGATCATGGTGACACCATATTGCTGCAAGATGATAAGGTGTTTCATGATGCAACTAGTATTGTAGGGACATCAGAAGAAGCGGGCTTTCGCGATTACCTAGTTCTAAACATAAATCTTTGGGAAAACAGGCGTTACGGCTCAAGTTTTGAAAAAGAAGCCTTATTGTAAGTTAAGATAAGACAAATATAGGAAAATATTCCTTTAAATTTACACTGTTTTCTGCTATCTTGGTCGTATGACGAAAGGGTGGACAGACGAACGGAGGCAAAAGGCGCGGGAGCGCATTCTCAAAAACAAACCGTGGGAGAAGTCCACAGGGCCGAAAACCAAAGCAGGTAAAGAAAAATCATCGTTAAATGCACTAAAGCACGGCATGTGCAGTCGTGTTTTGCTGGAGCGCTTGCATCAAATTAAATTAATAAACACCAACACCATCAAAATTGCTTATACATTCCAATATTTGGATAAGATATCTAGATATCGTCGTAACGAACTAATAAAAAAATCAAATAAAAACAAAGGCAAAGCAAATGCGACTCAAAAATAACACCAACGAACTGATAGAATTACCGTCATTGCGAGGAGCGTTAGCGACGCGGCAATCCATCCTTACCACATCCCATCCATCTTGCACATCCCATCGAAGGATGGGATCTAGATTCCTGCCTACGCAGGAAAGTGCCAGTAGTCTTTGCAATGGTATTAGAAGGAGAGCTATGGAATAATTATGTATGAGAGAAGGGCTTTAGGCCTTTGAAACGACACGCAAAAATAAATTTAAGTTTTTTGTGGCTAAGTTTTGGACATGCATTGACGATTGGCATGCAGAGCAATAACGTTAATTAAATAGAAGCCTCCTTCCGCTTGCGGACATGAGGGCAGAAAAACGGAGTTTTAAAATGACACCTGATGAGTCAAAAACCATTACAAGAGCCGACCTTGCCGAGGCTGTTTATGCGCAAGTCGGATTGTCCCGCAATGAATCTTCTGATCTGGTAGAGCAAATGCTCGATGAAATGATGGAAGCATTGACGAGCGGTGATAACGTCAAAATTTCGTCCTTCGGCAGTTTTTCTGTGAAGGAAAAAGGCGAGCGTATTGGTCGTAACCCAAAAACGGGTGTTGAAGTGCCAATTTCGCCGCGTAAGGTTTTGATCTTCCGCGCCTCACATGTTTTGAAAGAGCGTATTGATGCGGTGACAAAACAATTACAGAGTAATAATTCTAGCCAATTTTAATTAACGAATAAAAAGAAATAGATCGTCCAATGAATACATCAAACTCAAACAAAGCGTCCAATACTTACGGCAATCAGGAAGATTACCAAACCAAGCCTAGAATCACGTCAGAGTCGTCAATAAATATGCCGGCGAAGAAGGTAAAAAAAGCGCAAGGCGCGTTTAGAACCATTAGTGAAGTGGCGGATAAATTAGATGTTCAACAACATGTTTTACGTTTTTGGGAAACGAAGTTTTCACAAGTGCGTCCTTTAAAACGTGGCGGCGGTCGTCGTTATTACCGTCCCGAAGATGTGGCTTTGCTGCAACGTATTCATCACCTGCTTTATACTGAAGGCTACACCATTAAAGGCGTTCAAAAGCTTTTAAAAGGACAGGGTAAACAACAAATTATTGCAGATGCGAGCAATGAAAGCCCTGCACCACTTGCGGCTCAGCCCAAAGTATCTGCGCCAGAAACTGCGGTTCAGAAAAAAGGCATGGATACGCAAACCCGTGCCGCGCTCGAAATTATGCTCGCAGAATTAAAGGCCATGCGCTCCCTCATTAAAGTTTGATTTCATTTTAAGCCCTCTCCTTGGGGAGAGGGTTGGGGTGAGGGGCTTTTAGAGCGTGAGGGGATTTAACCTTTGATTTTCTCATTAGACTTCATTAGAACGTAACAAATCGGAGTGTGGCGCAGCCTGGTAGCGCGCTCGCCTGGGGGGCGAGAGGTCGGAGGTTCAAGTCCTCTCACTCCGACCATTTATCCAAAGAAGTGTTTGGGGTAAAATAATACCGTTATTATATATCACTGTTTTTACACGTTTTTTCTTGACTGGCTTACCCTTTTAACGCATAACTGCGCCAAGTTTACTTAAAGAGCGCGCATGTGCTCTTTATTTAATTGAAAAACGCCGTAGCGTGCCTGCACGCCTGAGGCCACTTTAAAAAGGAAAAACAGATGAAAACATACTCTATGAAAGAGTCAGAAATTGATAAGAAGTGGTTCATCGTTGATGCGAAAGACGTTGTATTGGGTCGCTTAGCGACAATCGTTGCAACGCGTCTTCGCGGAAAACATAAGCCAACTTTTACACCGCACATGGATTGTGGTGACAATGTTATCGTGATTAACGCCAAAGACGTGCGTTTGACTGGTAATAAGCGTGATGGCGATATCTTCTATTGGCACACTGGCTACCCAGGTGGCATTAAAGAACGTTCAAAAGGTGAAATCCTTGAAGGCGCACATCCTGAGCGTGTTGTTCAAAAAGCGGTTGAGCGTATGATCGCTCGTGGCCCCTTGGGGCGTCAGGTGATGAGCAACCTTCGTGTTTATCCGGGTGCCGAGCACCCCCATGAAGCGCAGCAGCCTGAAGTTTTAGATGTTGCTTCTATGAACCCTAAGAATAAGAGAGATTAATTATGAGCGAAGCAGTTAAAGACTTAAAAGACTTAGGTGCGGCAACAGAAGGCAAGATTGACGCAAAAGCGGATGCACCTGCGACCAAAGTTAAGGCAGAAACAAAAGAGCCTAAAATTGATAAATTAGGCCGTGCCTATGCAACAGGACGTCGTAAAGAATCCGTTGCCCGTGTTTGGATCAAAAAAGGAACCGGTAAAGTTGTTGTAAATGGTAAGACACAGGATCAATATTTCTGCCGTCAGACACATTTGCTGGTTCTTAATCAACCTTTCCTTATCGCAGATCGCGTGAATGCATTTGACGTTATCGCGACTGTTAAAGGTGGTGGATTATCTGGTCAGGCTGGTGCGGTCCGTCATGGTATTTCACGCGCCCTTGAAAATTTCGAGCCAGATTTGCGTCCAGGCTTGAAAAAATCAGGCATGCTAACCCGTGATGCCCGTGTGGTTGAACGTAAGAAAATCGGTAAGCACAAAGCCCGTCGTTCCAAACAATGGGCGAAACGTTAATCACATACGATTACATATTATTCAAAAGGCGCTTATCAAAGCGCCTTTTTTGTTTTACGCTGTAAGTATTCAATATTCATAAAAATGAAAGAACGCCATGGTTGCTGATCAGAAAATAAACAACGGTAAAATTACATCATATAACCCATCGAACATGAATGTTCTTGGTGAGGTTTCTATTTCAAGCGCAAAAGAAATCGCAGAGGCTGTCAAGAAGGCTAAACAGGCACAAAAATCTTGGAGAGATATTGGTGTTGCTGGTCGGGTCAAACATTTGAGAAATCTGTATAATTATATAGAAAAAAATGCAGAAAAATTTGCGCTAATAGAAACGCAAGAAATGGGACGGCCTATAGATGGTAGTGTTAGCACTGTTACTTGGGGGCTTGAGCGTATTAAGTGGAATTTAGATAATGCTGAAGAAGTTCTGGCGCCAGAAACAACTTTTGAAGATTCTAAGCAAATTCATCAAATGCATTACGAGCCTTACGGTGTATTTGGCGTGATTACACCGTGGAATTTTCCGTTAAGTAATTTTATTATGGGCGCATTACAACCGTTGTTGGCTGGTAACACAGTCGTTTATAAATCTTCTGAAGAGGTTCCAATGTGTTGTGAAACATTATTTAAGGCAATTCAGGAGAGTGGAATACCTGAAGGCGTTTTCAATGTTATATATGGTGCGGGTGATGTAGGAGAAGCTCTCGCTAGGAGTGATGTTGATTTTATTCATTTTACGGGAAGCTCTGCTGTTGGTAAAAAGTTGTATAAAATTGCGGCAGAAAAATTTATACCTGCAACATTAGAGTTAGGAGGTTCTGACGCAGGTATTGTTTTTGAAGATGCCGTGCTTTCAGATGAAATTTTGGAATCTATTTTCTGGGCGAAGTTTGTTAATTGCGGGCAAATTTGTTGCGGCTTAAAAAGGCTTTTAGTGCATGAAAGCCGTGTTGATGAAGTTACAGAAAAATTAAAAAAAGTTATAACTGCCAAAAAGTTAGGTAATACCGAAGAAGGCGGAGTTGTCTTTGGCCCGCTAGCCGCAAAGCGTCAGCAAGATTTGCTTGTTGAACAAATTGAAGATGCTAAATCGAAAGGTGTGCAAATTATCATGGGCGGCAATATACCTGATGGTTATGATGATGGTGCTTATTATGAGCCAACACTTTTGACTGATGTAACATCGGAAATGAGAATTTTTGATGAGGAGGTTTTTGGCCCTGTATTACCCATTTATACTTTCAAAACAGAAGATGAGGCGATTACCGAGGCTAATCGTACAATTTACGGCTTATCCTCTTACATTTTTACCGAAGATTTTGAGTTAGCGCAGCGCGTTTCTAAAAAACTAGATGCAGGCGAAGTTAATCATAATGATGTTGATAATCATCCTGCCAATCCATTTGGTGGTTATAAAGCAAGTGGTATGGGACGTACTGGCGGTAAAGTTGGATTACATCATGCCTGTCAGGTTAAGATGGTATCACTTTGTAAGTAAAATAATAATGCTTCTACCTTACAAAAAAATAATGCCGATAATTGGCGATGATGTGTGGATTGCGGAGAATGCTGCCGTGATTGGTGATACGCATCTGGGCGCGCAGAGCAATGTTTGGTTTGGCTGTACCGTTCGTGGTGATGTGCACGAAATTCGCATTGGGAAACGCACCAACATTCAGGATAATTCAATTATTCATACCACGCGTAATCTTTCTGGCACCTATATCGGCGATGAAGTCACAATAGGACATGGGGCCATTTTGCATGCGTGCACTATTGGTAACAGAGTGCTAGTTGGGATGGGCGCGATCATATTGGATCAGGCGGTGATGGAGGATCAATCAATGCTCGCCGCAGGCTCCATTTTAACACCCAAAAAACGCGTGCCAAGCGGTCAACTCTGGGGCGGATCACCTGCACGATATATGAGAGATTTGACCGAGGAGGAAATTAAATTCCTCGAAATATCTGCCGATAATTACGTGAAGCTTGCCGCAGACTATAAATAACGCATAAGGTGGGATAATCCGTCAATTTAACGCCCGTCAGGCTTGAATTTCATTTAGTTTTGGGACAGGATAGCGATATTCTAAATTACACAGATATTTCAGCTTGGAGGCTGTTTATGGCGCGTCTTTTTACTCTTTCTCTCACTTGTATTGCTGCGATTGGATTGAGCGCGTGCGGTACTTTTCTTGACCAAAAACAACCTGACGTTGATGTACGCATGCGTAGCGATGATGGATCAGTCATGACCCCTATGGCTCCAGCCTTAAGATCAGAAAATGAAAGTGGTGCATCCTATAGCTCAGATAGCGTCACCATTAATGATTTCAATGCCTATCCCGAAATACCACGCCCAACTTATCAAAATAATACTGGTATGGGTTATGCGGGCGGCACTGTGCCAACAGCAGATTCCAGCGTAACGATTTTCGCTCTTGATGGCGATGTTGCACCTATGGCGCAAGAATATGCCCAAGGCTATGACGGTGGTTATGGCTATGATGCACCGATGAACCAAATGAGTGGTTACAATTCATCTTATGGTGGTGGCGAGGGCCAAATCTTTTTCAAAAATGGCTCTTCACGTTTGGGCAGTGGCGATATGAATAAATTATCCCGCGTGGCAGAACAGGCGCGCTTTGCCCCCGTAAATCGTATCACGGTTGAAGGCTACGCCAGTCGGCCAACACAAGCAGGGACGCAAACGGTGGAAGCGCATATCTTGAATTTAAAAGAATCCATGAACCGTTCTTTTGCCGTGTCAAAAACATTAATGCAAAAAGGGGTGCCTGCTGAAAAATTAAAAACAGTGTCATGGGGCTCCACCAAAGCGAGCGGCAATGACACGCAAGACCGCCGTGTTGATGTTGTGATGGGCGAGCGTTAATATCTGATGAGTGAGCTTGCTAAACCGTTTCATGTTGGACTTGTCGGCCTTGGCACCGTGGGTGTGGGCGTTATTAAAATGTTGGAAGATAACGCGGCGCTTATTTCTCAACGTGCGGGACGTGAGATTAAAATCATAGCCGTCAGCGCGAGTGATAAATCCAAAGACCGCGGCGTTGATTTATCCTCTTACGATTGGGTTGATGATGGGCGTGACATGGCGAATGATGATCGCCTTGATGCCATCATTGAAATGGTAGGGGGATCAGAAGGGTTCGCCAAGGAATTGGTCGAAAATTCTTTAGAAAATAAAAAACATGTCGTAACCGCTAATAAAGCGTTGTTGGCCGAACATGGTTTTGAGCTTACGACTTTAGCAGAACAAAATGATGTTTGCCTCACCTACGAGGCCGCCGTGGCGGGTGGTATTCCTATTGTTAAAACTATCCGAGAAGGCTTGGCGGGGAATAACATTCAATCCGTTTACGGTATTCTCAACGGGACGTGTAACTATATCCTCACTGAAATGCGCGAAACAAAGCGTGATTTTACGGATGTTTTAAAAGAGGCACAAGAAAAAGGATATGCCGAAGCAGATCCAACCTTTGACGTTGATGGGATTGATGCGGCGCATAAATTGGTTTTGCTTGGTGCGTTGGCGTTTGGCGTTAAGCCAGATTTTAAATCTTTAACTATCGAAGGTATCCGTCATATTACGGCGGAGGACATTCAATACGCTGATGAGTTAGGCTATCGCATTAAGTTGCTTGGCATCGCCCGTGCAGAGAATGGTAATTTTATGCAGAGCATGGAGCCGTGCTTGGTGTCGAAAAAATCAGCCCTTGGCAATGTTGAAGGTGTCTTTAACGCGGTCATGACGAAGGGTGATTTTATTGACAAAACGATGATGGAAGGTCGCGGCGCAGGCGAGGGGCCAACGGCATCCTCCATCGTGGCGGATATTATTGACCTCGCCAAAGGGAATGGCGCGCCAGCCTTTGGTGTGCCCGTTGCAAATCTAAAAGACGTGGCGTGGAATAATGCGGATAATATTGAATGTCGTTGTTACATCCATCTTCACGTCCAAGATGATGCGGGTGTTTTGGCAGACATCACATCTTGTTTGAAAGATCATGAAATTTCGATTGATAGTGTGATACAACGCGGACATGGCGATAATGAAGTCGATGATGTTGCATCAATTGTGATTTTGACCCACACGGCGAAATATAAAAATGTAAAAGACGCGGTTCAAAAAATAGAATCGCTTAAAGCAATAACCAATACGCCAACAATTTTACGCGTAGAAAAAGTTTAATTAAACGAAAGAAGAAGAATGTCAGTCCTCACGATGCAAG
>CAYGPG010000022.1:0-29959 GCA_964351905.1 uncultured Micavibrio sp.
GTCTTGGCCTTTTAAATGACTTGGTGGTTGGAGACCATTCATATTATCACGTTGGTTTTTCATTCTTTGGTCTAAGTTTGTTTTGTTACGACCATCGCCAAATAAATTGCTAAACCAACTTTGTGAAAGCGGATTGAAATCACCTTCGCCAACGATATCATCCATCATACGCTCAAAAGCAAATTCATCCTCTTTATCATATGAGATGTTCGAAAATAATCCGTAAGATTTTCCACCCTTTGTTTGCGCGCGCGTCATGACTTCGCTCCAGACTTGTGCGGGGGCGGAACCACCTGTTAAACGTTTTGTTGACGAGTTATCATCATTTCCAAACCAAATCGCGCCAGCATATTTTGTTGAAAATCCCATAAACCACGCATCACGGAAATCTTGCGATGTTCCTGTTTTTCCCGCGGCAGGATAAGGGATAGCCGCACCGCGTCCTGTTCCACTGGCGATCACAGATTGCATCATCGCGGTGAGTTGGCGCACCGCGTTTTGATCAACCACTTGTTCTGATTTTGGAGTGGCAGGGCGCTCGTATAAAACCTCGCCATCTTTATCTGTGATTTTATTGATTGAATAAGGTTGAACAGATTTTCCACCGCGTCCCAAAATAGCATAGGCATTAATCATCTGAAGCATGGGCACACCATTGCTACCCAAAGCTGTGCTCAAGCTAGTTTCAAGATCAGCCGTAATGCCCAAACGGCGCGCCGTATCAATGACTGCATCAGGTCCGACTTGTTTGGTGAGTTCGACCGCAACCGTGTTAAGCGAGAGCGTTAAAGCTTCAAACAACGTCACTTCGCCGTAATATTGATTGCCGTAGTTGCGAGGGCGATATCCGCCATAATAACGGCGAGGTTCATCCACGATAATGTTGTTGAGGTTCCATCCTTGCTCAAGCGCGGTGAGGTAAACAACGGGTTTGAATGAAGAGCCAGGCGGGCGAAGTGATTCTGTGACGCGGTTAAATTCGCTCATGGAATAATCACGACCGCCCATCAGAGCAACGACCGCACCATCAAGGCGCATAATCGCCCCTGCGGCTTGGCTGACTTCCTTGTCAGGGCCGTATTTAAGAATGGCTTTGGTAATAGATTCTTCCATCTCACTTTGGATATCGGTATCCAATGTTGTTTCAACCGTGATATCTGCATCAATTTGACCGATGAGGTCATCTAGCTGTGAGATAATGTAATCGGTATAATAACGCACGGATTCACCGCTCGACGGCTTGCGTCGTGGAGCAGGCGGCATTGTTTTATAGGCGGCGATATCTTGTTCGGTAATATATCCTGCATTAACCATACCGCGTAAAACGACCTTGGTACGGGCGGCGGATTTTACGGGATCAGCATTGGGGGAATAGCGCGAGGGCGCTTTGAGCAAGCCTGCGATGGTGGCGGCTTCTCGCAGATTTAATTCCTTGGCAGATTTGTTGAAATAAACTTTTGACGCCGCATCAATACCATAGGCACCAGAGCCGAGATAAACACGGTTCATATAGGCGCTTAAAATTTCATCTTTGGTCAGTTCGCGCTCTAATTGAAAGGCGAGCATGAGTTCTTGGATTTTACGTTTAATCGTTCGCTCGCGCGTTAAGAATAGGTTCTTAGCCAGTTGTTGGGTAAGGGTTGATCCCCCTTGAACAAAACCACCTTTAGAAATATTCACAAGAAGCGCACGAGTGAAGCCTTTTAAATCCATGCCAAAATGATCATAAAAGCGACGATCTTCGGTGGCAAGAATAGCGTGCGTCACATAATCAGGCAGGTCTTTGGCATCCACGATGACGCCTTTGATATCGCCATAGCGGTCAACAATTTCGCCATTGCTGGCTTTAATGATAACCGTAGGACGGCGTTCAAACACCATAGATTTGGTAATGTTTGGCAACTCAGACGCATACCAGAACAAAAGCACGGCCACGAAGATAGAAACCCAAAGCCCAATAACCAATCCCCATTTAAGGCAAAAGGCAAAAAGCGTGGCAAGCCAGCCGCGATCATTTTTTGATTTACGCGTGGTTTTCCGTGATTTTTTAGACGCTTTCTTGGCGGTCTTTTTTGATTTCGTGGGCTTTTTAACCATGGCCTTGTAATATGTTTAGAAATTAAGGCCTTTTTATAGCGATAAAGAGAGGAAGTTACAAAGGGTTTATTCTCTATGAATAGATTCCAAAAGTTTGGGCTTTTAATGCCATTAAGCCTGTGTGAGTACGGTCAAACTCGGCTCCCCATTGTAGAGATTCTTTACCCTTAGCCGTAATTTCTAACATAGGCTCCATTCCTGACATACCAGATATTGTTTTTATGAAACCTCTTTCAATCAATCCATCTAAAATCATTTTTGTATGATAGTTAGATTGAGCAAATATTTCGCTCAAATCATTGCTGGTTGTATTAGCGCGTAAAACTTGTTCGACGTTGCGTAAACGAATACTGGTCAACCCAAAACCGCTATGATCTTGTTGCTGTAAATATAATATAGAAAACAAACATTTACGCTCAATAGAATCTAGTAATTCTAATTTAGCGGTAGCTGGAAGATGGATAACTTTTTCAGAATTATCACTTAATAATAAAGGTTTATCAGAATTTGCAGGGACGGGATGACCTGACCTATCTTCAACAACATTAGCTGGATGAAGGCTTTCATTAAGTTCGGCCGCGACTCTACTACGAGCGGTAACGCTACCATCATCTGTCATGTTCACACCTTTACATGATTTTTTATAAGAGCGTTCTTTTTAGTTATTTATGGGAATAGGTCAACCAAAAAATCCTTTTAAAGGAGTTTTCGTGGGGATGGATTACGTACAATCCAACCAATAACGCTTCATCGCGGGGAATTTGTCGGTGGCGGGGGTTTCGTCTTCAAATTCGCCGCCACAGGCTTCGATAATACGGATGGCGGCGTCATCATCGGGGGTCACGGTAATGAGAGCCTTATCAATGCCGATATAATTGATGATGGGAATGGCTTTTTTGAGGATTTTACGGCCAAACCCTAAACCACGCATAGAAGGACGAATGTTAAAATGCACATGACCGCCCCATTTTTCGAGGTGCCAATTCAGGCGATGGCGGATATCGACCGTGCCAATATATTGATCATCCTTGACGAGCCAGACAATGGTCTCTGGCACAGGCTCAACCCAATCCTGATATGGTTGATGCGGATAGCCTTTTTCCGTGCGTAAGGCTTTCACAAAGCCATCAAAATCCGTGTTAAGATCAGAAATTTTCTGATAAGTATAACGACCTTCCGCATGAAATTCTTCCAAAGCCTCAAGATAAGAGTCTTTGAATTCTGCATTAGGGCGAATAAGTTTTGAAGCACTCATAATTTACTTTCTTTGTCTTCCTTCGGCTTGACCGAAGGATCCATAAAATCTTGAGATAAATCATGCCATTTCGGATTAGTTTTTTCAATCAAATCAATTTTCCATTGTCTTAAATAAAGTTTTAATCGTTTTTCTCTTTTTATTGCGTTTTCAGGGTCATCGTAGGTTTCAAAATAAACCAAACTTGTTAAATCATATTTGCTTGTGAAGCCGTCCATAATTTTATTTTTATGTTGCCATACGCGTTTTTGAAGGTCAGATGTTATTCCTATATAAAGTGTTCCATTTTTCTTATTGGACATTATATAAGTATAATATTGCTTATTCATTCGTGGATCCTTCGGTCAAGCCGAAGGATGACATAGTTAGAAAAATAGAACAATTATTTGTTAAATTAAAAATATACTCGCCAAACCAAGGAAGGCAAAGAAGCCGATGACGTCGGTGACGGTGGTAAGCAAAACGGTTGAGGACAGGGCGGGGTCAGAACCAATTTTATTTAAGAAAATAGGAATGGCCGCGCCACAGAACCCAGCAAAGAATAAATTAATAACCATCGCTGCGGCAATCACCCCGCCGAGCATGTTAGAGCCAAACCAAAGCGCGGCAATAATGCCCATGATAATGGCAAAGCCAACGCCATTTAAAATGCCAACAATGGTTTCTTTACCAATCACCCGCATCGTGTTGGATCCAGAGAGTTCTTTCGTGGCGAGTGCCCGCACAGCAACTGTTAAGGCTTGTGTTCCTGCATTCCCGCCCATAGACGCCACAATAGGCATGAGAACAGCAAGCGCGACAATCTGTTCAATAGTCGCATCAAACATGGAGATCACGACAGAGGCCGCAATGGCGGTCATCAGGTTTACAAACAGCCAGCGAAAACGACTGCCCGTGGTGGAGAGGATAGCGCGATAAAGGTCAGAGCCTTCAACCCCTGCCAATTTCAAAATATCTTCCTGTGCTTCTTCATCAATAACATCAATGATGTCATCAAACGTAATCACCCCGATCAAGCGGTTATCTTCATCGACAACAGGCGCGGAGTTTAATCCTTCACGACGGAAGATGTAGGAGGCTTCTTCCTGATCCATTGTGGCGGGAATGGTGTGTAAATCATCGAGCGTTAAGTTCTCAATTTTTTCTGTACGGCGCGAGCGCAAAATTCTGTTCAACGGAATTTCACCCATGACGTGATAGCCCGGATCAATCACGATAATATCATAAAATTCTTTGGGCAAATCTTCCGCAGCCGCACGAAGGTAATCAATGACCTTACCCACTGTCCAAAATTGCGGCACGGCGACAAATTCACGTTGCATCAAACGACCCGCAGAATCCTCGGGGAAGGTCAGGCCTTCTTCAATCGCAACACGGGTTTTGGCAGACAGTTTACGGATAATTTCTTTTTGGAAAACAACGTCCAGATTTTCAATCAGATCAAGCGCATCGTCACTGTCCAATTCGGACAAAATATCCGCCACTTGTTTTGCCGTCATTTGCGACAGGGTGGAGCGCTTAACGTCATCATCTAAATAAGAAAAGACGAGTGGGTCAATGATCGTCTTTTTATTATCAATCAGAACCTGACGGTCATCTTTAGAGATTTTTTGTAAAAGCTCCGCCGTGTCAGGAACGCTCAAATCATTGACAAGCGGAACGTGCTCATCCTTAACATCACTGTCAATCGCGTCTTCAATTTCACGAATGATATTATCACTTAATCCCACCTGCGGCGCTTCCGCAATCTCTTCAAACTCCGCCGCAATATTCGGCGTGTCGTCTTCGATTTTGGTGGGGTCAGGCATCAATTTCTCTTATGTTTCAATGGTTTGAATAATAAGTAGCCTATTCAAATATTATTTTAAAGCATTAAAGCTTTGACATACCTAATTATTTTTGATATGTAAAATTATGAAATCAACGCCAATGCGATTAACCATAGGTTTTCTTGCTGTTAGCTGCCTGACTGGCTGCTGGTGGGAGGATGGTGACGAACCTGCTACGACTTCGGAAGCCACACAGTCTGAAGAGTATGTACCTCTAACTGGCGAAGAGCTAGAAAGAAGGCACAAAGAAATCTTGAGAAATCTTGATGAAACCATAGATAACGCAGATCAAACAACAAAAATGCTATGTGAGGCAGAGGTCACCTTACAAAGATCTATTGCAGAACAAATGCATTTTGGCAATTTGCCTAAAGATAAACAACAACAGTTTGACCGCCAGATAGCCGCTTGCGACCCCAAAGGTCCTGCTATGAACTAGCTATTTTTAAGCAGCCTTTTTTGACTTAGGCTTGCTTTTCGATGATGATGGCTTCTTTTTCGCTGTCTTAGCTTTCTTTTGTGCTTCGACACACGCCACGGCGGACATATTTAAAATACCGCGCGCCGTGGTGGCGGAGGTTAAAATGTGTGCTGGTTTATTCACGCCCAAAAGCATAGGGCCAACAGGAATACCCTCGCCCAAAATTTTCAGCATATTGAAAGAGATATTCGCAGAATCCATGTTGGGCATGACGAGCAAGTTTGCTTCCCCTTTCAAGGATGAGTTCGGCATGATGTTCGCACGGACTTTTTCAGACAGCGCGGTATCGGCATGCATTTCTCCATCAATTTCCATCTTCGGATTACGCGTCTTCACAAGGTCAGCCGCATCGCTCATCTTACGAGCGCTTGGGTCACGGTGCGAGCCAAAGTTAGAATGCGACATCATTGCAACCTTTGGTACAATTCCAAATTCTTTAATACGCTCAGCCGCGAGGACGGTCATTTCGGCAATTTGCCCCACGCTTGGGTCTGGATTAACGTGCGTGTCACAAACAAAATAATTACCACGGTTTGGCAAAATAAGAAGACGAAGCGCCGCAGCCGTTTCGACCCCCTCTTTTAATCCAATTACATCAACAATGTTGTGAAGATGGTTTTGGTAATCACCAACTGTTCCGCAGATAAGTCCATCCACTTCGCCGCGCTCTAACATTAATGTGCCAATGGCGGTGGTGTCGGTACGGATAATATTTTTCGCCATCGCGGGGGTTACCCCATTACGCTCCATCAATTTGTGATAGCTCATCCAATATTCTTTATAACGCGGATCATCTTCTGGATCACAAAGCTCAACATCTTTGTCTAGCTCTATACGCAAGTTTAGTTTTTTAATACGCAGTTTGACGACATCACGACGACCAATCAAAACAGGTTTGGCAACGCCTTCATCCAACGTCATTTGAACGGCGCGGAGCACGTTTTCTTCTTCGCCTTCGGCATAGGCAATCCGTTTAGGATCTTTTTGTGCCTGCGCAAAAACAGGGCGCATGACTTGATTACTTTGAATGTGGAATTGTTTTAATTGCTCACGATAGGCTTCCATGTTCTTAATCGGACGGGTGGCAACACCGCTATCCATGGCGGCCTGCGCCACGGCGATCGGCAGTTCCACGCCAAGGCGCGGGTCAAACGGTTTGGGGATCATATATTCTGGGCCAAATTCCATGGTCTCACCCGGGTAAATAGCGGCCACTTCTGGTGTGACTTCTTTACGGGCGAGGGCGGCAATCGCCTTCACACAGGCAATTTTCATTTCTTCGTTAATCGCTGTCGCACCAACATCTAACGCACCACGGAACAAAAACGGGAAACACAACACGTTGTTCACTTGGTTGGTAAAATCAGAACGTCCTGTACACACAATCGCATTGGGGGAGCCTTTGCGGGCTTCATCAGGCATAATTTCAGGCGTTGGGTTGGCAAGCGCCATGATCAACGGGGCATTGGCCATTGTACCCGTCATTTTTGCGGTCACCATATTGGGACCAGACAATCCAAGGAACACATCTGCGCCTTCTAGTGCATCAGATAATGAACGCGCGTTTGTTTCAATCGCGTATTTTTCCTTATACGGGTCCATACCTTCTTTACGGCCTTTGTAAATCACACCTTCGCGGTCACAGACAGTAATGTTGTCTTTTGGTAATCCCAAGGACACCATTAAGTTCAAGCAAGCCATAGCGGAAGCACCCGCCCCATTGGCCACCAATTTCACATCGGTAATTTTACGCCCTTTAATGGCCAACCAGTTGGTAAAGGCGGCGTTCACAATAATCGCAGTTCCATGTTGGTCATCATGGAAAACGGGAATGTTCATACGTTCTTTAAGGCGTCTCTCAATTTCGAAGCATTCAGGGGCTTTAATATCTTCAAGGTTAATCCCGCCAAAAGAAGGTTCCATCACCGCAACGGCATCAACAAATTTATCAACATCCGTTTCATCAATTTCGATATCAAAGGAATCAATATTGGCGAATTTCTTAAATAGAACCGCTTTTCCTTCCATCACAGGCTTTGACGCCAACGCGCCAATGTCACCTAAACCCAAAACTGCTGTGCCGTTTGAAATAACAGCGACAATGTTGCTACGAGAAGTGTAATCGAGTGCCTTCAACGGGTCTTTCGCAATTTCCTCACAAGGAACAGCCACACCAGGGGAATAGGCCAAGGCTAAATCGCGTTGCGTTTCCAACTGCGTAATCGGCTTCATGGAGATTTTTCCAGGCGTTGGATTCTTGTGGTAGTCCAACGCGGCTTCGCGCAGTTTATCTTGGTCTTTGGTTGATTTTGTCATGGTTTTAAGCCCTCTAATTCTTAATTTGGCCTAAGATAGCAAGCCTAGCGCGTTGCGCCAAGCGATAAAGAGGGGCGTTTTGAAGTTTATTGCTTGCTGTATTTCAGTTTATTTGCTACCTAAGCGCTGACCTTACTTATTCACATTCGTGGCGGAATGGTAGACGCGCAGCGTTGAGGTCGCTGTGGGAGATAATCCCGTGGAAGTTCGACTCTTCTCGACCGCACCAAATTCTTTATTTAAATTTTCCATCAATTGTAGGAGCGAAGGCTCCACCATTAAATTTCCCACCATTTCCCTCGGCATGCCTCCTGACCCGTAATTGTTCATTTAATCTGTTATGGCAAGGTGCTTCTGCTTCTACTTCGCTTTTAAAAACTCTTCCTAGAGCTCCAGCTAGGTTTTTTAATTCTGATATTGTTGGTAATTGAAAAAGCAATATTTCTCTCCCTAGTGATATTTTTCTTTTATTATGTTTTTAAAATACCTGCTGTGCAATTTGAGAATGCAATCTATCCATAAGTAATTCTAATAATTATTTGCAACTCGACAGATTAAAGGCAAAAGAGTATAGAAACCGTCATGACTAATATTGAATGGACGATATCGCCGAAGCCTATTGCATATGATGATGCCTTGCATGTCATGGAAGAAACGGTGGCGGATATCCGCAGCGATAAATCGCCAGAGCAGATTTGGCTTTTGGAACATCCACCGCTTTATACGGCGGGAACGAGCGCGAAAGCGAGCGATTTACTCTCTCCCGAATTTCCAGTTTATGAAACGGGTAGAGGCGGACAATATACGTATCACGGCCCTGGTCAGCGCGTGGGGTATGTTATGCTTGACCTCAAAAAACGTCAACAAACGCCTGATATAAAACAATATATTTTTAATCTTGAGCAATGGATTATCGATACATTGCAAGAATTTAATATTAAAGGCGAAAGACGCGAAGGGCGCGTGGGGATTTGGGTTGTTAAACCTGATGGCAACGAAGCCAAAATCGCCGCCATCGGCGTGCGCATCCGCCATTGGGTGACGTATCACGGTATCTCCATCAATTTATACCCTGATTTAACTCTCTTTTGTGGCATCGTCCCCTGCGGAATCTCAGACGCAGGTGTGACAAGTTTCCAAGATTTGGGCGTAAAGGCGAATATGGAAGAGTTGGATTTAGCGTTGCAGAAGAATTTTAAAGGGTTTTAACGTAAAGACCGCAAAGGGAGCAAAGGTTTTACCCCTACGTCATTGCGAGTGTAGCGAAGCAATCCAGTGCTTTAAGTTAAATTTTCTGGATTGCCGCGTCGCAAAGCTCCTCGCAATGACGGTGTAATTTAGCTTGGTGCCATATCACGGCATTTTTCAGCAAATGCTCTAACAACAGCATATTGTTCAGTACATTCAGCCAGTAATGTTGCCATGTTAGCTTTTTCTGAAAGAGATAAATCTGCTGTTTCTGCCCACTTCCTTGTGTCTTCAATGGCACGAGGTATGGCATCAAATGAATTTTCATTTTTTTGATGCTCTTTAGAAATGCTTTGAGACATTTCAGAAAGCTGACTTGGTTTATTAAAGCAATCAGTCAATTCGTTTAGCGCATTGCTAATAGGAAATTGGTTAGGGTCCTCTTTGTAGAAATCTATATCATTATGTAAAAGGCCTATTCCATGCAGATATTCTCCAGCAACGCCAGCGTGCCCCAATCTTTGTACTTTATAGTCACCACTTATCTTTTTTTGCAATAAGATTTGTCTTACCGCCATTGCCGCTTTTCCTAAGCGTGTAAAAGCTCCGTCATCTAAAATAAGTCTAAAAGTTCTTGTTCTGCTTCTGCTTGCTTCATAGGCAATTATTAAGCGCGCTTATGTTTTATGTCAATATATTTCTATTTACATACTCCCCACAAAACTCGATTAATTTTGTGATGTCGCTTTTTAATTTCTCGTAATTTTTGGATTTTTTGTAGGTTTTTTCGTCTAAGTACAGGGCGCGGTTGATTTCTATTTGGATGGAGTGGCGGCCATGGGCGGGGTTGGAGTAACGCTCGACGAGTTCTACGCCTTTGTAAGGGTTGTTAATAGCGACTTTGTAGCCTATTGATTTAATGAAATCTCTTAAATTATGCGTAAAGTCAATGTCACAAGTGGTTCCGTCACGATCACCAAGCACAAAATCTGGTGTCGAGGCGGGGTTAATGCGCCCCAAAGCGCCTGACGTGAGGGCTGAGGAGGGCATGGAATGGCAATTAATATGATAGACTTTGCCGTGTTGGGCGTGAGCGGTATCAAGCAATTCTTCCAATTTTTGATGGTAAGGATCGTAATATGTATCTATAAGATACTTAATATCTTTTAGCGACAATTTGTTGTTATAAATTGGAAGATCGGGGCGCAATAAACGGCGAATTAATCCTATCCCCGCCAAAGAACGGTTGGATGGATTGGCGGGACAGTCGTCGCCATAAGGCCATTCGCCTTCATAAAGCTCAGGGTCAATATCATCCCGCGCACGGTTGAGGTCAATCATGGCGCGGGGGAAGAGGGCGCTCAATAATGTGCCGCCGAATTGTAGGGCGGCGTCAAACAAATCATCAACATATTTGTCTTCGGTTTTGACCAAATCTTCAAACGCGCAATCATATTTGAAATGGTCGGGATAAATATCGCCGCTATGGGGGCTATCAAAAACGAGAGGTAGCGGGGTTTTTGGAATTTTCAATTCATAGATATTGGGTAAAATCATGGTAAAGATTTAACCACCAAGGCACCAAGACACCAAGATTTATTTAAATTTGTCCCCTGTCATTGCGAGGAACAACGTGACGCGGCAATCCATAAAGTTTATAAAAACTGGATTGCGTCGCTCCGCTCGCAATGACAATATAGAGTAATTTTAAATAGAGGAATTTTTATGCACGACCTTAAATACATACGCGAAAACCCAAATGACTTTGACGCAGGCATGAAACGCCGTGGGTTAGAGCCGCAATCGCCAGCCATTTTAAAAATGGATGAAGAGCGTCGCGGGGTGCAGACTGAATTGCAAGTGTTGCAACAGGCGCGTAACGAAAAATCCAAAGAGATTGGCGCGATTAAAAAATCTGGCGGTGATGCCGATGCCATCATGCAAGAGGTTGCAGATATCAAAGATCAAATGACGGACTTGGAGGAAAAAGAGCGCGAAGTAGGTGAAGAACTAACGACGCTTTTATCATCCTTGCCAAACATCATGAAAGATGACGTGCCTGATGGCGCGGATGAAGATGATAATGTTGAAGTGCGCACATGGGGCGAGCCTAAAAATCCCAATGGCGCGAACAAGGCGTTAGAGCATTACGAAATTGGTGAAGCGCTCGGCATGATGGATTTTGAAATAGCCGCCAAGTTAAGCGGTAGCCGTTTTGTGATGCTGACAGGCGGTTTGGCGCGTTTAGAGCGTGCGCTGGCGCAATTTATGTTGGACACGCATACAAATGAGCATGGTTTGACGGAAGTGTCGCCACCTTTGATGGTAAAAGATGCTGCAGCCTATGGAACAAATCAGCTTCCGAAATTTACTGAGGATTTATTTCAAACAACGCGTGGAGATTGGCTGATACCAACTTCTGAAGTGCCGTTAACTAATATTGTGGCGCAAGAAATTGTTGATGTGGAGCGTTTGCCCATGCGCTTTACGGCCTACACGCCATGTTTTAGAAGTGAAGCGGGAAGTGCGGGTAAGGATACGCGCGGTATGCTCCGCCAACATCAATTTTATAAGGTGGAAATGGTGTCTATTGTTCATCCCGATAAAAGCGATGAGGAACATGAACGCATGACAAAATGCGCGCAAACGATTTTAGAGAAATTAGAAATCCCTTACCGCACGGTTGTGTTGTGTAGCGGTGACACAGGATTTGGCGCGCGTAAAACATATGATATCGAGGCATGGTTACCGGGCCAAAATGCGTATCGTGAGATTTCAAGTTGTAGCACCTGCGGCGATTTCCAAGCCCGCCGTATGAATGCGCGTTTCAAAGAAAAAGGCGAGAAAAGCACAAAGTTTCTTCATACCCTCAATGGTTCAGGCGTTGCCGTTGGTCGTGCGCTCATCGCCGTCATGGAAAACTACTACGACCCCAAAGACGGCGGCGTGTTTATCCCAGACGTGTTGAAGCCATATATGGGCGGCGTGGAGAAGATTGTTAAGGGTTAGAGTAACAAATTTGCATTATTGAAAATCTTTATGCTACAACGATCTTAAGTAATTAAGGCGTATTATAAGGATTAAAAGTGACAAAATTTATTACGGTTCAAACTGGAGTGCTATCGAATGGTATGAAGGTATCCTATCTTCATCTGCCTAAGGTTCAAAAGCTCAATGTTATGGTCAATGTTCCTGTTGGTTCTGCACATGACCCTAAGGGTAAAGAAGGGCTGTCTCATATATTAGAACATAATGTTTTTTGTGGAACTGAAAATATGAGTGAATCAGAACTTAGTGAGATGCTAAGAATGGCAGGTGGTGGTCTGGATGCATCAACTAACCCACACAGAACAAATTTTGATTTATGGGCTTCTTCACAAAATCTTGATAATTTTAGATTAATTTCTGATCTGATGCGTCAAATTCTCACTGAGCCAACTTTTCCTCATGAGCGCGTTGAAATAGAAAAAGGAGTTATTCTTAATGAGTTAGGTGATAGCTTAGATAGTTTCGATCGAGGGCCTTTAGATAAGCTTGACCGGCAAATCTATGCAGGGAGCTCTCCTTATGCTGATACTTTTGGTACTAGGGAATCTATTGGGTCTGTGACTTCAAGCGGTTTAAAAGAATTTATGAAGACAAATTATGATGCTGGGCACATGCACGTTTATGCAACATCTCCATTACCTTTTGATGAAGCGATGGAGGTTTTTGAGCAGACTTTGAGTGCTGTTCCTAATTTAGGTAAACCACGATTGCCTGCTTATTGTTTTGAGGCTAAAGCCTTTGATGGACGTTTAGATAGACCAGATTTAAACCAAAATTATACATCGTTAATGTTTTTAATACCTACAGTGAGAAACTTGAGAGAGAGACTTGTGCAGAATGAAGCTCAAGCGCATTTAAAAAGTTTGATACCTGAAATTATACGGTCAAAGTATGGCTGTTTTTATGCCCCTGAGGTGGGCTTATGGAGTACTAGTCCAACGAATACAGTTACTTTAATTAATATGAGTAGTACGCCAGAAGACTCTGTGGTTGCTTGTGAAGCTTTAATTGAGTTCGCAAATAATATTGATGAACATTTATCAGATGGTATTTTAAAAGCAAATTTAGATTCATCTGCTTACGAGTTAAGTGATCCTGATCTTTTTACAGTGCATAGACTAGGAGACGTTGTTGCGCAGTATGAACTTTATGGCGGTCGTTTTAACACAGAGGAATCTTTAAAAACTTATGGGTCAATTACCCCTGATGAAATACGAACACAGGCAAAGGTAATTATGGCAGGCTTAATAGGAATGTATGTAATGGGGCCAGAACCGCATAAACCACCTTCATTGGAATTTATGCAGGAAGGGCTTAAGAGAGCGTTACCTAATAATCCAAGTGTTAAGGCAGATTTCCAAGGGCCTTCTAAGCCATCTGTCTAATCTTGCCTATGTGGGGATAAAAGGTTAGAATCACTTATCTGCTGTTCAGTAGAGCCTTATTTAACATTATCCGCACAGGAAACCTTATGATTGCGCAACAAAGCCAGAAAATTAGACTCGTGATGTCTCTACGCTCTGCGGGGATTAATGACACCACCGTGTTGAGCGCGATTGAACGGGTACAGCGCGAACATTTTATTCCTGATGCCATGGCGGATAAGGCGTATGAAGATATCGCGGTGCCGATTGGCTTGGGGCAGACCATTTCACAACCTTTTGTTGTTGCTAAAATGACCGAAGCATTGGAAGTGAATGACCTGCATAAGGTTTTAGAAATTGGAACGGGCACGGGATATCAGGCGTGCGTCCTATCAAAAATTGCGCGCCGTGTTTACACCATTGAACGTCACAAGCCGTTGCATGATTTGGCGGAGCAGAACTTCAAAGCGTTAAGCATTCGAAACGTCACAACGCTTTGCGGGGATGGCATGAAAGGGTGGCCAACCATACATGGCATCAGCCAAGCGCCATTTGATCGCATCATCGTGACCGCCGCCGCACGGGGGAAACCTCCCGCCGCGCTTATTGATCAGCTCAGTGTCGGTGGAATCATGGTTGCGCCTGTGGCGAACGAGGCAGGGGATGCGGATTCCCAAATGTTGAAACGTTATAAAAAAGAAGCGGATGATACATATTCTATTTCCGATATTATGCCTGTGCGCTTTGTGCCGTTGCTGCCCGATATCGCCAGAGCGGATGTGATTGAAAGAGAGTTTGCGTGAAGAAAATTCTTTTAATCAGCGCTAGCATTATTGGCCTCACCGCCTGCGGCACGCAAAACCCTGCACCGCTCAATACCTATGGCGTGCAAAAGGGGGCAGGGAGTGCGGGCGTGCATACCGTGTTGCCGGGGGATACCGTTTATACAATCGCCGAAAATTATAAATTACCCATGCGTGAAATTATCACCCTCAATAACATCGAAGCGCCCTATGTTTTGAACACAGGATACCGCATGAAATTGCCGCCGCCCAATGAACATCGGGTCAAGGAAGGCGATAATATTTATTCCATTGCGCGCCTTTACGAAACGAGCATTAATCGCTTGGTTGAGCTGAATGATTTATCATCACCTTATACCATTCGCCGTGGTCAAGTTTTACGCCTGCCGACACCCACAATGAAAGCAACCGCGCAACAAGCTGTTTATAATGCAGAGCCTGCAACGCGCGCGTCTGTACCTTCCGTGCAGAGTGAAGCGGTAACGCCGCGCGATAGTAATGTGATTACACCTGAGCAAAAACCGCGTGTTCAACAGGCGTCTGTAACACGCGCAAAAATTCCTAGTCAAACGCCGAAACTCTCAGGCAATGGACGCTTTATGCAACCCGTAAACGGCGATGTGATTTCTAGTTTTGGACCCAAGGCAGACGGGCTTCATAATGATGGGATTAATATCCGCGCCGTGCGGGGGACTGCTGTGCGTGCCGCAGAAAACGGTGTGGTGGTTTATACGGGCGATGATTTAGAAAGTTATGGCAATTTAATTTTGGTGCGTCATGATGGCGGTATGATGAGCGCGTACGCCCACCTCGATAAAACTTTGGTAAAGCGCGGCGCCACAATCACACGCGGTCAATCCATCGGCACCGTCGGCTCCACAGGGCAAGTCGACACCCCCCAACTCCACTTCGAAATCCGCAAAGGATCCAAACCCTTGGATCCTAAGAGGTATTTGTAGTTTTTAAAAGGTTAAACGTCTAAACTGCGTACTATTTGTCTAGCGGCTTCAATGCGGCTTTTAGGTGCATGCGTGTCGTCAATCTGTCCTGGAACATTTTCAATGACACCTTTTGAAATAATATCAAAAGCACCACTGTAATCTCGAGGGTTAGCAGCTAAATATTCTGCAGCAGCAACAGAAGTCGCAGTGCCAATAAAGTCAGGATTAGCAGATGCTGAAATCTCTTGCTTTATTGAATTGATTGTATCCACGTCCAAATTTCCAACGCCAACTGCGCCAATAAAGCTCTCTAGAGCATCAATATCGTTAGAACCATCTTTATCAAGCAATTTTTCTAAACTTGTTTGAAGTAATTCCGTGTTGATTGCTGTTGATGTGTCAACTGAAACAGCAGTGGCAGCCGCAGGAATAACAGGAGCGATTGGTGCTGTTGTATCCATAGCAGTATCCGCAAAACTAGCGTTCGTAACATTTGTTAAATCAGGGCCAGTATAGTTTGAAGTGCTAATAACAGGAGCAGTCGAATCTATGTAAGGCGCTTTGGCAATGGCTTGCGCTACAACATCAGGATGTGGGTTATTCGTTGGACCTGTGTCAGCCACAACAGTAGCGGCTTGCGCTACAATATCAGGATGCGGATTTGTCGTTGGACCCGTATCAGCCACAACAGTAGCGGCTTGCGCCGTATCTGCGGCATATTGATTAGCTTGATCAATTAAGGCTCCATCAGCAAGCGCGTGTGCAGCCTGTTCTTCAGCAACTTGTGCATCGGCAGCGGCTTGCGCTAAACTTGGATCGATATAGCCGTCAGGGATGGTATTTGTAGCCGTTTGTGTTGTGGAGCCTTGCATTAAAGAATTCACATAGGCCAATGCATCTTGACCCATCATAGTAATGCCAGTCCAAGCATGTTGTAGAGCATCAGGAATTTGGCTTAAAGCCCCGCCAGCTTGGCTTAAGTTAGGCGGCCCTCCCATTGAAGTGTTGTAAAAGTAGCCAGCAATACCAGTGGCTACAGCTGCTAATCCTGCTACAATACCTGCTCTTTTTAAATTGCTTGCTGGTAGTCCATCACGATGTGCTTCTAGATCGGCAATTCTGGTTGTTGATGTGTCATATGCTGTTTGTGCAGTATCAAACCGTGTTTGCGCCGTTTGTTGAACTGCTGCAATGTCAGTCGCTGTTTCAAAAGGACCTGTAATTCCTAATGCACTTATTATTGCAACTTGTTTTACTTTTTCTGCGTCAAGTTTTTCTAACTCTTTTGATTTAGAGTTAAGACTAACTTGTCGGTTTTTTATAGCAGATGGTAAATTGCTCATCTCTGCATCAGGAAGTTTGGCCAAGAATGCTATATCATTTGCACGTTGTGTTTTACCGTATTGACCAAAAGTAACTAATCTAAGAGTTTTCCCCCAAAATCCATTCCTACCTTTAATTTCTTTTAAGCGGGTAAGTTGTTGCGTGCCTTCATCTAATTCTTGTACTTTATCAAAAATTTTAGTTTGATGTGCCTGTAGATTATCAACTTTTTCCAAATTGGCTTGAGCGACATCTAATTCAGTTTTAGCGTCTGCTTGAACAATTTTTTCTGCTTTAATTTCTTTTTTTGCTTGGCTTACTTTTGTAATACTGGGGAATGCAGAGGTTGGGGCTGTTGCGGCAGGAGCAATAGGGATGGATGATGCCCCTAACCCTCTGGCAGCACGTTGAGCTGACAAAATGGTAATTTCATCGTTGATTTTTTGAAGCCTATCGTGTTCGGGAGTGCCTGCTGTCGGACTTGTAGCATTTAATTTGTTAAGCGCGCCATGTCTATTCGCCCAAAAACCTTGTATTTGTTTATCGGTAAGTGCCGTCAATTCAGCACTTGAAAGTTTTGTTAAATCTTTTGCCATTTCTCTCTACCCTTACTTGATACCCAATGAACTCATATTTTAAGCATAATACGCTAAAATAAGGTTAATTTCAATTATTATGTTAAACATTATGTTTGTTTATAGTTAAAAATACCAAAAAAAGATTAATAAAAACAAACGAGAATGAAAAATCATTTATTTTCAACAACTTAAACCACTTTACCCTGCTGTCCTGCGACGTGGTTTATGTATTGCCAGGCGACTCGGCCGCTGCGGTTGCCGCGGGTTTTAGCCCATTCTAGGGCTTTTTTATCGTCTATTTTGAGGTCAAAGTGGGTGGCGTAGTTATGCACCATTTCCAAATACGCGGCTTGATCGACGTTGTAAAAGCCGAGCCAGAGGCCGAAACGGTCAGAAAGGCTGACTTTTTCCTCCACGCTCTCGTTTTTATGGATAGCGGTCGCGCTTTCATTTTCAATCATATTACGGGGGAGCAGGTGCCTGCGGTTTGATGTGGCATATATAATGACATTATCAGGGCGTCCTGAAATGCCACCTTCAAGCACGGCCTTGAGCGATTTGTAAGAGCTATCATTCTCATCAAATGATAAATCATCACAAAAGAGGATAAAGCGAATGTCAGGCTGCGTGCGGAGGACATCGAGCAAGCGCGTGAGGGTTGATAAATCCTCGCGATAAATCTCAATCAAATGAAGGGGGTAGGCGGGATCGTCATCCAATTCATTATGGATGGCCTTGACCAGAGAGCTTTTGCCTGTCCCGCGTGCGCCCCATAAAAGCGCATTATTGGCGGCAAAGCCTTTGCCAAAGGCCTTTGTATTTTCAAGCAGCGTTTCGGCTTGGTTTTCAACGCCGACCAAGAGTTTAAGCGGAATCGCGTTTGTATCCTCAATAGGTTTTAAAGAATAGCTGTGCGATTGCCACAACCATGCGGTGGCGACGCCCCAATCATCGGGCGCGTAAGTGGGGCCAGAGCCAGATTTGGCCTCTTGTGAGGTGGCCATGCGCGCAAGCGCGAGGGCCATACGCTCCATCAGATTTATGATGTGACTGAGTTGTGAATCCTTCATGATATGGTCTTGTTTACCCTTGTTTTTAGCCTTTTGAGCGTTATAGTCTGCGTATTATTCATATAAAGCAGTAAAGGAACACAAAATAATGTTGATTTCAATGGCGCAAGCGCAAGAAGTAGCAATAGACACAGCGACAATGGCAGGCGAAGTGCCACCACCACCTAATGATACGTTATGGACGATTATTATGATGGTTTTCATGATTGTAGCGTTCTATTTCCTTCTTATCCGCCCACAAAGTAAACGCATGGCGGCGCATAAGCAAATGGTGAGCGAGCTCAAAAAAGGGGATCGCGTCGTAACCGCAGGGGGCTTGGTTGGTAAAATTGATAAATTGACCAGTGATGAAGAAGTTGTAATTGATTTAGGCGGCACAAAGGTAACAGCCCTAAGACACACAATCCAAACAACGACGGATAAAACGCCAGTTGCTGTTAAAGAAGAGAAGAAAAAGCCTGCGAAGAAGAAGTAATAAAATTAGCGTCATTGCGAGGAATGTAATGACGAAGCAATCCAGAATATTTTCAATAAGCTCTAGATTGCCGCGTCGGCTCTGCCTCCTCGCAATGACGGGATTAAAGAAGAAATTTAAGGAATAAATTATGATCCATATCACGCGTTGGAAAAAGATGGCCGTACTTTTTGTCTGTATTCTCGGCTTGCTTTATACCTTGCCTAATCTTTTAGGATCATCGGCGCGTGATTATCTTAATGGCCTACCATCCATTCTGCCGAATAAAACGGTTAATCTAGGATTGGATTTACAAGGCGGATCACACCTTCTTTTGGAAGTAGAATTGGATGCAGTTATCAAAGAACGCTCAGAAGCTCTTGTGGACGGACTTCGTCCTGAATTGCGTGAGAGCAGAATAGGCTATCGCCGTTTAAATGATATGCCCAATGGTGTACGTATTCAACTTCGTGACGCGGCAGACGCGGATGCAGTAGCCAAGATTGTTAGAGACATTGATGATGCGCTTGCCGTTAATATTAACGGCGATACGGTTGAGGGTATCTTCACAGAGGATGCTCTTGTTGAAATCCGCAATCTTACGATTAATCAATCTATTGAAATTGTGCGCCGTCGTATTGATGAAACTGGAACGCGGGAACCTGTTATTCAACGTCAAGGGGATGACCGTATTTTGGTGCAGCTTCCGGGGTTGGATGATCCTGCACGTATTAAAGAACTGCTAGGCACGACGGCTAAATTAAGTTTTCATCTGGTTGACTTTGATGGTCGTGGCACAAATGTCATGACTTTACCAATGGCGGAAGAGCCAGGGCAAACCCTAAGCATTAACCGTCGTTCTGAATTAACAGGTGATATGCTGACCAATGCGAATATAGCACAAGATCAATCGGGTCGCCCTGCTGTTGGTTTTCGTTTTAACACGGTTGGCGCCAAAAGATTTTGTAAGCTCAGTACAGAAAATTCAGGCAATTTATTTGCGATTGTTTTAGATGGTGAAATTATTTCTGCACCGCGTATTAACGAGCCCATCTGCGGTGGGCAAGGTATTATCACGGGCGCATTTTCTATTCAGGAAGTAAGCGATTTATCTACATTGTTACGCGCTGGAGCTTTGCCTGCACCGCTTAATGTTTTGGAAGAGCGCACAGTGGGGCCATCACTTGGAGCAGATTCTGTTGAGGCAGGTAAAATCGCCAGCCTTATTGGTATGGCGGGCGTTTTAATCTTTATGTTCCTAACCTATGGTCGTTTTGGGGCATACGCGAATGTGGCCTTGATGGTCAATGTAACGTTGATTTTTGCACTGCTCTCTAGCCTGCAAGCTACACTGACTTTACCTGGTATTGCAGGGATTGTGTTGACTATCGGTATGGCGGTTGATGCGAATGTTTTGATTTTCGAACGTATTAAAGAAGAAATTAAAAATGGCCGTTCTGCCATGTCAGCGGTGGATGCAGGATTTAGCCGTGCAATGAGTACCATCATTGACTCCAACCTGACCACCTTTATCGCGGCGATGATTTTATTCTCGTTCGGCACAGGGCCGATCAAAGGGTTCTCCGTGACATTAATGATTGGTATTATCACCTCCATGTTCTCCGCCATTATGGTGACGCGTTTGTTGGTGGTGATGTGGTTGCAAAGTAAGAAACCAAAAACAATAAAGATATAACATCAACACATTCCTGCGTAGGCAGGAATCTTAAAACATTTAAAAAGATCCCTGCCTACGCAGGGAAGTGAGACAAAGAAAATATAGGACAATAGAAATGTTAAAATGGGTGCCTGAAGATACGAAAATAGATTTTATTTCAAAACGTTTTATGGCGTTTGTGTTGTCTGGTTTGTTGTTGGTTGGATCATTATTTTTAATTGTAACCAATGGATTGAATTTTGGGATTGATTTCACTGGCGGTACTTTAATTGAAGTGCGTGTGCCTGATGAAGCGTCTGATTTGACGGCACTAAGGACAGAGCTAAACACGCTACAGCTTGGCAGTATCTCTATCCAAGAATTCGGCGCGCCTGATGATCTTTTGATCCGTCTGCCTGAACAAGAAGGGGACGCAAGCGTTCAACAAGAAGCTATCAGTAAAGTGCGCGCCATGTTGAATGAAAAATATAGCTCAACTGTCGAAGGCGAAGCGCAAGCACAAGGCGTCGATTATCGCCGTGTGGAATTTGTTGGGCCTCAAGTCGGGGAAGAGCTAAAACGTAAAGGTTTTTATGCGGTTCTGTTTTCTATGCTTGGGATGCTTGCCTACATTTGGTTTCGATTTGAATGGCAATTTAGTGTCGCGGCCATCTGCGCGTTAGTGCATGACACACTGATTGTTGTGGGACTATTTGCCTTAACACAAATGGAATTTAACCTGTCCACCGTGGCAGCGATTTTGATGATTGCGGGGTATTCCATTAACGATACTGTGGTTGTCTTCGACCGGATTCGTGAGAATTTGCGTAAATTCAAAAAAATGGCAGTGGCTGAGGTTTTGAATAACTCAATCAACCAGACATTATCCAGAACGTTGATGACCTCGATCACGACCATGCTTGCGCTTGTGGCGCTTTGGGCGTTTGGTGGCGAGGTTATCCGTGGTTTTGTAAATGCTTTGATTTTCGGTATTCTCATCGGAACATATTCATCAATTTTTGTGGCTTCACCATTGCTGACTTTGATGAATATTCGCCACGATAAAAAAGTGTCTGAAAAGCCTGAAGGGGCAAAAGCTTGATTTAGCCCCAATTTAAGGGCTAAATAACGCTATAAAATAAATAAAGGGAGCTTGTTTCTATGAAAATTTCAAATCTTCTATATGTCGCACTTTGTTCTACTGTCGTTTTATCGGCATGTAGTTCTAGCGAGGAAAAGCTTGTTTTAGGAAGCCGCGATGACATCATCATCATGAAAAATGGTATTCCTGTTGATGGTAGTATAACTGTCATGGCTGAGGCACAAACAGCACCAGATGCAATGCAACCAATGGTTCCTGAAATGGAAGAGACGATTGAAGAATCAACGGAAGAGCTTGCAGAAATTAAAGAAGATGCCGTCGAAGAAGCAGTTGAAGTAGCAGAAGTTATAACACCAGTTAAAGCTGAAACACCTATCCGCGCTGAAGAGGCTGTAACGGCTTCTGTTCAAGAAGAGATCGAAGAAATTGAAACCACTGTCGTGAGTTCAGTACAAAAGACTGAAGCCAAAGCAGCAAAAGCAATGATGACTCCGAAGGGGCTTAATGTCGAAGACACCGCGAATGAATCCGTTGAAAAAATAGCTGAAAAAACAACATCAGTGGTAACAACAGAACAACCCGAAGATATGCAACCTGTGAAAGAAATCACAATGAACAAGGTTGAAGAAGAAGTGAAAAAATCACCTGTTGTTGAAACTGTAACGGAAGAGGCGGCAAGCATCGACGTGATTGCTAGTGAGCCTGCTCCTGTGCTGATGAATGAGACACCGATGGAAGAAAAGCCTGAACAGGTTGTAACAGAAATGATTGATGGCTGTTTTAAAACAGTTATAATCCCAAGCACGCCGGGTAATGTATCTCCTGTGCCCGTCATGGAAAAACGTCAAATCGTGTGCCAAAAAGATATTACACCAAGCATGGTGGCTATTTTGCAAAAGGCTTTGATGAATAAAGGGTATAACATTGGTACACCTGATGGTCGTTTAGGGAACAAAACCTTTAACGCGTTGGAAGATTATCAACGTAAAAATGGTCTTGGCATTGGTGGTATTACGTTTGAAACGCTTGAGCATTTAAAAATCAAATAAGCATTTAAATTATGGATGTCACACCGCTCATAAAAGAAGGCCAACAAATTATACAGGCCTATGCGGGTGGTGAATTTCGCGTTAGCTCGGTCAAATATAATCACGCCATCATCGTGCAACCGCATGAGACGATAGAATGGAAAAACGTGAATGATTTTGATGCGCTTCGTTTAGAAGATTTCCAACCGCTTATTGATAATTCAGATGATATAGATGTCGTCTTGCTCGGCGCAGGATCATCCATGCAATTCTTCAATCCAAAATTAAAAGCAGAATTAAGCAAACGTGGCCTCGTCATCGAAACCATGGACACTGGCGCGGCGTGCCGCACCTATAATGTTCTTATGGCTGAAGGCAGAAGGGTTGTGGCGGCAATGCTGCAAGCATAAAAAAAGCCGCCATGACGGCGATTTTTTTAAAATTTTAATTAAAAATCTGATTAAGCTGCTTTTAAGTTTGTTGCGATAGGCCCTGCTTCAAACAATTCCGCGACGTAATCCCAGTTAACAAGATTGTCAACGAACGCTTCCAAATATTTTGGACGGGCATTGCGGTAATCAATGTAATAAGAATGCTCCCAAACATCACAACCCAATAATGGTGTGCGACCATAGACAACGGGGTTTTCACCGTTGGGCGTGTTTAATACTTCGAGCTTGCCTGAAGCATCATCCATGGCGAGCCAAACCCAGCCAGAGCCAAATTGCCCCGCACCTTTATCACAAAATTGTTTTTTAAAGCCTTCATAGTCGCCCAAATCTTCTTTGATTTTGGCTTCTAACTTACCATCCATTTTTGTGCCGCCGCCATTTGGCTTCATCCAGTTCCAAAAATGCATGTGGTTGTAATGCTGTCCAAGTTGGTTAAATAAACCACCACGCTCAGGATCTTTAAAGGCGGAAACCATGGCTTCTTCTAAAGACGCGCCTTCAAGGCCCGTGCCTTGAATAAGTTCGTTACCTTTATCAATATAGGCCTGATGATGTTTATCGTGATGAAATTCCAATGTCTCTGCAGACATATATGGATCTAACGCGTCATAGGCGTAGGGTAATTTAGGGAGTTCAAAGGTCATAATTTCTCCTGTTATTTGTGAATTCTTATGTTTGTTAAACTGATCATATAGATTTTGGTTCCTTTATAAAGGGGGATGGTCTAAAAAATTTCATATGTTTGATTATTGTCAAAAAAGCGTGCGGGAGCATGATTATGACCGCTACCTTTTAAGCTTGTTTGCGCCCGCATCGGCGCGCCTCTATTTGTGGGCGTTATTCGCCTTTAACTTTGAGATTGCCAAAACGCGCGAGGTCGTGAGCGACACAACGATTGGTTTGATCCGCCTGCAATGGTGGCGTGATGCCATTGCGGAAATTTATGAGGGTAGGGATGTGCGCCGTCATGAAGTTGTTGAACCCTTGGCCGCAGCGATACAGAAATTTGATTTACCCCGTGAAGAATTTGATAATTTAATTTACGCGCGTGAATTTGATTTAGAAGGCGTTGCCCCTGCCAATATGGAAGGGTTGATCAATTATTGTGATTACACAGCAACGCCGTTAACGCGTTTGGCTTTGAAAATCATCGGTGTTGATGAAGATAAGGGCGTTATAAAAGCAGTTTCGGTTCACTATGCGCTCGTTGGAACGCTACGCGCCGTGCCATATATGCTGAATGACAAGCCTATGATGTTACCAAGCGATATTTTGGCTAAAAATGATATGTCGGAGCAAAAAATATTTGATTTCAATGAAGTTAAAAATTTACCTCAAGTAATTTCTGAAGTGTTAAGCACTCAAAAAGAATTTCGATACGATAAAACAACCATAAATTCGCGATTTGTAAAAGCAATGAAGGCAATAACCGAATCATATCAACGCCAAATCGAATCGGCGCAATATGATGTCTTGAGTTCAAAACTTGGTATGCGCCCTTCATTTTTTGCGTTGCGCATTTGGGCGAAAACTTTATTTTAACGCTTGCACCGATTTTGAATTCATGTTTTCCTATTTATATGGAACGCACACTCAAAAATAATTTTGATTTCTTCGCGATGAACATTCTGTTCATGGCTTGCACGTGCATGATCCAAATGTGCTTGCGTTAAGCGAGCAACCATAAAATTTCCAAACTTACATTATCGGTTCACTTGACCTGTTTTTAACGGGCGAACCCCTATATTCATTTTTTAACTTTTAGGAGGCTTAAATGACCTTAAAAGAAACCGCGACGATTGCCTTTTCGTCGGCGCTGGCGGGTGCCCCCATCAGCAAAAAACAAAGCGCATTAACGGACTTACTGGATTATATCGAATACCACGAAGACATCGAAAATGTAGACCAAGATGGCGAGCATATTCTAGAAACCATTTACTCGCTCTTTGTATCCTTCGTAGAGAAAAACCAACTGGCAAAATCTTACAGGCTCACCATCGCCATACGTGATTTATCCTTAGAAGACACTCGCAAAATATCATCCCTAGGCTTTGATGTTTATTCCGCCGATGGTTTACGGTTGGCGGGGTGAAAATTTTAACCCCTCACCCAACTACAGCTAAGTCACTATGTTCCTACCTTCTGTATCCCTCTCCCTAAGGGAGAGGGGTGTCGTAGGCTTAGTGAATGCAATGAACTTAGCCGAAGCTGGGTGAGGGGGGTAAGATTAAGCCGCCTTGGCGTACGTTTCTTTATTCCAATCTAGAATATTTTGAAGCGCACGTCCCGCCATGGCTTTTTTCTTGGCGCGGCCTTTTTCTTTGCCTTTTAGGCCCTTTAGTTCTTCTTTGCTCATCTCGTACGGTGGGAAGAGGCCGAAATTGATGTTCATGGGTTGGAACGTATCGGCATTGCCGCCGCCTGTGATGTGGTGGATCAATGATCCCATCGCGGTGGTGGCATCGGGGCGTTCAACGGGAAGGCCTAGTTTTTCTGCCGCAGCAAAGCGTCCTGTCATAAGACCCACAGATGCACTTTCCACATACCCTTCACAGCCTGTAATTTGCCCTGCAAATCTGAGCCTTGGTTGCGCCTTCATCTGCAATGTCTCGTTGAGTAGTTTTGGCGAGTTTATAAAGGTGTTTCGATGTATACCGCCGAGCCTTGCGAACTCTGCATTTTCCAATCCGGGGATGGTGCGAAAGACTTCCATTTGCGCCCCGTATTTCATCTTGGTTTGAAACCCAACCATATTATAAAGCGTGCCGAGCGCATTATCTTGGCGCAATTGGATCACCGCATGGCATCGTCCTGTGCGCTTGCCATCATCAGTCGGCGCGGCATGAGGGTTGGTGAGACCCACAGGTTTCATTGGGCCATAGCGTAGCGTATCTAGCCCACGGCTCGCCATCACCTCAATCGGCATACAGCCTTCAAAATAGGGTGTGTTTTCTTCCCACTCTTTAAATTCAGTTTTCTCAGCCTCAATTAATGCAGTAATAAAAGCAACATACTGCTCTTCATTCATAGGGCAGTTGATGTAGTCCGAGCCTGTACCAGCAGGGCCAGATTTATCATATCGGCTCTGAAACCATGCCGTATCGAAATTAATGCTTTCTTTATGGATGATCGGCGCGATGGCATCGAAGAAGGCGAGTTGATCTTCACCACCCAATTCCTGAACCGCTTTTGCAAGGGGCGTGGAGGTCAAAGGCCCTGTCGCAATAATCACGTTGTCCCATTCTTCAGGGGGCAGACCATCAATTTCGCCACGTTCAATGGTAATGAGTGGATGATCGTTCAAAGCCTTGGTCACGCCTTCGGAGAAAATATTGCGATCCACGGCAAGCGCACCGCCCGCGGGCACGGCGGCCTTATCGCCTTCACGCATGATGAGCGAGTTACAAAGGCGCATTTCTTCATGCAGCACGCCCACGGCGTTATAGTCTTTATCATCAGAGCGAAAAGAGTTGGAGCAGACAAGTTCCGCCATATTTTCCGTCTCGTGCGCTTCGGTTTTTTTGATGGGGCGCATTTCGTGAATAACCACAGGCGCGCCCATATTGGCGCATTGCCACGCGGCTTCGGACCCTGCCAAACCGCCACCGATAATGTGAACGGGAGATATATCTGTTTTGTTTGTCATGAAGGTGTTTTAGGAGGTTTTTTTAAGAGTTTCAAGAGAGTTAATACTCAAATTCCTCCTTCGTGGGTACGCGGTTGAAGGCGATTTTGGTGCCGACGTGGCCGGCGATGGTTTTGGGGACGACGCCGAGCCAGACGGTTTCTTTTTTATATTTTTGCTGGAGTTCGTCAAGCGCGTTTGCGAGCTTTTGTTTCTTTTTAAATTTATCACTACTTTCTTGAATGTGCGTTTCAAAGAGATCATTGGTGATTTGATTTTCACGCACCAAACCCACCAATAAAGTGGAAACTTTATAGAACAACATTTTGCGGGGTGAGAATTCATAAGGCGGTGAAAAACATTCTACCATCATCTGATCCCAAAGCCGTGTCAGATGTTCCATCATCACAAACGGGTCTTGGGAGGCCGGAAAGTCGCAATGACCTTTCCAATAGCGTCCATCTTGCAAACGCACTTTAAATACCAAATGACGCGCAAATAATTCTTTACGGCGTAGGCGATAACACGCCTTAAACAATAATCTTCGTGCCATTTGGCGGGTTTTTTCTGCTGTTCTTAAATTTGGATCAAGCATGCGTGAATGCCCAATCATGGACGGGTTAGTGGATTGATAGGGTACGTCATATCCATGCAGCCAATACCAAAAACGTTCTCCCTGCACACTACGCCATATTGCACGACATTCTTTAGGGGAAGTATGCCAAAGTTGTTCAACGGTTTTAACATTGGCGCGGTGCAGACGTTCTAACATACGGATATTAATACCTGGTAGATCAGTGAGTTTTAATTCCAACAGTCGCCCTGGTAAATCTTCAGGACGCATCAGAACAAGGCCGTTTGGTTTTTCTATTTCGGTGGCAACTTTGGCGAGGAAACTGTTGGGCGCGATACCAATGGAGCAATGGATGGCACTGCCCACTTGTTTATGAATAGCGTCTTTTATTTTTTCAGCCAAAGCAATCGCATTTTCTGGCTTTCGTTCCTCGCCCAAAAGCAAACAATCAAATTCATCGACTGACCAGACCTTATTAACGGGCAGGCAAGTTTGCGTCGCATCCAAGATACGGTGATGGTAATCCACATACACATCATGGCGTGCCTGCACACAAATGAGGGAGGGGCACATTTTTTTGGCCTCATATATTTTGGTGCCCGTTTTAATGCCAAAGGCCTTGGCTTCGTAGGAGGCGGCGATCGCACAGGTGGCGTCTGTCATTGCGGGAAGGACAGCGAGAGGCTTATTCTGATAGGCAGGATTTTCTTGTTGCTCTACACTGGCAAAATAGCTGTTCAGGTCCAAAAACAGCCATTTTAGACCCGCTTTGGACGGCGCTTCTAATGAATTACCCAAATTATTGTTCATGTTTTGTTCTATCATGTTTTGATAAGCGAGTGCAATAATTTTCTTAGGAGGATTTTAAGCTTTGAAATGATATAATAAGGTAAGTTTGGGCAAATCAAAGAGGGTATCCTTATGTCAGAAGGACTGAATCAAAGCCGTTTTTACATGTGGCGTGCCGTTGTGGCCATGGTGCATGCCGATGGTGTGGTGACGCCGCATGAGTTATCCTTTATCAACAATCATATACGCGAGATAAATCTTTCGGCCGATCAACTAAAAATGATTGGTGAGGATTTACAAACACCGCAGGATGCGTATGAGATGTTTGCCCACATTACAGACAAGCAAGATAAGCGGGATTTCTTCGCGCTTGCCCGCGCTTTGTCATGGTGCGACGGCGATTTTGCCAGCCAAGAGCAACATATTATTGAATGTCTTGAGGATAAGCGTGTTGATAATGAAACAATGGGCATTTTGCAAGAAAGCCGTGAGATCGTACAAGAGATTGAGCTAGACAGAGATCAATGGAAGTTTAAATCTGACAGAAGCAAAAAACTCTTTGGTTTCTTGAACAAGCGCGAAGCCGCTTAGAATCTTCTTTACCGGAAAAATCTTTCAGTCGGCATGTCCGATAACTTTGCCTTTAGGGTCGGCGCAAGCATTGGGCTGTTCGGATAACCTGTTCCATTAAAACGCATCAGCACGTTCTTATCTCGTAAATTTGTACCAGAGGTGCGAATGATAATATCACGCCACCCTTTATGCGTAACTTGCGAGACATAAATGGGGCCGCGCACGCCACTAATAGCAGAGAGCGGCGCAAAATCTTTTCGGCTTGCTTTAAACACAACCATGCCGCATCCATCCCATCCACACCAATGACGGTGCGGTAACTTGAATAGGATAATCGCATCACGCAACCCGTCACCATTCAGGTCGATACGCTCAAAATCATAAGCGCTGTGCGTGGGCGCATTTTGTGAGGCAATATATTTTGCCGCCGCTTCAAATAAGACTTCGTCTTTTGGATCGTTACTTTTGGGGAGGGGCGTGAGGCCAGAGGAATCCTGCGTCGATCCACATCCATATAAAAACAAACTGACGACCGATATTAAGAGTATTTTGAGCATGGTCGTAATGTAAAAGGATTCTGTTTTAGAAATAAAGTAATAAACGTCATTGCGAGGAATGTAATGACGAAGCAATCCAGAATGTTTCCTGTAAGACTCTGGATTGCCGCGTTCGCCCAAATAAATTTAGGCTCTCTCGCAATGACAATGGCTTACTAACTTGACTTATAATTGTATTCTGCCAGAATCGTAATCTACTCTTTCGCGCACTTTCTCGCGTTCTCTTCCGTACCCATAAGGATCCATCATGACTTTTTCTGTTCCCACGCTTTCACAATTCATCAGCCGCTCGGCTTTTCCACTTTTGGCGCTTTTGCTTCTTTTTGCTGTTCCGGCCTTTGCAGCAGCCGTTGGAAACCCTGATGATGCCAGACCAAGCATGATTGATCATCCTTTGGCCATTACGGCATTGGTTATTTTCTTTTTGTCTTATTTGGCTGTTTTGTTTGAAGAGAAAACGCACTTAAGAAAATCAAAACCCGTCATGCTCGGCGCAGGTCTTATTTGGGTCTGTATCGGTATCATGGCGCCTGAATACAATATTACCCAAGATCAGGTGCACGATGCGGTGCTGCATGGGTTAGAAGAATATGCTTCTTTACTACTCTTCCTCTTGGCGGCGATGACTTATATCGCGGCGCTCCAAAACCGTCAGGTTTTTGCGACTTTGCGTGCAAAATTGGTGACGGCGGGTATGAATATGCGCCAACTCTTTTGGGTGACAGGTATTTTTGCTTTCTTCCTTTCGCCGATTGCGGATAACTTAACAACAGCGCTCGTGCTCGGCGCGGTTGTCATGGCCGTCGGCGCAAATGATCCAAAATTTATTTTGGTGGCCTGTATTAACATTGTGAA
>CAYGPG010000023.1:0-29040 GCA_964351905.1 uncultured Micavibrio sp.
CCCTGATTGGAAAGACATCGCCGATTATTTGGATGTGAAAACAATCAATCTTGGCGCGTCTATCGTCACGCGTGAGATCGTCGAAGACGTGATTAATTTAGACCTCCACCCCCTCGTCTACACCGTCAACGACCCCATGGATGCCCGCACCTTCCAAAGCTGGGGCGTGGAATCAATGTTTTCAGACGAACCTGACGTCATCATGGAAAACCTCTTGACTGTCCATTAGTTTTCATATTAATTAATCAGATATAAGGAGAATTTAATATGTCTAAACAAAGAATAGAACTCATAGTGACCAGACCCTTTTCAGAAAGCAAAGGTGTTTTAGGCGGTATTCTTAAAGCAGCTAATGGTGTCAGTCATCAAACATTGGTGTGTGACGGCATAGAATCCACACATGTAGAAATGCCAGCTTGGAAAGCAAAAATTTTCACAATTCAAGCTGAAATGAATGGCTATAGCGTGCATACTCACCCTTAAGCATCTGAAATAATTAAATAATTATCTTTATTACTGTATCGCTATAATCATGGTATAATAAAATCTCACAATAAAGGCTTTCGCCCATAAATTACTCGAACAGGAGAACTTCATGCCAATAACAGCCTACAACGTAAAAACAAAAGAAAAAAACGTGCCGATGCAAGACCCCGTCATTACCCAAACCAAAAAAGGGGGCTATATGGCCAAAGGTACCTGCGCCAAGTCAGGCGCAACATTATGTGCCCTTTTGTCAAAAGATAACGCCTTAGCCGCCATTGAAAGTGGTGAAGCAAAAAAAGGGTTTTAATTAATTTAAAGCCAGTGAAGAACAATTCAAAACCTCGGTTCTGTGCCGAGGTTTTGCTTTTAAACAAAATTAAAAAGCAAATGCTCAGCTACCAACACATATATCACGCGGGAAATATGGCGGATGTTCAAAAACATCTTTGGTTGATCACCGTGTTGGATTACCTCACGAAAAAGGATAAACCGTTCTTATGGCTCGACACCCATGCGGGACGTGGGCTTTATGACCTCGAAACCCCCGAAGCGCAAAAGATTAAAGAATATGAAAGCGGTATTTTAAAATTCTTTGCGGGGCTTGAAAGCAAAAATGACTTACCCGTTCCACTCGTCCACTATCGTGATTTTATTCAAAAATTAAATCCTGACGGTGATATAAAAACCTACCCAGGCTCAGCCTACCTCGCCGCCCGTATTATGCGCCCCACAGACAAACTTTATGCGTTTGACCTGCACAAAGGTGAATTTCCGCATCTGGAGAAAACCTTAAAGAATTACATTCATTCTTCCGCACGGTTTGAAGATGGGTTTGAAGGCTTAAAATCCCTCATCCCCCACACCACCCACAAACGTGGCGGCGTGTTAATAGACCCCAGTTATGAGGTCAAAGACGAGTACGCCCAAACCGCCAAAGCCGTCATCAACGCCCATCAAAAATGGCCACAAGGCATTTACATGGTCTGGTATCCCATCCTGCCCGACAACCGTCACGAGGAATTAACCGAGCCTTTAAAAAAACTCAACTTAACAGAAGAAAACTTCACCATAGACGAATGGCACTTCAAAAACACCAAACGCGGCATGATCGGCACAGGAATGGTGATTATAAATCCGCCCTATGGAAGTGTTGAGATGATGAAGGAAATTAAAAAGTTTTAAATAATTAATTATGCTCTTGGTACGATTTAAGATCATGATAAGAGGTTTTGATCTTATTTCTCATATCAGTAATAAAATTTAAAGTGAGATCCGGCTCTCTGTTATAATAGATTATTTCTTTAATATTAGCTGCTATCTCTTTGCCCACAATTCCAAATATTTTATTTGATTTTATATTTTTATTTAATCTATTCATTACCCTCCTATAATCGCTATGAGGGTCATGACTTTTTAAATTTATTTGTTCTAATTCGAAGTAAGCCGAAATTAAATTTTCCATTTGATCACTTATAAAATCATCCTTTTTATGGTTTCGTTGAATTTTAATAGAGTGAAGGATATAACGCCCCCCTATTAAGGCACCTAAAATCGCCGCAAAACCAGAAATTAGTGATTGATAATGATATATAAAATTATCTGGTTTTTCTCCAGAAACGTAGTCAAAAAATAAAAAAGCACATATGCCAATAATAATTAAGCATAACAATGTAGTTAAAAATCTAAACATTTACCCAAACTCTTTTAACTTCTCTGGGTTTGGCATACCGACGGAGTTGAAGCCGCAATCGACGTAGTGGATTTCACCTGTGACGGCGGTGGAGAGATCAGACAATAAATAAAGCCCTGCCCCACCAATTTCTTCTAACTCAACGGAGCGTTGAAGCGGTGCCGTCGCAATATTATATTTAAATGTTGTCCGCGCCCCACCAATGGCCGAGCCAGCCAATGTCCGCATCGGTCCCGCCGAAATAGCATTCACACGAATTTTTTCAGGTCCTAAATCACGCGCCAGATATTTCACGCTCGTCTCCAACGCCGCCTTCGCCACGCCCATCACATTGTAATTTGGCATTGCTTTTTCTGCGCCGTAATAACTCAACGTCACCGCACTCCCGCCATCGGTCATCATCGGTGCGGCACGACGCATCACGCTCGTAAAACTGAAACAAGAAATATGCATGGAGTTTAAAAAATTATTTAAAGACGTATCAACATAACGCCCTTTCAATTCCTCTTTATCTGAAAACGCCACGGCATGAATAACAAAATCAAGGCTGTCCCATTCCACTTGCAAGGCCGCAAACGCATTATCCAAATCTGTCTCATCCGCCACATCACAATCAATGACAATGTTTGAGCCCACGCTTTCCGCCAACGGCTTTACGCGCTTACCAAAAGCTTCGCCCTGATAGGTAAACGCCAATTCTGCGCCATGCTCCGCCAATGTTTTGGCCATACCCCAAGCAATCGATTTTTCATTGGCAACGCCCATCACAAGACCGCGCTTCCCCTTCATTAGTTCTGATTTAATCATATTATCTTCTTTGTTTTATTTCTTATTGGTAACGAAGAAACGAAGAGGCGAAGTTTTTTATAATTATTCTTCGTTTCTTCAAAACTTCGTTACATACTACCTTTAACCCTCGACCTTGCTCATGACGAGGGTACAGTTCGTGCCGCCAAAACCAAAACTATTCGACATCACAGATTGATGATTCACATTATCCACGCGCTCCGTCGGGATAGGCATCCCCTTGGCGCCCTCATCCAATTCTTCAATGTTAATCGATGGGCAAACAAAATCATTTTGCATCATCAAGATTGAATAAATCGCTTCCTGCACACCCGTCGCGCCCAAAGAATGCCCCGTCATAGATTTCGTTGCGCTGATATAAGGCATATCCTGCTCAAGAGGGTCAAAAACACGACGAATCGCGTCCAGCTCCGTAATATCCCCTGCAGGCGTGCTCGTCCCATGCGTATTGATATAGGTCACAGGTTTGCTCACTGTTTCCATCGCTAATTTCATGCAACGCTCCGCGCCTTCACCACTTGGCGCAACCATATCCGCGCCATCCGATGTTGCTCCATAACCTGTGACTTCCGCATAAATTTTTGCGCCACGTGCTTTCGCCGCTTCATATTCTTCCAACACGACAACGCCGCCGCCTGAACCAATCACAAATCCATCGCGGTTCGCGTCATACGCCCGTGCGGCTTTGGTTGGCGTGTCATTATATTTTGAACTCATCGCACCCATCGCATCAAACAGGGCCGATAATCCCCAATCTAATTCTTCACCCCCACCGGCAAACATAATATCTTGCTTACCCATTTGAATTTGCTCCATTGCATTGCCAATACAATGCGCCGAGGTTGAACACGCCGACGTAATCGAATAATTCACGCCCTTAATTTTAAAATTGGTTGAAATGTTGGCCGACACGGTCGAACTCATACATTTAGGCACCGCAAACGGCCCAATACGTTTTGGCCCCTTCTCACGCGCAATATCCGCCGCCTGAATTTGCGCCGACGTCGAAGCACCACCAGAGCCCATGACAATCCCCGTGCGCGGATTAGATACTTGGTCATCACTAAGCCCAGAATCCGCAATTGCTTGTTCCATCGCCAAATGCGTATAAGCCGCCCCTGGCCCCATAAAACGCAACATACGCTTATCAATATGCTCTGTCAGATCAATATCAATTTTACCCGAAATCTGGCTGCGAAAGCCCATTTCCGCCATAGTCTCATCAGCCGTAATGCCTGATATACCTGCTTTAAGGGAAGAAAGAACCGTTTCGACATCATTTCCAATACAAGAAATAATGCCCATACCCGTGACGACCACGCGTTTTTGATTAGTATTAGTCATGGGAAATAGTTTTAAACACCAAGACACCAAGACGCAAAGGAATTTTTATCTCTATTACACATGACATTGTCATTCTTCGTCATTGTAAAGCCTCCCCCTAGGTCATTCCGCCCTGTCCCTGACGTCATTCCGCCCTACCCCCTTTTTTTGTCATTCCGACGCAGGTCGGAATCCATACAACCCAAAACACATAAAAATAGCCCCCGTACTTCAACGGGATGACGGTGAAAAACCCCTTTTACCCCGGTCATTGCAATCCCCTGCATTCACGGAGACAAGCTACGCGCGACAATCTCTCACATTTATCACTTTCCTGCGAAGGCAGGAATCTAGATCCCAGTTTTCACTGGTATGTGAGTTTTGGATAGATTCTGGATTGCATCGTCATTCCATTCCTCGCAATGACGGACGCAACACCAAAGCACAAACATGAATTTTATTGACATAACAATATAAAGTGCTATAGTTGACGCACAAATAAAAAAGAGGGTATTATGACTTTATTAGGACGCGGAATAAGAAAAACAATATTTGGGCTTGCTGCAGGTACATGTTTAACGATGGGTACAGACGCAGCTGTATCTTTGGTACAATTCCCATTCGTTTCAAAGGAGTGCCCCTCACCCAAGATAGCAATGATGACAAACATGATGGGCATCTTTACAAATGTTGCAGATCCCCAAATATTTGACGAGGATTATAGAACAGCTGAACAAAATGAAGCATTTCACGAGAGATTAGCAACTGAAATGCCTGCAGAAGTAAGTGGCTGTTATAAAATCATGCCTACTTCAGGATTAGTTTGGGCTGCACAAAAATTTGGTGGACAAAAATAATTAACCCTGCGCCGCAGAATTATCAAATAACCCGACTTTCATATCCGCGACTTCAAACGCAGTTTTGCCGTCTACGTCCACATGACCATCGGCTACACCAAGGACAAGCTTGCGGTTAATAAATCGTTTAATATCAACAGTATATGTGACTTTCTTAGAGCTTGGTAGGATCTGCTCCGTCAACTTGACTTCACCTGCGCCAATCGCGCGACCAGACCCCGGAGCACCCGTCCAACCCAGCCAAAAACCTGTCAGTTGCCATAACGCATCAAGCCCCAAACACCCCGGCATAACGGGATCACCTTTAAAATGACATTCAAAAAACCAAAGATCAGGATGAATATCAAATTCCGCCACCACTTGACCTTTACCGTGCGCGCCGCCTTCTTGCGAGATATGCGTGATACGGTCAAACATCAACATTGGCGGCAGTGGCAATAACGCATTACCAGGGCCAAAAAGCTTGCCCTCGCCACATTCGATTATTTCCTCATAACTATAGCTAGATTGCGGTGTAAAACTCATATTCTCTATCTTTTGTTGTTGTGCACTCATAACATTAAGAGTCTTAGCCATTCAAAAGCGATGAATCAAGTATAGAAGTAAGGCAATAATGTGAAATTTGTGAGTGAAACTTAAACCATCGCAAATTCTGCGGCTTTTTCGACGCAGGCGGATTTGTAGGTCTCTGTTAAGGCCGCCATTGATAATGGCTTGGCAATCGCAGGTTCTAAATCTGGGCGTTCACCGCCGCACGCCACGGCGAGCATACGCCCTGCTGCTTTTGCTGCACAGACGGCTTGATCATGATGATCAAAAAGCTGAACCGCTTCAAAAAACCCATCACAAACTTGCTCAACTTCGTTCACCAATGACAGAGGCGCATTGGCTGGCGTATCATTTGCCGGCAATCCAAAACGCCAATCTGTACCCGTTGGAATACCAAGGCGTACCGCCTCTTGCGTCATCACATACGCCGTTTGATCTAATAAATCTGGCAAATCACTCCCACGGAACCAACAACATTGATCACGCCCACCATGTGATTGCGAAAGCTTGCGCCCTGCCAATCCAGCCAAACCGCTAATGCTATCGGCCATATTCCAGCCATCGACGCCAATTTTCTTTTCAATAACAACGTCGCACAATTCTTGTGCCGCCAATTCATAAGCCATCGCACGGTAAGTACATTCCACGAGAATTCTAAAGCTCTCCGCACGGCGTTGACCTGTTTGTCTAATTTGGTTGCCGCCTTGATTGGCTTCCCAATGCATGAAAATTTGATGCGTTAAGCTCAGCAACATTTCATGAAATTCATATTCACAATCCAGCCATTCTTCGAAAAACTCGCGCGCCATCGCACGACCCATTTCGCTATCAAAATCAATGATACTGGCAGGCGGCATCGCCTCATAATCCATTTCACCGCGTAAGGGTTCACACGATAATTCTTGCCCCAATTTGATGAACATACCCTGCAAGGACTCTTCACAATTATCGAACAAAAATGCGCTTTCAACATACATACCCGCGAGTAAGTTTATAGCTTTCATCGCATCGATGCCTTTACCCTCTTCTTCGCAGAGAGCCTGAATCGCATAGTGAATCCGAAGAGTCACATCGGCTTTATTGATATCGTCAAGCATGTGTATCTAAATTATGATTTGGGTTAAAACTCAAAGAAACTGCGGGATGCAGATAGAATGAAAATCCTATTCTTAAGATTCTAGTCCAATTCTTCGGAGGCGTAAACACCATAAAGTGATTTTTTTTCAACCCATCCCGAAAAACCACCCGCTTCAATCTCACACCAAGTCGCAAGACATTGCTCAATCACGCCTTGCACATTTTTCTCCAACCGCGCGACAGGCTTGGCCGTAAGCTCCGCCTTACGATAAAGCGTCACGCTGCCCTCTTCTTTTACAATCACATTGCGTCGCCCCGATAAAAGGGATTGATGAATCCACCCCTCATCCCCCGCAATGTCACGCACTTTGCGCCATGTATCAAATTCCTGCACCACCTCAATCGGCATGCCCGCTTGAACATAGATCCATTTAATCGGATAACGCAGCGCAGGCCCCGTGCGCATAAAAACCTTATCGCTCCGTAAACTCACAAAACGCGGGATTGGCAAGCCAGAGCTATTAAACGCCTCCGCCCCTTGTGCAAATCCTTTCGCAGGGACAAAAACAGCGCAAAACGCAAAAAACAAAACAGGAATGATGATTTTTTTACACATAGCATTTGAGATATGCTAAATCACAGCAAATTTCAAGACTCCTCTTCGCCGTCATGCTGGACTTGATCCGGCATTTATACCAACTGAACCTTTAATGGCAAAAACCCCTGATAATATCTTGCGATATTTCTGGGGTGACGATAAAAGAAGGCCATGACTTACCCTCACCCCATATCAGTCGCCCCCATGATGGTCTGGACGGACAGGCCCGCCCTCGCGCTTGCGCGCATGGCAAATAAAATAAATGAGTATTCAAGATTATGACATATCCTCATCTCATTTCTGTGGCCCCGATGATGGACTGGACGGATCGGCACTGCCGTTACTTCCATCGCCTGATTGCACCATCGGTACAGCTTTACACCGAAATGGTCACAACGGGCGCGATTATCTTCGGTAATGACCGTGACCGCTTCTTAGGCTTTAACGAGAGCGAACAACCCGTTGCCCTGCAACTTGGCGGATCAGACCCCGCCGCCCTCGCCACTTGCGCCAAAATCGGCGAAGATTACGGCTATCAAGAAATTAATTTAAACTGCGGCTGTCCCTCTGACCGCGTACAAAGCGGCATGTTCGGCGCATGCCTGATGAAAAACCCCGCCCTCGTTGCAGATTGTATCAAGGCCATGCAGGACGCGGTTTCAATCCCCATCACCGTCAAATGCCGCATCGGTATAGACGACAGCGAAGATTACACTTTTCTAGAAGATTTCATCAAACCCATTGCCGATACAGGTTGCAAAACCTTCATCATCCACGCCCGCAAAGCATGGCTGCAAGGCCTCTCCCCAAAAGAAAATCGTGATATTCCACCTTTGCAATACGACATTGTCGAACGCCTAAAACAAAACTTCCCTGACCTTAATCTGCCCGTGAATGGCGGCATAAAAACGCTCAGTGATGTAAAAGAAAAATTAGAAAAATTTGATGGTGTGATGATCGGCCGCGAAGCCTACCAAAATCCGTGGTTCTTACGTGAACTAGAAGAAGAAATCTACAAAACGCAAAACCTGTTAAGCGCAGAAGAAGTTGTATTACAAATGATTCCCTACATCGAAGACCAAGGCAAACGCTTCGGCACGCCCGTAAAATCAGTAACGCGCCACATGACCGGCCTCTTCCACGGCCTCCCCGGTGCCCGCCAATGGCGTCAAATTCTAAGCACCGAAGTCCACAAAGACGGCGTCACCGCCCAAATTTTAGAAACCGCAATGAAAAAAGCGTTTCAACAGTAAAATAGCTTATCTAATTTTCATAATATTTGTTGACTTTAGGTGGACGTTATGAGTAAATACCATCCATAATTTACACCAACAGCAATAGTTGAATAAATATGTCACGCGCAACTTCTAATCCGCTTCTACCAATAAGCTCTTATTCTTTATCACTAGTTTATGCAGCTGTTGCAGGTAAAACAGCAAGCCAACTTATAGAAGCCGTAAACACACAAAACGAAGCCTTAGCCTTACTGAACGCTGGAACCACATGGGTTTCCGCGACAATAGCAACTGCATTAGTAGTGTCCACAATGACTGACAGCGGTTACACAAATTTTAGAGACTTCTTTCAAGACTGCGCAACGAGATTAGATAACATGCAACAAAGCGTCACAAGCGCATTCGCTAGCAGTAACAAACCTAAAACTCAAAATAGCTACCGCCCAACAACGCCTCAGCGACCGTCATACGAAAGACCAAAATCTAGAGTAAATTATTCGGATACTAACCGCACTTGGGAAACATGGCTTCCAAAAGCTATTCTAGCCGTATCTAGCCTTGCCTTAGCATATACTTTTACTACGGGATTAGGTAAAACAGTTTTTGAATATGGTTGCGAGGTAGGAACAGCCAATCAATCTGCATGTGAGTTATTTGGATTAGAACATAATGAACGCAACACCCCTAGCCTGCGGAATATGCGACCTTAACGAATTTTCTAAAACTCAACTCCACCAACACTTTCCACTCTAAAAATCAAAAAATTTGCATTTTGTTTCGCGTTTTTGCTATTTTCTTGCATGGCTACGAAAAGAAGGTAGTCTTAACGATTATAAATGAATCTGCTACATTGTAAGGTGAAAAGCCACGGGGGCAGAAAAAAGCCATAGCGGGCCTGCCCGCCTGAAGCAAAATAAACAAGGGTTGGAGAACCTCAAACATGCACTGGCAAAGGCTAGACCGCGACGCATCAGTAAAAGTTATCGACAGCGTAAAATCTGCCGAGAATGCTGGCCTGTTCTCTGTCACCACATCAGAGGTAGAGCGCAGCCGACTGGCTTTTTACAAAGACTATTCCACTTATAAAGTCACCAATTTCGCCTCCCTACCCTCCTTTTCATTTGAATATTTAAGCGACGGCGTGTTCTTCCATTATCTGGACGGAACGGAAGAGCCCATTCACACCGTCAACGACAAAGGTGATTTGAAATTAGACCGCCATAACGTCATGGATTATCTAGCATTTTATTTTGCCCACGTCGGCAGTGACGAGGGCGATATCATCGTGATTAACAACCCACATGACATGCCCATGTTAGATTCACTCGACGCCAACGCTTATGACGCCGTTTTTACACAACATAAACCCGCCGAAGTCCACTATGATGGCGGGTTTGACGCATATGAAATACAGGCAGATTTATACAAAGATTCGCAAATGGTCCGCGCCCATATTGAGGTAAACACCAAAGGCCGCGTCAAAATTAAAGATCAAAAAATGATCATGCACGAAGTCGTCGACAACGATTACGCCGATGGCATGCTATAATAAAATGTTGGGGAACACAGGAAAACAATGAACACAGACACAACAAACAACGGTGAAACAGGCTCAGCCAAAAGTGCTTTTGGTGACAAAGGTACAAACGTAAACGCCATGAACTATGGTCACCCCTATGCAGAACAGATCATCGAAGGCGCTAAAGAAGTTTTAAGAGAATCGGAAACTGGCAGGATACTTGTAGGTGGGCAAGAAAGTTGTAATGTGCCAATCCATGTTCTTAAAGGCGCATCTGAAGCTGGATATTCACCTGAAATGAACACCATCTTTCTTTACGCTCCAGGCAATTTGAATAAAGCTTCCGCTACAATTGTTTTTGACCTTATAAAAGGCACAAGGGAAGCTGATCTTGAATTTGCTGGTCAAAAAAAACCTGACCCTATGGAAGACTTAATGGAATATGCAGCTTTTATGCATTCACGAAATTTAGACACAATAATGCACATTTGCAAAGTAGTTAAAGAATTAACTAATTCTTCATATTATTCTGTTTTAATTGACAAACTAACGGAATTAGGGTTTAATGAGTTTAATAAAGCATATATTGAAGGTAAATCCAGAAATGAGCTTTATGACTATTATGCAGAAGCATATGAAACAAGAGGAGTGTAGATAATGATATTACATAATGTACAAAAAGAGCCAGCATCAAAGACTTATCCAAGTTTTGCGTCTGAGCGTGCTAAAGAAGCTAGATTTGGTCTAGACACTGTTACCCCAACGGGTACAGGTTATAGAGCAAGAGGAAACGCGCTTACAAGAACAGCGGCACCATCTACTGGTATGCCAAGTTAATACATTAAGATTATATTTTTAAGTAAAAGGCCTTTCGGGGCCTTTTGTTGTATCTGGGGTATGGTTTCTCTCCCCTCATCTCAAAACATCAAATCCAAAGCCGCCCGATAATACCAATCCCCCTCTCACCGTTCCCCCAACGCGCGCTCACAGTCATCCTGAATTTATTTCAGGATCTTCATAAGATTCCGAAACTAGTTCGGAATGACAGCCATGAATAGAGGAGATTCCTCATAAGTATTCGGAATGACATTCTTTTTCATTATCATCTATATATGCCCATGATTACACGGCGCGTCCGTGTCATCTAAAAACGCTATAGATTGCCGTGAATAAACCACGCAATGGCGTTTAAATGAAGAATGTAGAATTATGGTATTTAAGATTTCGGACGATCCACCGTAAAGCTCTCACCACAGCCACAGCGCCCCGCTTCGTTTGGGTTGGTGAAGATGAAGCCCGAGCTTAAATCACCCACCTCATAGTCCACCACAGTGCCAAACAGCATCCAACTATGCATCTTTGGAATGTATAAAACCGCGCCCTGATGCTCAAATTTATCATCTTTGGCCAAATCTTCTTCCAAAACATGTTCCATCTTATAAGAATTGCCCGAGCACCCCGTACTCCCCACGGTCAAACGAAGCCCCACCGCGTCAGCATTCAACGCCGTTTTCGCCTTAATCTGCTCGGCGGCACTCTCTGTAATTTGAACTGGTTGTGTATTCATTATCTTTTCTTTCTTCTTCGTCATTGCGAGGAGCGTTAGCGACGCGGCAATCCAGTAATCTAACAACCTCTCTGGATTGCTTCGCTACGCTCGCAATGACGATATGGTTTGCCGTCGCGCGTTTACACGCCTGAGGCTCCTTTAACTAAGTAAACATATTCAATTGCAATTTCGCGGTTTCCGCCATCATCGACGCATCCCATTGTGGGTCCCAAACCACTTCCACATCCACATGGCGCACGCCTTCAATCGGCATAATCGCCGCCTGTATCCATCCGGGCATTTCTTGCGCCACGGGACAGGCGGGCGATGTCAAACTCATTTCGATAAAAACGTCGTTGTCGTTACTGATATCCACTTTATAAATCAAACCAAGCTCGTAAATATTCACGGGAATTTCAGGATCATAAATTTCCTGCAACGCCGCCACAACTTTGGGCGTCAAATCATGCGCGGACAATTCAACATTTGGCGGCACAGCAAGCTCATCATATTCATCGCCCATCGCATTTTTGATCATTTCAGTGTCCGCTACAGGCTCCATCATGCCGACCATCGGACGCTCGCGTTTAATCTTGGCTTTGGTTTCATCATTCATGACAGCATCTCTTTCGCTTTTAGAAGACCGCTCACAAGCGCATCAATATCATCTTTACTGGAGTACAACCCAAGCGACGCACGAATAGTTGCATCCACGCCAAAGCGTTGCATGAGCGGCATACAACAATGATGCCCTGTACGCACCGCAACATTTTGCTGATCCAAAATCATCGCCACATCACTGGGGTGCGCCCAATCGACAGTGAAAGACACAACGCCAACTTTATCAGGCGCGGTGCCGTAAATTTTCAAGCCCTCAATCGCGCTTAATTCACGCGTCATAATTTCAAGCAACGTCGCCTCATGCGCCGCAATATTATCCATCCCAATATCGGTCAGATAATCAATCGCCACACCAAGCGCGATGACTTCGGCAATCGCCGGCGTTCCCGCTTCAAATCGTGCAGGTGCGGGCTTGAATGTTGTTGGCTCTTTAAAACTCACCGTTTCAATCATATCACCGCCGCCTTGGTAGGGTGGCATGTCGCGCAAAATATCTGTCCTGCCCCACAGCACACCAACGCCGTTTGGGCCATAAAGCTTATGTCCCGTAAACGCAAAAAAATCACAGCCCAGATTTTGAACATTCACCGCACCATGCACAACAGATTGCGAGCCATCAACAAGCGTCACGATACCTGCGTTAAATTCTTTCGCCACCTTAATAATTTTTTGAACAGGATTGATCGTGCCAAGCGCATTAGATGCGTGAACAACGCCCACCATTTTTGTTTTATCGGATAATAAAGATACATACGCGCCAAAATCTAGCGTGCCGTCATCAAAAACAGGAATGATTTTAATGACAATTCCAATTTGCGTTTCTAGCAATTGCCACGGTACAATATTGGCGTGATGCTCCATTTCACTGATGATGATCTCATCGCCTTTTTTAAGATTGGCACGTCCCCAACTCTGCGCGACTAGATTAACAGCCTCTGTCGTATTACGTGTGAAAATTATTTCATCTTTTGATGGGGCTTGAATAAACGCCGCAACCTTTTCGCGCACATCCTCATAAGCTTGCGTTGTGACTTGAGAAAAATTATAAAGTCCGCGATGAATATTCGCGTAAGAATTTTCGTAAGTATTTTTATAGCTATCAATCACGACCTGCGGTTTTTGCGCGCTCGATGCACTGTCCATATACGCCACGCCCGACGTGTTTTTCAAAATCGGAAAGTCATCACGATAAGTTGAAATATCAACCGCGTTATTTTTGGCTTGCGCGTTACTCATCATCAAACTCAATTTCTTTTGCTTTGTCCAAACGGTTGAGCCAACCACTGACAATCACCTCTGCCTGTTCGCGCACGTCATCATTAGTGATATCTTCAATCACTTCATTGACGAAAGCCTGAATGAGCAAATTGCGCGCTTCTTTTTCGCCAATACCGCGAGAGCGTAAATAAAATAAGGCTTCATCATCCAAACGCCCCGTTGTCGCGCCGTGCGAGCATTTCACATCATCCGCATAAATTTCCAATTCAGGTTTGGTTTGAATCGTTGACTGCCCTGACAACAACAATGATTTGCACATTTGATAACCATCAGTTTTTTGTGCAATTTGATGCACATGGACTTTACCCTGAAATACTGCCGTCGCTTTATCACCCACCACGTTACGGTAATTTTGATTAGACTGACAATGCGGCGCCTTGTGATCCACAGTGATGGTCGTATCACCAAGCTCTGACCCATCCAGCATATTCACGCCGTTCAGCGTACAAACCGCATCACGCCCCATCATATCAATGTGAATTTGATTACGACTTAGCTTCGCGCCCGTTGTCATGGTGAAGGCTTCGTAATTCGCGCCCTCTTCCATCACGATATGCGTGCTTTGCGTTATCACGGCAGAGTCGGTATTTTCTTGGAAACGATAATGTTTTAACGTCGCGCCTTTACCAATTTCAATTTGGGCGATGATGTTGCTCCAATATTGACCTGTTCCATTTTGGTATTCAATCAACGTAAATTCTGCACCTTCACCCACCCGAATAATCTGACGCGGCGCGGTAAAACCACCATCATGCCCTGCCATATCAACATTCAATGGCTTATCATTTTTAACGTTCGCAGGAACATCTAAAATAAAACCATCTTTTAAGTAAGCATTACCTACTTGCCACAACAACATGTCGCCATATTTATCATGGCTCGCAGGATCGCGCTCAATCATATCTTGCGCCCATTGCGGAAAATGCAACATCCCTTTGGGAAAGCTGTAACCGTAATCTGTCATGCCGCTTAACGTGATATCAGAAGGCTTATAACCTAAATCCATTTTCTTTAATTTGGCGGGCAGGTTTGTGTATTTCCAACGCTCCAATTTTGGCGTCGGCAACCCCGTTTCCATCACGCTTGCGTGCGCACGACGGCGCAGAGCATTGACCCATTCTGCCGACACATCAGGTAATTGATCCCAATCGATCAAGCCAAGGGTGGCATTATCGGTGCGGTAGCGTGGTTGGAATTTAGCGAGCGCAGACATTAAGCCGCCTCACTTTTTGTAAACTCGGCATAGCCATTTTTCTCAAGCTCAAGCGCGAGAGAGGCATCACCCGATTTTACGATTTTGCCATCCGCCAACACGTGCACAAAGTCAGGTTTAATATAATCAAGCAAGCGTTGGTAATGCGTAATCACAAGAAAGGAACGATTTTTGGCGCGAAGGGCATTCACCCCATCGGCAACAATTTTAAGCGCATCAATATCAAGACCAGAATCTGTTTCGTCGAGCACGGCAAATTTGGGTTCCAACATTGCCATTTGTAAAACTTCGTTACGCTTTTTCTCTCCACCAGAAAAACCAACATTGACGGCACGCTTCATCATGTCATCAGAAATACCAAGCTCTTTGCATTTTGATTTCATCAATTTAAGCAAGCCGATCGCATCAAGCTCGTCTTGCCCACGCGCTTTACGTACGCCATTGATGGCGGTTTTTAAAAAGGTCGTCATTTGCACACCAGGAATTTCAACAGGATATTGAAACGCCAAGAAAAGCCCCGCCGCGGCGCGTTCTTCGGGGTCCATTTCTAAAATATTTTCACCATCTAATTCAGCAGACCCGCTCGTGACCTCATACCCGTCACGTCCCGCGAGCACGTAAGATAGCGTCGATTTCCCTGCACCATTTGGGCCCATAATCGCATGCACTTCCCCGTCCCCAATTTGAAGGTCAAGGTTCTTTAAAATTTTCTTGCCGTCAATTTCGGCAGATAGGTTTTTAATTTTAATCATAGTTTTCTATTTACTCTTTCTTTTGTCATCCTTCGGCTTGACCGAAGGATCCACGCCTAAATTTAAAATGGATCCTGCGATCAAGTCGCAGGATGACGATAAGGTGGTGATATTTTATGTTTCTTCTTCTTTTTGCAGTTTTTCTAACAACGCCAAATTATTTTTTGTCGATTGCCCCAATGAATCTTGCGCGGTTTGCAATTTATTGATCAGGTTTTTATCAACCTGACGAAATTCTTCTAAACGCGCGCGAAATTCCGCGGCGGCCTTTTCATACATCGCCGCCACGCCTTCTTTATTCATTTCATTCATGGTAAAAGTTGTGCCGTCATTGGTCGCCACCGCGCTCGTTTCCGTTTCAATGCGCGCCGCCAATTCCTCGGTCAACTTGATCATTTCTTCCACGGCTTGGCGTGGTTCTTTTGAAAGTAAATGTGTTTTATCTGTCATCTGATTGCTCTTTGTCCTTGTGTTGTCACTTGATTATATTGTTGCTTGCTTTTCTGCGATGCGTCGCCCGACAAGACCCAATTGATAAGCAATAAAAGTCCCAAAACCCCGCCAATCACCGACACCATCTGAATTGTTTTTTTAATCATTTTTTATTTTCTCTCATAAGTTTAATAATTTCAGCTAAGGCCAATAAAGAAACTGGTTCGAAAAGAAACCGATAAATATTTGCTAAGGTCATTGAAAAACCACCCCATAAAAAACTCAACTCAAAACGATGAGAATTAAAGTAAGGAAGAAGAGTCATAACAATGCTAAAAAAACCAGTTAAGAAAACAGCTAGAGCGCATACCCTTAAAAAATAGACCATGTCTAACTTATCAATTTGATTAATAATCACGCTTATCATCCAACACTCCCTTCTAAAGATATTCCAACCAACTTCTGCGCCTCAACGGCGAATTCCATTGGTAAATGCTGCATGACGTCGCGGCAAAAGCCGTTGACGATGAGCGCGAGGGCTTCTTCCTCACCGATACCACGTTGTTGGCAGTAAAAGAGTTGATCTTCGCTGATCTTACTGGTCGTGGCTTCATGCTCCAATTGCGCGCTTGGGTTTTTGGTTTCGATGTAGGGCACGGTGTGCGCACCACATTGATCGCCAATCAGCAAACTATCGCACTGCGTAAAGTTTCGCGCCCCTTCTGCCCCCGCCATAATTTTGACCGAACCACGATAGGTTTGATCGGAGCGTCCTGCGCTAATTCCTTTGGCGATGATACGACTTTTCGTGTTCTTACCAATATGAATCATCTTTGTGCCCGTGTCGGCTTCTTGGCAATTATTGGTAATCGCGACAGAATAAAATTCACCTTGAGAACCATCACCTTTTAAAATACAGGAGGGGTATTTCCATGTAATGGCGGAGCCTGTTTCGACCTGCGTCCATGAAATTTTAGAATTTGCGCCTTCGCATAAACCGCGCTTGGTCACAAAATTATAAATTCCGCCCTTGCCGTTTTCATCACCCGGATACCAGTTTTGAACGGTAGAATATTTAATCTCCGCTTCCTCATGCGCGATCAATTCGACGCACGCGGCGTGCAGTTGATTTTCATCACGCATCGGCGCAGTACAACCCTCGAGGTAAGACACGTAAGAACCTTTTTCCGCGATAATCAACGTGCGTTCAAACTGCCCCGTGTTAATGGCGTTCATACGGAAGTAAGTGGAGAGCTCCATCGGGCAACGCACACCCTCGGGAATGTAAACGAACGAGCCATCTGTGAAACACGCGGTGTTTAAACACGCATGTTTGTTATCCGCCATGGGAATGACAGAGCAGAGATATTTCTTCACCAATTCTGGATGTTCGCGAATAGCCTCGCTAATAGAACAGAAAATAACCCCCACTTCTTCGAGCGATTTTTTGAATGTTGTGGCCACAGATACGGAATCAAAAACAGCATCCACGGCAACGCGCGGCGCGCCTTCCACCCCCGCCAGCACTTCTTGTTCTTTTAAAGAAATGCCAAGCTTCTCATAAGTTTCTAAAAGCTTCGGATCAACCTCATCCAAAGATTTTGGCGCGGCGCTCATGTTTTTGGGTTGCGCATAATAATACGCGTCCTGATAATCAATCGGCGGATGATCTGACACCGCCGCCCAATCGGGTTCTGGCATGGTGAGCCAATGACGATACGCTTTTAAGCGAAGCTCCAACATCCATGATGGTTCTTCTTTTTTCTTTGAAATCAGGCGAATGATATCTTCATTAAGGCCTTTTGGCGCATATTCCATTTCGATATCAGTCTCAAAACCCGCTTCGTATGTGCCTAGGGATTTAACAGTATCAATTGTTTCTTGGTCGATGTGGGGTAACGCTTGGTCGCTCATGATGCCGCTCCTATCATTTGTTGGAGGGACACGTTTTCTAAAGCCGAGCGCATGGCATTATTCACAGGATTCCATTTGCCCTTCATGGTGCAATTGGCCGAACGCTCACAATTGGCATGATCACCATCGGCGCATTCGGTTAGATTAATAGGGCCTTCCATCGCCGTGATAACTGCCGCCATGTGAATATCACTTGGTTTTTGATTGAGCATATAGCCGCCATTACTACCGCGTGTTGAAGCAATCAATTTATGACGCGCTAATCCTTTGAGGATTTTTGATACGGTTGGTTCAGGCAATTGCGTGGCTTCGGCGAGAGCGTTTGCACTCACCAATTCATAATTACGCTTTGCCATCTCCGCCAAAACGATTACGGCATAATCTGTCATTTTTGATAGTTTAATCATCTTTAATTGCGAACCATTCTTATCTAGGACTAAATTAGTCCCGTATGCTCGAATGTTTTACCTTACTATCGCCAAAAATCAAGCCCAAAAGCCTTAAAATTGTCTGAACTCAACCGTATTCACGCCATTAGGTAACTATTAACTATTCTTTGCGAAGATAGAGATAGCAAAAGGAATTATTTTTTATGAGCGAACTACTAAAAACGTTTAACGCAACAACGCCAGATACCATGAAACCTGAAAAATTTATGGTTTTCATTCAACGCGCGAAGAACATTCAAGGTTGCATGTAATTTAGGTTAAAAAGAGGTTGAGCATTTCCTCCTGCTCAACCTCTATTACCCAAAGGTCAGGGTCACGGCTTATTGAACGAGCGGTGTATTCATCTGCTTTTTGTTCTGTGATTATTTCTTCACTAAAAACATTCACCCATTCTAAAACACCATCAAGGTTTCGTTGTTGCGTTAGGAGTTTGCATTCGCATGCTTGCGGATTGGTCAGTTTAAGAAGAACCAACCCGCCCATTTTTTCGCCCTTATGGGTGACGTAAACGCCTATTCCTTGAGCTGTTAACTCACGAATTTTAGCCTCCACCCAGATATGGGTCGGTGTGCGCGGTTCTTCAGTAAAACTCATAATTTCACAACAACGTCATTGCGAGCGTAAAAGAATTTTGGGCGAAGCAATCCATGAATAAACAAACCACATGCCAGTGGAAGCTGGCATCCAGATCTCATCCTTCGATGGGATGTGAATAGGTAGGCTACCGTGGATTGCCGCGTTACTTCGTTCATCGCAATGACAAAGATAATTATTTCTTTAGTTTTTTGCCGTAGAGCTCTAAACGGCATTCGACGAGTTCATAGCCTAGTTCTTCGGCTATTTTTTGTTTCATTTTTTCAATTTTTTCATTTTGAAATTCGATCACTTTACCTGTGTCGATATCAATTAAATGATGATGATGCTCGTCATTAATTTCGTAACGGGCGTGGTCGCTGTCTGTGAAATCATGTTTGTAAACCAACCCTAATTCATCAAGAAGAGCGAGCGTGCGATAAACCGTTGCCATGCTGATGGATGGATCTTCTTTTTTGGAACGCATATAAACATCTTCGACCGATGGATGGTCGTGGGCATGAGATAACACACCCAAAATGGCACGGCGTGGCGCCGTCATTTTTAAACCTGCTTCAATACATTTTGCTTCTAGATCGACTGCGCTCATGAGCTATTATCCTATTTTTAAAAATTAGGAATTAATATTACTCTGCGATGCGTTTTTTTTCAATGCCCGCGTCATCATCCGCTGTTTTTTTGATATTTACGGGCTTTACACGCTGTTTTGGGAAGATAATGGTGACGGTTGTCCCCTCATCCACCTTTGATGTCAGGCGTAATTGTCCACCGTGCATTTCTGTCATCGCTTTGGCAAGCGGCAAGCCGAGACCTGTGCCTTGATAAACGCTAGAGGTTGTGTGTTCATTAATTTGACCAAAAGGCTCCATGGCCTCTTGGATACGATCTTCGGGAATACCCACGCCCTCATCTTGGACTGTAATCATAATTTCGCCTGACGCCTCAACTGTTGGCATGACCTTGATTGTTCCGCCCTTGGATGAGTACTTCACCGCGTTGGTCACAAGATTTATAAGAATTTGGCGAACCAATCGAGGATCTGCAAAAAGTTTGGGAAAATTTTTGACGTCAGCAAATTCAATTTTTAGATTACTGCTAAAGACCCTAGACGTTACAATGCGCACAACAGAGTCACAGAGGGCGATGATATCGACATCCTGCTCATGGAGCTCAACGCGACCTGCTTCAATTTTGGACATATCCAAAACTTCATTGATGATTTCTAATAAATGACGCGCGCTTAAATGGACATCACCCATATATTCCGCATATTTTTCATGCCCCATAGGACCGAAAGTTTCCTTCATCATCATTTCAGAAAAACCGATGATGGCGTTGAGCGGTGTACGAAGCTCGTGACTCATATTGGCGAGGAAAGCAGATTTCGAATGGTTGGCAGCGTCGGCTTGTTCTTTTGCCAAACGCAGTGAATATTCAAGTTGTTTACGGTCTGTAATATCAACAAGTGTTGTCACCTGAAAACGACGACCATGACTGAGTTGGAGGGTTGCTGTGGTGAAAATAACATTAGCGATTGTGCCATTCTTACGAAGAATTTTAACCTCTCCTGAAGCACGCTCTCCATCTGTGATAAATGTTTCGTGATTGCTTTCAGCTAACTCACGCTCATCTTCAGTAACAAAATCAACGAAGTCTTTTCCAAGGCTGTCTTTTCTGTTCCAACCGTAAATACGCTCAAAGCTATCATTTACTTTGACGATGCGGCGGTTGCGATCACTCACAAGAATCCCAACTTCACTGACATCAAAAATCGAAGTTAAAAGAAGGAGCGCATCATCGCGTTCGCGTTCAACAATAGAGCTGTCAGTCGCGCTTGGATGCGCAATCACGTCCAACATTTGAACATTTTGCGTACCATTATAAATTGGATTAATCCAAAAACCTGGTGCTTGAATATTTCCCGGAAAGCTTGGCAAGGGAGAAACCGTCACCGTGGCTTTTTTATCCATACAGGCTTTAAAATTTTCCCGCATTGTCTTGGCATTTTGCAAAATAAAAAGATCCGTAATGGGGTGCCCTATAATCTCTTCACGCGGCTTATCAAAAAAGCTTAAAGCTATTTCATTCGCCTCCACAACGACAAAATCATCCCCTGATTTTTCAACCAGAAAACGTGTCACGGGCATCTCTTGATATAATGCCTTATGATCTATTTTATCGACCGTCATTTTGAATATGCACTTTTCAAAAAATTAATACATATTCCCCACACACATTTAAATAGATGAATTATAGAAAATAGTATACATAAAAATATCAAAAACCCGCATATTTCTGCGATTCTTGAAATTTTATTTCAAAAAATTGATTATATATCTGTCGCAAAAATGCGATCGCCCGCATCCCCAAGCCCCGGAACGATATAAGCTTTTTCGTTCAGCTTTTCATCAAGCGCGGCGGTATAAACTGGAATCTCGGAATATTTCTTATTTAAGACATCCATTCCCTCAGGCACCGCGACCAAAACCATGACTTTAATCTGGTTTTTGCTAACGCCTTTTTCGATTAATTCATCCAGAGCAAATTCCATTGAATGCCCTGTAGCGAGCATGGGATCGACAACGATAATTTCGCGCTCTGTTATATCTGGTGGTAGCTTCACTAAATAGTCAACAGGGCGTTTGGTTTCTTCATCACGATAAACACCAATATGTCCAAAGCTAGCATTTGGAAGAACTTGGTTTAGCCCTTCGCTCATACCCAAGCCAGCTCTTAGAATGGGGATAATGACAGGCTCTTTCTTTTTAAGAAACGGCGCATCCATCTCCGTAATGGGTGTTTTTATTTTTTTGTGTTCAAGTGAGAGCGTTTTTGTCACCTCATAAGCCATAAGAAGAGTGATCTCATTCAAAAGACTTTTAAATTGCGCAGAAGGCGTATTTTCATCACGCATCTTGCTCAAACGATCTTGAACAATAGGATGGTCAACAATCACAAGATTTTTATAAGAATTCTGAGCCATTAATTCATGGTCCCTATAAAGCGCTCAAGTTCACTAATTTCTTTAAATTTGATAACAAGATCACATTCATATTCATTTTCGCTTAAATCTTGCTTCATATTTTTTAAGATTTTATCGGACTCATCGCCAACCACAGGCTCCATCAAACAAAAGGATAGAGTCGCCCCCTCTTTGTTATCATCATTTTGTTTTAACTGAAGGCGGATACGGTTCACACCGGCCTCCGCCCCGATAATATCGGCTTGTTTCATACTAATGAGAAAATGCCCCTCGCCGAGATAATAAGCGTCATCAAAGGGACGAATTGTTTTTTTAATCGAAGCCGCAACCAAGGACAATATTTTGTTTTGATCACTAAGACCAGGAAAGCCATCGATGCGAGCCATCGCCTGACAAAAGGTAGTGCCCTGACGTTCCAGACGCTCTAATTCACGACGCATATCGCCTTCAATAGATTTATGAGAACGCAGCCCTGTTTGTTCATCAAAACCACTTTCTTCAATCGCGCTTTCACGTTCTAAGCGTCGTATCTGTCTAAAGAAATTTTCATAGCGCGTCTTAAAGCTTTCAAAAACTTCCTGTTCTGGTTTGTCACCGTCTTGAAGTAATTTGTTAATGGCGCGCCCCTCCATCGCCATATATTCATAGGTTTCCGTCAGATTTTTTAAAACATTAAAATTAACCGTGTTTGCCTCAAGTGCTTTTTCATTCCAACTCTCAAAACTATTTGGCATATCAGCAGGCTCATAGTTGCTTGTTGGATAAGCAATGTGAACCGTCATCTCTCCAAACCAACGCGCATAATCATCCAGCACGGGACCTAAATTTTTAAGGTAATCAATATCGTTGGTTTCATTATCCATGTGGATAATTGTATAGGAATTTCATAAAGAGAAAACTAATTTATAATTACCCCCTATCCCTCTCCTTGGGGAGAGGGTTGTGCGTTGCTATTCAATTGAAAAATAACTTAGTTATTATTCGCCAAGCCATTCTTTGCGGACATCATCAAGGCAATCATTCTTAATCCCTTCACGCACTTCACGCATCAGTTGATTAATCACCGCCACATTATGTTGCGTGACAATTTGATAGGCGAGCATTTCATTTGCTTTAAATAAATGATGGATATAGGCCTTGGAATAATCACGACTACAGGCGATATCCATACGCTCATCAAGCGGCGAAGGATCATCTTTATAGCGCGAGTTCATCAAATTAATCCGCTCGTTCGGCGCGCCTTTAATAAGTGCCATACCATGACGGGCGATACGGGTCGGCATCACACAATCAAAAGTATCAATGCCGTGCTTCACCCCTTCTAAAACATCTTTTATGCGCCCAATACCAAGGAAGTGAATGGGACGATCAGGATGGTTATACTCTGCCGTCGATTCTAAAATACCGTACATTTCTTCATCACTACCGCCAAGGCACCCTCCAATCGCCGTGCCAAAGAACGGACGACTAGCAACATATTTCGCACTTTCTTGGCGCAAATCATGGTAAATCCCGCCCTGCACAATCCCATAAAGCCCTTGGCTGCCATCATGCATGGTTTCGAACGCTGCGAGGGAGCGATCCCCCCATCGCATACTCATCTCCATCGATTTTGCCGTATAATCGCGCGTGACCTGATAGGCCGTACATTCATCCATCTGCATAATTAAATCCGCGCCCAATTGACGTTGGAGTTTCATGGATGTTTCTGGGCTTAAAACCAACTTACTGCCATCATGATAGGATTTAAAGAACGCGCCCTCTTCCGTGATTTTCAGCAAGCTTTCCTTTTTCGTGCCTGTACTGCGGCCTTTAATTTCATCCGCGCACGTGCCGTGCCCCATGGAAAAGACTTGAAACCCGCCACTATCGGTCAATAACGGGCCGTTCCAGTTCATAAATTTATGAAGGCCGCCCATTTTCTCCACCAATTCTGCACCGGGTTGAATCATAAGGTGGTAAGTGTTGGCAAGGATAATATCCGTTTGTGCCTCTTCCATCTGCGCTGGTGATAGGTTTTTGATGGAGGCCTTGGTGCCACAAAAGATATAATTTGGCGTTTCAATCGTGCCATGCGGCGTTTTTAATTTCCCAATCCGCGCGCGCGAAGTTGCCGCCTGATGCGTAATCTCAAACCCAAAATTGGGATACGTCATATCCGGATTATAATTTTTTAACGCAGAGGATGCAGAGTTTCGCAGAGTTTTATTCATTTTGTCATGACCACTCTTTTTATACCTTGTTTTAAACTTAGAGTATTAAAATTCAAAATAAGGCCATAATTTTTGCCTGATAATTTTAAATAGGTCTGTAATTGTGCTTCATGTATTGGAATAATTCTCTCCACAGCTTTAATTTCAAGGATCAACTTATCTTCAATTAACAAATCAAGCCTAAAACCTGCATCAATTTTATGCCCCTCAAAATTAACGGGAAGGTATTTTTCTTTTTCTACTTTAAAACCCTTATGTACCAACACATAAAAAAGAGCTTCTTGATAAACCTTCTCAAGAAGCCCTGGGCCTAATACGGTATGAACATGAAAAGCAGAATTTAAAACAGCTTCGCTTAGTTTATTATCTTCTAAGCTAGGCTCAAACACTCCGCGTTACTCCGCGCACTCTGCGTTAAAAAATTGTTTATTAAGCGGCAGTTGCCTGCTTTTTCTCAACTTCTGCTTTAATTGGGCGCAGTTTTGGGTGCAGCTTCGTTTTTGCTGTACCCGTTACAAATGCGTCGATACCGCCTTTGTGATCCAAAGTACGAAGACCGTGCGCAGACGCTTTAATTCTAATCTTACGTCCTAAAGTTTCGCTGTAAACGCTTGTTTCTTGAAGATTAACTTCAAATGTGCGTTTTGTTGCATTCAACGCGTGTGAGCGGTTGTTTCCAACCATACGTTTTTTGTTAGTAATCATACATTGACGGCTCATAGCTCTATTCCTTTTTAAATGTTGCCATGCGCGTAAACGCGAGGGCAAGTCGGCAAATCTACTTAGAGATTCTTATAAACTGCGCGGACAATAGTCGAAATCAGGGTTTAAAGTCAAGCACTCTGTGCATTTTTTATTGCGCGAATACTAAAGCGCCGAGCAGGCTCGCGAAAAACAGTAGGTGTGCCATGAAACATATATACCCTGCGCGGTGTAGATGTTTGGCTTCTAACTGTGCGGTGGCGTTGGCAGGGCCGATCCAACTACGCTTGATAGTATTACCTTCTAAATCGGTTGAAGGCCCACCTAAACTGACTTTCAGCGCATAAGCCGCCGCCGTCATCGGCAATCCACCTTCAGCATAGCTCGCCGAGCCTTTTGTGGTCATTAACCCTAAAAACGAGCGCGTCATGCCCGCCGTGGGGGTTAGTAATCCTGCCAAGGCAACCAAAACGCCGCTTAAGAGGTTTGGTATAAACCCCATCAATTTTTCCAACTCTAACGCCGCACTGCCAAAACCTGAGCCGTGGCCTTCGCGACTAAATCGCCAGCTTAACGCCGCGAGGGCGGAATATATGATTGCGCCGCCCAACCCCGCAATAAGATACCAAAAAATAGGCGCAACAATGCCTTTATCAAACATTTTCAGGCTCAATCCCATGCCTGCGCGCGTGATAGAATAATCATCGCTTTTACTTAAATCCGTACGGGTCGAACGCGCAACGGTGTAATATGCGCCCTGCGTCACTTTTTTATCGCTCAAAGCACGGTATAAACGCCCTATTCCCGCAAAAACAGCGCCCGAAGTCAGCATTAAACTCAAGGAAATGATCTCAATCAGGGACCAAGTCGGGTAATGAAAGCTCATAAGGCTCAAAAAACGTCCCAAAAGGAACGAAATCGCCAAAACGACGACCACAATGATGAATCCACGAAAAATTAAATCGCCGCGCGGCCGCCCAGATTTATCCATACGGTTGCCAAAGCGACCAAACAAAATATCAACCAAATGCCAATAAAACGGCGTCGCATGCCCGCCAAGCGGCCCTTTTACCAAACCGACCACCATCACCAAAACCATCGCCGCAATCGCAATCAACAAACGGTCCGTCGTGAATATCTCATCTCGAAAATTATTCAGTATGTTTTCCATTTTTAAAGTCTATCTGAGTCACGCAACTTCGTCATGCGTAATTATATTACAATATATATCCACAAAGCTTATAAATTATTTCATATTGCGTTTGTAAAATATTATATTTTTTGTTCTTCTTATTAAGATCATTACAAAGAAAGAATTATTATGAATGCATTAACACCTGATCAAATACAAGCTGACGTTGAAGAAGGATGTTTTCAAACATCGAATGTTTCCCCAATGATGATGTGTAACCCGTTAATGATGGGTTTTGCAATGGGCGTTGCAAACTTACGAATGATGCAATATGTCGCAGAAGCGGTAACTCCCGAAATCAATAGCGCTATGTTTTTTGCTGAAAAAGGCATGGAAATGGTGGCGAAGAATATGGGCTTTCACAAATAATATACTTCCGTATTCTTATATTGGCGTTATAATTAACTCATATGCCGAAAACGTCAGCGAAAACACTGTTAAATCCTTTTAAAACCGCGCCAAAAGCGGCGATTTATGCAGAAAAAACAGAAAAAGCGCTTCAAACATATCCTTTTGGTGATATTTCGCCTGACTTGGTCTTAAAAGTGAACCCACGGGCCAAGCGTATGGCGCTTCGGGTGGATATGAAGGCGAAAAAAGTCAATTTAGTGCTCCCTAAACGCGCAAGCTTTCGCAATGCTTATAAATTTGCGCTTGAACATAAATATTGGATACGGAAAAAAATTGACGAATTTCCTGAAACTATCCATTACCAAGATGGCGTGACGCTCTCCATCCTTGGGGAAGATATCCCTATTCAGGTTGATTATGACCCCTCTTATAAAAAGACAGATCTTCATATTGAAAACGGCGTTTTATCCGTACAAACCAATAAAGAAGACCCGTCCGCGCGTATTAAGCGTTTTATCATTGCTTATGCGAAGGAGCGTTTAAGCGCCCTCGCCCATGAAAAAGCCGAAATGGCGGGCAAAACCATTGCCAAAATTGATGTAAAAGACACGTCGAGCCGTTGGGGTAGTTGTTCGAGCGATAGAAAGCTCTGCTTTTCTTGGCGTTTGATTTTTGCGCCCTATGATGCGTTTGATTATGTGGTGGCGCATGAAGTTGCGCATTTGACCCACATGGATCACTCCCCCGCCTTTTGGAACCATTGCACAGATTTGTGCAAAGACTACACACGCGGCAAAACATGGATGAAACGCCATAGTGGGGAGTTGGTGCGGTATGGTTAAAAAATATTGACATAATTTAAAAACATGACTATTTTATATTATGTCTATAGATTTACAAATAGCCTTTCGAACTGCGCAAAGTCTGCACCCTGAATATAGAGCTGAACCTTCTGTCAAAGAATCTACGTACTACGGCACCCTTCACGGTGAAAATATTACAGATTTCTTTATATTTGCGGGAATCCCCGAGCAAGCTGTGCCTGGAATGCTGGAGTTAAGATTATTAGATGGTTTAAAGTCATTAACATTTCATATTAGAGAAGATGAAAATATTGAGACTGACGAAAACGAGCACCAATTTCGATTATTCGAACTACATGACAATGGTACGATTGTCATTACAGACCATTTTGATAATCCTACAATTAGACATAAACAAAAAATCACTGAAGGAGAAATTACATTTGAAGTCTTTGATTCAAATGGTAAAAAATTAACTACTAGTTCTGAAGACATAGAAAAGTCAGATTATGATTTATATTACTCTTCTTTATCAGACTTAATTAAAGATATAATAAAACTGCACCCTAATTGCCCCACACCTCCAGAGCTTAAAGCACCTCCTGTGATATTGGAAGAACCTAAGAAACCTGAAAGATAATTGGTAATTAAATTCCGTCTAACGCCGTTTGAAGGATTATTTGCGCAGCTAATGCGTCTTTTAGGCCGCTGTCTTTGGCGCCTTTTTTGCGTTTTTTGCCCATATCCACACGGTTATCCAGAAAATTATCCACAGCCTGTGTGGATAAACGCTCATCTTGTAGGGCAATAAAGGGCGGATTACCTAAGGCTTTTTGAACATCTTCATGCCGCCGCATCTCGTCCGCAAAAGATAGGACCATGTCACAACGGCTGCCCGCACTGCCATCCATTTGCACAGGCCAACCAAGGATAAGCCCCCTCACCTCAAACTCTTTAATCATCTTCAAAAGCTCAACGATGTCCTCAGAAAATTTTGTGCGTTTGATGGTGCCTATGGGCGTTGCCAAAGATTGATCCGCATCGCTTATTGCAACGCCAATGGTTTTGGTACCCAAATCCAAGCCGATCAGGCGCGCATTTTTCGGCACGCGATCAAGGCAATCTTTTAACAATTTTATTTTCTTCTTAGCCATATTCTAATCATAGCGTCTTGCACGCTTAATTCCTTCTATGTTAGAAGAATTAAGCATTTATTCAAATAAGACAAGAGAACTCTTAAATATGTCACTCGATGAAAAAGCAGTTAAAAAAGTTGCCAACCTTGCGCGTTTAAAAATCACGGATGAGGACGCGAAGAAATATGGCCCGCAACTCTCTGGCATTATCGACTTTGTGGAGCAATTAAGCGAAGTGGATACAGACAATGTGGAGCCCTTGGCGAGCGTGGTGGATATCACCCTTCGCTTACGTGAAGACGAAATTACCGATGGTGGCTACCAAAAAGAAATTTTAGCCAACGCGCCAGAGACTCTAGAAGGTTTTTTTGTTGTGCCAAAAGTGGTGGAGTAAAACGACACCATCCTGAGCGAAGCCGAAGGATCTCCTTCCAATAATGAGATTAAACAAAATAAGGAACTGTAAAAATGAACCAAATTAATGATCCAGATGAAATTAGTTACAAAGGTGCCCGCCGTAAAATTGGACGTTTAGCACCCTTAGTCTTGGCATTTGATATTGTGCTTGCCATTATTATCTACCTCTTCCGCGGTGAAATTTTTGAGCAACCGCAAGCAGATTACCTTGGCGCCATGATTGCCGTAGGTTTAATTGCCGCAGGTGTTTTTTCCTTCTTCATTTTAAAAATGATGGAAAAACGTATCAATCTTGGCAAA
>CAYGPG010000024.1:0-27547 GCA_964351905.1 uncultured Micavibrio sp.
AAAAATATGAAAAATAATACAAAATGATGCTCTTGGTATAAAATACCATAAAACCCCTTATTTTTAAGGGGTTTCGACATTTTTTTGCTAAATATTTGATTAAATTCAGCTTTTTGGCTGAAAAACGAAGCCTATTAAGCGTTTAGTCGCGCAAAAGCCCGTTAATAGAGGTTTTGGAGCGAGTGCGTTCGTCGACGCGTTTGACGATGACGGCGCAGGCTAAGTTTGGGCTTTGCGGTGTTTTTCCAGGCATTGTGCCGGGTACAACGACTGAATAGGCAGGGACACGGCCATAATGCACTTCACCTGATTCGCGATCAACGATCTTGGTGGAGGCGCCTAAGAATACGCCCATGGAGATAACGGAGCCTTCTTCGACCACAACGCCTTCGGCGACTTCGGAACGGGCACCGATGAAAACATTATCTTCGATAATAACGGGGCCAGCCTGTAAGGGTTCAAGCACGCCGCCGATTCCAGTCCCGCCAGAGATATGGCAGTTTTTACCAATTTGCGCGCATGAGCCAATCGTTGCCCATGTATCAACCATGGTGCCTTCATCAACATAAGCGCCCAAGTTCACAAAGCTTGGCATCAATACAACGCCTTTGGCGATGTGGGCAGAGTGACGCACGATGCAATTGGGTACGGCGCGAAAACCAGCGGCTTGGAAGGCTTTATCATCCCAACCGTTAAATTTCGATGGCACTTTATCCCACCATGTTGAACCATCTGGTCCGCCAGAGATGGGGGACATATCATTGAGACGGAAAGACAAAAGCACGGCTTTTTTCAACCATTGATTCACCGTCCAGTCACCTGTGCCTTGTTTTTCGGCGATACGTTGTTTGCCGGCATCAAGATCATTTAACGCGGCCATAACGGCATCGCGCACTTCGCCCGTTGTGGATGTGTTGATTGTGTCGCGGTCTTCCCAGGCTTGGTTGATGATATTTTCCATTATTATGATGCTTTCGTTTTAGTTTGGTCTTGTTTGCTGTTATGCAGCTCTACATTAAAATATGCGCCGAAGATAAACAAAATGGCGGTAAAATAAAAGAAAATAAGTGTGAGCATGACACTGCCCAGTGAGCCATAAGCCGCGTTGAAATTGCCAAAATTATGAATGAAGCCTGAAAACAGCGTTCCGCCAATAATGAAGATGATTGTGGTTAGAATAGCGCCAGGATAGATTTTATAGTCTCTATGCTCCGCACGGTTGGGTAGGTATTTATGCAAGATGACGAGCGCGCCCATCAAGACAATGAGAGAAAAGCTGTAGCGAAGTGCATCAAAGATGATTTCTTGTAATATACCTAAATGCAAAATGGGCGTTAGGATGGACCATATTAACGGCCCCAAGACCACCAGAATAGAGATAAAGAAAATGGTGAGCCCTGAAAATAAAATAAAGAAGATGCTTTGGATTCTTCTGCGCCATAAAGGGCGACGAATTTGTATATTATAAGCGCGGTTGAGGACAATGCGTAGGGCTTCTATTCCAGTAGAGGAAGCCCAAAGGGTGGCAAGAAATCCAAAGGTTAAAAGCCCTGCAGGTTTGGCGGAGATTATTTCTATGACTGTGGGGGCGAGGGCTTCGGCGACTTCGGCGGGCATGAATCTGAACATATAATCAATAATGCGCGGCACATCATCAGGAGAGGTCAGGAAACCTGCTGCCGCCGCCAGAAAGATCATAAAAGGAAAGAGGGACAAGAAAGCGTTGAACGCAATATGACCTGCCGCCATTAGACCATCGTGACGCAACATGCGTTTGAAAGCATGAAAAAACAGCATAAAAATATCGCGGATGGTTTTTATAATAAACATAGCCCTATCTTTACCACAAAAATCATCTTTATAATAAGATATGAAATGTGAAATTCAGTGGAATCAATTGTCGTTAGAAGAATGGGATGTGCGTTTTAAGTCGATTAAACGCTCCAACATCTTGCAAAGCTATGATTACGGCATTGCCAATGCAAAGGCCAATAGGCATAGCGCACGTTGGGGGTTGATTAAAATTAATGGGCAAGAGGTAGGGCTTGTGCAATTGGTTGAAGCTAAAATTCTGTGGGGGTTGTTCCATGCAATAATCTTGGATCGGGGGCCTTTGTGGTTCGATGGTTTTGGCGGCGCGGCGCACGTACAAGTGTTTTTAAAAGAATTTAATGCACAGTTTCCGAAACGTTTCGGGCGTAAACGCCGAATTTTGCCAGAGATTGATGATGGGGCAACAGCGTTAGCCTTAATTAAACAAACAGGTTTGAAGCGCGTTGAGGGTCAAACAGGATATCAATCACTATGGTGGGATTTAGGGCAATCAGATGATAATGCGCGTACGGCGATGAAACCCAATTGGCGTGGTGCCCTGAAAAAAGTAGAGCAGAAAGCAGAAATAAATTCTGACCTTAAAATTGAATGGGATGATCAAGGCACGTTTTATTCGTGGATCAAATTAAATTACATCATGGATAAGGCGGCGCGGGGTTATAACGGGATATCGCCTAAATTATTGGATAATCTGGCCGCAATTTCGACATCGCGACCCAATATGGTGATAGGTAAGGTCAGCGTGAAGGTTGAGGCCGTTGCAGGTGTTTTGTTTTTATTGCATGGGCAAAGCGCAACCTATCAAATTGGCTGGTCATCAGATGAAGGGCGACAGGTGAACGCGCATCATATATTATTGTGGCAGGCACGAGAAGAATTGAGAAAACGTGGTATTGAAGATTTAGACTTAGGTGGATTTAATGATGAAGACTCTGCCGCTGGATTAAAAAAATTTAAAATGGGAACAGGGGCAACGCCCTATAAATTGGTGGGACAATATGAATAAAATTTTAGTAGCGTTAATTTTGGTGATGGGTGTCGCGGGCAGCGCGAACGCCCAAGCCATTCAAAAAAATCAACAAGTGATGCAATATGATGTGTATGCAGGTGGTATCCATGCGTTGCAATCAAAGTTGGACGTTAATTTAGCTGATCAGGGGAAATACGATATTTCATTGGCGGCACAAACCTATGGTCTGCTTGGCAAGCTTGCGCCATGGGAAGGTGTTTTTCAATCTAATGGTTGGGTGTTGAAAGATCGGTATCAACCGCAATTGCATCGTTCGGTTGCGATTTGGCGTAAAGAAGAAGAAATTAAAAATTACAAATATAACAAAAATGGGAGCTTTGATTTCTATAGCCTTAAAGATGATAGCAACGATGGAAGTTCCAAGGCAGTTGATGATGAATTAACGCAAGGCACGACAGATATTTTAACGGCAACTTTAGCCACATTAGATTCTGTTGCAAATGGCGAGGGATGTAATGGGAGCTCAGAAATTTTTGATGGTAAGCGCAGGTTTAAATTAACGTTTAAACAAAAAAGAGAAGTCGTTTTAGAGGCTTCAAGATATAACATTTATGCAGGCCCTGCCGTTGAATGTGCGGCGTTGGTTGAACCCGTTGCAGGTAAGTGGCGGGAGAAACCAAGAGGATGGATGTCCATTCAAGAGCAAGGGCGTGCAAAAGGAACGATGCCAACTGTTTGGTTTGCCAGTGTAAGCGAAGGGCAGCCTGCTGTACCGGTAAAGATAAAAATTAAAACAGATTACGGCACGCTTTTTATGCACATGACGCGATATGAAACACAAGGTCAAAAACTAAGTCTGAAGGAATAGCTTAAAGGCCGCTATTTTGTTACTTTATGCAACATCATGTGACTTGTTTAATTCTCTAATTCGCTTAAAAATTTTACCATGAATAAAGCTTTAAAAAATTCTGATTTAGCTGTTGTCATTTTAGCAGCAGGAAAAGGAACGCGGATGAAGTCATCCCTTTCCAAAGTCATGCACAAAGTGGCTGGTCGCCCTATGATTAATTGGCTGATTGATACGGCGGAAAGTTTAGAGCCAGAAAAAATCATTGTCGTCAGCGCACCTGGGCAAGATGACGTGGCCAGTGCCGTTGCGCCGCATAATGTGGCAATACAAGAAGAACAACGTGGCACAGGTGATGCGGTAAAACCTGCCTTGGCGCATTTAAAAGATTTTAAAGGAAAAGTTCTTATTCTTTTAGGCGATGAGCCTTTTATCAGTGTTGATGTCTTAGAAGATATGATCGCACATGATGGATTATCTGCGATGGCGATTGAGCAGGATTTCCCTTCTGGATTAGGGCGTATGATTGTGAATGATGATGGAACCCTGCATTCCATTGTTGAAGAAAAAGATTGTGATGACGAACAATTAAATATTACGACACGTAATGCCGGTAATTATTGTGTGCCTTCGCAGTATTTGAAAAAATGGTTAGAGCAATTAAGTGATGATAACGCGCAAGGCGAATATTACTTAACGGATGTTCCGGTTATTGCCGCGCAAGAAGGCGTAAAAACCAAGATTTTTGAAACAGAGTTAGAGTGCGGGTGGGGTATCAATACACGCGCTGAATTGGCTTTGCATGAAGTATGGATACAAGATTTGCTTCGTACCGATGCCATGGAAAACGGCGTGACGATGATTGATCCAGCTTCGGTAACGTTGTCATGGGATACAAAATTTGGAACAGATGTGGTGATCGAACCCAATGTTGTAATTGGAGAAGGTGTTGAGATTGCCGATAACGTTAAAATTAAAGCGTTTTCTTACATTGAGGGCGCAAAAATTGAAAGTAGCGTTGAGATTGGCCCGTTTGCACGTATTCGTCCAAAATCTGTGATTGAAGAAGGGGCGAGCGTTGGAAACTTTATCGAGATTAATCGCTCCACCTTAAAATCAGGCGCGAAGGCGAAACATGTTTCATATATTGGGGATGCAACAATTGGCGAAAAATCTAATATTGGGGCGGGCACGGTGATTGCCAATTATGATGGATTTTTCAAACATCAAAGCACGATTGGTAGAGATGTTTTTGTGGGGTCGAACTCCACGATTATCTCCCCTGTTAAAATAGGAGATGGCGCAATTTTGGCGGCCAATTCAACGATTAACAAGGACGTTCCACAAAATGGAATGGCTGTAGCGCGCGCACGTCAGGAGAACCATAATGGTTGGGCCAGTGAGTATCGCAAAATGAAGTTACAACAAAAGGCCAAAGAGGAAGAAGATTAATTAAATGTGTGGAATTATTGGAATTATTGGCAACAAAGATGCGGCACCTCAATTGTTGGAAGGGTTAAAGCGTCTTGAATATCGTGGATATGACTCCGCGGGTATTGCAACGTTAAATGATAATTTGCAAATTGACCGCCGTCGCGCTGAAGGTAAATTAATTAACCTTGATAATTTATTACAAGAACAGCCATTGGCAGGAAATATTGGTATTGGCCATACAAGATGGGCAACGCATGGTGGCCCTACGACTAATAATGCACACCCACACGCCACAGAAAAAGTGGCCGTGGTGCACAATGGGATTATTGAGAATTATGCCGAGATCAAAGCGGAGTTAAAAGAACATCAATGTCAGTTTCAAACTGATACAGATACAGAAGTTATTGCGCATCTTGTGACGCATTATATGAAGCAAGGAAGCAGCCCACAAGAGGCGGCAGATAAGACATTTGCGCGCTTAGAAGGTGCTTATGCGCTCGCGCTTATTTTTTCTGATCAAGATAATTTGATGATTGGCGCACGCCATGGGACGCCATTGGCGGTTGGGTATGGTGAAGGGGAGATGTATTTGGGATCAGATTCTTATTCACTCGCCCACCTCACACAAAAAATTACGTTTTTGGAAGATGGGGATCGCGTTGCTTTGACAAAAAATTCAGTGCGTATCTATACAGCGGATAATGATAATGTGGAGCGCCCTATTCGTGTGACCGCGCAATCTGGTGCGACAACGGGTAAGGGGGAGTATCCTCATTTTATGCTCAAAGAAATTTATGAGCAGCCTGCAGTTATTGGCGATACGCTCAATAGTTTTATTAATCCTGCAACGGGTGAGATTACGTTACCTGATAATATTATCGAAGCGATAGAACGCGCACCTCGTGTGACTTTAATTGCGTGTGGTACAGCATCTTATGCCTGTATGGTCGCAAAATATTGGTTGGAACAAATTGTGCGTATCCCCTGTGAAGTGGATATTGCGTCAGAATTTCGGTATCGCGAAGCTCCGTTGCCTAAAGATGGTGTTTGTGTTTTCGTGTCACAATCTGGGGAAACGCTAGATACATTAGAAGCCCTTCGTTATTGTAAATCACAAGATCAAACAATTTTGTCTATCGTGAATACAATCGAAAGCACGATTGAGCGTGAATCTGATTTGGTTTTGCATACCTTGGCAGGGCCTGAAATTGGCGTGGCATCGACCAAGGCATTTACAACACAATTAACAACCTTGGCGTGTTTGGTTTTGGCATTGGCGTTTAAACGCGGCAATATTGAAGAAAAAGAGCGCAAAGCCTATGCGGATGCTCTTCGTCATTTACCCAAAATCGCCTCTGATATTCTTCAGCATGATGAGGCTATAAAGAGCATTGCAAAGCAGGTTTTTGAGGCCCGTGATATGCTTTATATTGCGCGCGGATCACTTTATCCAATTGCCTTAGAAGGTGCGTTGAAGCTTAAAGAAATTTCTTATATTCATGCCGAAGGTTATGCGGCAGGGGAGATGAAACATGGCCCGATCGCGTTGATTGATGATCATGTGCCAGTTGTGGTGGTCGCCCCGTCAAATGATCCGCTTTTTGAAAAAACATTATCAAATGTTCAGGAAACAGTGGCGCGCGGCGGAAAAATTATGCTGTTTTCAGATGAAAAAGGCGTTCAAGCCATGAGCGATATTACAAGCTGGTCTGTTGAATTGGGCGAGGTCCACCCTTTTGTAGCACCTATTCTTTACACCTTGCCGATGCAACTTTTATCCTATCACGTAGCCGTTGCCAAAGGCACAGACGTGGATCAACCGCGTAACCTTGCCAAATCTGTTACGGTGGAATAGTTTTAATTTATGAAACAGACGCTTTCTCCTATTTTTTGGTTGTGGATTCCTGTTGTTGTGATGGGGGCGCAGATTATTTTAGAGCTTAGTTTGTCGACAAATATTTTGTCGCATCTTCATTCTGAAAATGGGCCTCATGAATTGGCAGAATTTTTTCTGCTTGTAATAGGATTTTTTGTTTGCTGTGCTTACTTTTTTAAAATTAAAAGTAAAACCAAGTTACTAAATTTTTGGTTTGGTTTGGCTGCGCTTTGTTGTTTTTATGTTGCAGGCGAGGAAATTAGTTGGGGGCAGCATATTTGGGATTGGGCTACGCCTGATTATTGGACAAGTGTAAATGACCAGCAAGAAACGAATTTGCACAACACGTCGTCATGGTTTGATCAAAAACCGCGTTTAATTTTATTAGTTAGTATTGTGTTTGGCGGATTAATTGCACCCTTCCTTAAAAAGAAAAATATTTTAAAGTTACCGCAGAATTTAGATTTTTTACTTCCATCGCAAAAATTAGGTGTCATCGCAGCTTTAGTTTTTATTCCACAGATTTTAGAAAAAACATTTGAAGCTTTTGACATTATTATCTTTGTTCGCTTCAGCGAAGTCCAAGAGCTTTACATGTTCTATTTTGTTTTGCTTTACCTTGTCATGCTGTACCAAAAAGTGACACAAAACTATAAACCTTGATTTATGAGCTTTTTTCAGGCTTACTATAATTAATCAAAATATCATAGTGTTCAAATTATAAAAATAATTTGCTTTAACAGGGCAGGTTCATATGTGTAAATTTAAAAATCTGGGTGTTTCTTGGCCGCCTAAAGGTTGGAAACAACTTGGTGATCTTGAAAGTACTTACGGGCAGGCCATTTTAAAAAATCCAGCTTCGGCGCTGGTGACAGGATTATCCTATCTGATTGAACCGATACCGATTGTGAAGGCAGACGATCAACGCGGTTATGATTACGTTGTCAACGTCAGTGGTTGGGAGTATAATATTTACAACGAAAGTCGTGAATATTCGATCTTATCGTATGTTTTGCATGAGAGAACGGAAACGCAATTACCCAAACATATTTATATGTCTGATCTGAAAGCCAAGGCACAATCTTTACCTGTGGTTAAAAGATCTTGTCACCGAATTTTTATGGCCTCATTGTTTTTAATGAAACAAATATCTATTAATCAAGTTCCTGAAACGGATCGGATATTAAAGCTGTATAAAATTCATCCTGCACAACGTTCTCTTTATAACGATGTAGAGCATAGAGATGATTCCCTATATTGTGGCTTAACAGGTTTCAATAAATATTTTGATGAAACGAAGGTGGTGTAAACGTCTATCTTATTTTTGATTAGCGCTTATCTTCGTCTTCTTCATCATCATTTGCGTCGTCAGAATCATCAAGATCATCTAAGTCATCTTCCAAATCATCATCAAGATCATCAGGGTCAGAATCGATTGTTAATGTTTCGTCATCATCATCATCTATGTCATCTTCGTCAACGTCATCAAGGCTTACGATGTCATCATCAGGGTCGATATCATCAATATCGTCTTCGTCCTCTTCGTCTTTTTTGGCTTTTGGTGCTTCTTTTACGACTTCTTCAGCCGCTGGACGACCACGACGGGATTTAACCTTTTCCTCACCTGTAAAGACAGTTTCGCAAGAGGGGCAAATGATTGGATCTTTATCCAAATCATAAAAACGCATACCGCAATTCATACAAATACGCTTTAAACCTTTAGACATTGGTGGGGACTCCTGTAATTCTTATTTGTTATTGCTTTAATTGCCTTATTTTAACGGCCGTGTCAAACAACATGTCAAACAGCAAGTCAAATGGCACATCTGGCAACAATCATGAAAGCTCAATATTATTTTTTATGGTTAATATTTTTTTAAATAAAATTGCATTTTGTTAACCCTTTATAGACCTCTAAGCAGTTACAATATATAGTAATTTTTGAAAAATATTGTTGTTCATCTCTTTTCAATCGAAAGGTCTATTTTATGCAAACATCTGTTGTGATCTGCGGATATAAACGCTCTCCCTTTACTTTTGCGACCAAGGGCGCATTGGCAAAGACCCGCCCCGATGATATGGCGGCGGACGTCATTAAGGCTTTGATAGAAGAAACGGGCGCAAAAGCAGATGATATCGAAGATTTATTAATGGGCTGTGCGTTCCCCGAAGCGGAACAGGGCTTTAACCTTGGTAAAATCGTCGCTCAATTGGCTGGTCTGCCTGATAGCGTTGCGGGTGCAACCGTAAATCGTTTTTGTGGATCATCTATGACGACCGTACAAATGGCGGCGGGATATATCCAAATGGGTGCGGGTGAAATGTTTGTTTGTGCAGGCGTTGAAAGCATGAGCCGTATCCCGATGGGAGGCTTTAATCCGATGCCAAATCCCAAAATGATGGATGTGTGTCCGGCGGCTTATATTAGCATGGGTATTACAGCAGAAAATTTAGCGAAGAAATATAAAATTGATCGTAACGCGCAAGAAGAATTTGCGGTTGGCTCGCAAAACAAAGCGGCAAAAGCGCAAGAGGCAGGGCATTTCAAAGATGAAATCGTGACTGTTGATGGCGTGAGCGAAGATGGCTGTATTCGTGCAGGCTCCACCAAGGAAGCCTTGGCAGGGTTGCCTTTGGCATTTGATAAAGATGGTAGTGTTACAGCAGGAACGGCGTCTCCGTTAACAGATGGTGCATCTGCGGTTTTGGTCGCGTCTGAAGAGTATGCGAAAAAACACGGCTTGCCGATTATGGCGCGGATTAAATCTGTCGGTGTTGCGGGTTGTGCGGCGGATATCATGGGAATTGGTCCTGTGCCTGCGTCTAACAAAGCGTTGGAACGCGCAGAATTAAAAATAGATGATATTGATATCGTGGAATTAAACGAAGCCTTCGCGGCGCAAGCCTTATCTGTTTTGGCGGAATTAAAAGCTGATATGACGAAAGTAAATTTAGATGGCGGCGCCATTGCGCTGGGTCATCCGCTCGGCGCATCGGGCGCACGGATCACAGGAAAGCTCGCCAGTTTGATGCAACGTGAGAAAAAGAAATACGGTCTTGCTACTATGTGCATCGGCGGTGGACAGGGTGTCGCGATTGTCTTGGAAAGCGTTTAATTGAGAATGAGCGATAGCGATTTAAAGGCTATTCAAGAAAGAAATAAACGCGTTGAAATGGATAAGGCGTGGGAAACGTCATGGGCGCGCCGAGGATTTATTGCGGCATTTACCTATGTGATTGCGGCGCTTTACATGAATTACGCAGGGCTTGGTAATCCCTTACTTGGCGCGTTTGTGCCAACGGGTGGGTACCTTCTTTCAACGTTATCACTACCGTTTATTAAGAATTTTTGGATAAAAAATATTTATAAAAAGCAGGAGTCAAAATGACTATTAATAAAGTTGCAGTCATCGGTGCAGGCGTCATGGGGAGCGGGATTGCCGCGCAGATTGCGAATGCAGGCGTGCCCGTTGTGTTGTTGGATATTGTGCCACAAGAGGCGAGGAGCGGTGCAACCGCGACAGGGAATAATAAAGATGCCGAAGACCGAAATATTATTACCAAAGGCGCGGTGGCCAAGATGTTAAAAACAGATCCTGCGCCTTTTATGTCAAAGAAGAATGCCAAGTTAATAGAAGTTGGTAATTTAGAAGATGATTTAGAAAAAATTGGTGATTGTGATTGGATTGTTGAAGTTGTTTTAGAAGATTTAAAAATCAAACATGCAACATACGAGAAGATTCAAAAGCACCGCAAAAAAGGATCGATTGTCTCATCGAACACCTCAACGATTTTGTTGGAAAAACTAACCGAAGGTCAGCCAAAAGAATTTATTGAAGATTTTATGATTACGCACTTTTTCAATCCTGTGCGTTATATGCGCCTTCTTGAAATTATTAAGAGCGACAAAACCAATTCCAAATCTGTTGAAACTATTCGTCAATTTTGTGATGAGCGTTTGGGTAAAGGCGTTGTGTTTTGTAAGGATACACCTGGATTTATCGTCAACCGCTTGCTCGTTTTTTGGATGCAAACGGCGTTGAATGTCGCGGTGGAAGATAGTGTGCCGTTGGAAGTGGCAGATGCCGTGATGGGTAAACCCATTGGTGTGCCAAAGACAGCCGTGTTTGGTTTGATTGATTTGGTGGGTGTCGATTTGATGCCTTATTTGGCCAATTCAATGTTATCGGCTCTGCCAAAAGATGATCAATATCGTGAGATTTATAAAGATTATCCGTTTGTCGGGCAGATGATTGAGGCGGGATATAACGGCCGTAAAGGTAAGGGTGGATTTTATCGTTTAAATCCTGACGCGCCAAAAGGATCAAAAGAAAAACAAACATTGGATATTCATCCAGATAAGTTTGAAGAAAGCCAATACCGTAAATCTGATAAACAAAAATTAGAGTCTGTTAAGGCTGGTAAAAAAGGATTACGCGCGGTGGTAGAAACAGATGATCAAGGTGGTCATTATGCGTGGAAAGTATTAAGCCAAACGTTGGCTTATGCCGCGTCCCTTGTGCCGCAAATTGCAGATAATATTGCGGGCGTTGATGAGGCGATGCGCCTTGGCACCAATTGGAAAAAAGGGCCGTTCGAAATGATCGACGACCTTGGACCTAAATGGTTTGCCGATAAGCTAAAAGAAGAGGGGATTGATGTTCCTGAAATGCTTGAGGCTGTTGGTGACGGGACGTTCTATCAAGTCGAAGAGGGTCAATTACAATATTTTGGTACGGATAAAAAATATCATAATGTTGAACGCGGTGAAGGTGTGCTTTTGCTACGTGATATTAAATTATCCAAAGAGCCAGTAATTAAAACAGCAAGCGCAAGCGTTTGGGATATTGATGGTGGTGTTCTTTGTGTTGAATTTACAGGCAAAATGAATGCGCTGGATGAGCATGTTTTTGAAGCATATCATAGGGCTATAAAACTTATCGGCGACGGATCTGGCGATTATAAAGCGATGGTTATTTATAATGAAGGCTCACATTTTTCTGCTGGCGCGAATTTAGGGCTCGCCATTTTTGCCATGAACATTGCGATGTGGCCACAAATTGAGGCGCTCGTTTCTGGTGGGCAGAAAGTTTATAAGGCGTTGAAATATGCGCCGTTTCCTGTTGTTAGTGCGCCGAGTGGTATGGCGTTGGGCGGTGGTTGTGAAATTTTATTGCATTCAGATCACGTACAGGCACATGCCGAAACCTATACCGGTTTGGTTGAAGTCGGTGTTGGTTTGCTCCCTGGTTGGGGCGGATGTAAAGAAATGCTGCTGCGTTATCAGGCCGAAGAAGAAAAGGCGTATGACAAAAATGTTGAAGGCGTAACAGGTGAGAAATATATTTGGTTCTCCCCTAAGGTTACCCCCATGGGCGCGGTGCGTAAGGCGTTTGAGATGATTGGTTTGGCGAAGGTTGCAAAATCTGCGCAGGAAGCCAAAGAAATGAAATATTTAAGAGAAATAGATGGCATTACAATGAATCGTGACCGTTTATTGTTTGATGCCAAGCAAAAGGCATTGGAATTGGTCAACGGCTATGAAGCGCCATTACCTGCCGAAGCCATCCGTGTTGCGGGTCCTGCGGGTAAATTAGCGCTTGATCTGGCTGTGTCTGATTTACGTGAATCTGGTAAGGCGACGCCGTATGATGTGACAGTATCAAGCGCGGTTGCGACCGTTTTAAGTGGCGGAAAAGATGGCGATTGGACAACGCCTGTTCATGAAGATGAACTTTATAAATTAGAACGTGATGAATTTATGAAACTTATCAAAAACGGCGGCACGCAAGACCGTGTTGAACATATGTTGACCACGGGTAAGCCGCTTCGGAATTAAAACCATGGATGATAGTTGGGCAAAAGATATATTTCTTGAAATTCAGGAAAGACCCTATAATTGTTTGCCGCCAACACCAAGCGATACTTGTAATAACTGCTTTTATAAAGGTAGGGAATTAATACAGCGTCTCGCCATCCTTGGTTATACCGTCAGAGGCCGTGTTGCAGAAACGACATGGAAAGCAAAAGGAATTCCTAAAGAAATTTCGGATCTTCTGCCCGATGATCTTTTAACGACTCATTTTTACGCTGAAATTTATCAAGATAATGAGTGGCGTATTATTGATCCTAGTTTTCAGCCATCTTTAAAAAAATATGGATTAACAATAGGATCTTGGGAGAATGGGAAAAGTTGTTTTCCTTTAGTTAAAGTTTATAGCCAAGAAGAATCTATCGCGTACCAAAAAATGTGGTTTGACGAAGAATATCAGAAAGATTTCTTTGAACGTGGTGGTGCGTGTTGGGATGCGTTGAACAAGTGGTTTAACGAAATTGCCTAATAAAAAGCGGAGCCTGATGGCTCCGTTTTAAAATTCTTAATTTATAATCTCTTATTTAGAAATTTGTGTGAATTGTGGTTCTGCGCTTTGCATGACTGGTGTGTCATCCACAACAGGAGCGGGAGCAGGAACTTCTACAATTACTTCTTTTTCTACGATTACAACTTCAGGTTCTGGCGCAGGGGCAGGCATTCTTTTTCCTGCCTCAACAGTACGTTCTTCTGTATAGGCACCGCCACGTGAACATTCATCTAATTCATCGTTACAAGGTGGAATAGAGCCACAAGCGCTTAAGGCTAGTGTTGTCATTGCGATAAGTGCGAAAGCTGAAAATTTTGTTCCTAATTTAGTCATTCTAAAATCCTTTGTTCAATTTTATGTAATATTATGAATTACTTATAGAGTACCATATATAAAAACAGAGCCTTTTACAAGGATATGCAAAAGGCTCAATCGATTATTCTAAGCTATTTTATCGTTTATCGCTGAGATAGCGGCGCTCCAAATGCTTTAACAGGGCTTCTGTACTCAGATCTTTTCCTGTTATGGCCTGAATAGTTTCAAGAGGTTCTTTAGAACGACCAAGGTCATGTATGTTCTCTTTGAGGAAATGACCCACTTTATCCAAATGGCCTTTTTGAATCTCATTTGGAAGATCATCAATATTTTGATACAGGGTATCATTCAATTCAGCCGCAATAATATGCGATAACGTGTTTGTTGGAATAAAGCCAAAACGCCCCGTAAACCAGTCAGGATTTTGTAGAACACCTTCGGCTATATTATCAGGGGCGCATCCTAAGAGCGCTTTACTCTCTTCGTTCCATCGCTCTTGAATATCTTTAACGTCTAATCCACCATTAATAAGATCGCGTTCAATACGATAACGTAAAATATCATGGAAAATTTTACTCAACTCATCTGCATTATTGCGAACAGAAGTCGGGTTAATACGTTTCTTTAATTGATATAAATTTTCAGGTTCAAAAGATTTATTTTTAAACTGTCGAAAGACCCCTTCGGCACGGACAGAGATAAAATCAAAGAATTGGGGTGTGCGTCCAATAATTGTTTCATAAAGTTGGCTTAGCGCATTGAGGATAATTGTTCCTTGATCTTGACCAACAGGTTGGCTGTACCACTCGCTTGGTAAATTTTGATAGTAAAGCCCACGTGCGCCTTGATATAGGGTATCTTCAAGTGAATCTAAAAAGTTTGTGTTATTACCACAACGTACTAAAACCCTTGTATCTTCTGGGTTTCCACCTGTCATAGGGCTAGAATTTGAGACATACAAACCGCCGCGATTAAAATCAAAACCCATGATTTCAAGTACGGTTTTATTGAGCCACATCTGATCTGCCTTGGTAAAATCACCATCCAGAGGAATAGGCGCATCTTGTGCATTTTGCTTTTCTAATGCTTTTTGATAAAGCGATGTGAGAGGAGACAGAAGACTGTCATATAGATCATCCATTTGACGATCTGAAATATCGCTTGCGTAGCCCATCAAAAGTGCACGGTAGGGAGAAGCTGTCTTGAATTTATTTTGCTTATGTTCAGAAATCTTTTTATAGAGATCAACAACTTTTTGAACGTATGGTTCAGCAGATTTCCAATCGCTTTTTTTAAGTGCTTGGGCGTGCATTTTGCGCCCCTCGTTTGAGACTTGAACCGATGCAATATAAAGCTCTGGCGGCAGAGCAGACAAATGAGAATGAATGCGGCGCATCTCTTTTAAATTAGCAAGATCCCACTTATTCCAATCCTTTTTATTATTTTCTGCTTCGCTTTCAACCTGATCCAATAAATTCGTAACAGATGGTGTGGTTGTTTCGGCATAAATTCTTTTTGTAATAGAAGAAATATCATGCAGGCGTTTTGAAATACTTCCTGACGGCATTGCGGTCATCATATCAACAGCTAATGTATTTCGGATCGAAAACATTGTGTTTAGATTAGCAAAGTAAAATTTAAGATCATTATAGCCAGTGGACGGCGTTGAAATGGTTTTAAATGGAGCGGAATCGGTCATATTAGAATAGCCCTTATTTATTATTTTATGCCTAGCATTATAGCTTCTCTTATCGAGGTTAAGAATGTTTTAATTTTGCTGAATTATAATAAATATAGTATAAAAAGAGGGTGCAGATGTTCTGGAAAAAGAAACCCAAGAAAACGGTCAATAAAAGCGATGATATTAAAGCGCAAGCACAAAAAATCATGGCGGCGAAGCGTGAGGAAATTGGTTCTGAAACCTTGAATCAAATTCAAAAGACGATTATGGCCAAGCAATCTTCTGTTTTAGAAAAATCCAAGCGTACTATTTTAAATGCGGATGAGGATAAGGTGAGAGATAATTTGTCATTATGGTTAAAGGAATAATTTATAGTCATTTACATTTATCTTCTGGCAGCGTTACTCGCTCGTAAAATAGTAAACTATTCGTCCTCTCTCGTGCCTTGTCAGAAAATAAAGCTAAATAACTATAATAAATAGAAAGTTAAAGAAAATAGCTCTATACTTCTAAATGTAATTTTTAAAAAAATGAGAAAAATATATGCCAATTTATAATGCGCCGATGGATGATATAAAGTTTGTTCTCCATGATCTTTTGAATGTTGAAGAATTGACTGAAATTCCCACTTTCTCTGAGGCAAGCTCTGATCTCGTCGATCAAATTTTGGAAGAGGGGGCAAAGATTTGCGAAAATACTTTGTTTCCGTTGAACCAATCTGGTGATCAAGAAGGGTGTACTTGGAAAGATGGTGACGTCATCACGCCAAAAGGGTTTAAAGAGGCCTATGATGAATTTACTCAAAATGGTTGGTGTGGTGTATCTGCGGACCCGGAATATGGTGGTATGGGATTGCCGATGACGGTCAACACCGTGATGCAAGAAATGATTTGTTCGGCCAATTTTTCATTTGGAATGTATCCAGGTCTATCCCAAGGGGCGTATGAAGCTTTGCACCATTACGGCACGGATGAACAAAAAGATACTTACCTTCCAAAACTTATTACTGGTGAATGGTCAGGCACAATGTGTTTAACGGAACCGCATTGTGGAACGGACTTAGGGCTTATTCGTACCCGTGCCAAACCGAATGATGATGGGTCTTATAATATTACGGGAACGAAGATTTTTATTTCTGCGGGAGAGCATGATTTATCCGAAAATATTATCCATTTGGTGCTTGCGAAATTGCCCGATGCGTCTGATGACGTGAAAGGAATTTCACTTTTTGTTGTGCCTAAATTTTTACCCGAGGATATGATCCGTAACCCGATTAATTGTGGCTCCATCGAACATAAAATGGGTATCCACGCCAATTCAACCTGTGTGATGAATTTGGAAGAGGCCAAAGGCTGGCTTGTGGGCGAGCCGCATAAAGGCTTAAAGGCGATGTTTACCATGATGAATGCGGCGCGCCTAGGTGTGGCGATGCAAGGATTAGGTATTGCTGAAGTGGCTTATCAAAATGGTCTGGCGTATGCCAAAGATCGTTTACAGATGCGTTCCCTTGATGGAACAAAGGCACCAGAAAAACCAGCTGATCCTATTATTGTTCATCCAGACGTACGTCGTATGCTTCTGACGTCTAAGGCCTTTTGTGAAGGCGCACGGGCGTTATCGTATTGGGTGGGTAAAAACTTAGATATCTCGCTCCATCATGAAGATGCAGAAAAGCGTAAAGAGGCGGATGATTTAGTCGCGTTGATGACTCCTATTTTAAAAGCCTATCAAACGGATATGGGGTTTGAAGTATCATCGCTTGCCATGCAAATCCATGGTGGTCATGGCTATATTTGGGAATATGGTGTGGAGCAATATGCCCGTGATGCGCGTATTGCAATGATTTATGAAGGCACGAACGGTATTCAGGCGTTGGACTTAGTCGGGCGTAAAATGGGCGCAAATATGGGGCGTTATCTGCGCCGTTTCTTCCACCCGTTGAGCGAATATATCGAAACCAATATGACGAATACGGAGTTGCAGGAATTTTTAATGCCGCTCGCCAAATCTTTTGCGAAGTTGCAACAATCCACCGCGATTATTGCGCAAAAAGGTTTGAAAAATCCTTTAGAGGTAGGCGCGGCAAGTGTTGATTACCTTCGTCAATTTGCATTGGTCGCAATGGGCTATATGTGGATTCAAATGGCAGAAATTTCATTGAAGAAATTAGCGGACGGTGAAGGGGATAAGAAATTCCATCAAGCCAAAATCAAGACGGCACGTTTTTTCTTCGCCCGTATGTTGCCCGAAGCTGATTGGCATTTTAAAGCCATCATGGCGGGTAGCGATACGCTTATGGATCATAATGAGGATGAATTTTAAGCGCGTCTCATTATGCAACTTATAAAATCATTAGCGGATTTAAAAGATTTTCAAAATTCTTTGAAGAACCAAACGCTTGCACTTGTCCCTACAATGGGGGCGTTGCATAAAGGGCATTTGAAGTTGGTCGAAGAGGGGTTAAAACATGCAGATATTTGCATGCCTTATATCTATGTGAACCCAACACAGTTTGCGGAAGGTGAAGATTTAGAGACTTATCCAAAAACTCTGGAAACGGATTTAGAAAAGCTTGAAAAGACTGGTGCACAGGCAGTTTGGCTGCCGTCTACAAATGATATTTATCCCGATGAGATTAAAATTACGCATGAGGCAGGTGAATTAGCTAAACCACTTGAAGGCGAATTTCGTCCGCATTTCTTTGATGGGGTTGTGACGGTTTTACATCGTATGTTTACCCTCTCAAAGCCTGATCTTGTGATGATGGGTGAAAAAGATTTTCAACAACTTCAAGTTGTTCGTGACATGGTACATGAACAAAAAATGCCAATTAAAATAGTTGGCGTTGAAACCGTACGCGATGGTAATGGTTTAGCCTTGTCTTCGCGTAATGTTTATTTGCGTGAAGTAGAATATGAGAGCGCCACCTATCTTAATAAAATATTGGCGCAACTGGCGCAAAATATGCTGACAGAACAAGAAGCAATTAATCTTATTTTAGATAGTGGTTTTGATAAGGTTGATTATTGTAGAGTCGTTAATTCAGAAACTTTTCTATCTGAAAAACCGAACAGAGTATTGGTTGCTGCGTGGATTGGAACAACAAGATTGATTGATAATATGCCGATGTCGGCTTAAACTATCATTGAAACAACAAAAGGAAATAAAATGTCTTTAGAAATGGTAACAGAAAAAATTAAATCAAAAATGGCGCTGGCCGCAGGGTTAGATGCTAAAGTGAAGTTTGATTTTGACGATGATGGCGTTATTTTTGTGGATGCGACGCAAAACCCGCCAGAAGTGTCTCATGATGATGAAGACGCGGATTGTACGTTAAAATGCTCGCTTGATACGTTTAAGGCGTTGATGGATGGGGCCCAAGACCCAACAATGGCGTTCATGATGGGGAAATTAAAAGTCGATGGCTCCATGGGCTTAGCGATGAAGCTAAATTCAATTATTGAAGATTAATAACCCTTAAATTAGAAACATAAAAAAACCGCCCTGTTAGGCGGTTTTTCTTTGAATTACGTTTCGTGATTAGAACTTATAGTTCAAACCAACAGCAAGAATGCCTACAGAACCTTCAGTTGTTCCTGTAACCTGAGCGGTGCCACCATTACGTGAGACATCAATAATACCATCATCTACATCAATGTATGTCGCAGCTAAATCAAAAGATAGTTTTTGGTTATAATTGTATGTTGCTCCAGCACTAAACCAATTACGATCTCCATCAGGTGTTCTTGATGTTCTGAACTCATCTGTTGTTGGTGTCTCATCAAATTGATACCCACCACGGATTGTCCATTGATCACTCAAATCATATTCTGCTCCAATCGCAAAAGCGAATGTATTTTGATAGTCTTGTTCAACAGGTGTCACAGGAGTACCGTCGTCGCGTACAGCAGCAATCGATTCAAAATTGCTCCAACCGAACCATGTGGCTTGTCCCATAACACGCAAACGATCATTGATATCATGAGCGATGCCAAATGTTGCGATATCAGGAAGATCAAGATCTGCACTACCACCAACATCAAAGTCAGCTAAAGTACCTTCAAGGCTGACGCTACCTTCTAGCTCATGACTAATTGCAGAGCGATAGTGAAGAGCGAGTTCTGTATCTACTCTTGGACGATACTGTACACCTAAATTATAGCCAACTGTGACATCATCACCCTCAAGTGTGCTGATACCAGTACCGCCAGCACCAAGGTTAACAAAATTCTTTAATTCTGCATCTGCATATTGGATATCAACACCACCGCCGATAGAGAATTGATCATTTACGGCATAGGCGATAGAAGGCGCCACATTTATTGTTAACAATTCTGTGTCAGTTGAATCGAATGCAACAAAGTCCGTTTCATCATACTCACTTGCCAAACCAAAAGGCGCGGTTACACCAACACCAAACCAAATTTTGCGTCCTTGAAAATCGACAGGTGTTGCAGCAAATAAGTTAGGAACGGGAGATGGGTCGTATGGGTTTCCTGGATTATTTCCACCGAATGTTGATCCATTATCTTCTAGATCAGCATCTGGAAGCAAAAGGTGAACACCGATATTCGCTTGTGCTCCATCTAATTTGGTCATACCAGCGGGATTAAAATAAATTGTAGACGCATCATCAATAGAGGTTGTGGAGCCTGCGAATGCAGTTCCCAGACCTTTGACGGACTGCTCTTGGATATAAAAACCCGCAGCTTGTGCCGAAGCAGAAGATAAAAGAAGAACGGACGCTGAGAGCGCAGAGTAGGCAAGATGTTTAATTTTCATGGAATCTCCTTTGGACATATTTGAAAGACGTTTTTTTAATAACGCCTAATTTTGTCACAAAAAGAGAATCCTGACAATCTCATTGAAGATAAGTTTGTATAACCTTTGTCATATAATCGATGTTGTCATCTGCTTTAAAAATACGCAGCAGATTATTTTTTGAATCTATAAAGTAAATAAATGAAGAATGATCCATCGTGTATTCTGTCATGGTTTCATCTTGTACTTTTGCCGCATATATTTTGTAAGATTTTTTTGCCTGATCAATTTGTGCTTGATTGCCTGTAAGTCCAATAAGGCGGGGGTGAAACAGTTCAACATATTGTTTCATGACGTCTGGGGTGTCACGTTCCGGATCAACCGTGATGAAATAAGGTGTTATTTGGTCTGCCTTGTCACCTAAATCTTTTAAAATTGTCGCCATGCGTTGTAATTCAGTCGGGCAAATTGCGGGGCAATAGGTAAAGCCAAAGTAAATCAGGCGATACTGATCCTCTTCAAAATCTTGATTCGTAAATTTTTCTTTATTTTGATCAATTAAATCAAGTGAGCCGCCAAAGTTTTTTTGGACAATAGTCGGTTTAATAACGCGTGTATTTTCATCAGTTTGAATTTGCACATAAGCAATCAGGCCAGCAGTTGCTAGCCCGATTACACCGAGGAGAAGGAAGCGGTAAAGTCTATTTTTCATCATCCCTTTTTATATAAGGCATAATGATTATTTTTTAAAGAGCGCGATTTAAAGAACCGTGAGCATTTCTGCAACAAGAGGGTGGCGGACAATATCCTGCGCCCCTAATTTGCATACTGAAATGTTCGGTAAAGGTTCCATGCGGCGCATGATGTCGTCTAGTCCTGACATACCATCAAGCAGATCGCTTTGATCAGGGTCGCCCGTTACAATCATGGTGGAGTGCCAACCAAGGCGCGATAGAAGCATTTTTAATTGTCCGTAGGTACAATTTTGCGCCTCATCTATCACGATAAAAGAATTGTTCAACGTCCGCCCACGCATAAAACCAACGGGGGCAATTTCGATTGTGCCATCATCAAGAAGGTGGCGAACTTTCTTGCCGCCCATACGATCCCCCAGTGCGTCATAAAGGGGGCGGAGGTAGGGTGCCATTTTTTCATCTAATCCACCAGGGAGATAGCCGAGGGATTCACCGGCCTCCATTGCGGGACGAGAAAGGATAATACGCTCTACTTGGCCTTTTTCCAGGGCTTCAACGGCCTTTGAGATAGCAATGTAAGTTTTGCCTGTCCCTGCAGGTCCGATGGCAAGTGTGAGATTATATTCGTCAATTGCCTTCATAAGCTCAGCTTGTCCTTCGGAGCGTGGCTTAATATTTTTCACATATTTTTTATCACGACGGCCATCAATTTGATCATCTAAAGGATGCCAGTCAGACTGACGTTCCTTTCTTGGTCCCCCTTGTTCGTCAAAGAAGGGATTCACTACGTTATTGTTGCGTGATTTTTTATATGATTTCTTGGACATGTTTTTCCTTTTTAAAAAGGAAGCCTCAGATGGGTAAACCCATTACGGCTTCGTTGAGTGGGTGGACAAAAGAGTAGTGATACGCGGATAATAAAAAAGCCGCTGACAGACATCGCGACTTTAAAAGTGAATTTGATAAGAAAGAGGTTGCTCTCAATAAACGGCTATCGCCGCTTGGGGGAGTAAAATTTTGATGTTCAATTGGTATCAAGGAGAACCCTTGTTTTGAATTAATAACTAAACTTATTATATCAGAGAAATTCTATATCGCCTACAGAAATAGATTGTGTAAATCAGATTTTATTTCTTTGACGGTAATAAATAAATCTGAAAAAAAACCGCCCCGTTTTATGGGGCGGTGAGAGAGACTTATAAATATTAAAATATTACTCAGCAGCGGACGCGATGCTGTCTACGCGTGTGACGTTGCCGTCTGCATCAACGTGTTTTGGTGCGAATGTATCTTCGGCAAAAACATCTTCCCAAGCCCCTTGGGTTGAGGCTTTTGAATATTCAGTTGCACGGTTTTCGAAGAAGTTCGTGTGCTCTGCTCCGTTTAACATCTCGTCCATCCACGGTAGAGGGTTTTTCTCTACGCCATAAATAGGCTTCAAGTTTAATTGTTGCAGACGACGGTCCCCGATATAACGAATATATTGTTTTACATCTTCTGGCTCCATACCTTCGATAGGGCCCATTTCAAAACATAGATCAATGAACGCATCTTCATGCTTGATTGTGATTTCACAAGCTTCTGTGATTTCTGCTTTTAATTCATCATCCCAAATATCTTGGTTTTCATTGATGAAGCTGTTGAAGAGTTTGATCATAGAAAGGCAGTGCAATGTCTCGTCACGCACAGACCATGTCACGATTTGTCCCATACCTTTCATTTTATTGAAACGTGGGAAATTCATGAGGATCGCGAAAGACGCAAATAAAGCCAGACCTTCTGTAAATGCACCAAACATCGCCATTGTTTTTGCAATATCACGACGGTTATTCATGGATACGTCTTGCATGTAATCGAACTTATCTTTCATTTCTTTATATTGAAGGAACGCTTCATATTCGACTTCGGGCATGCCCAATGTATCAAGCAAGTGAGAGTAAGCAGCGATATGTACTGTTTCGATATTAGAGAAAGCAGAAAGCATCATTTGGACTTCAACAGGGCCAAATACTTGGCTGTAATGTTTCATGTAGCAGTTGTTTACTTCAACGTCGCTTTGCGTGAAGAAACGGAAAATTTGTGTCATCAGGTTAATTTCTGACTCGGTTAGGTTTTTCTTCCAGTCACGTACATCTTCGGCTAATGGCACTTCTTCTGGCAACCAGTGAACACGCTGTTGTGTTAACCATGCTTCGTAGCACCACGGATACAAAAACGGTTTATAAATGTGACGTTCTTGTAAAAGGGGTGAATTTGAAGACGCAATGTCATTTGTGATTTCTGCTCGTTTTTCCTCGCGGACGGTGGCCATGATTTTCTCCTAATATTTATACGTTTTAAACTGTGCTTTATAATCAGATTTTGAAGCCATGAATCCGAGTCATTTTTATGAGTCGTCCACAAGCTTAAAATAAGACTAAATTCTTGAATTTTATATATCTTGTGAAAAAGATATAAACACATGATGTAGTATAAATTTTACGATGTAAATACTATATGTAGTATTTTTGTAATTTTTACAAAAAAATTAGGAGAGGGTAATTATGGGTTATAGGAACGCTAAAAATTGTTTGAAAATTACTCGCTTTCAAACAATTTTAGGTATTCGCCATAGCCTTCTTTTTCAAGATCATCTTTGGGCACGAATCGCATGGAGGCGGAGTTAATACAATAACGTAAGCCACCCGCTTCTTTTGGTCCATCGTTGAAAACATGACCAAGGTGCGAATCGGTTGCGCTAGATTTTACTTCTGTGCGTACCATGCCAAATTTTGTATCTCTGTGTTCATCAATCATATTTTCAGAGATTGGGCGCGTAAAGCTCGGCCAGCCCGTGCCAGAGTTATATTTATCTGTTGAGGAAAACAAAGGCTCCCCATTAATAACATCAACATAAATACCTTCTTCCTTGTGATCCCAATATTCGTTATCAAATGGACGCTCCGTGCCGCCTTCCATCGTTACCTTTTTTTGTAATGGGGTCAGATGGTCGGTTGAAACTTTCTCGCCAGATTTTGTCATGATTACATTTCCCTGTTTGTCTGAATTCATTGCAACAGCGGCAACACTGGCGGTCATTAATGCAATACCGCTTGTTGCTGCTAGAAATATTAATTTTACGTCTGTTTTGTTCATGTACTTATATTCGGGCTAAACGCTTCATAGTTACAAAAAACCTCCCGAAGGAGGCTTTTCTTAAATTCTTATTTCTATTGGCAGCTGAGGCATTCTTCGTATTCTGGCTGTGTGGCTTCTAATTCTGGTTCGCGGCCCTCGCTTTCGCGGGTTCTGAGCCATGAGGCGTTACTTTCGGCGCGCTGGATGGATTTTGAACGGCAGTAGTAAAGCGATTTCACACCTTTTTTCCAAGCTTCCATGTGAATGTTATGCAGCTCTTTCTTATGCACGTTTGCAGGAAGAAACACGTTTAAGCTTTGTGCCTGACAGATAAATTGTGCCCGGTCGCCAGCATGTTCAATCAACCAACGCTGATCAATCTCAAAGGCTGTTTTGAAAACATCTTTTTGCTCATCGGTGAGGAAGTCTAAATGTTGAACAGATCCTTCGTTGGTGAAGATGGAGCTCCACACGTCATCTGTGTTTTGACCTAAGTCTTCTAAGATAGCAGTCAGGTACTTGTTCTTCACTGGGAATGAACCAGATAGAGTTTTGTGCGTATAAGCGTTTGCTGCATTCGGCTCAATCCCTGGGGAAGACCCACCACAAATGATGGAGATTGACGCGGTTGGTGCAATCGCCATTTTGTTAGAGAAACGCTCCATGATCCCGTAATCTGCAGCATCTGGACAGGCACCACGTTCTTCAGCGAGGCTACGTGACGCATCATCGGCTTGACGTTTGATGTGTTGGAAAATACGACGGTTCCAAACTTTGGCCATGACGCCTTCCATTGGAATTTGTTTTTGTTGTAGGAAGCTGTGCCATCCCATAACACCCAAACCAACGGAGCGTTCACGCATCGCGGCGTATTTTGCACGTTTCATGGTATCGGGTGCTTTTTCGATAAAGTCACTGAGCACGTTATCGAGGAAGCGCATGATGTCTTCAATGAATTGTGGGTTATCTTGCCACTCATCAAACTTATCAAGGTTGAGCGAGGAGAGGCAGCAGACGGCTGTTCTGTCATTACCTAAATGGTCACGGCCTGTTGGCAATGTGATTTCTGAACAAAGGTTAGACATCTTAACATTCAGACCCGCCATTTTGTGGTGGTCAGGAATGTTGTCATTCACGTGGTCGATATAGATGATGTAAGGCTCACCTGTTTCAATACGCGCAGTCAGCAAGCGAATCCATAGATCACGTGCAGATGTTTTTGAAATAACTGCATTGTCTTTTGGTGAACGGAGTGCCCATTCTTCGTCATTTTCAACAGCCTGCATGAAGCCATTGGTCACAAGAACACCTTGGTGAAGGTTTAGAGCTTTACGGTTTGGATCACCGCCTGTTGGGCGACGCATTTCAATGAATTCTTCAATTTCTGGGTGCCAGATTGGAAGGTAGATCGCAGCAGAGCCACGACGAAGTGAGCCTTGAGAGATCGCCAATGTCAGTGAGTCCATCACGCGGATGAACGGCACAATACCAGATGTCTTACCGTTACGGCCTACTTTTTCACCGATGGAGCGAACGTTACCCCAGTAAGAACCGATGCCGCCGCCAAGAGAAGCAAGCCATACATTTTCGTTCCAAAGCTCAACAATATCGCCAAGGCTATCTTGTGTTTCGTTTAAGAAACATGAAATAGGAAGACCACGGCTTGTACCGCCATTTGAAAGAATAGGGGTCGAAGGCATGAACCATAGTTTGGACATATAGTCATAGAGGCGTTGAGCATGTTTAGAATCATCGCCGTAATACATGGCAACACGGGCAAATAGATCTTGTGGCGCTTCTTCTGGAAGAAGGTAGCGGTCATAGAGAGTTTCAATCCCAAACTTCGTCAAATTTTCATCACGTGAGCGATCAATTTGGATCCGGTTTCCACCTTCTATTTGTGCGTAATCAAACATATTTATTCCCCTTTTGTTGGCTCTTTGTTTGTGTCAATATCGCGCTGAAAAGGGCTCCTTAATAGAGCCTTTTTATCAACATTGTGTGTATAACTGCTGTGGAAAAGTTGTGTATACGTGAATTTGTTAAACACAACCCCTAGCGGTGTAATATCTATAACCATACTAGATATCGTGGGTCTGTCCAGAATAAAAATATTTTATCCCCCAAGTAGAAAAGCCCTAAACTGCTTGTCATGAACCAATTAAGGCGGCAAAAAGGCAGCAACAATAAGGGCTTAAGAATTTTCTTTCTTTTATCCCCGAAAAATAAAAACCAAAAATAATTTTAAAAAGAAATAATATTTCAAGAATAATTAAAATAATTTGTCGAGGTCAGCGACAAATGAAATGGCAAAATACTATATCTTGTATCTAAGATATCAAATTGACTGAGATTATAAGGAATTGCGTCGATTCGAATCAGAATCAGCTTTGTTTTATTACTGCGTTAAATCGATTCCCACACGCGGCGTAGAAGTAGAGGTTGCGTTTTGCTCTTCTAAAAATTCTTTATGTTCTATTGCCATGTCTAAGCTTCTCATAGGCTCTGCGTTTTGCTGTTGAGCCAGTTCTGCATTTAAATCGCGATTGTTACGCGCAAAAAACCCGCCAAGACCCGTTTCCCCTGAATTTAAAATTGATGTGTTATCAATTGGAACAGGCACAGCAACAGAAGGTTGAGAATCAATTGATCCTGTTTCATTGATAATTTGCGCTTTTATAGGCGTGACAGCATATATTTGGCCAAAAACAAAAATAGTGAGGGTCAGAAGAACTTTTTTCATAAAGATATCCTTTTTTATTACATTATATATAAAGAATCTAATTTTGTCGCTATAGTCATGTTCATTTATTTTTCTGACAGCGTTGCGGCTCTCCTAAAATAGATGAAATATTCGTCGTCGCTTGCGCCTTGTCAGAAAATAAAGCAAAACGACTATAATGTTCGACAATATCAAGAAAGTGATTCTCTATGCTCAATATATGATGTAATTTAAGGCATGAGCAAAAATAACAAAACCATTCGTCGTTACCGTCATACTAAAATTGTTGCTACATTAGGGCCTGCTTCGGGAGATCCTGAGATGATGGCGCAGCTTTTTAAAGCAGGCGTAGATATGTTTCGTCTTAACTTTTCCCATGGATCACATGAAGCACATGCAACTAATGTGAAAACAGCAAGGGCGCTGGAAAAAGAATTTGATCGTCCCATCGCTTTGATGGCGGACCTTCAGGGGCCGAAATTTCGTATTGGTGATTTTAAAGATGGTGAAATAACCGTAACCGAGGGGATGAAGTTCAGATTTGATTTGGATGAAGCTTTGGGCGATAAAAGCCGTGTCTATCTTCCTCACCCCGAAGTTGTTGAGGTGATGGAAGTGGGATCAGATATTTTGCTGGATGATGGAAAGGTTCGTGCGCGGATAACGGGTAAAGATAAAAATGGTTTAGATGCCGAAATTATAACGGGCACAAAACTTTCTAATCATAAGGGGTTCAATATCCCCGGCGTTGTCTTACCTGTTCCAGCCTTGACTGAAAAAGATAAAATAGATTTAGAAGCCGCCATTAAAATGGGCGTTGATTGGGTCGCGCAAAGTTTTGTGCAGCAGCCTGAAGACGTGATTGCAGCCAAAAAACTAATTAATGGGCGTGCGGCATTACTTGCAAAAATTGAAAAACCATCCGCCGTTGAAT
>CAYGPG010000025.1:0-26753 GCA_964351905.1 uncultured Micavibrio sp.
AACTACCGTTGCTGAAGAATTAGAAAGGCGTGGTTACAACGTTCTTCATGGCGATCGAGAGCTAAAATTTAGAGGTGACCCTAAGACAGGCAAAAGAGTTGAAGAGCCAAAACATAAAAATGAACTAGATAAAGCAATATGGCGACAAAAGCATCATATTTGGGATTTGAATAAAGTTAAATCTGTAATTTCTGATAATAGTATTCCAGTTTCCTTTTTCTGTGGTGGGTCAAGAAATTCTTCTCAATTTATTGAGCTTCTTGATGGAGTTTTTATTCTTGTGGTTAATGATATTGATGAAATTTTTAGACGGCTAGATGAGAGAGTTTTACGCGATCCCACTGATTTTGGGGGAAAGCCTGAGGAAAAAGAGCTTGTTGCCAAACTACATGCCAGTAAAGAGGATATACCTAAAGATGGTATATTCATCAATTCTACACAACAGCTCAATGATGTCGTAGATGAGATTTTATCTAAGTGTAAAATTTAATATTTTATACCAAACTTCTCCAACGCCTCTGATTGGCGCCTATCTAAGGCTTTTGTATCAAACCCTTCAATCATCTCATTGAATACTTGGTACCAATTAATTTCTGCCTTTAGATGTAAGAAGACAGAACCAAGACCAAGGGCGGCGCGGTCCATAAAAACAAATTCCCGCGGTACGTTTACACCTTCACCTAATTTTTTGAGCTTGGTATGCACGCTTTCGGCGATTTCACGCCCGTAAACGCCATTGGTGACTTCACCGATGGGGCGGACTTTATCTTCCAAAATGGGGCCGTATAAAAAGCGCGCCCATTCAATTAAAATTTCAACTTGTTCTTTTGAGATATCTTTAAAACCCCATGTTTCAAAGGCATGAACAGATTGCGCAATGTCATTGTTTTGTAGCGAGCGATAAAGATCAATCACCGCACCGACAAACTGCGCGGGGAAAACGCGCACACATCCAAAATCCATCAGGTTAATGGAATGATCGGCGCGCACAGAATAATTGCCCAAATGTGGATCACCATGAATAATGCCGTAATAATAAAGCGGCACATACCATGCGCGGAACATGTTCATGGCGATTTTGTTCCGCACGTCTTGATCGGCGTCTTTAAAGTTCAGAATTTTTTCACCGTCCAACCAAGTGGAGGATAAAAGACGATCCGTTGAAAGATCATCAATAATTTCTGGCACATGCACATTTTTCTCATCGCGTAGCATGTAAGCGTACATTTTCTCAAAACGTGCTTCGAGTTTGTAATCTAGTTCTTCACGCAAACGGTCGGCTAATTCCGCATGGATGTTATCTGTTTTGATTGATTTATCGTACTTGCCATAGACGGAGAATAATAATTTTAATTGCTTGAGGTCCGCTTCAATCGCGCTTTGCATATCGGGATACTGCAACTTACAGGCAATATTTTGGCCGTCATGTGTTTCGGCTTTATGAACTTGACCGAGGGAGGCAGCGGCCGAAGCTTCTTTATCAAAATTTTTGAATTTGGATTGCCAATCTGGGCCTAATTCGGCCTTCATACGACGGCGTACAAATGACCAACCCATGGGCGGCGCATTAGATTGTAGTTCTTGAAAATCGCGCGCATATTCTGCGGGTAGCGCTTCGGGGATGGTGGCTAAAATTTGTCCCACCTTCATTAACGGGCCTTTGAGGCTACCAAGCGCGGATGTCAATTGCGCGGCGTGATCATCGCGTTTAATGTCTAATCCTAAATAACGTTCTCCAGCAACACGGGCGGCAAGGCCGGCCATTGTTGTAGAGACGCGACCATATCTTGCAATACGGTTACCAATGGTACTTTTTTCTGTTGGATTGCTCATATTAAGAAAATGCCTCAAAACGTCTATTCGTTCCATCTTTATTTTACAAGTCTACGGCAAAGCCTCTCTATACAAAAAGCGACGAATAAGGCATAAATAGAATTATGAATACGCGTAATCAGGACATTCAAGATCAGATTTTATTAGCGGCTTTGCCCCATATTGCCTTTGATGGTTGGAAATGGTCGGTTATTGAGCAGGCCTGCGAGGACATTGAGCTGGAAACAGACATGGCATATGCGGTTTTTCCTGACAAAATAGAAGATGTTTTGGCTCATTTTTCACATTGGGCGGACCGTCAGATGTTAGCGGTACTTCCTGAAAAGCCCGATGAGAATATGTGCGTGCGTGATCGCATTTACCTTGCTGTTCAAACACGATTAGAGGCTCTGAAAGATCATAAAGAAGCCGTGAGAGCCGCAAGCGTTTATTGGATGGTGCCCACGCGAAAAATCCAAGCGGGCAAGCTTGTTTGGAAAACGGCAGACGTTATGTGGAATTGGGCGGGGGACACGGCGGAAGATTATAATCATTATTCAAAACGGGCTTTGTTATCGGGGGTGATTACAACAACGACCATTCGATGGCTGAATGATGAATCAGAAGGCCACGAAGAAAGTTGGGCATTTTTAAACCGCCGTATTGATAATGTTCTAAAAATCGGCGGTACTACGGGTAAAATTTTAGGCCCAATTTTGGAACGCTTCTCATTTTTAAATAAAACCAAACAGGCTTAGTTTTATGATTTCAGATATTAGATATTTCAAATTTGTAATGCGTTTTGCTTGGGTATTCGCAATTGCTGCAGTTTTTATTATTTTATTTTATGCTTTTGCGAGTGAATTTTCACGTGATGGCGCAGAAATGAACCAAGCCTTTAAAGAGCGTGTGGTTGCGGATTTGGGACAAAATGGCCTTCAATCTATCAGCATCGATGAGCCACATCGTGGCGATAAGGAACTTAAGAGCTGGATTGGCGCAGCGGTGTCTGAAGCTCTCACAATTGCCCCACAAACTTTAAACCAGACATACGAAACGATACGGCCATACTTTACTAATTCAGGCTTTCGCCAATATCAATCTTATTTGCAAGAAGCTGGAATCTTGAACAACATCAATAATAACAATTACCGCATGAGCTTGTTTATGGAAGAACAATCTTTGCTTCTTAATTCAACCGAAGTAGAAGGGGTTTATCGTTGGCTCTATCAAATCCCCATTACGTTAAGCTTTACGCCGAATGGATCAACGCGCACAGGACGTGATATTACAAACCGTAAAGTGATGGTGCGCCTTCAAATTCGTCGCGTGCCCAATGATGTCAGCGAAGAGGGCATGCAGATCGAAAGCTGGAACGTCACAACCAGACGTTAGTTTTTTTTATTAAAAAGAACTGGAATTTTCTTTTCAATTAGGGCTATCTTAATGCTTCAATTTAACAGCAATAAATAGAGGCCTAAATGAGCAACGTAACCGAATTAAAATCAACTGATATGGATGGTAGTGAAGATACTGCCGGTGTAGCAGGGAAGAGATTGCTCTCCTTTTTTGAGCGTATTGAACGCCTTGAGGAAGAAAAAGCCGCTATTGCTGAAGACATTAAAGAAGTCCTCGCCGAAGCAAAATCAGCAGGCTTTGAAGTCAAAATTATGCGCCGTGTCATGAAATTGCGCAAAATGGAGCCTGAAAAGCGTCAGGAAGAAGATGAGCTTCTAAACCTCTATATGTCTGCGATTGGCATGCAGTAACTATCTTAAGTTGTTGATTTATAATGATTTAACCTTTTAATAAGGTTTTTTCTATATGATGTCCCCATAAGTAAAAGTTTGGGGACATTTATTTTGGAAACAAAATCACTAAATCAGATTATGAATGAAATGGCATCACGCGTTGATGCTATTCATCCTGCCCCTAAAGAAATGCGTCCCAGCCAACCTTTAAGTGAGCTGGATGCTTTCGTTCAGATTGATCCTCTCTTAGGCAATCTTCAAAAAGACTATCTGGAAGCTAAATCACAACGTATAGATCTAGTGGCTCTCTATGGTAACGACGATGCAATGGCCGAAGTGATCATGGATATGGAAGATAGTGCGTGGTGCGCCATGCAAACCCGTTATTTAGAACTTCGTGAAGAGCGCGAGTTAATGGAAAAGGCGCAACGTATGATGCGTCGCGCAGAAGAAAAAATTGAAGATGAAAAAGAAAGAGAAAAAATCTTTGAAGCAAAACAATTCTCATTCTTCTTGGAAACGTTAGAGCGTATTAAAGAAATGAATAAGCCGTCTAATATACTAGAAATCGCTTTGCTGTTTTGGATATTTAAAATTGCACCATTTAGCGACAGGCCATACCTTCACACCCCACGGGCGTCATTAGCGGTTTAAACAAAGCCCTTTGGATGCAGGTGAATCTTCTTCCAAGCGATAAGTACCAATAAGGTAATCAGGTAACTTCTTAATCTTAGGACAGTTTCTTGCTGCCTCACCAGAATCACTGGTAAGCTTACCTTTAATTAAGGCCGCATTTACAGAAAGATACCCTTCATAATTATCAGGTAACTTTTGATTTGTTGTCCCTAAACTAGAATCTTTAGGGGAGGCATTACCACTAAATTTTTCTTGCTTGCCGCAAGCGGCTAAACCAAGCGCCGCAGCAAGCGATCCAGCTACTAAGATAGATGATGTTTTTAACATTAAATACTCCAATTAATTATAATGCCTTTATAATAGACATAAGGCAAATGTCAACAAAATTACGTAAATTTGTTATTTTTGCTTTTTAGGCGCCTCAATGTCGTAATTGTAACCCCTGCAATGATCAGACTCCCGCCTATGATGATGGGCAGTGTGAGCTCTTCCCCTAAGAATAAAATAGCCGTTGCGACCGCAACAACGGGGATAAGAAGCGTCCAAGGTATAATTTGTGATACAGGGTGTTTTGTCATTAAACGCTGCCACACCATGTGTGATAAGGACAAAATAATAGCTTGATAGAACACCACACTCCAAATCACAGGCCAATTAAGGGTGCTAATATCGATTGTCCACGTCAGTCCATCGATAATGTAAGAACTCATGAAAATAAGTGGGGAAACGGGAAGTGACATGAGCGCAATATAAGTCGGCGCATGAACCTGATCCACTTTTTTCATCGCAACATAGGTTAACGCAATAAAGAAAGCAGAAAGAAAAGTAAGGCCATAACCATAAATATTGGCTTCTTTACTTCCCGTTTCAATAGAACCACTGACGAGGATATAGACACCGATTAAACCGATAAAAACACCTGTCCATGTGCGCCAGCCAATTTTTTCTTTTAAAAACAACCAACCAATTAACGTCACCATCAAAACATTAGTTTTCATGATAATAGAAATTGTACTCGCGGGCATAGTTTCAAGGGCAACATAAAGAAGCCCTTGATGCAAGGGCCCCATCAAAAGACCAACCAGCATAATCATACGCGCTTGTTTCCATCCAGGCCATTTCATGAAGGGTAGAAAAATAAGACCTGCAAAGAAAAAACGTAAACCAAGAACAATAAGCGGCTCTAACTCGCTAACGCCAATTTTGATGACGACAAAATTACTCCCCCAAATGAGGATAACAAGTAAGGCAAGCGCAATGGATTGAAAGTTCATTTCCTATCTATAACAGATGAAAAGAAAAATCACTCATGAAAAGGGCGGAGTAAAGTAGAAATAGTCCGATAATCAAAAATCCTATACTCGTAACTACATTTATACGCTGGATAAAATTAATATTGCTTAAGGCTTCTTTGACTTGCCCGACAAGCAAGATAACTAAAATATCAACGACGAAGGCAACAGTTACTAGAATTACCGCGCCAAGTGCAATATCACCTAAGCTGAAGGCGCCCACAGGAACGAGCGTCGGCATGATGCCTAAGAAATAAACGATATCGAGTGGATTACTGAAAGTGAGAAGAAGGCCTGCACCAAAATTTTCAATAAAGCTTTGTTTATGTGACTTTGTAATGCGCCCTGACCATTTACCACTTTTTATGTTTCTTAAACCTTGAACGCCAATGTAAACAAAATAAATACCACCGATGAATTTTAGAACAGAGCGAATATCATAGAAAAATTCTGTTACTATTTTTAAACCCATAACAGCAACAAGGAAAAATATAATGCAGCCGAAAGTTATGCCAGAAGCAATATAGACCGCTGGCCAAAATCCATCATTTAACGCCCTTGTGATTTTAACCGCTTGCCCTGGACCTGGCTTAATCCAAAGCAGGATAAGGGAAATAGCAAAAATGAGGGAAGTTTCAAATGTCACGATGCTTACATATCACCCATTTTTAGGATAATATCCCATTCTTTTTTGGTCACGGGGCCAACAGAAAGGCGCATTTGCTTAACAAGCGCCATATCTTGCAATGATTTTGTTGCTTTGATTTCTTTTAGTGTAACAGGTTTTTTAAACGGCTTGACGGCTTTAAAATCAACCATGCCAAAACGGCCTTTAGGATCTGTGTGATCGGGGTAGTATTCTTTTACAACCTCGACAATACCAACAATTTCTAATCCTTCGTTAGAATGATAAAAGAAGGCCTGATCACCAATTTTCATAGCTTTCATATTATTACTGGCTTGGTAATTACGAACCCCGTCCCAATGCTCAACGCCTTTTTTAACATGGTCATCCCATGACCACTTAAACGGTTCAGATTTTACGAGCCAGTAATTTTTAGCCATTTTTATTCCTTTGTTTAAATGTTCTCACTTCTTAAAGGGCGATCAAGAAGTTTTTCAATGATTTCTTCAATCTTTGCGCCTTCGTTTAGGAATTCATTTACCGCCTTACAAATGGGCATATCAACGGCGTTATTGCCTGCCATAACTTGAAGGGCTTTTGCCGTATGCACGCCTTCGGTCACGGCAATACGCTCGCCCAATATTTCTTCTAATGTTTGGCCTTTACCAAGTGCCATACCGAGCGAAAAATTACGCGATTGCATGCTTGAGGCCGTGAGCATGAGATCACCAACACCACACATACCCATGAGCGTTGATTTTTTTGCGCCCATGGCTTTGGCCAAGCGTGCCATTTCTGTAAGGCCACGTGTAATAAGCGCACATCTTGCGCTTTCGCCCATGCCGCGCCCTTGAACTACGCCGCTTGCCACTGCGATAACGTTTTTAATGGCGCCGCCAATTTGCGCACCTATAACATCGTCACATAAGTATGTCCTTAATGTTCGTGAACCAAGTAATGATACAAGTTTCTGGCCAATTACTTTATCCTTCATGGCCAAGGTAACTGCGCAAGGAAGACCACGCGCGACTTCACCAGCAAATGTTGGGCCTGTTAAAATTCCAACTTGTGCATCAGGGATAATATCTTCTGCGACATCAGAAAGTAGACAACCTGTTTCAATTTCAATTCCTTTGGAACAAATCACGAAAGGTCGACCCGTTAAGGTCGTTTTCATTTGCCCTAATGTTTTACGAACATGTTGTGCGGGCGTCGTAATCAAATAGACATCACATTCTTTTATATCATCAAGATTATGTGTGGCCTTGATCATTTCATTTAGGCGCACATCTTTTAAATAAAGTTTATTTTCATGATGTTTATTGATGGATTCAACAACTTCTTTTTCCAATGCCCACATCACAACATTTTTGCCAGAATTTGCGAGCGATTGCGCAAGTGCTGTTCCCCACGCGCCAGCGCCAATAATCGCAATTTTAGATGTTTCACTATTTTCCATTTTTTAAACCCGCTTTTGTTTATTTTAGGCCTTCACACCGCCGCCGGGTCTTTTTTCCGCCGTTGGATCTAAAGGCCATCTTGGACGTGCCGCAATATCAAGGGCGTCCGTTAAATTCCTATTCAGTTTTTCCACACCAACCCATGCAATCATGGCTCCATTATCTGAGCATAATGACATAGGCGGGGCAATAAAATCCATCTTATGCCTGTTCGTCAAGTCCTCTAATATATTGCGAATATGACAATTTGCCGCAACGCCGCCACAGACAACGAGTGTAGGGGTTTTTGCCTGTGTAGAATAAGTTTCTTGAAACCGCTGAATTGCATTATGACAACGGTTTTTTAGGACGTCACCGACTGTGATTTGAAAACTATAGGCCAAATTCGCAATATCATCAGGAAGTAAATCGCCCTTTGGTAATTTTTCAATGTGGTTGCGCACGGCCGTTTTTAAACCTGAAAAAGAAAAATCACACCCCTCACGCCCTTTTAACGGGGCTGGCAGAGGGAATCTCTGAACTGCTTTTTGATGGTCTTGGCACTTGGCGGCCATCTTTTCTAAATTCGGTCCGCCGGGATATTCCAGACCCATCAGCTTTGCTGATTTATCAAAACATTCACCAAGCGCATCATCAATTGTTGTGCCCCATCTTTTATAAACGCCAACATCTTCGGCAACCAAAATTTGTGTGTGACCACCAGAAACTAAAAGCACCAGATAGGGGAATTCTATTTTATCGCTTAAACGTGCCGTAAGCGCATGGCCTTCTAAATGGTTAACTGCAATAAATGGTTTTTGATGCGTTGCGGCAATGGCTTTGCCGGCCATCATACCAACCATCACGCCGCCAATGAGGCCGGGGCCAGAAGTTGCCGCTACCCCATCCAAATCTTCAAAGCTGACCTCGGCCTCATCCAACGCGCCTTTAATAAGCGTATCGATGTGATCAAGATGCGCGCGTGCGGCAATCTCCGGCACGACACCGCCAAAGGCCGCGTGTTCTTTTAACTGGCTTAACACCAGATTGGATAGAATAGTACCATCACTTTTAACGACCGCGACGGCCGTTTCATCGCAAGAGGTTTCAATCCCTAGAACTGTTTTTTGAGGTGTGTTATTCATCGAACACAGATATTTCACCTTTTCTTAGGGCTGTAAAGGGCTTACAAAGTGGATTTATGACAGAAAAGACTCTTAGAATTGGAACACGTGGCTCTCCTTTGGCGCTCAAACAGGCCTCTATGGTTGAAAACGCGCTACGTCAGGCACATCCTAATTTGCAGATTGAAATTGTTCCTATCAAAAGCGCTGCCGATTGGAAAATGCAAGATGGGGAGATTTCTCTGTGTGATAAAAATGGCGGCAAGGGACAATTTGCCAAAGAAATTGAAGATAAAATTTTAGACGGTGATCTAGATTGTGGTGTTCACTCCTTAAAGGATATGGCCTCTGATCTACCAGAAGGCTTACAAATTAGTCACTATCTACCACGCGCCGATGTGCGTGACGCATTTATAAGCTCAAAAGCAACCAACCTGATGGAATTACCAGATAGGGCGGTAATTGGAACATGCTCACCACGGCGTAAAGCATTGGTTTTATCAAAACGTCCAGACATAAAAGTTGTCCCTTTTCGCGGTAACGTCAAAACACGTCTTGATAAAGTGGCCAATGCTCAAGTCGATGCCACTTATTTGGCGATGGCGGGGATCGAACGTTTAGGGATTAAGGATCCTATGATTCATCCCATTGATGTAGATGCATTTTTGCCTGCTTGCGGGCAAGGTATTATTTGTATTGAAACAAGAAAAGATGACGTGGAGATATCAAACTTGTTTGATGCGATTGGTGATTTGAATACTGCCTTATGTGCAACGGCGGAACGTGAAGTTTTAAATGTTTTGGAAGGCTCCTGCCATACACCCATTGCTGCCTTTGCACAATTTGAAGAAGGGCAATTATATTTGCGTGCGTTTGTCGCCAGTCTCGATGGGCAAACCACTTTTTGGCAAGAAACAAAAAAACTGTGCCAAACAGTTCAAGACGCAAGTGCAATTGGTTTAGAAATAGGGCAGCTGTTAAAATCTGAATTACCTCAAGGTTTCTTACAATAATGAGTCAGGTACCTAAAGGATCTGTTCTTATCACGCGTCCTGAAAATGATGCTCATATGGTGGCAGATGAAATAGAGGCGCTTGGTTATCATGTAATGTGCCAGCCTTTTTTAAAGGTTGAATATCTTGATTTTAAAATGCCCGATTTAAAACAATATGCGGGACTTATCGTGACGAGCGCCAATGCTATTCGGGCATTGGGGTCATGTGAAATATCAAAAGATATCGCTGTTTATACCGTCGGTGATCGTACGGCTGAGCTTGCCCAAGAAGCAGGTTTTATAAACGTACAGAGCGCGGCAGGTACAGTCGATGATTTGGCTTCGATGATTAATGCTAAACCAAGCGATCAGCCTTTTCTCTACCTTCGCGGAAAGCATATCTCAAAAGACATTGAAACGATGGCGCCTGATGTATGTGTAGAAGAAATAATCATCTATCATACTGATATTATTAAAGTAATATCGCCATGGGTACAGCAAGCTTTGATGCGCGGCGAAGTAAATAATATTGTTTTCTTCTCTAAACGTACGGCAGAAGGCTTCATTGATTACATCAAAAACCACCCTCAAGGGTTGTCCATAGCCGCCGCCTTAAAGCACTCAAGAGCCTTGTGTTTAGGGGACTCTATGGTAGAGTGCTTATCAAATATACAGTGGAAAGACATACAGGTGGCTAAGCGACCAGAACGCCAATCTCTACTGGATTTATTAAGATAAGCAGGAGACTTTTTAAAAAATGAGTAAAAATAAACCCATCACAAATGCCTCAGAAATTATTGAACGTTTCGGCGGTATTCGCCCCATGGCGGCGAAAATTGATACGCCCGTGACGACGGTTCAGGGGTGGAAAAAACGTGATGTTATTCCTGCCAATCGTCGTGATCAGATTATGAGCGCAGCAGCAGATCATAATATTGATCTTTCTGGTCTGACGGACTCAGCTTCTGTGGCGAATGAAAATAAATCAGAAGTTCAAACGTCAAAGGAATTGCCTAAGCCAAAAGCGAAAGTTGAAAAGGAAGAAACGTCAGCACCAAAAGCTGCTTCACAACCTGTAGCATCAGCGCCTAAAACACAAACATCTAAATCTACAAAATCATCAGTAGATCAAAATGAAATTTTGGCTGCCATCGAAGCCAATAATCGTAAGACATTGGCTGCAAGTACATGGATTGCTGTGGTGATGATTTTAATTGCCGCTGTCATTATGTTCTTTTTCTTCGGCCCTGTTTTAGATCAAAAAGATCAGGCCGAAGCACAACTCCAACTTTTAAAAGAACAAAATCAAGAATTAGAAAATCTAAAAGCTGAAGTGAGTAATGTGAATGAACGTACCAGCTTTATCAGTAACATTATGCCCGATGGTGTGCAGGCGGGATTACAAGAACGTATGAACGGGTTGCAAAACCAAGCCCGTAACATTCAAAACACTGTTGATCAATTATCAGAACGCGCTGATAAAATTTCAAGTGAAATTTCCAGTTCTGTTTTAGGGCCTGATGCAGGGCCGCTAGCCTTTCGTTTGGAAATACTGGAAGAGAAAATGGCACAATTTTCACAAGCGGGAGATTTTGGAAACTTGGTTGAAAGAATTGGCACGTTAGAAGGGACATTCATTGGGCAAGAACAGTTAAAAGCCTCCGTAGCAGAGCTTCAAGATATTGTAACAAACATGGATCGTTCAACTGAAGATGCAAGCTTAGATGAGAACCTTGAAGAACTTCAAAATAATGATGGGGACAGTGCGCTATCCCAAACTTTAGAAGGCGTTTCAGGAAATGATTTAAAAGCGGCCGCAATGCTTATTGCTTTTTCACAGCTCAGGGACTCTCTTAATCGTGAGGCTTCATTTGAAAATGACCTAACGTTACTGGATCGTTTAGTGGATGAAGAGGATGCTGAATTAAAGCAAGCCATTGAACGTCTTGCACCACATGCAGATGGTGGTGTGCTGACGGCCAGGGGCTTATCAGGTGAATTTAAAGGTCTAACAGGAGATATACTGGAAGCTTCTTTAAAGGGCGAAGATATATCTTTTGTTGATCGTGCAAAAGGCCGTCTCAGCAATCTTATGAGTATTGAAAAAGATGGTGAATTAGTTGGCGCAACACCAACGCAAGAAACGGTATCTCGTGCTCAAAAATTATTAGATGAAGGTAACATCCAAGCAGCAATTGCAGAGTTAGAAACTTTGGAAGGCTCCGCCGCAGAAGAGGCGCAACCATTTATTGATCAAGCAAAAATTTCTTTACTATCTGAACGTGTTCAAGAATTAATGGGCGAAAATATTTTATCTAAAATAACAAACCAGATTCCTAACCTTGATGTGCTTGATCAAGTAAATCCATCGCAAGTTGAAGCACGAAGCTTTACAGATTTTGTTCCTGAAGTTGAAAATATTGAAAATTTTAATTTGGATGCTGTCAAACAAAAGTTGGATGAAACAATCCCTGATATTGGTGGCGGTGAAGTCATTACAGATGAAGAATCTGGTGTCACAATTTTGCCAACGCAACAGGGTTTTAAAGGATTTTCTTCAGGCGCAAAGCCGACAAAATAATAAAGGACACAAACTGTGTTTCAAACCATCTGGTTTTTTATCAAAATAGGTCTGGTCAGTGCGGCGGCAATTTGGCTTGTGACACTGGAAGGGCAAGTATCCATTGACCTTCTGAATTATAAAATCAATGTGCAGGCGGGATTGTTCTTCTTTGGATTGGTCAGTCTGATATGGATTTTTATAACATTGCTGCGCCTGATTCATGCTGTCTTTAAAACACCAAAAAAATTGATGAAGCTTTATGAAGCCGATAAGCGCAAGAAAAGTTTTCGGGCGCTCACACGTGGTTTGGTTGCTGTGGCCGCGGGCGATGTCAAACGCGCGACACAATACTCTAAACAAACAAAAGCTCTCTGGCCTGACATTAATGGGCTACCTCTCTTGCTTGAAGCCCAATCAGCCAAATTAAGGGGTGAAGACGGTTTGGCGCAAAATCGTTTTGAACGTTTGTTAAAAAATAAGGATGCTGCCTTTTTAGGCGTGCGTGGCCTTTTGAAAAGCGCGCTGGATGAAGGGAATTTTCAACGTGCCCTAGATTTTGCGAGGCAGGCAGAAAAACAACATCCTAAAAAATCATGGATTGTTAAATGTGTTTATGAACTTGAAATTAAAAATCGTTTATGGACAGATGCGCTCCGCACCAATCACAAATTAAAGAAAATTAAAAAAGAAAATACGGAACAATTAAACAAAGACCGCATTGCGATTTATCTCCATCATCATGATAAAAATATTAAAAAAGGATATGATCGTCAGGCTTTAAGTGAAGTTGAAAAAGCGTATAAGCTTGATCCTTCATTTGTTCCTACAATCGTGCGTTATTGCGATTATTTATTGAGAGAGGGCAAGCGTAAGAAAGCCATAAAAATTGTAGAGCAAGCATGGCAAGTTAACAGTCACCCTGACCTTGCCGATATTTGGCGTCGTCTAGAACCTACTTTAAAAGGTAAAAGTGCAGAAAAAGACTATGAGAAGCTTATGGCTTGGTATGAGCGGTTGATCGACCTTAATTCAGAGAATGCTGATGGTCATATCGCGGCGGCGAAGGCGGCGATGCATATGGAGTATTGGGGAGAAGCCAAATCATATTTAATGACAGCAGAAAACATTTATCCTTCTGCACAAATATATCGCCTTCAGGCCATCGTTGAACAAAACAGCACACAAAATGATGAAGCCATTCATCGCCTGATGGATCGTGCATCAAACGCCCTTGCTGATAAAAAATGGATCTGTAGCGAAACAGGTATGACCTATGATCATTGGAATACTATTGCTCAACCACATGGCAGCTTCAATACAATGATTTGGGATTCTCCTGGTGCTCGTATTCTACAAGAGAAGAGTTCGCTCTCCTTGCACGAAGATACGGCTTTATTGATTGATCCTGCGGCTTAAATTTTTAAAAGCCTAAGCGCAACAAACCCGCCTAAGAAACCACCGACATGTGCGGCCCACGCAATCTCTCCACCATCGGGGGAGCCCATAAGGCCAAACAGAATGGATATACCCACCCAAAGCGCAATAAGTGGTAAAAAGCCATATTTACCGCGCATCATCATACCGTGGCTTTGACGGTTTAACATGACAAGCGCAACTGCAAAAAGGCCGCTTAAGCTACCTGAAGCGCCCACAACAGGCTGCAAAGAATTAAAGTTCAAAACAAAATGAGTGAGCAAGCCAAAGAAACCACAAAGCAAAAAGAGTTGGATCATTTTCTTACCCCCAACCCATTTTTCAACACCCGCGCCAAAGGCTAAAAGCATAATGGAATTCATGGCAATATGAAGCCACCCGCCATGGATAAACATATGTGTAATTGGGGACAACAATGTCACAGGTTCAAATAGGGATAAGTCTGTAAAACGACCCGGTATAAAACCCAAATTGAGAAAAACCCAATTCACCTGATCGGCGTTTAATAAAAATTTGATACCAAGATGAACAGCAATAATCACGCTAAGTAAATATTTGGTGTATTGGGGAAGGTTTATGATCGGCTCGTTTGTTGTTTGAGCTTTATTAGAAAGACCAGAATCATCAAAAGATGTTTTTTGGCTCTGTGCATCGCCCGCCTTTTCTTTCTTTCCCCAAATGGAGGAAGACGTCGTGACACGCGTCTTTTTCTTACGGGGTACTTTTAAGGGGATGACATTACTATTTTCATCGCTGCCTTTTAAATCACCACTTTTATCATGTCCGTCACCACGATTGCTCATTTTTGATCTTTCCTGTTTAGTAAAGGCTAAGATAGCGGATTACATCAGACCACGCAAAAAAAATCAGCGACCCGTTTTTATGAGCCGCTGAGATCTTGAAAAAATTTATGGGTAAACGCCCATAACCAAAGATATTTCTTTAGGGCGACATCCCCCCAAACAGGGCCGCCGTTTTTTCAACATCATATTTATATTGAATATTTTCATTGCCTTTGGCTTCTAAGCCACCACTGGGTGTCACGCGTTGAATAACATCGCTGACACCTTTCATGATGTCCATGGCCATGACTTTGGTTTGATGGAGTTGTTCTTTTAAATTTTCAAAGGCAGTTGCAAAAGCTTCTTGTGCAATTTCTTTACCCATCACAACAAATTTTTCGATTGTTGCTGTTTGTGGGATATCGCCTTCTGTCACTTTATCAAATGCACTTAAGGATAATTCGGAATCTTCTAATTCCTTCATCACTGGCTTTTTACCGCCGCCACTGCCTGATTTTCCTTTGCCTTCTTCGTCTTCATCCTCCTCGTCATGAATTTCCTTTGCGTTTGCAACATCACTCACTAGTTCAATGAAGGTCGGCGCCTGATAACTGACAGGATAATTTTTTAAATCACTTAAATCTAAAGGACGTCCTGTCAGACCAGCTTTTAACTCAATACGCAAATTGTCGGAACGCCAATCAAAAACCATGCAATGGCTTTTAAATTCGCCGGGTTGAACATATTTTTTCACCAGTTTCTTGCCGGGATATATGTTTTCATCCAATCCTGTTTCACGAACGAGCTCTTGAATATTGACCTGCATTTTATTGTCCTTTCTAATCCACTTCCCTTATAATAATAAAAGGAAGGGCGTTTTATTTATTTTCCGAAATGCAACTTTATAATGCTCAAAAAATCTTAAATAATGGTTAAATTTCCATTCAAATTGACAAACTGTTATAATAAATTTGTAGGCTATTGATTTAGCGGTGTTTTTTAAAAGGGAAAAAATGCGTAATTTATATGTAACAGCTTTATTTATAAGCGTTTTAGCGGTTTTTATGCCTCATTCTTTAATGGCGCAAACATATTATATTGCCCCTAGTGGCGGTAGCTCTGGCTCTCTTTACAACGCGCCATCCTCATCAGGGGGCAACGCCCCACTCAATTTAAAAGCCATGGTTCAAGGTAATGCGACAAAAGCTGTTAGCCGAACGGGCTATACTTATAAAGGTAAGCCCTATGGCATTGATCGTTCTAGCTATTCATTAGCTTTATCACCAGAACAAGCCCGTCAGAATAATATAAAAAGCCAACGCGCGGCAGAGGCCAGAAAACGCGAAACAGAAAAATTACGAGCGAAAGCTCTGGCAGAACATAAAAAGAGTGGTCTTTCTCGTACTGAAAAAGAAATGCAGCAATATTTGAACCGTTTCCAAGGATCAGACGACAAGAAAACAAGCCCACAACAACGTAAAAAGGTTTTATATTATAACCAGAATAATAATGGTTCCGCCGTCCCACGACGTGTCTTTAACACGCCGTACTAAAATCTTAATCACTTCATTATCTATCCCCGCCTAATATCTCATAAATGAAGGCATAATGTTGTTTTGCCTGATTTAGGCGCTAAGCTCTTTTACCATGGAAGATTTTTTATTTATGGATTGGGCATTACTCCTTGGCGGGATGTTTGCTCTTGCCGCAATGGCTGGTTTTTTGGCAGGATTATTGGGAATAGGAGGCGGCCTTGTTCTGGTTCCTGGCCTCTTTTTTGTTTTCACGTCATTGGGCTTTGATAGTCCTCACATCATGCATCTGGCTATTGGCACATCGCTTTCGACGATTATGGCCACGGGGTTATCATCAGCATTTGCACATCATCGTCGGGGCAATGTTCGTTTTGATATGATCAAGACGATCGGTATTGGTATGGTGTTTGGTGTGGTGATAGGAACCTCTATTGCCTCTATCGTGACGGGGCTATGGCTGCAAATTTTCTTTGCGGTCACTCTTGTCTTTCTGGCGGGAATGATGCGCCTTAATCCTGAAAAGATGAAAAAGAAACGTGAAATGCCTTCACAACCTTGGCCTGCGATTACAGGAACAGGGATTGGTGTTATCTCAACCTTGATGGGCATTGGTGGCGCGGCATTAAACGTGCCTTATATGACACTGCATAATATCCGTATTCATCAGGCCATCGGCAGTGCATCGGCCATGGGTTTGTTTGTCGCTGTACCGGGTGCATTGGGTTTTATCATTATTGGTTTTTTATCGCCTGAAAGCTCAATTGGTTTTCCACCATTTTCTTTTGGCTATATCAATCTTTTGGCACTGGGGGTGATTATTCCTGTGACGGTTCTCTTTGCTCCGTTGGGGGTACGTTTAGGCCACTCACTTTCGATCAAGAAAATGCGTCAGGTTTTCAGCATTTTTATGATGATCATTGCCCTTCGTATGATCTATGAGGTTGTGCGTGCTTTTTAAAGCTCTGTCATGTTCTGCTTATTTCAAAGATTGGCGCATCCTTGCATTTGGGGCAGGGCTTCTTGCTTTTGCCTTATGGGGATCGCCCACGCCGAATAATCCAGATGGTATCGAGGCCTTTATTTCCATCGCGCTTATTCTGGCTGTGGGGTGGAAGGCCATGATCGGCAGTGTCATCTTTAACAAAGATCAAAAACAAGAATACTGGCTATTGGCTGCAAAAATATTCTTCCTCTATGCGCTTTGCGTGCCTTTAATCACAGGATTATTCAATGGTTGGTCATTTCAGGCCTTGTTACGGGATATTGCGGCTTTGATATTCTTATGCCTGCCTATATTTCTGTCGTCTTATATTAAGCGGCAGAACTTACAAAAATATTTTTTTATGCTTTGCCTGATCATTGGCTTAATCTTTTCACTCCGCGTTCTTATTCCACATTTTTTACTTTTTAGAAATACATCAGAGCTTTTATACCTTGCCAATTCACCCTTGGTTTTAATGACGGCGATCTTTCTAACAGGTTATGCCTTCTACCAATGCTATCTGGCAATCAATGCAAAACAGATAGGTAAGCTCACTGTTTTACTATCTTTAAGCGCTCTGCCTATCATGGCGATGTTTGTTGATTTACAACGTGCTTCATTCGCGGCACTTGTTTTGTCAGGTCTTGTTTTAATGGCAATGGGCGTATTTAAGGCACCATATAAAATTATTATGCCAGCTCTTTTGATTTTAGCTGCAATCTTTTTATTTCGTGAATACTTTACTGAGGTCATGAGCGGACTGAGCCTAAAAACATCCCAAGTTGGCTTAAATATGCGCGAACAAGAATTTATGGCGGTCTGGCAGAATGTTTCACAAAATAGTCTAACTTTGTTTTTTGGAAAAGGGTGGGGAAGTGTTTTTGAATCGCCTGCCGTTGGTTATCTCAACGTGACATTCACGCATAGCTTACTTAGCTATATTCTCTTAAAAACAGGCATAATCGGCTTATCATTGTGCCTTATTTATCTGTATTTTATATTTGAAAAGCTTATTCAAATTTTTATGCGTGATGGAATTAAAGGGAGCGCTTTTTTATGGCCATTTTTAATCCCCATTTTGTTCTATGCCTCTCATAAATCATTTGATTATGGCTTAATGTTAACGCTAATAATTGTTATAGCCGCAAAAACTAAGGAATTGCCTAGAACATGATTAACAAACCATCCATTTTGATGATTAATCGTGTTTATCCACCGCAACGGGGGGCAACGGGACGCATGATGCAAAATTTAGCGCATGGGCTAAAGCAAAGCGGCTGGTCAGTCACAATTTTGACCACAGAAGACCCGAAACTTAATTACGCGCAAGGTAAAAATGTTAAGAAAATCTTCGTTAAAGACGCAAAGAATCCTAAAACGGCGCTGGGGTGGTTCTTAAACCTAAGACGCTTAAAGTCTGCGGCGTTAAAGGCACCAAGACATGACGTCGTTTTGACTATGACGGACCCACCAATGTTGGCGTGTATTGGTCGCGCCGTGGCCAAGAAGAAAAAATCAAAACACGTGCATTGGGCACAAGATGTTTATCCTGATCTATTCCCTGTTTTAGGGATCAAGCTTCCTAAATTTGTTTATGATTTCCTTCATAAAAAATCTGTTCGCTCTATGAATGCAGCCGACCAAGTCGTGCCTATTGGCCGCTGCATGGAAAGTTATCTCAAGCATCATGGTGTGATGGTCGAAAAAACAACTTATATTCCTAACTGGACGGATTTTGAAGTTTTGGCACCCTCGGCTAAAAAGAATGCCTTAAACATCTACCTTCCCGAAGGGGTTGCCAAAAAACCTGAAGAAATGTTTCGCGATGAAAGCCCCAAATTTCGTGTGCTCTATGCTGGAAGTATAGGCCGTGCCCATAATATGCGGGTGATCGTTGATGCTGCTGAAATTCTTTCTCAACATCAAGAAATAGAATTTGTTTTTGTCGGGGATAGTGAAAAGCAAAGCTTTCTTGCGCAAGAACGTGCCCGACGTGGTTTAGATAATATAAAATTTATGCCATACCAGCCTATTGAAAAACTTAGGGACGTGATGGAGGGCGGAGACCTTCATTTGGTCAGCATGCGTTCTGGCGTAAAAGGAATGCTTGTGCCGTGTAAATTTTATTCGTCTTTAAGTGCTGGTCGACCCGTTATTAATATTGGGCCAGAAGGAACAGAAATTGCACAAGTTGTTATGGAGTATCAAGCGGGGTTAACGGTATCACCCTCTGACCCCGAAGCCTTGGCAAAGGCGATTTATGATTATCGTGTTAACGGCGATTTATGGTTTCAGGCACAAGAAGGGGCATTACGTGCTTCTCAAACGTTTCACCCCAATAACTCTATCCAAAAATGGGTGGAGCTCTTGAATAAAATACGTGTATCATAAGTTCAATGAATAAAGACCAAAATGATAAAGAAATGAGCTTGGGAGATCTTCTCCATAGTTTTTGGCAAGCTAAAATCTATATTCTCATTTCTATATTAATTTCTGGCATTGTTGCATTTGTCTTTGTAACGCTCGCTACGCCAAAATATAAGGCGGAAATGATTGTTGCACCGGCAGATGGCTATGCGTTGGGTGATTATGCGTCCTCCATTCAATATGATCGAATTGCGTCCTTGCCATTTTGGCGCCCGCAAAATGATGATGGTGCTTCAACGGATTTTCACCGCTTTATCTACACAATGCGCGGCACAAATGCAGCATCCATTTTAATGAAAGATGACAGCGTATTAAAAGGAATTCAAAAACATACAAAACACGAATTAAATACCGCCGAAGAACTATCAAAATATCTATCCCAATATATTCAGGTTGATCCTTTAGGGGCGACACCCTTAAGACGTATTCATTACGCACACCCCAATCCTGAATTTGCCGCCGCACTTTTGCGTAAAATTCATTTAGTGGCCGATCAAATGATCCGCCGCGATCGTCGTCGCCAATCCCAAAGCCGTATTGAATATCTTCAAAATGCGTTGAGCAAGACGATGAACCCCGATCACCGCAAAGGCATTACAAACTTATTGATGCAACAAGAACATATTCAAATGCTGGCCAATCTCGATGAAGCTTACGCGGCGATTATTGTGGAGCCTGCGGCCTCTAGTCCAAGGCCAACATGGCCGAACAAGCCGCTCGTTTTTGGCGGTTTTCTTATTCTTGGCGTTATGATGGGCTATATCGTTTTTAATTTCCGTCGCGCTGAACGCAATTAATGACAAAACCTATTCCTGTTACGGTTATCATTACGACTTATAATGAAGAGCGTAATTTAGCGCGCTGTCTTGACCCCTTAAAAGATTTTAGTGAAGCCATCGTCGTTGATTCATCCAGTACAGATAAAACAAAAGACATTGCGAAAAAGCACGACGCAACAGTTATTAACTTTACATGGAATGGGGCGTATCCAAAAAAACGTCAATGGATTTTAGAGAACGTCAAAACCCAGAATGATTTTATTTTCTTTGTTGATGCGGATGAGGTTTTAACGCCAGATATTATTAATGAAATATCTAATCTTGATTTTAAAGCCGCAGGATATTTTGTGAAGGGGCAATATGTTTGGGCAGGAAAAGTTTTAAAGCATGGCCTTGTTAACAACAAACTCTGTTTATTTCACAAAGATAAAATTGAATTTCCCGTTGTTGATGATTTAAATATCGAAGGTATGGGGGAGATTGAAGGGCATTATCAGCCTGTCCTTAAATCTGAATACCAAAATGAAACCATAGAACAAGTGAATGCGCCCTTGCTTCATTATGCCTATGAGGGAGAGATGCATTGGAGCAAGCGTCATGCGCGCTACGCTCAATGGGAAGCGCAGATGATTAAGGATAAAGCGTACCCCAAAGACCCAGTTCCTTTTAGAGAGTTTTTAAAGAGCATATTTAAGCGGTTACCATTCAGAAGGCTTATTGCTTTTATGCATTGTTATATCTTGAAACGTGGATTTTTGGATGGGCGTGCAGGTTATGATTTTGCCAAGTCACGTATGCATTATTATGACTTAGTCAACAAAGCCCTTAAAACGCCAATATAATTTAGGAGATATTTTTCTTAAAAAATAAGCAAGGGTTTGCAGAATAAATGTTTTGCAATTCTCCCAAAGCGAATAATGAAGGGCATGACGAATTTTAAATTGTTCGACACGACCTTTAAGGGCATTTTGTTCAGACACACCGCCTGATTCAAAAAGGCACAGCGGGGCAGGGACAGGCGCTATATTTTTGCATGACTTCATGAACCTTAATGTAAAATCATAATCAGCGGCAATCTTATATTTTAAATCATAGGTTAAGCCGTTAAGAGCGTCATTCTTATAATACATTGCTTGATGATGGGTGATCATGCCGCGATCTATCTGCGGGTAATAGCGCGCTTTTTTATAAATTTCTTCACCGTTTAAAATTTCGAGTGCATCACCATAAATAAAATCAGGAGAATCTTGATCAATTGTATCCGCAACATTTCTTAATGTTTCCTTAGATGCAAAAACATCCCCCGCATTCATAAAGACAATATATCGCCCGTTTGCGCGCTCTAAACCCTTATTCATTGCATCATACAATCCACCATCAGGTTCGCTGAGATAAGGAACATTATGCTGTTTTAAATAAGAAATAGTTTTGTCACTGGATGCGCCATCCATGATGATCCATTCAAAATCTTCAAAACTTTGACTAGCAATAGAGTGATGGGTTTTGATCAGGCCATCACAATTATTCAATGTAATCGTGACGATAGAAAAAAGTGGTTTAGTCATCGCCAATAGCTTCGATGTATAACCCCGAAATAGCAAGGTTTGCTAAAATTTGGCTCACACGCCCCGCACTTTCAAGGAAGTCAAACGGTTTTGGGTCACGCGGCACGAAAATGGTGGAGCTAGGGGGGATGAATGTTGCGCTATGGTTCCACATATTGACCTGCAAAGGTTGCGCACTGCCATCTGGATAGATCACAAAGGCACGGTCTTTATCGGCGTAATAAGTTGTACCGCCTGCCTCGCGTAAATACTCAATCGGCTCTTTATTGGCGCGGAACTGAAGGGCTGCTGGGGAGAAAACTTCACCCGCAACGCGCACTGTCATCGGGCGTTTAGGAATGTAAATTTTATCGCCTTTTTCAAGCAAGATATCTTGCTCAGGTGATGTTTTTAAAACCGCAGGATTGGCCTCTACCGTGATACGCCCGAGCGCTTTTGCATTTTTGAGTTCGGCAATCAATGATTGCGTCGCACTGACTTGTGTCATGTCAGGTTTTTTGTCGCTGTCGGTTTGTTGTAGGCTGGCGGCTAATTTCATTTCTAAATCACGTGCTTGCGCTTCGTAACGGCTTTCTTCGCGTTTGCGTTCGCTCGCGCGGCTAAAAATCGCGGCATCGGGATAGGAGTGATCAGTCATGCCGCCTGCACGCTCAATCAGGCTCGATAATGTATCACCAGGCATCAAATCATAACGACCAGGATGGTTTACCTCGCCGCTCAACATTACGCTTTGATCGGCAATTTTGTGGAACTTCTGATTGACGCGAATGGTATCGCCTGCTTGCACCATGATCGATGATTTATCATCACTTAGCAGGTTAATAATTTTGCGCCCTTGGTCGCGTGATGTGAGTTCAATATTCTCCTGATTAGCCTCCAAGGACACGCCCCCCGCTACAGCCAAAATGTTTTCTAACGTGGTGCCATTGACTATAGGGTACGCCCCTGTTTGGCGCACGGCACCGCGTACGAAGGCGGCACGTTCATTTAAAAACGCCCGCAAGATAGGATCATCAATCATATCTTCTAGCTTATTAGAGCTCATTGATATTTTTTGTAATAACGGGTTACTATCTTCACTTTCAGTAATATCCAAATTTCTAATCTGTGGTAAAGAAAAAAGACGCACCGTGTCCCCATCACCCAATTCCAAATTAAAGCTTTTGTTCAAGACTTGATAAGGGGAAAATTCGATGAGTTTTTTGGTTAGTTGTTTGGGGTCTTGGCGTTCAATCACGCCGATAAGCGGATAAATATCTTGCCCCAAAATTTTTGCATCAGAAATAAGATCTGCCAAGGTTTTTGCTTTTTTTAAATCATGCGCCCCCGGTTGGCGAGTGGTGCCTGAAAGGGTAATAGAACTGCTGCGTTTTTGCTCGCTTTGTGCGACCATCAAAATGGTTCCGTCGCCAAAAATACGATTTTCAGGCGTTCCTATTTCTTCCACGGTCTCTTGCCCATCCGTTGTATATTCCAACTTCATATAACGGTTTTGACCGGGCGTCATGACGCCGCCAGAAAGTCCAAGGGCTTGATGCAGGCTAACTTTTTCGCCTTTACGAATTTCATAAATTGCAGGGCGTTTGACACTGCCCGATACCGCCATGGTTGATCCAATTGGTGGTACAATAATACGATCCCCGTCTTGAAGCAGACGATCCGCGCCACCACCATTGGCCATGAGTAGTTGGTAGAGGTCAATATAATAACTTCTACCATTGCGCACTAATTTAATGTGACGCAACGATCCATCTTTTTGCACACCGCCTGCTTCGTTCAGGGCATCAAGCGCGGTATGAAATGACGTCAGGCTTTTACGCCCGGGCTGCTTAACATGCCCCACAACCAAAACGCCAATTTGGCGCACACCTGCAAGGGAGACATAAATTTGGGTGTTATGTAGATTCTCTATTTCTTTTTGTAAGGCTTGGGTGACGTCATCTAAACTGCGCCCTGCGGCATTAATGGGTGCAAGGTCTCTAACGACCAATAACCCTTGATTATCAATTTGGTATGTTTGACGCTCGTTAAATTGACCACGTAAAATCACATTTAACTTATCGCCCGCGCTTAAAATATAATCGCCTTGGACGGATCCTGCGGGGATGGATGTATTTGTTGTTGCCGCGCTCGCGCCCGTGAACAATTCGTAGCCATATTGCTCCAACTCATCGACGATTCGCTCGGAATAAAGCTCCTCTAAAGCAGATTTTTTAAAGGACTGAACCGCTACAGAGCTTTGTTTAGGATAACCGTCCAAGCTTTCCAAATCCGCAAGATTGATTTTCTTAGGCATGATATCGCGGTCATTATCATAGGTGGGGGCTTGTTCTGACCACGCACCATCAATCGGCATAACAAGCCGCGCGCCCTCATTTGCGAATGACGCTGAGGATAATGTAAGGCCAAACAGGCATAAAGAAGTCAGTAGGGCAGGGCGCATAGAAGAGGCGAATCACTATTAATTTTTCTGCTTAAACTATACCCTTGTATGCGTTTATTGTGAATCTATAATTGATTCAATCACTTAACGCTGTGGATAGGGGGCTTGCGCGATACGCCTTTGGGCATTAAAAATGACCACATGACAGTCCATATGATTAAATTAGTTGTCGGTGTAGAGGATTTGGAGCATTTCTACCAAATCCAGCAACATTCCTTGCTTGATTTTAACGGTGTTCTCGCGAATCCCGTGCGTACCCGTTTTAAGCCCAAACGCGAAGACGAGATAATTGGCGGTGGTTCTCTCTATAGAGTGATTAAAAACAAAATCTGCTGTCGGCAGAAGATTATTGGGTTTGATCAATATGAAAGTCCTGACAAAGGCACGCAAACGCTTATCATGGTGGAGCCAGAGATTATCCAAGTCTATTCCACGCCCAAACGCCCGTTCCAAGGCTGGCGATACCTAGAAGCCAAAGACGCCCCCAAAGACCGCGGCGTATATTTGGGTGAGAATCAATTAGGCGACATCCCCGAAGATTTAGAGAACGATCTAGCAGAGGCGGGCTTGTTGTAAGGTAATTACTAAATATTCCCCACCTGTGAATAAATAAACCAAAACCCTTTTATCGAAATTCATAATATGCATATCTAGTATGCATAATAAGTTTATTATATGAGGTTTTTATGAGTACAACACGCCGTAATTTTATGCTTACCGCAGGGGTAGGAGCAGGGGCGGTCTTAGCAACGCCTTCACTAGTCTTAGCAACTCCAACATCATTTGAAGATTTTTCTGCAGTTTTAGGAGGGGGCAAACAGGGTGATAATAATTCTAAAATTTCTGTGGCAGTATCACTGGCCTTGGCAACGGACGGGAGTATGTCTGTAAATGATGAAGAGTTTTCTTTACAAAATAGAGGTACTGCTGAAGCTTTAAGGTCTGCGCGTGTAATAAATGCGATATTGAAATTAAAAAAAGTACATGTTTTTGCCACTCAATTTTCTCGCGTTTCTGTGCAAACTCTTCCCCATACTCTTTTAGAGACTGAAGAAGATATTTTAAAATTTGCCGATAGTGTCGAATCGCAAGTCCGCGTTGAGCGAGAAGGAACAAACATAGCAGATTGTATTGGTAATGTGTGTGTCATGATGTCTGAGGCACCTTATGTTGCACATAGAAGAGTACTCGACATATGTGGTGATGGTGAAATGACTACAAATGAGACCGTAACTTTTGATGAAGGGCAACGTCAACGTTTAAGGGATATATATAGTCCTTTGGTAAGGGATGCATCATGGTCAGCGGCGATGTCACACAGCGTACAAATTAATGGTTTAGCTATATGCACAGATTGGCGCGATTTAGATGAATATTATCTAGATACGGTTGTTACGCGCGCAGACGCATGGGAATTAAATGCTGTTCGACCAGGAAAAGTTTGGTCTGTCAGTACGTATGAACATTTTGGTGAAGCCATGGCTTCTAAACTAGAAAATGAGTTATTGGGCAAGGCTGTGCCGCATGACCAGACGCCTGATAGCGGCCTTATTTATAGGTATTCATAAAAAAATCAAAAAAAGTTGAGAAAAAGTTAAAAAAAGGGTTTACAGGGGTGAACCTTTAGTTATATAACCCCTTTCACAAGCGCAGACCAAGTCGTTACTTGTTAACAAATTGGGACGCGCTTTTTTATGTGAGATGCTTTTAAATGCCTAATTCTAAAGTGTTTTATATAAAAATTATTTCGGGATTTATTTTGAAATAAAGCTTGACTGATGAGATTAGTTCCAATAGTGTTCGCTTCATCAATTAAGTAATAATATTTAGTCACGGTCGGACGGCCGTTATTGTTGTCCGGTCATCATGCTGTTTGGTTTGATTTTAAGTGACGCGGTTTTTGGACATCGTGAATAGAAAAAAGAGATACACAGACAGCAGGGCTGGTGGTCACGACTTCGGTCATGGCTAAAATGTTGAACACATTTAATAAAGCTGATGGATGTAAGGTTTACCTTATGTCACTGAAGCAATTTTTCAGACCTGTTTGATGATGTATCACTAACTTACATAAAGTTACGATTATATTGGATTTATTCAATATAATTACAAATAAGCAAGCAGGTCCTTGCACTTCTTAAATCTATTAGATTTGGTTGAAGTGTTTTAGGACGCTTCAATTTCTTGATGTCATTTATGACATCAACCAAAAACAATGAAGATGATTTGAGATTGGATACAAACTTGAGAGTTTGATCCTGGCTCAGAACGAACGCTGGCGGCAGGCCTAACACATGCAAGTCGAACGAACCCTTCGGGGTGAGTGGCGCACGGGTGCGTAACACGTGGGAATATACACATAGGTAAGGAATAACTCAGGGAAACTTGTGCTAATACCTTATAATAACTCCGGTTCAAAGATTTATCGCCTATGGATTAGCCCGCGCTAGATTAGTTTGTTGGTGAGGTAAAAGCTCACCAAGACTACGATCTATAGGGGGTCTGAGAGGATGATCCCCCACACTGGAACTGAGACACGGTCCAGACTCCTACGGGAGGCAGCAGTGAGG
>CAYGPG010000026.1:0-25408 GCA_964351905.1 uncultured Micavibrio sp.
CTTCGTGGCGTTATTTTGTACGGAGACAGAATTCAGCAAGTGAAAAAATGAGTGGTTTTCAAGAAAGACTAAATGATGAGATGAAAAAACGAGGTCTTACTTCTGAAGAAGAAGTGATGCCTGTAAATAAAAACAAGAAATTTTCATTTAAATCTTTTTTTATTGGCTTGTTTTTAATCTCAATCCTTTTGGGCTGCATGGTGGGTTGGGCTCAAATGCAAAACACCGCCACACAAGATTCTGTGGCCAAACGCCTACCTTCCAAAACAGCGCTTGTTGAAAAAATTGGTGGTGACGTTTTTCGTATAGGCAGTGACAATAAAACTCTAACCATGCGAAGTGCAGAAACTGAGACTTCTGATCCATTTTCAAACGAAGATCAGATCAGAGAGCAAAGCGAAGAAGATCAAGCCATACAGGCCTTCATCATTGAAAACGAAACAGATGTAGCGCCCGAAAACAATACAGGTACAGGCCAAATCGCGCCATTAGAGACAGATGAACCAGTCAAAGCGAAACCTTTTCAAATTTATAAAAAAGACTTTAATGATGACCCATCAAAACCAAATCTTTCGATTGTTATTGTTGATTTAGGCCTATCCCAATCCCGCTCACAAAGTTTAGTCGACGCCCTTCCTGAAAACGTGACATTGGCGCTTTCCCCCTACTCCGAATATATTGAAGTTCTGACAACAGCTGCACGTGAAAAAGGCAAGGAAGTTTGGATGATGCTTCCTGTTCAAACAAAGGATTATCCTTTGGTCGATTCTGGCCCTCTCACATTGTTAAGTGATGCAAGCTTGGAACAAAATAAAAACCGTATAGATACTATTTTAAACGTGGCGCAAGGCCATGTTGGTTTCATACCCAACAAAGATCATAATTTTAAAGCAGAAGATGGGGATATTAACCCCGCCGTAAAAGAAATCTTTGATAACGGATACGCAATCCTTGATAGCAATACATCAGGTTCAAGCTTTATATCCAATCTTGCCTACCAACAAGATCATCCCTATGCGCAAAATAGTTTTTGGCTAGATGAAAACTTAACGCCTTTGGCCTTAAATCAAAAAATCCGTCAAATGATTGAATTGGCTGAAGCCAAAGGCGATGCTGTCATCATGTTACGCCCTTACCCCGCCAGCATAAATGCTATTCAAAAATTCTTAAATTCATCTGCTGCTCAAAGATTTGATATTGCGCCTGCTTCATCAATACTCAAAAACGCAGGATAGCCCATAAAATGTCAGAACTTTATAGACCTTGCGTAGGTATCGCACTTTTTAATAATGAAGGTAAAGTCTTTGTGGGGGAGCGCATTGATACCCCCGGCGCATGGCAAATGCCGCAAGGCGGCATTGATGAAGGCGAAGATTTAAACATTGCGGCTTTTCGCGAACTTAAAGAAGAGATTGGTACAGACAAGGCTGAAATTCTCCAAATAATGGATGAAAAAATCCGTTATGAAACACCTCTTGATATTCGTGACCGCTTACAAAAAATATGGGGCAAGCCTTACATTGGGCAAGAACAAACATGGATCGCCATGCGCTTTACAGGACAAGACAGCGACATTAATTTAGAGGCCGATGATCATCCCGAATTTTCTCAATGGCAATGGATCGACCTAAAAGACACGCTTGATCTCATCGTGCCCTTTAAACGTAAAACCTATGAAATTCTGATCGAAAAATTCGCTGCATTCTCTGAATAACGCAATCCCGTTTTAAAAACGGGATCTTAAAAGACCCCGCAACATGTGCGGGGTTTCGCTGTTTAGTGTTATTTAAGGATTAATCGGGCTCCACGCAGGGTCTGATCCGCCGGCTGGTGTTTGTAAAACGCGTTCGTTGTACCCTGTTAAATCAATTGTGTAAATTTTTGCGGTACGGCCTTTGCCGCCATTGGTGCGGACTTCTTTAAAATATGTCAGCACACGGCCATTCGGTGACCAGCTTGGCCCTTCAACGTGGAAGGCTTTCGTAATCAAACGCTCGCCTGAGCCATCAGGACGGATCACGCCAATATAAAATTGGCCGCCAAGCATTTTGGTAAAGGCAATTAAATCACCACGTGGTGACCAAACGGGGTTCGCGTAACGCCCTTTACCAAAGGTAATACGGCGCACATCACCCCCATTATTATTCATCACATAAAGCTGTTGCGAGCCACCACGATCAGATTCAAAGACAAGGCGTTTGCTATCTGGCGCATAAGATGGCGCCGTATCAATACCGCTATGCGTTGTCAGTTGGCGTTTCTGACGGTTTCTTAAATCAAGTTCATAAATATCACTATTGCCGTTTTCAGACAGGCTCATCACGACCTTATTCCCGTCAGGGGAGAAACGCGGCGCAAAAGTCATGCCCGGAAAATTACCCAACAACTCCTGACGCCCTGTATCAATGTTATAAAGATAGACACGCGGCTTGCCGCCTTTATAGGACATATACGTAATTTCTTGCGCTGTGGGGGAAAAACGCGGTGTCAAAACCAGTTCCCCTTCAGGCGTTAAATAACGATGGTTTTTGCCATCTTGATCCATAATCGCGAGGCGTTTAATGCGGTTTTGCGCTGTGCCGCTCTCTGCAATATAGACAATCCGGGTATCAAAATATGCTGTCTCCCCTGTCATACGTTTATAAATTTCATCAGAAATAATATGCGCAATACGACGCCAATTTTGCGGCGTGGTCATATAGGCCATACCCGTTAATTGTTGTTGCGAAAACACATCCCATAAGCGAAATTCAACACGGGTGCGGCCGTCATCAGTTTTTGTCACTGTCCCTGATACCAATGCCTGCGCATTAATCGCGCGCCACTCCCCAAAACGAGGGCTATCGGCTTCAATAGACGCAGGCGTTTGAATAAAGCTGTTCGGATTTAAAGGCTCAAATAAGCCAGAGCTTTGTAAATTACGCGCGATAATCGCCGGAATATCTGTGGCCAAAGACGAGAGGCCTGGGTTTTGCGGGCTAAATTTACTAATCGCAATCGGCACGCTTTGCGCCGATCCTGCAGTCACCGCAGGCGCTTGAATTTGCGCCATTGCTGGCCTTGAGAAAAGCGCTAAAGCACAGAGTAAAACAATTTGATTAAGCTTTATTTTCATTTTTCTACCTTATTTATTTTATCAGCGCAGCAGGCTTTCCCGCCTAAGCTATTTGTTAATTAAGTTACACGGCTGGGGTCGAAAGGAACAACAATATATTGATCTTTCCAGACATTATATTTTTCTTCAGGAATATCGAGCGGACTGCAAAATGGGTCTAAAACCGCGCGTTTTGCGCTCTCTGCCAAGGCTCGAAACGCAGGATCACTGGCGGCACGCAATTTATCTTCAATCTCAACACGTTTAACTGTGCGGTCAGCATTTGCCCAAATACGCACCTTTACGACCATGTCATTCACGTTCTTCGCCCCAATCGGGATTTGCCAACAAGATATAAGCTGATTGGCGAGCGCATTAAGCTCATTCGCCGTCACATATTCTGCCTGCGGCGCATCGGGCGATTCTTCGGGTGTTCCATCATCTGGCGTTTCTGTCTCTGCCCCCCCCTCACTATCTTGAAGGTTTTTCATCAAGGATAAAAGCGGATCTTCCTGCTCAACCGCTTCTTCTTTTGGTTTTTCCTTTTTCGGCTCTGGCGGCTTTGGTTTTTCTAATTTTGTTTCTTCAGGCGGCGGTGGAGTCGTCGGCTTTGGCTTTACCGTTTCTTTTTTAGGCTCTGGTGGTTTTTCAATAGGTTTAATTTTGGGTGGCTCTGTCACCTCAACTTTGGGCGGAGCTTCCACTTTTTTCTCAACCTTCGGCGGCGGTTTTTCATCGCGTTGCGGTTTTAACGGCGCAAAATTTGGCTTTTTATTGGTTTGCGTCAGCTCACTGACATCCACAATTTCAATGGCAATAGGTTGCGTGTTTAATTCAACAGGTTTTTGAATATAAGGCAGCCCCACCGCACCCAATATAAAGACACCAATATGCAAGCCAATAGAAACAAACAACGCCACCTTCATAAGCGGTGCCATTTTTTCCTTATTATCGGTTTGAATTGATTTAAATACCCGTGCCATGATGACAACCTAAAATTTCTTTATGGCGCTTTTGTGGACGCATTGGTGATTAATGCTACTTTTTTAAAGCCCGCGCCATTAATCGCCCCCATGACACGCATCACATCGCCATATTCCAAATCACTATTGGCCTTAATATAAATCAAGCGATCAGGGTCATTATTGGTTTGTGCCGCCAAAAGCGCGATAAGACGATCTTGTTTAACTTCCGTCTCACCAATATAAATTTGCCCTTTATTATCAAGACTGACCGTTAACGGCTTATTATCTTCATTATTCAGCGGTTTGGCATCGCTATCGGGAAGGTCAATCGGCACACCAACACTTAACAAAGGTGCGGCAACCATAAACACAACCAACAACACCATCATCACATCTACAAAGGGCGTCACATTAATCTCTGCCATTGGACGATGAGATTGACGACCGCTTCTAGAGCCTGATTGGTTGAGGTTTACGCCCATAATTTAAGCAATCTTTCTTTTGGAGCCACGATCTTGTGTTTCCAAATGACGTGATAAAATCGCCGTAAATTCAGTCACGAAGGCATCCAAGCGTCCCGCATAACGATTAAAACGATTGCTATACCCATTATACGCCACAACCGCAGGAATCGCGGCAACCAAACCAAGCGCCGTCGCAAAAAGAGCCTCCGCAATACCAGGCGCAACAACCGCCAGCGACGTATTATTGCTTTGTGCAATCGCAGTAAAGGAATTCATAATTCCCCAAACCGTGCCGAATAAGCCAATGAACGGCGCGGTGGAGCCGACAGTCGCCAAAAATGTCATGCCTTTTTCAAGGCGTTCCATCTCTCGCCCAATCGTTACCGTCATGGCACGTTCCACGCGTTGGCGTAAGCTAGCTTGCAATTCCTCTTTGGCTGGAAGGCCGCCTGACACCGTATTTTGCCATTCTTCCATACCGGCAGAAAATGTTTTTAAAAGGGGATCATGCGGGCTTTTCTTAATGCGGTGGTAGAGCTTATCGAGAGGTTCTCCCGACCAAAATGCATCTTCAAATTTTTTAGCACGGCGTGTGAGTTTTGAGAGCGTTGCACGTTTTTCAATAATAATCGCCCAACACCAAACAGAAGCAATGATTAACATAATCATCACAATTTTTACAATCAAATCAGCCTGAAAGAAAAGGCCAATCATGCTTAAATCATGTGATCCAACGGATCCTGCTAAATCAACGGCATTCACTGCTCTATCTGGAATTTCATCCATGCTTAATTTTCCTTTATAAATTTTTCAAAAGCCTGACGAAGGTTATCAGGTGTGTGGGCTGGCTTTCCATCCATGCCCATGGTGACCAATGTAATATCCATCGTAAATACGACTTTATTTTGGCAATATATCGTCTGCGTCATTAAAAAGGATGTGTTTTTCATGGATTTAACCGATGTTTCCACAGTCAAAAGATCATCCAACTTCACCATGCCCAGATAATTTGCGTCCAAGTGCCGCACAACAAAGCCGATATTCAATTTTTCTGCTATTTCCGAAGCGGGATAACCAAGGTCACGCAGCATTTCAGAGCGCCCTCGCTCACAAAATGCTATAAAGTTTGCATGATACATAATGCCCACAGCATCCGTATCCTCATAATAAACACGGTAATCAACTTTATGTTTTTTGGTCATTTTTTACTCCTAATCCAATAAATCGTCTTGGATCATAATAGGAGTCTTCTTTGGCTTCAAACCTAGATATTTATAGCCCTTTTCACTCATACAACGGCCCCGAGAGGTCCGTTGAATGAAGCCTTGTTGAACCAAATACGGCTCAATCACATCCTCGACCACGTCGCGTTGCTCAGACAACACGGCGGCGATCGTTTCAACGCCTACAGGGCCACCGCCATAATTTTCGATGATACATTTCATATAACGATGATCCATACTATCCAATCCTTGTGCGTCCACATCCATACGCTTCATGGCGGTATCTGCAATTTTGGAATCAATGGACTGGCTTTTTGCGACTTGCGCAAAATCACGCACACGGCGGGTCAAACGTCCCGCAATCCGAGGGGTTCCACGCGAGCGTTTCGCAATTTCATGCGCGCCATCAGACGTAATATCAACGCCTAAAATGCGACCAGAGCGCGCAACAATATCGCTCAATTCATCCACGGAATAAAACTCAAGCCGCAAAGGAATACCAAAACGATCGCGCAACGGATTGGTCAACAGTCCACTTCGTGTTGTCGCACCAATCAAAGTAAAGGGCGGTAAATCAATCTGCACAGACCGCGCGGCAGGCCCTTCCCCGATGATCAAATCAAGCTTTCGATCCTCCATCGCAGGATAAAGAATTTCTTCCACGTTACTATTCAGGCGATGAATTTCATCAATGAACAGAACATCATGCGGTTGAAGGTTGGTCAAAATCGCTGCCAAATCACCCGCCTTACCAATCACGGGCCCTGATGTTGCGCGAAACCCTACACCCATTTCCTTGGAAATAATCTGCGCGAGTGTAGTTTTTCCCAAACCCGGCGGGCCAAACAGCAAAACGTGATCCATGGAATCCCCACGCGATTTTGCAGCCTCAATATAAACTTTTAAATTTTCGCGCAGTTCAGGCTGACCAATGAAGTCATCTAACTTTAAAGGACGTAACGGATTTTCTTCAAACCCATCATGTCCCGATTTATGCGCATCCAGTGCTTCGTTTTTTAGCGCTTCACTCATATTGCCAACTCCTGCAACGCAAGGCGGATCATGTCCGACAAGTTGAGCTCATTATCGTTCGCCTGTTTCACATTCATTACGGCGGCATAGGCATCACCACGTTGGTAGCCCAAATTGAGCAACGCCGACACAGCGTCTTCTTCTACAGGAGAGACTTCTCCCCCCCTGCTCGCAAGGCTCACCTCCCCCCCGCTTGCGGGGGGGTAAGGGGGGGATGTTCCCATCTTCGCCGCTTTATCTTTTAATTCGGTCAAAATACGGGTTGCTAATTTAGGGCCCACGCCGTCAGCCTGTGTAATCGCAGCTTTATCCCCTGCCGCAATAGCAAAGCTTAATTTATCTGGCGGGCAAACCCCTAAAATCGCCATCGCCGCCTTTGGCCCCACGCCTTGAACAGAATGAAGCAGGCGGAACCATTGCTGTTCTGCTTCATCAATAAAGCCATAAAGCGTGATCGCGTCCTCACGGACATTGGTATCAATATAAAGTGACAGTGCCTCGCCCTTCGCGCCACATCGCGCCAAAGTCCGCGGCGAACAATTCACCAAATATCCCACACCCTGAACATCTAATAAAATAGAGTTCAATGAAGTTGTATCCAAAATTCCTGTTAATTTTCCTATCATAGAATCCCTATTCTATAGTCTTTTAATTATAAGTTAAGAGCTTAAGAAATATACAAACAAAAACATTAGTTGACATAACTTGTCCGTTATTTTATATATTCCTCATGCCCTTAGATGAAGTAAAAACCAATGATACTAGTCCGCCTCCTTTAGCAAAAACTTTTGCTTCCCCTGGCAAAAGATATGTCGCCGTTTATCTTGCCGCACCCAGTTGGGGTGATCCCTCACCATATAAAGCATATAGTAAAAACCCTTATGATCCAGGCGCGATGAGATTTATAAAAGAAGAAGATTTAGGAGCGATTGCAAGATTTGATCCACAAAAAACAGAACTTCCTATAGATTGCTTGGCCATCATGATTTTTGAAGAAGGCGGCTTTATGAAAGGCTTATACATGTATGGTGAAATTCTTTCTCATCAACAAGGTAGAAATATTGAATATGTTAAAGCCAGTAAAAACGGTATAGAAATATACCAAACAAAACATCATTATGTTAGAAGAAATGATGCAATATCAAAACTTCATGAACAAACTAATATGGTTATTGATCCTGAAACAAGATCAATTATATGGAAAATCTTGCCAAACCAAAACATCCCAAGAAATGATTATTAATCGCCTTAACGCGCCGCGCCTATCATGATACCGCCCATTAAATTTTTTGATGCCGCATGGTGCGCGTGACATATTGCCACGGCCAACGCATCTGCCTCATCTTCGCTGATTTCACCACTGGCTGGCAAGAGGGTGCGGATCATCATCCCCACTTGATCCTTGCCTGCTTTGCCCGCGCCAACAACAGATTTTTTGACTAAATTGGCGGGATATTCGCCAACAATTAGGCCTTGGCGTGCTGGCACAACCATCGCCACGCCCCGCGCCGCGCCTAGTTTAAGCGAGCTTGCGGCGTTCGTGTTCATGAAAGTTTCTTCAATCGCCGCTTGATCGGGTTTAAAGCGCATCAAAATTTCATTTATCCCATCATCAATTTGGGTTAAGCGTTCAGGCAGCGTGAGCGTTTTCGTAGTTTTAACAACGCCAGAGGCCACAAACCGAAGGCTATGCCCTTCTGATTCAATAATGCCCCATCCCATTTTTTGTAAACCTGGATCAATTCCCAGTATACGCATTTCATACCCTTAGTGTCATTTCGAACGAATGTGAGAAATCTCATAAGATTCCTCGTCGCCTTGCTCTGTCAGAATGACAACAAAGAATCTTAATCTACTATAGTACAAAAAGTGAACATTGAATAGCATTATTCAATTTAAAAATCACATTCCTGCGCAAGCAGGAATCAATAATTTAGCTAAAAAGATCCCTGCCTCTGCAGGGATTTGATAGGTAGGTTATTCCTCACCCATCAATTTTTCCATGATGTCGTCGGATACATCCATGTTGGTGGTCACTATTTGGACGTCGTCATCATCTTCTAAGGCTTCAACCAACTTCATAACACTTTGAGCTTTTTCCTCATCGAGTTCGCACATAATGTTAGGCTGCCAAATCAAATCTGCTTTTTCTGATTCACCAAATTTTTCTTCCATGGCGTCACGCACCATGGCTAAATCTTCCATCGCGGTTGTTATGTAATGATAATCATCATCGCTTTCACAATTTTCTGCCCCCGCTTCCACGGCGGCTTCAAACATAGAATCTGCGCTGGACTTATTGGCGGGATATAAAATTTGCCCTACCCGATAAAACATAAACCCAACAGTTCCTGTTTCGCCAAGCGTACCATTAAATTTAGTGAAAGCCGTGCGCACTTCGGCAAAAGTACGGTTGCGGTTGTCGGTCAAGGCATCAACAATAATCGCCGTGCCGCCTGCGCCATAGCCCTCGTAACGGACTTCTTCATAATCCGCCGTATCGGTGTTGCCTGCGCCCGTATCAATCGCTTTTTTAATACGATCATTCGGCATATTGACGGCTTTCGCTTTGGAAATCGCCAAGCGAAGGCGTGGGTTCATGTCCGGATCACCACCGCCCAATTTTGCCGCCACAATTATTTCGCGCCCTACTTTCGTAAACGCCTTAGCCCGCAATTTATCTTGCTTACCCTTGCGATGTTGAATATTCGCCCATTTAGAATGACCAGCCATGATTTTTAACCCTTAAATTATAATATTTTTATATTTATTAACACGAAGCAGAAAAGTTAAAAACAAGATCACGAAGTTTTATTGAAATTTTATAATTTCTTCGTGCCCTTCTTCAAACTTCTTTTTTCTTCGTGTTACATCTTTTAGAAGTTGGGAATATCCTCACTTAAACGCCCACCTATCCTAATCGGTGCGATATTTTTTGCCAAGCCTGTTGTGTTGCTTGTTTCTATTAATGTTCCACATACGGTTGCCTCACCATCGGCAGGAATCATACGATCCAAAGGCACTTTTTGAAGGAATTTTTTGAGCGGAGCATCTGACTGCATGCCAATTATACTATCATAATCGCCGCACATCCCTGCATCACATTGAAAGGCCGTGCCTTTGTTAAAAATCTGAGCGTCCGCCGTTGGCACGTGGGTGTGCGTGCCAATCACCGCAGAAACGCGCCCATCCAGATAATGCGCCATTGCCATTTTCTCGGACGTTGCTTCGGTATGAAAATCAACGAAGATTGAACGTCCATGTGTAAGGGGTAAGTTTTTCAGTGCCTCATCCGCCGCACGAAACGGATTATCAAACAGGCTTTTTATCATGAAAATTGTACCACACATATGAAGGACGACAATTTCGTGACCACTATTAAGCGTTTTCTTCCAAATGCCCGTCCCAGGCGTTTCAGAAGGTAAATTTATCGGGCGTAAAATATTTCTATCTTTATCAATAACAGAAATCATTTCACGTTGATCCCAAATATGGTCGCCGCCTGTTAGGCAATCTGCGCCCGCATCATACATTTCCTGCGCTGTATCTTTTGTTACACCACGCCCATTGGCGGCATTATCAACATTGACGATTGTGACGTCGGCTTTAAGCTTTTCTTTTAAAGACGGTAAATGCTTTGCCACCGCATCGCGGCCACTACGCCCCATCACATCGCCTAGAAACAATATACGCATTTAATGTCTTTCTATCGTCATTACACGACTTGTTCGTGTAATCTATACCTCTTAGATTGCATGAATAAATCATGCAATGACGTTTCTTTGGTTATCTATCCTTAAAATCTATAATACCCTTGGGTGTTAGCATATAATCGAGCGGAATGTCATGCTCTTCACGTGGTAATTTAAAAAGAACCGCCTGCTCCGAAAAACCCGCCCCTATATAAGTAATATCTTTTTGCGTGCATAAATGCTCTAGAGTGGCGTCATAATGACCCCCACCATAACCCAAACGATATCCTTTTTGATCAAATGCCAATAACGGTGCGATAACGATATCAGGAATTAATTCTTCGCCGTCTTCAGGCTCTAAAATATCAAACGCGCCCTGCACCATTTTGGTGTCATGGCTCCATTTTTTAAAACTAAGGATACGACTGTCTTTTTGAAGGCACGGCAACGCGCAGGTGAAGCCTTTATTCACCAGCTCATCCAGCAAAAAACGAACATCAAATTCTTTTTTAATAGGCCAATAAGCAGAAATGATTTGATCTTTAGAGAGTTTAAATTCATCCAAAAAAATATCGATAATGGTCTCAAAATCGGTCTCATCGACATCCATACGGTCCCGATGCGCCTTGGCGTGTTCCCGATAATTTTGTTTTTCTATAGCTTTATTTGTCATCTCGAACGAATGTGAGAGATCTCACGCTATTAATCAAGGAGATTTCTTATTTGTGAGGCTCAGGCTTGCAAGCACGCTACGCCTGCATCTGGTAAACTTATGAGGCCGTAGCGGGTTTACCCGCCTGAGGCATATAAAATTACCAAGCAATTTTATATAAAAAGTCGCCGCGGAAGCCGTGCCGTAGTTCATATTCATCATGAAACCCTAATAATAAGGTGGGCACCGTGTGAAACACCGAAGCGGCAAAACACTAAGAGTATTTCAGGGACAGTTCCCTGATGAAAAACATCGGTCTCAAGAATATTGAAGGGCACCTGCCCCGCAGCTGACATTCTTATATACCAAGTATATTAGAATGTCATCCCGTACTTGATACGGGATCTTTCACAAGTATCAAAAAAGATCCCTGCCTGCGCAGGGATGTGGGTTGAAAAGTGTCATTGCCTGAATTTTGTAAAAAATTCTAGGGCAATCTAAATATTTAGATTCCCTTAGAATCTAACAAATCAAATTCAGGGAATGACAGTATCACCATTAAATCTTCGCTAAATTACCTGCAATGGCGTCGATGCGGTTGGCCATTTGGTCTATGGCGGTGATGATTTGGCCTTCATCGGCCTCAGTGATTTGAAGGCCACCTAGAGCGGCAGTGTTGCCATTGGCAGAGTTGTCGCGCATATCAAACAATTCGTCCGCCATCACGATAGAAGTAAGAACGAGCAAATGACTGTCATTTGTACCCGCACCTGCCGCCGCAATTTCTTTCAAGCGCCCATCAACAAAGTTAGCAAGATCAAGAACACGTTGCTCTTGCCCGTCATCACAGGCAATGCCATATTGCTTGCCATTAATGTTGATATTGACTTCGGCCATGGGCTTATCCTTCTCTTAATAACTTCTCTACTTTGGCAATCGCACCATCTAAACGGCTAGCGATTGCTTTAGCATCTATATCACTTTGTGATTTTTGCGGGACGGAGAATAAATCAGAACTTGCAGACTGTTTTGATTTTGCCTTCACATTGTCCTGCACTTCGCTCGCAGACATTTCTAATTTTTGAAGCACATTATTCAGATTACTCAAAGATTGTTTAATCGCAGTTGTCACTGGTTATTCCTTTAATAAATTTTGACTTATCTTACTCTATGGCTCCAAATTACACTTCGTCAAGCACCCGCCCAAAGTTTTACCCAATTATCTTTATTCTTTTTATTCCAAGCAGTTGACCTGCGCCCCTTCAAGTTGCATTGTAAGGCTTATTAAAAAGGCCGTCATGCGTGCAAGTTAAAAAGGCCGTCATGCGTGCAAGCACGAGGACGCAAGCACAAAAAGGAAAATGTAATATATGTCTAATGCTCAAGCGGCAGATGCCCCAAACGCTACTCAAGAACTCGACCTTAAAACAATGGCGAACGCGATCCGCATGCTTTCCATGGATGCAATCAAAAAAGCCAATTCAGGGCATACAGGCATGCCAATGGGAATGGCCGACATAGCCACCGTCCTTTATTCAAAATTTCTAAAATTTGATCCTAAAAACCCAAACTGGTTTAACCGCGACCGCCTTATTATATCGAACGGTCATGGCTCTATGTTGCCTTACTCATTATCCTATCTGACAGGGAATGAGAAAATCACGATTGATGAGATCAAGAATTTCCGTCAACTCGGCTCTCACACCCCCGGTCACCCAGAGGTGGATTTTGACGCCGCGATTGAAACAACCACAGGGCCTCTCGGTCAAGGTATCTCAAACGCTGTTGGCTTTGCGATTGCCGAGCGTTTCCTAAATGCCAAAACACCCGAGCAAGTGGATCACTTCACTTATGTCTTTGTTGGTGATGGTTGTTTGATGGAGGGCGTGAGCCACGAAACTTGTTCTCTCGCAGGGCATTTAAAACTTAATAAACTCATCGCGTTTTACGATGATAATAATGTGACCATTGATGGCACAATTGATTTAGCGTTCAGCGAAGATGTTAAAGCTCGCTTTAAAGCCTATGGTTGGAACGTCATTGAAATTGATGGTCACGACACAAACGCCATTGAGCAAGCCACAATCGAAGCGCAAAAATCGGACAAACCAAGCTTTATCGCCTGTAAAACCAAAATTGGTTTTGGTGCCCCTGGTTTTGAAAGTGAGCCGAAAGCTCACGGTGCGATTACCGCCGATGATGTGGTTGAAGGTACACGTAAAGCCTTAAATTGGCCGCACGCTCCTTTTGAAATCCCAGAAGATATCTTATCCATGTGGCGTTCCTTAGGTGTTGATGCGCCTGCTAATTCTCATACGCCAGAAGTGAACCTCGGTAATTTGGATCAAGTCATTGCAGAATTAAAAGAAGACTTCGCGTCAACCAAACCAAGCAAAGCCACCCGCCAAACATCAGGCGCGTGTTTAGAAAAAATCGTCCCTGCCGTGAATTACATGATCGGTGGATCGGCTGATCTCACAGGGTCAAACAACACCAAGGTTTCGGCCTCAACCGTCTTTGATAAAGACAATCTTCATGGAAACTACGTCAATTACGGCGTGCGTGAGCACGGCATGGCCGCCATCATGAACGGCATGGCGCTTCACGGCGGCATCGTTCCTTACGCAGGAACCTTTATGCAATTTGCGGATTATTCCCGCCCGTCCATTCGTTTAACAGCCTTGATGGAGCAACGTGTTATTCATGTTCTCACTCACGATTCAATCGGCCTTGGTGAAGATGGCCCGACGCACCAACCCGTGGAGCATCTTTCTGCCTTACGCGCCATTCCAAATCTTTATGTTTACCGTCCTTGCGATGGCGTAGAAACAGCCGAATGTTGGGAACTTGCCTTAAAATCAACAACCGCTCCTTCTGTTTTGGCCTTAACCCGCCAAGGCGTTCCAACGGTCTGCGAGGCAGATACAGTGAATAAATCTTCATTAGGTGCTTACATCTTGGAAGACTGCGCAGGCGATGAACCAGAAGTGACAATCTTCGCAAGCGGTTCCGAAGTTCAATTGGCTCTCGAAGCGTCAGAACAACTCGGCGACGGCGTTCGCGTGGTTTCTGTTCCGTGTATGGAGCGTTTCTGGGAACAAGATGGCGAATATATCGAAAACATCACTTGTAACAGTTCTATCAAAGTTGCAGTTGAAGCTGGCGTGCGTCAAAGTTGGGATCGCTTTATCGGCGGTCACGGTATCTTCATCGGCATGGACAGCTTCGGCGCGTCAGCCCCCGCAGAAGACCTCTTCAAACATTTCGGCATAACAACAGACGCGATCGTCGCGGCTGTTCAAAAAAGACAATCTAAGTAAGGAATAATTTTTATGTAACGAAGATCGAAGAAACGAAAAAATATTATTTATAAAAACTTCGCCACTTCGATCTTCGTTACAAATTTTAATATTATAAAGGAGTAATAAAAATGACAGTTAAAGTAGCCATCAATGGATTTGGTCGTATCGGACGTAACACGCTCCGCGCCCTTTTTGAATCTGGTCGTACCGATATTGAAGTGGTTGCCATCAATGACCTCGCCCCCCTAGAAACAAATAAGCATTTGCTAAAATATGACAGCGTGCATGGGCCTTTCGCTTTTAGTGTAGAGCGTATTGACGAAGACACCATTATCGTTGATGGCAAGCATATTGACGTGTTCCAAGAACGTAATCCTGCTGACCTTCCATGGGGCAAGCTCAACGTGGATATCGTGTTTGAATGTACAGGTATTTTCACCGCCCGTGATAAAGCCGCAATGCATTTACAGGCTGGCGCGAAGAAAGTGCTTATCTCTGCCCCAAGTGGCGATGCGGACATCATGACCGTTTACGGCGTGAACTCCGATAAAATTACGGCAGAGCATGAAATTGTCTCTAACGCCTCATGTACGACAAACTGCCTTGCTCCTGTTGCAAAAGCCTTAAATGATGCCATCGGTATCGAAAGCGGCTTTATGACCACAATCCACTCTTACACAGGAGATCAGCGCATTGTTGATACAGCGCATAGCGATCTTCATCGTGCCCGTGCAGGTGCCTTAAACATGATCCCAACCTCAACAGGTGCCGCCAAGGCCGTGGGTAAAGTGCTCCCTGAGTTAGACGGTAAATTGGATGGCGTTTCCATGCGTGTTCCAACACCCAATGTTTCAGTCGTTGATTTAAAATTCATTGCGTCAAAAGAGACAAGCGTTGAAGAAGTGAACAATGCAATACTTCAAGCCACAGGCGGCGATCTTCAAGGCGTGCTCGGCACTTATGATGAGCCCCTCGTGTCTGGTGACTTCAACCACAATCCCCTTTCATCCATCTTTGCGATTAATGAAACCAAAGTCATGAATGGCAATTTAGTGCGCGTCATGAGCTGGTATGACAATGAATGGGGTTTTTCAAACCGCATGTTAGACACCGCTGTAAAAATGCACGAAGTCGGCTACGCCGCCAAAAACTCAAAAGCGGCTTAAAGAAGGGACAAAACAATGGAAACTGATAATTCTAAGCCGGTTAAAGGTAACAGAGTGTCGCTAGGTGCCACTTTTATAGCTGGAACAGCCACAACTGGAATGCTTTTTTACATAACTGATCAATTTTTAACTTCTGCAATGTTAGGATATGGAACAGCAGCTACAGTAAAGGCGCTTGATTATGTTTGGCCTACATTAAGATAATAAAAAAAGGAAAAAACCATGACCATCAATCAAGAACAAATGACCAAAATTCAAAACTCACCTGGCTTTATTGCCGCGCTCGACCAATCCGGTGGCTCTACACCCAAAGCTCTTGCGGCTTATGGCGTTAAGGAAGACACATATTCTGGTGAAGACGCTATGTATGATGCGGTGCATGCCATGCGTACCCGCATTATTAAATCTCCTGTTTTTAATGGTGAGCATATTTTGGGCGCGATTCTATTTGAAAAAACGATGGATAATACAATTGATGGCAAGCCAACGAGCACTTACCTCTGGGAAGAGCTTGGCGTTATACCTTTTTTAAAAATTGACAAAGGCTTGGCGAATGAAGCCAATGGCGTTCAATTGATGAAGCCAATGCCTGAGCTAGATGCGCTTCTTGAACGCGCCGTTGAAAACGGTATTTTCGGCACCAAAATGCGCTCTGTGATTAACGCAAATAATGCCGAAGGCATTGCCGCCGTTGTTGCCCAACAATTTGAAGTCGGTAAACAAATTCTGGCGCATGACCTCGTGCCCATTATTGAGCCTGAAATCTCAATCGGCAATCAAGATAAAGCAGAGTGCGAAGCCACAATGAAAGCCGAAATCCTGAAACAGTTAGACGCTCTCGAGGGTGATAAGCCAATCATGCTCAAATTGACCCTTCCTGAAGAAGCTAACTTTTACGCCGAACTCATTAATCACCCAAAAGTTGCCCGTGTAGTCGCGCTTTCTGGTGGCTATGACCTAGAAGAAGCCTGCACCCGTCTTGCCTCTAACGAAGGCATGATCGCCAGCTTCTCCCGCGCGCTCGCCAATGATTTACGCTTCAGCCAAAGCGACGCAGAATTTAACGAAAAACTAGGCCACGCCATCGACAAAATCTACCGCGCCTCCGTCTTGGGACTTCAAGAAAAAGCAGCATAATGTTTAAACTTATCAAATCCAAAAAAGCGATATTGGTTGCGGCCATTGTCGCTCTCTTGGGCTATGCGGGCTATCAAGTCGCCGAACAAGACGTCTCCAAAGCCGTTGATAGCGTCATTACAAGCGTTGAAAAAGTCCAAACCGAACTGGATCAAAAAACATCTATACCACCAAAAGAACCTCCTAGGGTTACAGAAAATTTTACTCAAGGCTCACATATTTCTTTTGAACGTCGAAATCATATTCTCTATGGCGACGCGACAGGCGGCGGGCATTTACATGGCCAAGGCAAACCCTGTAAGTCAGAATTTCCCAAACATTGGGACGAACAAACTATTATTAGAGAAGTCGATCTCATTGCCGCCAATGACAATTTGAATTGGGAACAGCAAAGCAATAGTTATTACGTCACGGAACAAAAAGTAGGAACCGTCAAAGTCCGCGTGGTAAAAGCTCGCAACGGCGAAGACGTCATCACCGCCTATCCCACAAATGTAACCCGTAACCCCTGCCCTGCGAATGATAATTAGCCACAGCTTAAAACCTGAAGCGTGACATTCGCCTCACCTCCCATACCTAATTCTTTCGCGGCTCTTTCGGACAAATCTATAACGCGCTCTGCTAACCTTTCATTAGGCCCATAATCATTAATACGCACATCTACACTATTGCCTGTATCAATATCCGTAACTCTTACAATACTTCCAAACAATAAATCTCTATGCGCTGCCGTCATCTCACGCCCTGTGAAAGGCTCTCCACTTGCTGTCAAATTACTTGACGATTCTGGATTGTAATAAGACGCCTCACCTCGCAACTCAGGGGTATTGCAAGTATGATTTGTGTCCCTTTCTGCAAGCAAAGGCGTTCCAGTAAGACATGCAGTAACAGAAAAAATACGACCTAAATTATTTAACATTTTAAACTCCTCTAAAATTTGCTGTGTTTTACAAAGAGGTTGTGTTCAAAACATGTTTAAGAAATGATTTGTTTTTGATCATTTTTAAAAAACAAAATTAAAAAGCCAATTGCGCTTTGTTGCAAATCTATTCACACTCTATTTAAAAGGAGAAATAACATGAAAATATTAACTTTAATTTTGGCCACGGCTTTTATCACCTTAGGAGCTTTTGGCGTATCAACGGCTTATGCTCATTGCGGCATGTGTGAAGCATCAATGCATAAATCAGGTGACATGAAGTCATGTGAAAAATGTATAAAGGCAAAACATGATCACGGCGCAAAACCATGTAAAGTATGCGAGCAAAACGACAAACGCTTTGAACTCGAAAAAGGCATGACCAAAGGCTGGCAAGATCGCAACGAAAAAGGTACCTATCATGTTCTAAAAACAAAACCGATGACCAGTCCTTATAACGATTAATAATTATAATAATAGATTATTATAGACCTCGCATAAATTGCGGGGTTTCTTTTTTATAAAATAAGCCAATCAAAAATCTAATAAAATTTAATAACGATAAGATGCTTCAGCGCCACTACCAGTTTGAAAACCCATGCGGTTTGGAAAACGATGGTAGTGATGCACTGGATAACAACCAACACCAACAACATTATCATTTTGATTAGGGCCAGCTTTAGGGCAAATTGTTTCTAAATCATACCACAAGGCTTGCACTGGCTCTTCATCATAATGCCCCATGAACTCAACTAAAAAGCCCTCATGACGTAAATTTTTACCTTTAAATCTCTCGATAACAGGTTCGGCCCTATCAAATAAATGCCTTTCAAAAATTCTCAAAATTTCTGTTACGGGGCGGTCAATATTACGTTTAGGCTTAATAAACATGTTTGTGACAAAACGATGTTTTGCCAACCTTCCTTCTGGATCCACGGAATCAATTTTAGGAATCCTTTCATCCCTATGAAAAATCATAAATCTCGTTATAGGATCTTTTTCGTCTTGAATATGCTTATCAACGATATGAAGTCCATATCTATGCGCAGCAAACGCAGAAGCTATGGCAGCTATAGATTTATTACCTTGCTCGCTTACCATCTTAGCTGCACCTGCCGTATCAGGGTTTGGTAAACGCCTCCATGATGGATGTCTTTCAAGATATGCCCTACATTGTGGAAATGCATGATGGTGGGTGCTGACTTCTTTTACATCTATTGCTGTTGCACCTGGAAGTGTTAAGAGGTGAAATTGTACACTAAGATGAAATTCTCCAATAATAGATAGTTTATTTTGTTCAAATAAATTTAAAACATAAGGAACACTGCCTGCTATGGTATTTTCAACAGGTATGACGGCAACATCAGATTTGCCACCACTAACATTTGCAATCGCTTCATCAAAACTATCATTGCAAATAACAGCAGCATCTTGAAACCTCGGCCATAGCCTAGTGACTGTCTCATGAGAAAAAGACCCCAATTGTCCCTGAATTGAAACAGATTGTGGTGTAAAACCAATATCGTAAGGTTTTGCTTTATGCATACAAAAATATATAAAAGAGATGAAAAATTATGTCAATTTAAATATCACACCAGCAAACATTATCAATATTTTCTGCGCCTGTGGCTAACATAACCAGCCTATCTATGCCTAAGGCTATGCCGCCGCTTTCGGGTAAGCCTTGCTCTAACGCTTTGATAAAATCTTCATCTATTGGATAGGTTTCGCTATAAAGCGCGTCTTTGTATTCCATTTCTTCAACAAAACGTTGTTTTTGAATTTTAGCATCGGTGAGCTCAGAAAATGCATTGGCCAACTCTATACCACAAACATAAAGCTCAAAACGCTCCGCAAAGCGCGGATCCTCTGCTTTTGGCTTGGACAGGCTCGCCATCGATATGGGGTAATCATAGAGAAATGTGGGACAATCCATGCCCAATTTAGGCTCTATTTTAGCGTCCATAACACGGAAAAACAGATCATCCCACGCATCATCTAACGCTACGTGTAAATCTAACGCTTTTACGGCTTGCCTAAAACTTTCCAAATCCTCCAAATACTGCGTTAAATCCATATCAGCATAGCGTTTAAATGCTTCAACAACGCTTAAACGCTCAAAACCCTTAAAAGGGTCGCACTCATGCTCTTTATATCTAAATTTTTGGATATTGGCGGTTTTTGCCACCGCCTGCAAAAGCCCCTCACAATCACGCATGATGTCCGTGTAATCAGCTTCTGCTCTATACCATTCAATCATGGTGAATTCTGGCCTGTGCCTCGCCGAGCCTTCGGCATTCCGAAAAACGTGGCAAATTTGATAGAGCTTTTCAATTCCCCCCACCATCAGCTTTTTCATCGCAAATTCTGGACTAGTATGCAGATAGGGCGTTGATTTTATTTTTAAATCCACGCCCTTCATTTGGGTCTTAAACGCATGAATATGCGCATCCATCACGGGGCAAACTTGCAGAATCGGGGTATCGACTTCGATGAAGTCTTGGTTGTCAAAATACTGGCGCACCGCCTTAATAATCGCCACTCTCGCCAATAAATTTGGCCTTTTTTCATTTATTTTGGCTGGATGCCACCATTTTATCATGACGATGCTTGCATTTATTATTATTAAGGGTTAAAAGATGCTCAGAATTTACTTTAGGAGTGCGAGAAATGAAAGCAGATATACACCCAGATTACCACGAAATTAAAATCGTGATGACAGATGGAACAGAATTCACAACACATTCAACCTTCGGCAAGCCGGGTGAAGTGATGAAATTGGACGTTGACCCCCTAACGCACCCTGCGTGGCAAGGTGGAACAGGTCAAGTGATCGAAAAAGGCCAGTTGGATAAATTCAACAACAAATATGGCAACCTTTTTGGTGGCGATAAGAAGTAATTATAACAAGATATAAGCTTTTCTTAAAGTTAAAGCTTAATAATAATCAGGGCCGCATCATGCGGCCTTTTTTATTTTCTTATTGTCATCCCCACCTTCATTGTCATCCCCGCCTTGAGCGGGGATCCATAAAATTTTGTAACGACATAACAAGCCAAAGCAAATCACGTCATAACGCGGCTCTTATTTGTATTTTTCTGAAAATAATAATTTATCCCCGCTCAAGGCGGGGATGACGGTTTGTTGGTTTAGGCCGCCAATAATTGCTCTAATGCTTTATTGAGCTTCTGCTTTTTATCTTGATCTTGCTCAACAATGCCCTTTTTCTCGGCAATAACCTCTTCAGGAGCGTTGGCAACAAAGTTTTTGTTATCAAGCTGTTGCGATATTTTCTTAATGTTATCTTCGAGCTTGGAAATCTCTTTTTGCAAACGCGCGCGTTCTTGATCCAAATCAATCAATTCAGCGATTGGTAAGATATAAGTTGCCTCACGAATAATCGTTTTAATCGAGCCTTTTGGCGTATCACCAGAGGTTGAAATGCTTAATAAACGGCACATTTGTTTTAAAACAGCTTCATATACTTTCAGATTTTTTGCCGTACCATCATTCGCCCCTTCAACAATCAACTCAATCTCCGCCTTTGCAGGCACATTCATATCTGCGCGCACGGAACGGATTTCAGAAATAACCGTCTGAACCCATTCAATTTCCGCCGTAGCATCTTGAGCCATTAAAGAATCTTCATATTGCGGCCATTCATGGGTTAAGAGCCATTGCCCCTCTTCCCGCTTGGCAATATTCGCATAAAGTTCTTCGGTGATATAAGGCATGAACGGGTTAAGCAGAATCAAGATTTGCTCCAAAACCCACCCTGTCGTGCCTTTTACTTCTTCAATCAACGCGGCATCATCGCCCGCCAAGAGAGGTTTGGTAAATTCCAAATACCAATCACAAAAAGTGCCCCAGACAAACTGGTAACACGCCGTTGCGGCCTCGTTAAACCGATACCCTTCCAAAGAGGTATCAATTTCCTTTTGGCAATTGACGACTTGGCCAATAATCCATTGGTTTGTGGCGTTTTTAACGCTAGATGGATCAAAGCCAGCTTTTGGCAAACAATCATTCATTTCACAAAAACGCGTCGCATTCCAAAGCTTAGTCGCAAAATTACGATATCCCGCTACGCGATCCTCGCTCAAACGCACATCACGCCCCTGTGCCGCCATGGCAAGCAAGGTAAAGCGCACCGCATCGGCACCAAATTCATCAATCAAATCCAACGGGTCCATCACGTTTCCTTTGGATTTCGACATTTTCTGCCCGTTTTTATCCCGCACGAGCGCGTGAATATAAACCTTCTTAAACGGCACATCATCCATGAAATGCATGCCCATCATCATCATACGCGCAACCCAAAAGAAAATAATGTCAAAGCCCGTAATCAAAACATCACCTGGATAATATTTGTCCAATTCAGGCGTCTGGTCTGGCCAGCCAAGCGTTGAAAACGGCCATAAGGCAGAAGAGAACCACGTATCCAAAACATCTTCATCTTGGGTCAGCTTAACGCCCTCACCAGCTTGTTCTTGCGCTTCGGCTTCACTTTCGGCGACATAGACATTGCCTTGATCGTCATACCATGCGGGAATTTGATGTCCCCACCATAATTGACGCGAAATACACCATGGCTGAATATTTTCCATCCATGAAAAATATGTGTTTTCCCAATTCTTCGGCACAAATTCTGTCTTACCAGAACGAACAGCTTCAATAGCAGGCTTTGCCATGGTTTTCGCGTCCACATACCATTGATCCGTTAAGTAAGGCTCAATCACAACGCCTGAACGGTCGCCATACGGTACCTGATGCGTGTGTTTTTCAACCTTTACCAAATAATCTAAATCATCCAAATCTTTAATGATTTTCTTACGCGCTTCAAAACGATCAAGCCCGATATACTCCTCAGGACAGTTTTCGTTCATCTTGCCGTCAGGCGTCATTAAATTAATAAGCTGTATGTTCTTATCAGGGTGGCGTTTCGCGACCTCAAAGTCATTATAATCATGTGCCGCCGTAATCTTCACTGCGCCCGATCCAAATTCGGAACTCACATATTCATCCGCAATGATGGGAATGATACGATCCGCTACAGGCACAACGGCATTTTTACCAACTAAATCTTTATATTTTTCATCATCAGGGTGAACCGCAATGGCGCCATCGGCTAAAATTGTTTCGGGGCGTGTGGTCGCAATTTCAATATAACCGCCTCCCTCTTCCAAAGGGTATTGAACGTGATAAAGATTACCTTTGATCTCTCTATGCTCTACTTCCAAATCAGAAATAGAAGATTGAAATTTAGGGTCCCAATTCACAAGGCGTTTATCGCGATAAATCAGCCCTTCTTTATGGAGTTGAACAAACACCTTTTTAACGGCCTTTGATAAACCTTCATCCATCGTAAAGCGAGAACGTCCCCAATCAGGAGTCGTTCCAAGGCGTTTAAATTGATTTACAATCGTACCGCCAGATTCATCTTTCCATTCCCAGACTTTGTCCACGAATTGCTCACGCGTCATGTCATTGCGGCTTTCGCCTTTTTCGGCCAATTGACGCTCCACCACCATCTGGGTTGCAATACCTGCGTGGTCCAAACCAGGCTGCCACAACGTATCCTTGCCACGCATACGGTTCCAACGCACCAAAACATCATGCAATGTGCCGTTTAAGGCATGCCCCATATGAAGGCTCCCCGTTACATTAGGTGGCGGCATCATAACCGCGAACGGTGTTTTGTCACTTGAAGGGTCACAGGCAAATTGCCCAGACTTTTCCCACGCGTCGTAATGACGTGATTCAATATCTTTGGGCTGAAACGTTTTATCCAGCATAGCTAAACCTTATAGTTTGAAATAAAAATCAATAACCAGATATGGTTTTAATCATCCATGGCGCGTCTGGCAAGCTTTTCAAGCTCTTTTTGGACGGTGCGCTCTACCATTTGCGGTAAATTATCATCCATCCATTCGCGCAACATCGGGTGAAGCAATTCACGCACAATATCTTCAAGTGTCACACCATCATAAGTGCGTGAACGATCAATAGGCATACGTGTTTTAAGTTTTGCGAGGCTACCAAGCGCCGCGGCCTGTGCGCTCGTCGATAAAATTTCAGAGGGTATTGGTTTCTTTTCATCCATAACGGGTTCCTCTTGTTGCTCAGCTTCTCTTTCTTCGGATTGACGGCGAATTTCTTCAAGCCTATCACGCATCTCTATTTGAAGATCATTTAAATTATCTTCAGCTTCTTCTTCCTCTTCTTCAATGACGGGTTCCTCATCAACCAAATCATCTTCAGTTAGTTCTAACACATCATCAGACGTATCATGAATAGGGCTTTCGATAACCTCTTCAGGTTCTTCCTCTTTTTTCGAGGTCTCGTCTTCATCATCATCAGAGATAATTTGACGGATAGAAGCTAAAATTTCTTCAATCGATGGTTCTTGTTCAGTTGAGTTATCAGACATATATGGACCGTTTGAGAATCAAATTATTATTCAAATAGTGTCCATTATCACTCTTGGCTTGTCAAAGCCTGACAACAGATAAAAATAATCTGTCCTCATAAAACATTATAAAATGAAATTTTTTCAGGGCGTTATGGAAGTAAAGCCAAATTTTTACGAAGCAATAATATGACTTAAATTAAAAGACAAATTCTTTTGTCGGCTCAAACCCTTGCAAATACGGCGTTCCTGCATCAAATAAAACACGGTCAGAAAATTGACCTTCACTGATATGTTGTATCAATGTGGCCTTTGCCGCTGTGTTTTGCGCCCCCTTTACAAGAGCCAATAAACGCCCACCAACCGCCATTTGATTTTTAATATCTTCTGGCACGCCACAAACCGCACCATTAAATAAAATAAAATCATAGGGTGCATTTTTCGGCGCCCCTTCAATCAATGGTCCAATCACCGCTACAATGTTTGAATAGGACAACTTATCCCAGACAGATTGTGCTTGCTCTAATAATACACGGTCTTCATCCAATGCCACAACCGTGCTCACCAATTGCGATAAAATCGCCGCATGGTACCCTGCACCAGACCCAATTGTTAAAGCCACATCAGATTCTTTTGGTTTCGCGGCCTGGATCAGCCTCGCAAGAACAGCAGGCTCCATCAGATAGCGGCCTTTTGATATTTCAATATCTTCATCACAATAACAAATACCCTTTTGATGCTCAGGGACGAAATCCTCTCGTGGTACAATACCAAACGCATTTAATAACGGCTCTGAAACGACACCCATGGGATGAATTTGGCTGTCAATCATGGCTTCACGGGCAAGATTATAGGAATTGTTTTTTGGCATTAAAGTGACTTGTTGAGTTGGGGTTATAATTCTTGCTAAAAATACTTTAAAAACTATGTCTTGACCAGTGCTAAAGACATCCAAAAATTCCTCATTTAACAATCACTTTGGACTGGATTTAAAAATTTAAAAGTGATATTCCCTACTTTGTTCTTAAATAAGTCCTTGGGCGCGGTGGCAGAGTGGTCATGCAGGGGACTGCAACTCCCCGTACAGCGGTTCGATTCCGCTCCGTGCCTCCAGCCATTTTTCAAAAACTCAGGCGTACAGGCACGCTACGCTGAAAAATTCCTCATAAAGCTTATTGACACACAGCGTCGATTCATCCATAAAACAATTCGAGTGTTCCTCGATAGCTCAGCGGTAGAGCAGTTGACTGTTAATCAATTGGTCGTAGGTTCGAATCCTACTCGAGGAGCCACTCCATCACTCCCTCTATTTCAAAATACTTAAATCATAAAACAATAATACAGATGCGTCTT
>CAYGPG010000027.1:0-21847 GCA_964351905.1 uncultured Micavibrio sp.
AAATTAAATAAATAAACCATGAAAGAAGTTGAAGACTCACATAAGAAATAGAACATGACAAATTTAACAGACCTAACAATTGCCGAAGCCCTTAAAGGGTTAGCGGCAAAAGACTACACCGCCGTTGAATTAACCGAAGCGCATATTAAAGCGGGCGATGCGGCAGATCATCTGAATGCCTACATCACCAAAACGCCTGAATTGGCGTTGGAGCGCGCAAAGGCGAGCGACAAACGCCGCGCCGAAGGCAAGGCAAGTGATTTGGACGGCATTCCCATCGCGATGAAAGATTTGTTCTGCACCAAAGGCGTGCAAACAACGGCGGCAAGTAAAATTCTTGAAGGCTTTATCCCTGAATATGAATCTACCGTATCACAAAAACTGCAAGACGCAGGCACCATCATGTTGGGTAAAGCCAATTTGGATGAGTTTGCGATGGGGTCGTCAAATACAACCAGTGCCTATGGCAATGTTTTAAATCCATGGAAACGCAATAACGATGATGCAAACTTAGTTCCCGGTGGCTCTTCTGGTGGGTCTGCCGCCGCGGTTGCCGCGCGTATCGCCATGGCCGCAACAGGGACTGATACAGGCGGCTCCATCCGTCAACCTGCCGCCTTTTGTGGTATTGCGGGAATTAAGCCAACTTATGGCCGTTGTTCACGATGGGGCGTTGTGGCGTTTGCCTCGTCGCTTGATCAACCCGGCATTTTTGCGCGTAACACAGAAGATTGTGCGCTGATGTTACAGGCCATGTCAGGTTTTGACCCTATGGATTCAACAAGCGCGGATATCCCTGTGCCTGATTTTGCCGCCGCCTTAACAGGTGATGTCAAAGGTATGAAAATTGGTATTCCAAAAGAATATCGTGTGGACGGCATGCCCGAAGAAATTGAAAAAATGTGGCAAGATGGCATTGCCATGATGAAAGAGGCGGGTGCAGAAATTGTGGATGTGTCCCTACCCCACACAAAATATGCGTTGCCCGTTTATTACGTGATTGCGCCGGCAGAATGTTCATCCAACCTCGCCCGTTATGATGGGGTTCGTTATGGCCTTCGCGTTGAAGGCAAAGACCTAAATGAAACATACGAAAACACACGCGCCGAAGGTTTTGGCGAAGAAGTTAAACGCCGTATTATGATTGGCACCTATGCGCTGTCGTCTGGCTATTACGATGCTTATTACATCAAGGCACAAAAAGTCCGCCGTTTGATTTCCGAAGACTTCAGACACGCTTTTGAAAAATGCGATGCCCTTTTAACACCAACCGCGCCCAGTGCGGCGTTTGCCATTGGCGAAAATGAAGATGACCCTATTAAGATGTATTTGAATGATGTGTTCACCGTTCCGGCGTCTTTGGCGGGATTGCCAGGCATGTCCGTGCCCACAGGCTTGAATGCTCAAGGCCTTCCATTAGGCCTTCAAATCATTGGAAAGCCTTGGGATGAAGCATCTGTTTTTAAAATCGGTCAAACCCTCGAACGTGCCTCTGGCTTTAACGCCATGCCAATGATGAACACCAAAGTGGCGGCGTAATTAAAAATCAGGTACTATGAAATCAATGTCATTCTGAGCGTAGCCGAAGGATCTTTTCTATTCCAACTGATAAGATCTCTCCAATCGCTTCGCTCCGTCGAAATGACAAAGAAGGAATAAAAATGAAAAAATTATTATTTGTAATTGCCCTATTAATGACTTCACAGGCGCACGCCACGCCCGTAGATAAAGAAACGGCGAATAAATATTACAAAAATTGCGCCGCACAATCTGACCCGCGCTTTTCTGCCGACACACAAAAATTGTTCTGCGCCTGCACCGCCGTTAAACTCATGGAAAATTATACGATTGAGGATATGCAGGCAACAAGCGCACAAGATGCTTCCGCCCGCGATGCGACGAACAAAATGATTACTGAGATTTACGCGCCCTGTATTCGCTACCCCGCCAAAGAATATCATTTTCAAACTTGCGCCAGTGATCCAAAAACCAAGCTCATTGGGAACCCTCAAAAGATTTGCTCTTGTTCTGCCGAACGTGTCGCCGACCATTTGCAAGAAAACGCCCAAGATATGCTCTCTGGCATTCTACGCCGTAATCCAAATATTATGGACCCCATGCAAGCCCTCTATGATGATCCCTCCTTCCAAAAAATCATCCAATCCAAAGTGATGGGCTGCGTGCTTTAAAAACAGGCTAACACCAAAATGAAAAATTTATCGGTCAATGTGCGGGCGATCATATTGATTTTCTTTGCTTTCGCTTCATACAACGCGGCAGACGCCTTTTTAAAAAAAGCACAGGATTATTATAGTTTTGCGGAAGCCGCATTCTATCCCATCGTCTGTTATTTCATTTTTACTGTTTTACTATCAAAACAATTTGGCTCACTGACAACAATTACCAAAACAAAGAAGTTAAAATTGCACGTGATTCGTTCGTTCTGCGGAACCAGCTGTTTTGTATCAATGGTTTTAGCTTTTAAATATATCACTTTGGCTGAGGCCTATACCCTAATTTTAACGGCTCCTTTTTGGGTCGCTATTTTCTCCCTATTTTTCTTTAAAGAAAAAATCGGACCTTATCGTTGGATATCCATATTTTTAGGCTTTATCGGCGTTTTGATAGTTTTAAGACCAGGCATTGCTATTATAACGCCTGCATCAATTCTCCCCCTTTTTGCCGCAATTGGTTTTTCATTATTTGTTATTTACAGCAAAAAAATTGGTGAAGAAGAGCCTATGATTAACATGGTCATTTATCCAATTATAAGCGATTTAATTGTGCTTGTTCCCATCATTTTATATATGGGCGGTTTCACACCACCACAAATTGAACATTTTCATCTGTTCCTATTATCGGGTGGATTATATTTAGCAGGAACAACACTTGCCTCATTAGGATACGCTTCTGGAGAGTCTTCTGCTTTAGGCATCATACAATATTCTCAAATCTTATGGGGTATTCTTATCGGCTATTTTTTCTTTGCCGAAAAACCTGAAATTTGGACGTTATTAGGGGCTGTTATAATCGTCCTGAGCGGTATATATTTGATTTATCGTGAACATAAAGTCCAAACATAATTATGATCAAAAACCTATCGAATGAAAAAAAGGGAATGTTTTATTCCCTTATCGGCTTTTCCTTATTTGCGATTGGCGATGTCTTCATAAAATTTTTGGCGGATGATGGATTTAAGCCGGCTGAAATTGCGTTCTTTTTAAACCTGTTTTATCTGCCCTTCTTACTTCTTTTATCACCAATCATTGGCGGTATCAAAGCCACTTTAAGAACAGAAAAATTATGGCTTCATGTTTTTCGCGCTTTGCTTGGCGTGGCGACTTTTATTATTAACGTCAATGCGTTTCAAAAGTTAGGATTAAGTCTGTCTTATACCTTAATGTTCGTCGCGCCGTTTTTTGCAGCATTCATGTCGGCCATTTTTCTTAAAAATAAGATCCATATTCATCGTTGGACGGCTATTCTTTTAGGGTTCACGGGCGTTCTCATTGTCTTGCGCCCTGGTATGGTACCAATGGAGCCTGCGGCGATTGCCGTTATATTTGGCGCATTGTTGATTGCGATAAACCATCTTCTCGCCCGTAAAATTGGCGGGGATGAGCCATTGATGGCCTTTTCTCTTTTTGGCTGTATCATTTCCTTACAGGTTTTTGCCGTGCTTAATTTTTGGGATGGTGAAGCCAAAATTCCACAAGCGCAAGATTGGCTTTATTTTCTAATCATCGCAACATTTCACATGGGCGGTATTTTAATGACCTCTCGTGCCTTTTCCATTGCGGACACGGCCATCGTTGCGCCATTTCACTATGTGCAACTTTTATGGGGAACGTTATTTGGGGTCCTGATTTTCTCAACCGTGCCTGATATCTGGACGGGTCTAGGTGCGCTCGTTATCGTCTTTAGCGGTATTTACTTGATCTATCGTGAACATGTGAAGAAAGTAGACCTCACAACAGGCATGACCGCCCACGGTACAATGGACCAAGATTAAAAAATGAAAAACCTCTCAGTCAAAACAACAGGAATAGTATTTACATTATTAGGCTTTAGTATCTTTTCCTTCGCAGATGTCTGTCTCAAAATTACTTCAAGTGGTTACAATCCCTTTGCTGTTGCTTTATATATGAACATATTCACCACAATTTTTATCACCCCCGTTATTCTATATTATGGCGGCTTTAGAAAAATTTTAAAAACTAACAACCTTAAAACACATGGAATGCGTAGTTATTTCATGATGGTTAATTTTCTTTGTGTTATTTATGCTTTCAGCCAACTTCCGCTTGCAACGGCCTATGTCATTGTTTTTACGATGCCTTTTATGTTGAACATTTTGGCTATTGTTTTCTTTAAAGAAAGAATATCTCTTTATAGATGGATAGCCATTATAATAGGTATTACAGGTGTAATTGTTGCTATGCGCCCTGGTTTAGAGCCACTCACATTGGCTATGGGTGTCGCCATATTTGGTACTTTTTTTAACGCCTGCTCTGCAACGACTGTAAAATTCATTCCCAAAGAAGATCATTGGTTATCTTACGCCTTTTACGTTATGATTTTTCAAACTCCGATACTTGCCGCAATCGTTCTTTATCAAGGCGGTACATTGTTGCCCGATTTAACCAACTGGGCATTAATGCCTTGGTTTATCGCAGGAGGCTTGGCTTATGTTGCCGCTTTATCACTTATTCCTCAAGCTCTTCAGCGTATAGATGCTTCTATTGTTGGCTCTTTGATCTATATTGCCTTTCCGTGGGGTGTTTTATATGGCTATTTTATCTTTGATGACGTGCCAGATCGCTGGACATTGCTGGGCGCTGTGATTATTATCGCTAGCGGATTATTCCTGATTTATCGGGAGAAAATTGAAGATAGCAAAATTTTAGAATTGGATAAATAAATGGCTGCACCATTAGTAAAAGGCGAAACAGGCGACTGGGAAATTGTAATCGGGATGGAAGTGCACGCGCAAGTGATTGCTAATTCCAAACTCTTCTCTGGCTCTGCCATTCAATTTGGCGCGGAACAAAACACACAAGTATCCTTCGTCGATGCCGCCATGCCGGGCATGTTGCCCGTTCTCAACAAAAAATGTGTTGAGCAAGCCGTGCGAACAGGCCTTGGGCTAAACGCCGAAATCCACAAAACTTCGGTCTTTGCCCGTAAAAATTATTTTTATGCTGACCTACCGCAAGGTTATCAAATCTCACAATTTGAAGACCCAATTGTCGGCAAAGGCGAAATTGAAATTGATCTGGCCGATGGCACGACCAAGAAAATTGGTATCACGCGCCTACACTTGGAACAAGATGCGGGAAAATCCATCCATGACCAACACCCGACTAAATCCTTTGTGGATTTGAACCGTTCAGGTTCTGCCCTCATGGAAATTGTATCTGAACCCGATATTTCTAGCCCTGAAGAAGCCGCGGCTTATCTTTCCAAAATCCGTATGATTGTACGTTACTTGGAAACCTGTGATGGGAACATGGATGAAGGCTCCATGCGGGCGGATGTGAATATTTCTGTGCGTAAGCCTGGGGATGAATTGGGGACACGTGCGGAAATTAAAAACGTAAATTCGCTTAAAGCCGTTCAATCAGCAATTGAATTTGAAGTGGATCGTCAAATTGATCTCATCGAAGGCGGTGGCGAAGTGGTTCAAGAAACACGTCTTTGGGACCCTGTTAAAATGGAAACCCGCTCGATGCGTTCTAAAGAAGAAGCGCATGATTACCGTTACTTCCCTGATCCTGATTTATTGCCGCTTATTTTGGAAGACGGTTTAGTCGAAAACATTCGTGAGAGCCTTCCAGAATTGCCAGACCAAAAGAAACACCGTTTTATGGGCGATTATGGTTTGAGCCTGTATGACTCTTCCGTCTTGATCGCCGAACGCTCCCGCGCAGAATATTTTGAAACTGTTGCCAATGATAATGACGCCAAACTCGCCGCCAACTGGGTGATTAATGAACTGCTCGGCGCGTTAAACAAGGATGAGAAGAAACTCTCCCAATCACCCATTACAGCTGAACAATTAGGAGGTCTTATCGCCCTGATTTCTGACAACACCATCTCGGGTAAAATCGCCAAAGAAGTCTTCGCCGAGATGTATGCCACAAGTAAAGATGCTAGCGTAATTGTTGAAGAAAAAGGCCTAAAACAAGTCACAGACACAGGCGAAATAGAAGCCGTAATTGACACTGTCATCGCCAATAACCCTGGTCAAGTCGAAGCCTACAAAGGCGGAAAAGACAAACTCTTCGGCTTCTTCGTCGGCCAAGTCATGAAAGAATCCGGCGGCAAAGCCAACCCCGCCATGGTAAATGAGCTTTTGAAGAAAAAATTGTCATAATTTTATTGACATAATTACAAGCTTGGCTATACTTCCCAACTTCATTATGAGGTTAATATGGCTAAACACGATTCTATAGTTGAAAGTTTAAAAACTAACAAAAACCTAGTCACCCCTTTGAACGATATAAGGGAAAATATACGTAGTAGTGATGTAAAAACTGCTATAAAAAAACGATGCACACATGCCCTTAATAGAATATCTCACCCTAATTATAAACTAACCACCTCCAATTATATTGCTGTTGTTGGAGAGCTTTTATTTTACACCGAACAAGCATTATTAAACTTTCCCAAATTTGGTAAAACTGACCTAGATCGAGTTAAAGCAATATGCACTGCAAGTAACATTGAATTAGGCGCTTTGGCAGACACCCCTCTTGCGCAAACTTATTTTTCTGAATTTTCAAAGCCATATAAACCTCTAGAAAGAGCCTCATATCAAACTGAAGTATTAGCTTTTTTTGAAAAAAACATTATTTCGCCAAGCAAAAAATTAAACGATGATTTAGGCATAACGACATCAACATCCTTATTAAAAGAATTATCTATAGAATTTAATTACAGAAGTTTATGCACATTAAAAGGCGCACAAAAAGATAATAAAATTAAAGAAACTGATGTGGATCAAGCTATTGAATCTGCTGTGCAAAACGTTATTGCGAAACAGCTCATATCGAACGAGCAAAATCCGCTAAACCCTGATTTATTTTCATTTTCTTATGAATTTGACCAAAGCACAAGCAAGGTTAAACTTAAAGTGTCACTAAAAGATAGCTACGCAGAATCTCTTGTTAAAGATCCTCAAAAAGAAGAAACTTTGTCTAGTTCAATAGCAAAAGACGTTGTTAACACCTTAAACGCGCTTATCAAAAATACGTTATGATATTAAATCGATATAAATTTATTAACATCTGTGAAATAGGATAATATTCCTTTATTTTTGAGTGTGCTTATGCTACATTGATGGATGATTTGTTTAAGACATCACGCTCACAAACGCCCACTTGTCATCATTGTAAGGAATCTAATAAGCCTGTCCTCGCGAAAGCAGGGAAAGCGACCCATTCTTTGTTGTCAACCTGAGGAACAACGTGACGAAGGATCTTGCATACATGGCGACCAGATTCTTCGCTACGCTCAGAATGACAATTACTTTGGATTGCCGCGTTCGCTTTGCTCTCTCGCATTAACTATACGTCCAACCAACGAACTAATAAAATTATTCAATAAAATCAGTGATAAAGAATTTTGGGTACGAAAAATATACCAACGAACTGATAGTTTTATTTATAAATTACTTCGTGCCCTTTGTGCCCTTAGTGGTAAACCGACAGAATATCACCATAAAAAACCGCGACGCAACGAACGGACTGAAGGAAGTTATCAAAAACTTTCTCTTTATCTTGCCATCCCCTGCTCCTCTGGCATAATACTCAAAACAACAGAAGTGAGATCACATGACGCAAAAATACGAATATAAAGTCGCAATTTACAGAGAGCCCCTGCTCGGCTCTATTTTTCTACAGGGGTCAAAGGTAAACCCGGTTAAATATTCTGAATTTTTAAATAAGAATGCGGCGGAGGGATGGCGTGTAAAGACAATGGAACGCGAAAGCCGCCGTGAACTTCTGTTCTTTAAACGTGAAGCATTTGTAACAATCTTGGAACGTGAGGTAGCTTAAATGAAAACACCTGAAACGCGCCGTAATTTATATGCCTATACTTTATTAGGATGTGTTCTTTTAATCGCCCTTGTCGGCCTTATGAACATTTGGGAATTAAATATTGGCGGTACACTGACTTTTAAAATTATTGGATCGTTAGCTGTTTTAGGCGGTTTAAGTGGTTTTCTGTATACTCTCACCTATAACCATGAAAAGAAACTCGTCAAAAAATTAGGAACAGTGACAGGCGTTGCAGCAGTTGCTCTATCCGTTCTTATCTTAGGTCAAATTTGGTTTGATGCGTTTCAGGATATATTCTTTGGTAAGCTGGCGCTTACTTTTATAATTATTGGACTTCTCGCTGCGTTTGGTATTGCCATGGCGGATGATTTTTTTGAGAGCAAGAAAATGAAGGACGAGAATTATCTCGATTAATTCATGAGTAAAATCGCAAAAGGTCAAAAAGCCCCCCTTAACCATACCCGACAGGCACGGGAACGCGTTGTTGTGGGATTAAGTTGGGACCCGCGTGAAGATAAAGTCAATCGTGTGCGCCATATGCTCAAAACCGACTCGCAACATGATTTAGATATCAGTTGTTATGTTTACAATGCACAAGGCGAGTTCATAGATTTCATTGGTGCCGAAGCACAAGATTCAGTCGACCAAACAGGTAAAATTTATCATAGCGGCGATGATATGACAGGCGCTGGTAAGGGTGATGACGAACAAATCTCTGCCGAACTGGCGGAGCTGCCCGATCATGTTCATGGATTGGTATTTTTGGTCGAAATTAAAAGCCGCCATGTTTTTAGCGACATTGACGAACCTTTTTGTCGTTTGGCCGATGGCATGACAGATCAAAACCTATTTGAGGCCGCAATGTCACATGATGACTCTGTCGATAAAAATGCGTTTGTCATGTGCTCCATATTTCGCTCAACGGAACAGACAAGCGGCTGGATGCTCTATAACGTCAGCGAATATCCAGATATTTCACAAATTGAGGACTGGGGAAGCTATTTAGCGCAGTTTGTGGATTGATCTTACCTCATAAGACTGTTAAAAAATTACCTTCTGGACGGCGTAGCGGGTTTACCCGCCTGAGCCAAAAAGAGATGGGCACGTGGCCGAGTGGCTGAAGGCGCTCCCCTGCTAAGGGAGTATGGAGTTTATAGCTTCATCGAGGGTTCGAATCCCTCCGTGTCCGCCATTAGAAACGAAAAAAACTCCTATAGAAAATTAAGAACCGTTAAAAGTACCAGAAATAACGGGTTTTTGAAGAAAAGCTATTTACCGCGACACCCTAAAAGTTCGTTTTTCTGTGTCCCTTTCTTCTCTATAAACACCAAATCCTATATAAAAATGCACATCGGTTTTTGCCTCTAAAGTACGGCACTATCTGGGTTTTGACCTCCGTACTTCGTTTTATAAGGTAAATTACTTTTCAGCATCAATGATCATATCGCTTTTTCCTATATTGCAAACATGGCATAAAGTACGGAGGTTATCCTCAATAGTTTCGCCGCCTTTTGAATATGGAGTTATATGGTCGACGTGCAGAACAACTTCTGGATCTTTTGCTGGGCTAGTTCCACACATTTGACAAATACAGTTATCTCGAATCAAGATTTTAGCGCGTAAACGCCAATTTATGTTTCTAGGAGTTTTTCTAACAGGCTTGACTTTATCTAAAGCTTTCTCTGGCAATTCAATTTCGTTACCGTTCAAATACTCAATGAAAGCTCGTAAAGCATTATTCCATGAACCAAATCTTTTCTCATATGTTCCTGAAGAAAACTTTGATTCTATTTTGCTTAAATCTCTATAGCTTGGTTGCTTTCCTAATCTTGTCCAAACATCTGCAAGATTGGAAAATAAATCTTCATTTGAGTTATAGATTGGAACATTAACACTTAAGTCTAATTGTTCCAAAACTTCTGACCATTTACCTAATTTTCTCAAAACAGTTGAGAAACCGAACTTTCCATGTTCCTCGTATTGTGATCGCGATAAAGTCTTTGTATTCAGTTCCTGCGCTACTCTCTTAATGTCGGAGAGTATCTCGTCTTTAGGAATATTTCTGCGTCTTTCTTTAAATTCAAACATCTGACTTTTACTTTGCGACTTTATTCAATACCTATCATTATTATTTTGGCTAGATACCGATGTTACAACAAATTTTCTTACTGTTCAGTAATTATTGAATAATTTTGTTGCAACGTGCTTTTTAAAATAGGAAAAGAAGAAAAACGGTGTCCAAACACCGCCATTTTTCCTTACTTTTCAAAATGAACTTTTTGTTAGTTCAAAAGTTTTATGATCATGAAAACATTAAAAGATAAGAATATATGGATTATTGGCGCAAGTAGCGGCATTGGTGAAGCGCTTGCCCGTACCCTGTCAAAAGATTGTGCGAATGTTGTGATTTCAGCCCGCAGTGAAGATAAGTTGAAAGAACTTGCCGAGGAAATCGGTGAAAGAGCAATTCCAAAAGTTTTGGATGTAACAGACTTAAACAGCTTTGAAGAGATAGCCGACGAATTACACGAAGAATTACGCCGAATTGATAGCGTAATTTTATTAGCAGGGATCTATGATCCCAAATTATTGGCAGAAATGGACATAAAAAAAGCACATGCCATCGTGGATGTTAATCTTAAAGGGGCGTTCAATACGATCCATGTCATTTTACCATTATTAAAAAAACAAGGATATGGACAGCTTGCTTTAACAGGTAGCGTTGCCGGCTATCGCGGCCTTCCCAAAGGACAGCCTTATAGCGCCACCAAAGCGGCCATCGCCAATTTGGCGGAATCTTTAAAAATTGAAGAGCCTGATTTGGATATTCGCCTTATCAGTCCTGGTTTTGTTGAAACGCCGATGACAGATAAAAATGATTTTGAAATGCCGATGGTGATAAAGTCTGAACAGGCTGCAGAGAGCATTAAAAAAGGCATTTTGTCTAATTCATTCGAAATTCATTTCCCTAAAAAATTCACCTTTATCATGAAATTTTTGAGAATTCTTCCGCATTTTCTATATTTGATGATCGGTAAAAAAATGATGGATGAAATTACAAAAAAACAGGACAAATGAGGCAGGGTTAATGTTAGTATCAATAAAAATTAAAAGATTGATATTTTGATGACCTATAATATTTTTGCCTTTCCCGATCCTTTTTTCAAAACGACTAAAAAACCATCTATAGACCTTTTCTTTATTCCTAAAAAAGACCTGAAAATATGGTTGGAAAAGCAAAAGAAACACCTACAGGTTCAAGTTGGTCAATCTGACTTCATAGCCGAACCGCGTCAGACGCTGATTATTCGAAACGCCCAAGGTGTTCCTGAAATTATTTTATGTGGGTTGGCCGTCCCTGCACATTACTTAGATAGCGCCCATAATTTTAAAGCTGTTCAAACCGCCTTCTCATCAGAATTCATAAATGCGCATGCTTTTAAAATCAAAAGCAGCCACGAACATGATCAGCTTAATAAAATTTGCCTCGGTTGGGGTATGGCGGCTTATCAATTTGATGCTTATAAAAAAAGTAACAGTGCCGTTCCCAAATTAATTTGGCCTGAAAAAGCAGATTCAAAAGTTGTAACCGCAAGCCTTCAGGCAACAAGCTTACTTCGCAATCTGGTCAACACACCACCCAATGATTTAGGGACAGACGAATTGGCCGAGGCCGCCAAGCATGTTGCAAAAAACCACAAGGCAAAAGTAAAAATCATCAAAGACGATGATTTAATTAAAAAGAATTTTCCGATGATTTATACAGTCGGCCAAGCCAGCCCACGTCGGCCGCAATTGGTTGATATCAATTGGGGATCATCAAAGCACCCAAAAGTGACGATTGTTGGTAAAGGGATTATTTATGACACCGGTGGCCTGAACCTTAAGCCGGGTCAATTCATGCGGGACATGAAAAAAGATATGGGCGGCGCCGCCCATGCGCTTGGCGTTGCGTGGATGATTATGGCGTTAAACCTGCCTATTCAACTGCGTGTTTTATTACCCATTGCCGAGAATTCAGTATCAGGAAATTCTTATCGCCCTGGTGATGTGTTACAAACGCGAAAAGGTTTAACCGTTGAAATTGGCGATACGGATGCCGAAGGTCGTTTGGTTGTGGCGGATGCCCTCACCTATGCTTGTGAGGAAAAACCTGACCTTCTTATTGATTTTTGTACGTTGACTGGTGCCGCACGCGTCGCGCTTGGCTATGACATCCCTGCCTTTTTCTCTAACAACAACGAATTTATCGAAGATTTAAGACATAATAGTCTGGAGAGTGATGATGCCATGTGGCCCCTTCCGTTATGGGATGGCTATGATAAGGAGCTCGATAGTAATGTTGCTGATCTTTGTAATGATGGTAAAGGACGTGCTGGCGCTATCCACGGCGGACTTTTCTTACAGCGGTTTATAGACCCTAAAATTGACTGGATTCACATTGATTGCTTTTCTTGGGAACAAAGCGGCAAGCCAGGCCGTCCGCAAGGCGGAGCAGATACAGGTATGCGTGCGATTGTTGATTTCATTAAATCACGCTATACTTAATTATGCTTTTAACCGTTACAACAAAAACAGCTGATATCTTAAGCGACCCACAAGAGCCGCATAAAATCAGCGATTGCGACTCACAGCTTTTATTTGGGGAACAATTTAAAGTAGAAGAAGAACGTGGCGCTTATGTATACGGTTATAGCATCGTTGATGGTTACAAAGGCTGTGTTGAACGCGACCAACTATCTATAGACATGCCAGCCGCAAATGCATGGATTAATGTGCGTGCTTCGCATCTTTATACAGAACCTAATTTTAAATCACGCCCTTTTACAAAGTTAAGTTTTCTGTCACGCCTATGCTTAACGAAAGAAACGAGCAACGGTTTTACCAGAACAGAAAATGATAATTGGATTTTTTCTGACCATACCCAAGATATAAAAAACCTATCTATGCCCGATGATTTAGCACAAACAGCGACGATGTTTTTAGGTGCTCCTTATCTTTATGGTGGGCGCTCCAGCCTCGGGATTGATTGCGCGGGGTTAGTACAACTCACCCTTCTCTCCCACGGGCACAAAGATGTCCCACGCGATAGCAAAGATCAACGCGGTGCCTTTGGCGAGTCTGTTAATGAAGACGATTTACAACGCAATGACATTGTCTTTTTTGAAGGACATGTCGGCATTATGATGGATGATAAATTTATCTTAAACGCCACTGCGCGCCACATGAATACCGTTATTGAAGATATCGAAGATTTAAAAAAATCTTACGGCGATATCAAACATATCGCGCGTTTGTAATTGTTACTAAGTAAAAGATATTATTTTTCTTGCAAAATTATTAAAAATGCTTTAAATTATGTAAATAACAATTAAGAGAGATTACCATGCTTAGTAAAATTAGAAATTTTTTGTCATTACTAGCAGTAACAGCAACCCCCGCTATCGCTGAAAATACTTCTTCAGGCGAAGAAATAATAAATTATTTGCTAGCAGGAGAAACCAAAGATTGTGTTGAAATAGCTTTAAAAGAAGCTATAGCAGACGACAACGCAAAAACATCTTGGAGCTAAACAAAGCAGTCTGATGGAAAATATACTAAAAATTTTTCTGCACAGACACTAACTGATGATTTTACAATTTTATCCAGTAATGTTTCATTTATAGCAGATAACGATGGCGTTAGACTTATTCCTTCGAGCGTATCTGCTGGAAATGCTTTTAACGATAAAATAGGGTCAGGCACATTTGGAGGCATAACAGCTCACTATGATAATCCAGAAAGCTTAAGTTTGGCTGATTTCACCGAGGCCGCACAAGCTAAGCTTATTGATAACGTATATGTTTGTATCTACGAAGAGCCGACAGGAACTTCTCATTTAACAAGGAGACTTGAGCCGATACCTGCAGGCCAATAGCTCAAATTTAGCGCATCCATAAAACATATTTAAATATTAAATAAATAAAACTAACTCTACTTATCCTCTTCCGTAGGATCATAGGAAGTTGAAACATTTCGGCTTCTTAGGTTTGTTGGTCGCGTGCTTACAGATGTATTCTCTTGAGCAGAATCGCCACCAAATCTATTTTCCTTCTTTGGAAGATCAGACGGAGCGTCGTATTTATTATCTTCCGTGATCATGGTGCCTGGTCCCATATATTCAATTTGACTGTTTTGCGCATTGGGCATTACATCTTTTTGCATATATTGCGGTAAAGGATACGGCTTAATAGGAATACCAACAAAGCTTACCGTAATTGTCTCCGGGTATTTAAACGCGCCGCGAGAAAAATAATCATAGGCCGTACCAGGAACAAATCCATTTGCTACATTTGCAACAACCCAGCCACTGACTTCGCGTTTAACAAGAACTGTTCTTTCTCTATTGCCTTCTGCCTGACATTTCACTGTAAAATCATGCGGAGATTTCATGATTTCAACGGTTTGATCAGAAAAGATCATATATTTCATATCTTGATTTTCAAGAATACAACGCGCGTTTGATGCCCCTGGCGTTTTAATCGTCACATCTTGTGTTTGGCGATTCACCAAAGTTGAACAAGCGCTTAGAACACCTAAAGCTATAAAAGGGAGAATATGAAGTTTCATGTTATTAACCACGATAAATGTGAATCATTAAAAGACTTATTAAAAATACCTGAACTATTAAAGGCTGTCTATGCCGCTTCTTTTAAAGGTTCAGAAGTTGGGTTTTGAATATCAAAGGTTAGTTCATCCCCTTTGATATCGACCTTGATTTTTGAACCATCAATAATGCCGCCTTGCAATAATCTTTCTGCCAAACGGTTTTGCAATTCTGTCTGGATTACGCGTTTTAAAGGGCGCGCCCCATAGGCAGGATCATATCCTTGATCGGCGAGCCATGTTTTGGCAGCGTCCGTGATATCAATTGTGATACGGCGATCTGTCAGTAATTTGTAAAGATTTTGCAGTTGCACATCCAATATACCTGTCATTTGTTCGCGTCCTAAACGGGAGAAGAGCAAGATTTCATCCAAGCGATTTAAAAACTCGGGACGGAAGGACGAGCGAACAACATCCATGACATTTTCACGCACGCTTTCAACATCTTCGCCGTCTTTTAGCTCCACGAGGTGTTGCGAGCCTAAATTAGAGGTCATAATGAGGACGGTATTGCTAAAATCAACGGTGCGTCCCTGCCCATCTGTCAAACGACCATCATCCAAAACCTGCAACAACACGTTGAACACATCAGGATGGGCTTTTTCAATTTCATCAAATAAGACAACTTGATAGGGACGGCGGCGCACGGCTTCGGTCAAGGCTCCACCCTCTTCATAGCCTACATAACCTGGAGGGGCACCGATAAGCCGTGCCACGGCGTGTTTTTCCATATATTCGGACATATCAATCCGCACCATCGCAGTATCATCATCAAAGAGAAATTCGGCCAATGCTTTGGTTAGTTCTGTTTTTCCAACCCCCGTTGGACCAAGGAATAGAAATGAGCCAATGGGACGATTTGGGGCTTGCAAGCCCGCACGCGCACGGCGCACCGCATTGGACACGGCAACCACGGCTTGATCCTGACCAATAACGCGTTGGCCGAGCTTGTCTTCCATTTTAAGAAGCTTTTCACGCTCGCCTTGCATCATTTTATCGACAGGGATGCCTGTCCATTTACTGACAACATAAGCGATATCATCATCCGTGACTTCTTCGTCAATCATGTGATCACCTTTGACTTTGGCGGCGCGGTCTAATAATTCTTCTAATTGTGGGATTTGGCTGTATTTCAGTTCACTGGCGCGAGTCCAATCGCTGTCACGTTCGGCTTGTTCTAATTCTATACGAGCCTTATCAAGCTGTTCAGTCACTTTTTGACCGGCGTTCAGTTTTTCTTTCTCAGATTGCCATTTGCCTGTGAGATCAGCAGATTTGCTTTCTAAATCTTTTAATTCTTTGTCTAAATCCTTTAAACGCTCTTTGGAGGCTTTGTCTTTTTCTTTCGATAAAGCTTCGCGCTCAATTTTAAGCTGTACAATGCGGCGGTCTAATTCATCAATTGCCTCAGGCTTGCTGTCCACCTGCATCCGAAGGCGCGAAGAGGCTTCATCAATCAAATCAATCGCTTTATCGGGCAAAAAGCGATCTGTAATGTAACGGTTAGACAGTGTCGCCGCACTGACAATGGCCCCATCGGTGATACGTACACCGTGATGGGCTTCATATTTTTCTTTTAAGCCACGCAAGATTGAAATGGTATCTTCCACCGTTGGTTCAGGCGTGAAAACAGATTGAAAACGGCGCGCAAGAGCAGCATCTTTTTCAATATATTTGCGATATTCTTCTAGGGTCGTTGCCCCAACCATGTGAAGCTCGCCGCGCGCCAAGGCAGGTTTGAGCATATTAGAGGCATCCATTGAGCCTTCGGCTTTTCCTGCCCCCACCAAAGTATGAAGTTCATCTAAAAACAAGACAATTTGACCTTCTGCGCTCGTCACTTCTTCTAAGACTGCCTTCAAGCGTTCCTCAAATTCACCGCGAAATTTTGCCCCCGCAACAAGTGAGCCTAAATCAAGTGACATTAAGCGTTTATTTTTAAGGCTTTCGGGCACATCGCCATTGACGATACGCAAGGCAAGCCCCTCAACAATCGCGGTCTTACCCACACCAGACTCCCCAATAAGGACAGGGTTATTTTTGGTACGACGAGATAAAATTTGGATCGTGCGGCGGATTTCTTCGTCACGCCCAATAATAGGGTCCAGCTTTCCTTTGCGCGCCCTTTCGGTCAGATCAGTCGCATATTTCTTCAGCGCTTCAAAATTATCTTCGGCCTGCGCAGTATCTGCCGTGCGCCCTTTACGCATTTGGTTGATGGCTTGATTAAGGGCTTCATCACGTACATTTGCGCCATCTAGCATCCCCGCGACATCGGATGATTTCTGCATGACCATCGCTTGTAAAATGCGCTCTGCCGTTACAAACCTATCACCGGATTTTTCACTTAAATTCAATGCTTTATCAAAGATTTTTGAGAGATCACCTGAAACACGAAGCTGCCCCGCGCCAGATCCTGTCACGGCAGGAAATTTGGCCAAGGCTTCATTAATATCTTTGGTTAATTTGCTTTCATTACCACCTGCTGCTTGCACAAGGCGTGACGTAATAGCATCCTCGTCTTGCAACATGACTTTTAGAACATGCTCAGGCTCTAACGATTGATGATCCGAGCGCATCGCAAGGGTTTGCGCCTGCTGTATAAAAGTCTTTGATTTTTCGGTAAATTTATCAAAATCCATAACATCTATCCTTTAAGTACAAATATATTGAACCAATATTATAGCAGAATTTTAGTACCTAATTGCAGAAAAAAGACAATAAAAAAGACAGGAAATCCTGCCTTAATTAATTCATAATACTGGTCAGCTGTTTAAGCAGTTTCCATTTCGCGTACAGCCTCAGATTCAACCTTAACTTCATCACCTAAGATACTGGAAGGTAATGATAAATCATCATTATCTGCTTCTTTTTCTGGTGTGTTGCTGTACGTCTTTTGTTGGTCTGTATTTTGACGTTGCTGTTGTTGCGCGGCCTGCTCATCCCACTCAACAATCATGCGTTGATAATGCTCAGCATGTTGCAAATAGCTCTCAGCCAAGACATGATCACCCGAAGATTTTGCATCTTTGGCCAATGTTGAATATTTATCAAATATTTGATGCGCTGTTCCACGAATACGCACCTCTGGTCCATTACTATCAAAGACTTTAGCGCGATTATTACCGCCCTTGCCTCTGTTGCCGTTATTGTTATTGCGCCCGCGTGAGCGTCTGTTTGCTGTTCCATGTCTCATTGTGATGACGAAGCTCTCTCTTTTAGGTCCTATTTAAAATAGCAATTCGATAGTGTTTAGGTTTTCCCTAATATTATTAATTATCCACCGAATCATTCACACGTACAACTATACGTGATTTGCGTACAGCTGCCAAATATTTCTCTTATTATGAGAAAGGCGCTTTTCGTAAAATCATTTAAACTCTGATTTCAGAATCTGCTTATTTGTTTGATGAAATCTAAAATAGCCCCATGACTTCGAGTCTAGCAAGACTAACGTCAAATAAAAAATCACTTATCCCCATTGGGCTCTTTCGATAGCGCGATAACACGATCATTACCGCCCAAATCCTTATAGGCATGGCGGAGCGATAGGTTAGAGTCGTCCACGAGTCGTGTGACACTTTCTAACTGATCATAGCCAATCTCTAGGAACGCAACGCCTGCCTTATTTAAGTGATCATTTAAATTAGAAATTATAATTTTGTAACACTCCAAGCCCGATTCCCCTCCCGATAACGCCATAAAAGGATCGTGATTCTTCACTGAAACATCCAATTCTTCAATCACAGATTCGGATATGTAAGGCGGGTTTGAGACAATCAAATCAAATTTTTGATCTTCGAGCGCGTCAAACCAATCACTTTGGATAAACTTAATACGGTTACTCATTTTGTGTTTCTCGGCGTTATTTCGGGCAACGTCCAAAGCTTCAGGTGACTTATCAACCGCCACGGCGGTTGCATTGGGAATTTCAGATAAGAGAGCAAGAGGAATACAACCCGTGCCCGTTCCTAAGTCTAAAATACTTATTTGTTTGTCGCCATGCGCGCAGGCGCGAGGGCGAGACGGTATATCATACTTTTGCTTTATCCAGCGAAGCGCCGCCTCAACCAACGTTTCCGTATCAAAACGCGGATCTAGCACATCAGGCGTGACCTCAAACTCCATCCCCCAAAATTCTCGCATACCCAAAATACGGGTCAAAGGCTCGCCTTTTAAATGACGCTGAACAATCACGTCTATTTGCGCCTGATGATCTTCGCTTACGGGTGTTTCAGGCGCGCTTATAAACACCTCCTGCCCGTGCCCTGTAACATGCTCAATAATTATGCAAGCATCATGCGGGATAAGCTGTGGTTTTAAGGATTGGTATATGTCATGGAGTGTAGAAGGCATAAGCCGTTAAACATCCAGATCAGCGAGCTTCGACGCTTGATCATCGGCGATGAGGGCTTCTACGATTTCGTCTAGTTCGCCGGCGATGATGCCGTCTAGGTTATGGCTGGTGAGGTTTATGCGGTGGTCGGACACGCGGCTTTGGGGGTAGTTATAGGTGCGGATGCGTTCGGAGCGATCCCCGCTACCGACTTGGCCTTTACGGTCTGCGGCGCGTTCATCATCGAGCTTTTGACGCTCCATGTCATAGAGCTTGGTTTTAATCAGGCTCATGGCGCGGTCTTTGTTTTTATGCTGTGACTTGTTTTCTTGGATAGCGACCGCAATCCCTGTGGGAATATGCGTCACACGTACAGCAGAATCGGTGGTGTTCACGTGCTGCCCCCCTGCCCCTTGGGAGCGGAAAGTATCAATACGCAAATCAGAATCATTAATTTGAATATCCACCTCTTCGGCTTCGGGCAGAACAGCGACGGTCACGGCAGAGGTATGCACACGGCCTTGTGTTTCCGTCTTTGGCACACGTTGCACGCGATGCACGCCCGATTCAAATTTTAGGCGAGAAAACACGGACGCGCCGCGCACTTCGGCGATAATTTCTTTATAACCCCCAATATCGCTTTCAGACGCTTCCACGACCTCAAGCTTCCACCCTTGTTTCGAGGCATAGCCTTTATACATGCCAAACAGGTCAGCAACAAAAAGCGCGGCTTCGTCCCCGCCCGTTCCCGCACGAATTTCAAGGATGGCGTTCTTTTCATCGGCCGAGTCTTTTGGAATGAGCGCAAGACGAATTTGATCTTCTAACGCAGGAATTTCTCTATTCAGGCGCACCATGTCATCTTCTGCCATCGCGCGCATTTCAGGATCGCCCATCATCTCGGCAAGGTCTTCTTTTTCCGACAAGGCCGTCTCATAGGCATTCACGGTATCCACCACAGGCGATAAATCCCCGTACTCTTTGGACAATTTAACCATTTCCTGCCCATCCACGCCGCCCGCAGACATAAGCTGTCCCAATTCCTCGTGACGACGTTTTATGGTTTGGAGTTTATCAAAAAGGGACATTTTTATTTTTGCCGTCATGCCCGCAAGCGGGAGGACGCACCTTTACCGAATATTAAACAATTTAAGGTACTGTAATAGCAGGGTTTAAAAGGTTTAAAAAGGGCTTTTCGCGCATGGAAGAATACTTTGTCTGGGCACATATATCAGGCGCAATCGCGATGTGTTTTAGCATCGCGGCTTGGCAATTTAAAAAACAAGAACATATTTTAATGTGCTATGTCCCTAGCGGCATTTTTTGGACAATACAATTTTTAATATTAGGGGTTTTTAGCGCAGCTATATTTTGCTTCTTTTGCATGTTCAAAGATTTTGCCCTTGCCAAATTACAAGAGAAATATTTTAAGCCGATCGTGATCGTATTCTTTGCTATCAATTTAATTTCTGTAAATATTTTCTATCAATCTATTTACGATATTATTCCTCTAGCTATTGTTTTAATCATTAATATTCCTCTCATGAAAAAAGACAACAGATATTGGATCGCGCGAAGTAATATAATAGCGCAATGCTGCTGGATTACATTTAATCTTCACAGCGGTGCCTTTATGGGAATAATATGCGCTTGCTTTATCATTAGTTCAACTCTAATAGGCATGAGCCGTCATGAGAAATGGGAAATTGGAAAATGTTACCGCAGTATTATGCCAAGCCTCGCTCGCGCGTTATTCATTAAGCCGCAGACTTATCCTTAAGGCTCTCTATCTCTGCCGCCTTCGCCTCCACAATCTCAACAATATGATCAACGATGTCTTGGTCGCCTTGGTGGAAGCGGTGGGCTTTGTCGCCGCCGGTATAGATTTGGTGCGTGCCTGAACCGCCGCCTGTGAGGCCGATGTCAGTCATCAACGCCTCCCCTGGGCCATTCACGACACAGCCGATGATGGAGAGCGTCATGGGGGTTGTAATGTGCGCGAGGCGTTGCTCTAACCTTTGCACCGTATCAATCACCTGAAATTGTTGACGCGCGCAAGACGGACAAGAAATGACATTCACGCCGCGATGACGTAAGCCCAGCGATTTTAGAATATCAAACCCGACTTTGATTTCTTCCACTGGGTCGGCGCTTAAGGACACGCGGATGGTGTCGCCTATTCCGCTCCACAGCATATTGCCCATGCCAATCGCGCTTTTGATTGTGCCAGAGCGAAGCCCGCCTGCTTCGGTAATCCCCACATGAAGAGGATAATCGCAAACTTCCGCCAGTTGTTGATAGGCGGCGCAGGCCATAAATACGTCAGAGGCCTTACAAGATATTTTAAAATTAAAGAAATCATGATCTTCGAGGATACGGATATGGCGCAAAGCACTCTCCACCATCGCCTCAGGGCATGGCTCACCATATTGCTCGAGCAGGTCACGCTCCAGCGAGCCGGCGTTGACGCCGATACGGATGGAGCAGTTATTGTCTTTAGCGGCTTTGATGACTTCACGTACGCGCTCGGCAGAGCCGATGTTGCCTGGATTAATCCGCAAGCACGCCGCACCGTTCTTGGCGGCCTCAATGCCGCGTTTATAATGAAAATGAATATCGGCCACGATCGGCACAGTGACTTCAGGCACGATTTGCTTCAACGCCGCGCTCGATTCCTCGTCAGGGCATGACACACGCACAATATCCGCTCCCGCCACTTCCAATTCACGGATTTGCGCGATGGTGGCCTGAACGTCATGGGTGAGCGTATTGGTCATAGATTGCACCGTAATCGGGCTATCCC
>CAYGPG010000028.1:0-21189 GCA_964351905.1 uncultured Micavibrio sp.
ATTCCTAGCTTATTTAGCCGTCGGCGTTTTCTTCGCTGCTACTTTTATCTTAGGAGCGGCTTTTTTCGCTGCTGGCTTTTTCTTCGCTGCTACTTTTTTCTTAGGAGCTGCTTTCTTGGCTGCTGGCTTTTTCTTCGCCGCTACTTTTTTCTTAGGAGCCGCAGATTTTTTTGCATCTGCTGCTTTAGTTGTTGCAGCAGCACCTGCTTTTTTCTTAGCTGTAGAAGTTTTTTTCTTTGTTGCAGTTTTTTTAACAACAGCTGTCGCTAATGCTACTGTTTTTTTCTTTGTTGCGGGTTTTTTCTTAGCCGCTGTTTTCTTTTTAGGCGTCGCCATAATAGATCTCCATTTTTATATATATAAAGTTTTAGTTTTGAAAAGTTTATCGAATGATAATAAATGCATGGTGTTAACAAACCATTAAGAGGGTGAAGTAATACTCAACGCATAAATTATATCTTAAAAATCTACTTTATGAAACCCATTTTGAACTTTGCAAAAAATTGAAAAAATATAATCTAAAATATTGTAAAAATTTATCACCTATTTTTTTCCTTTTACTTTATAAAGAATCATAAATTTTAAACAAATTTTTTTAATTAATAGAGAATAATAAAGCTAAAAATATGGGTCTAAAAATTGCAATTATTGGTGCTGGTGCTGCGGGTCTTATGGCCGCCATAGAGGCTGGTAAAAACGACCATCAGGTGCATGTTTTTGACCATGCAAAAAAACCAGGTGAAAAGATCAGAATTTCTGGCGGCGGGCGTTGTAATTTTACCAATAAATATTGCACTCATGAAAATTTTATTTGTTCCAACCCTCATTTTCACAAATCACCGTTAGTGCGCTATCCCTCATCAAACTTTATTTCCATGGTAGAGGCACATAATATTGCCTATCACGAAAAGCAACCTGATAAAAAAACAGGACAGCTTTTTTGTGACAATAGATCACAAGATATTATTGATATGTTATTGCGTGAATGTGATGCCGCAAATGTTAAAATTTACCTAGAAACAGCGATTGATAAAATCACCAAAAACGATGAAGATTTCACCCTTAAATTTAATGGTAAAAATAGAGAATATGATCGTGTCATTATTGCCACAGGAGGGCCCTCAATTCCCAAGATGGGGGCCAGTGATTTTGGGTATCGAATTGCACGTCAATTTGGGCATAATATTGTCCCCACCTCCCCTGCTCTGGTACCCCTTACTTTTACCGACGAGACAAAAAATTTCACAAAATCACTGGCTGGGGTATCAATTGATTCGGTTTTGATTCGTTCAAAAACGAATCAATTTGAAGATGATTTGCTATTTACGCATCGTGGTTTAAGTGGTCCGTCTGTTCTTCAAATTTCTTCTTATTGGCGTGAAGGGGAAAGTTTAAATATCGATCACCTTCCTAAAATAAATATAATGGATGTTCTAAAAAATGCACGAACAGAACACCCAAAAAAAAATACTAAAAAATTCTTATCACATTATTTACCTTCAAGATTAATTAACCATCTATTCGAAAATTTATTAAACGAAGAAAATGAGAATAAAAATTTAGCCGACTTTTCCGATAAAAAATTTCAAGTCTTATCTGACCATATTCACAATTGGACAATTAAACCAAACGGCACCGAAGGATATCGCACCGCCGAAGTAACACTTGGTGGTGTTGATACAAATGAAATAAATAACAAAACATTCGAGAGTAAGAAATGCGCAGGACTTTATTTCATCGGTGAAGTCTTAGATGTCACAGGACATTTAGGCGGCCACAATTTCCAATGGGCATGGGCCAGCGGATATTGTTGTGGTACAGAAATATAAACGCGGTTAAAAAATGCCTAATATTCTTTTGCGCTCCTGTAATAAAGCTTTATAAAAATATACCAACGTATCACAGCTCGGCATCATGAGTTTTTCAAAACTCTTGGTAATAGCTTCCAGATAGGCTGCATCAAAATGTTTGCCTTTGCCTAATTGGATCTGATCCATTTTCCAAGCACTAAAGCCCCTATCTTTTTCTTCACTATCCAGCAATATTTTAATGTTTTGATGGCGCTTATCATTAGAAATACTCTCCATCAGAGCTCTCAAATCTTCTTCTTCCCCTTCGATTACTTGCAGAAATTGCCTGTCTTGAAAAAATAAAACACCTGTAATATGCGTTTCGGCGTTTTTCTTTTTGGCAATTTCAACTATATCTTGGATTATAGAGTCTTCATCCTCAATTTCTGGATTCATTTCACTGGTATAAGCAATAAGATGCATTGTTATGTCCCCTTTTTTTATTTTTATTATCGAAAACATTCCATCATAGTGTAATTTTACCTCAATCCATAGCCATAACTCAGATTTTATTTGTTTTAGTGGTCATGGTTGCAATTTTCGTCGTGCACATGCTCATCATGCCCATGGTTACAATTTTCGTCATGAACATGCCCTGCATGTCCGTGGTCATGCGTACAAGCCACGCCATTATGATAGTGAACATTCCCGCCCGCCGTGCCCTGTGGCATCGTGGTCGACCCCCGCAACATTTTCTTAATTCTATCAAAATTTGTCATTTTTCTTCTTTCTTTTTATTATTGGTTTTTAAATAGATTTAAACCAACTATCGTTTATTTGTATTTTTTCAATCATCTCTGTTTTAACTCCTAAATCAAATTGTTTAAGAAGTTCACATAAACGTTCGCCGTCTATTAAATCAATAGCTATTGCTCCATCACGAGTTGCTTACTCGGAAGCCTGACTTGTAAAGGTGCCAGTTGTAATAAACAAACCTTTATCTGCCCTACCTTGAAGTGCACCACGAAAATCTCTTATTTCTTTTGAGCCTACACTTCCTTTCCAGCGCTTACATTGAAAATAAACTTGAAAAGAAACCAAATTCACTCTCAAGACACCTATTCCATCAATTCCGCCATCACCCGTTTTACCGCGAACTTCAACTTTTATAAAACCGGCTTCACGCAATAATCTCTGTGATAATCTTTCAAAAGCATAAGGATCTATTTCCCTTAAGACATTAAGAAGAGCAACCTTCCAATCATCATATTCATAATCACTTACAACTTCATTTTTTTCGGGAGTTGCTTTGTCACTACTTTGACTTGATAAACGCTTAAGTTTTGCTCGCTCGCGCTCTTCAGCATTAACTTTTTCATGAACTTCTTGCGTTTGATCTACCGAAAAAATCTTTTCTCCTAACTCACTTATTGACCAAACACCTCTTTGAGAATTGTCTACTGCGCCGCCTCGCTTTAAATAAGTTCTAGCCCAAGCTAAGTAATAATTTAGCTTGGGCCTTTTATCATTTGGCATCATGAAAGACTGCTCTTCTTCAGTAATACCTTCCATCTCTATAATTTGCTCATCTAACTCTTGAATATTAGCCGAACCACCCATAGTTTTCAGTGCATTGATTGTCGCCAACATCATTGCTGGCAAATCAGGAAACTCCCTCCCTTGTTTTATTTCAAGGGTTTTACCCATTATTCTACTCCCACTCAATCGTACCTGGGGGTTTGCTTGTGATGTCGTACACCACGCGGTTGATGCCTTTGACTTCGTTGATGATGCGGGTCATGACGCGGCCTAAGAATTCATGAGTGAAAGGGTAGCTGTCCGCGGTCATACCGTCGGTGGAGGTGACGGCGCGGATGGCGCAGACATATTCATATGTACGGCCATCGCCCATCACGCCCACAGTTTTCACAGGCAGGAGTACAGCAAAGGCCTGCCAAATTTCATCATAAAGCCCAGCCTTTTTAATTTCATCAATATAAACTGCGTCCGCTTGGCGGAGGATGTCGAGTTTTTCAGGGGTAATCTCACCCGGCATACGGATCGCCAGCCCCGGCCCCGGGAATGGATGACGGCGGATGAAGTCTTCAGGCATGCCAAGCTCACGACCCAATTCACGCACTTCATCTTTGAATAATTCACGCATGGGTTCGACCAGTTTCATATTCATACGCTCTGGCAGGCCACCCACATTATGGTGGGATTTAATTGTCACTGAAGGCCCGCCCGTGAAGGACACAGATTCAATAACATCAGGATAAAGTGTGCCTTGCGCGAGGAAATCTGCGCCGCCAATACGGGTTGCGCATTCATCAAACACATCAATGAACGAGCCACCAATAATTTTACGTTTTTCTTCGGGGTCAGATACGCCATCAAGCTTGCCCAAAAATAATTCAGACGCATCCTCATGAATAAGCGGAATGTTATAATGATTGCGGAACAAATCCACGACCTGTTCGCTCTCCCCCATACGCATCATGCCTGTATCGACATAAATACAGGTCAGTTGATCACCAATTGCCTCGTGCAACAACACGGCGGTTACAGATGAATCCACGCCGCCAGATAAACCACAAATCACCTTACTAGCGCCGACTTGTTTACGGATTTTGGCAATCGCTTCCTCACGGAAAGACGCCATCGTCCAATCGCCTGAACAACCACAAATATTATGCGTGAAATTTTTATAAAGCTCCGCCCCGTGGATGGTATGTACAACCTCAGGATGGAATTGAACGCCATAAAATTTCTTTTCTTCATTCGCGATAATTGCAAATGGCGCGCCATCAGATTTACCAACGGGTGAAAATCCTTTGGGCAGTTTTGCGACATGATCTCCATGGCTCATCCAGACTTGTTCTTTGGTGCCCTTTTTCCAATTCCCTTCAAAGAGGGGGGAGTCCGTTGTAAGTTCTACAAATGCGCGACCAAATTCGCGGCTGCCGCCTGTTTTATCTTCTTCGCCTTCAACTATACCGCCCAGTTGATGCACCATCACCTGTTGTCCGTAACAAATACCAAGGACGGGTACGCCCATTTCAAAGACGCAGGTCGGGACGCGCGGGCTGTCCTCATCCAAAACGGAGCAAGGGCCGCCTGAGAGAATGATCCCTTTAGGGTTATAAGCCTTAATTTTCGCTTCATCAGTTTGATTAAAAGGCCATATTTCACAGTAACAGCCCGTTTCGCGAATACGGCGCGCGATCAGCTGCGTGACCTGTGATCCAAAATCCAGAATAAGAATATGGTCGTGGCTGAGGTTGATTTCAGGGGTGATTGTTTTTTGTGCGTTTTCCATGTTCTTATTTAGACATTTAAGGCTTGTATCTCAAGTAAAAATACGCCAAAAAATCAAAATCATGACGCAAAAGTTGCACATCATTGTCTTATTGGCTTTTTTAGGGGGCATAATCGCCCCTGCCTGCGGTTTTATGTGGGGCGGCAATTACAGCGTGATCGAGATTTGTACCGCGAGCGGTATAGAAAACCGCGTTGTGACAAATGAAGATCAGCCTGACACACCCCAAACCCAAGACCAATGTGAGTTTTGTTTTACCAATGCTAAATTGGATAGCTATTTTTTACCATCCAATGCGGCAAATAAAATTGCATTTCACGCTGATAAACATCGCTTTCAACAATATCAGGATATTGTTACGGCAAAGTACCAAACCAATATCTCGTCCCGTGGCCCTCCTTCTTTTATTTAAATCATCCAAAAGACTAACGATTTAAATTTAAGAAAGATTATAACAATGAAAAAATTACTACTCACAGGTGCCTTGATGGGCGCCATGGCAATCCTGCCAACATTATCTGCAAAGGCAGGTGATTATCATTCAAAACTTCGTGCCGATAGCCATGCGCCGATTGGTGTAATGGGTGATCATATGCATAAAGCAGGAGAATTTATGGTCTCTGTCCGTGCCATGCAGATGGAAATGGAAGGGAACCGTGATGGCACGTCCTCTCTTTCGCCTGAAGAAATTGTCACAAACTTTGCCAATCCCTTTGCTGGGCCAGCCAATTTACGTGTTGTGCCAACCGAAATGACCACAGACATGGTGATGTTAGGCGCCATGTACGCGCCAACGGATTATCTTACCTTAATGATCATGGGAAATTATATCGACCGTGAGATGGATCACATCACCTTCCAAGGGATGACAGGCACAACACGTTTAGGTGAGTTTACAACTGAAACCAAAGGCTTTGGCGATACAACGACTTCCGCGCTTATTCGACTGTATGAAGATAACACCCACCATCTGCACATCAATGCTGGCCTAAGTCTTCCAACAGGGTCTATCACTGAAGAAGATGAAGTTTTAACACCAATGAATACAACACCGCGTATTCGCCTTCCTTATGCGATGCAATTAGGCAGTGGAACCTTTGATCTACTTCCTGGCGTGACGTATTACGGCACCAAGGATAGATGGGGATGGGGAACACAATATATTGCGAATTTTAGGTTAGGGGAAAATGATGAAGATTACTCCCTTGGCGATAAGCATATGTTGAACCTTTGGGGAAGCTATCTTATCACGCCTGCCGTCAGTTTTTCTGCGCGTCTTACGGCTGAACAAGAAAGCCAGATTAATGGACAAGACAGTGAAATTACAGCGCCTGTACAAACCGCTAATCCAGAAAATTACGGTGGTCGTCGTTTAAGTGCCGCTTTGGGGCTAAATACTGTTGTGCCAAATGGCGCCTTAAAAGGACATCGTTTTTCAGCCGAAGTGACTTTACCCGTTTATCAAGATTTGAACGGCCCGCAGATGGAGCGTGATTATGCACTTACATTAGGATGGTCTAAAGCATTTTAATAATAAAATACGTCATTGCGAGGAGCGTAGCGACGCGGCAATCCAGAATATTTACGTACAACACTGGATTGCTTCGCTTCGCTCGCAATGACGACACATAAACAAAAAAAGACCCCGCAGTAAATACGGGGTTTCTATTATGATAAAGAAATAAGAATTAAATAGAATCAACCAAACCTTCTAATAATTTCTTACCCTTCTTAGACAAGAATAATTCCTTACGGCGTTTATCATCTTTGGCAGCCTTCACCGTAATAATCCCATACGGCTTACCCATGCGACGATAATTTGCCAATGCACCAATTGTACGTGACATTACAGACATTGAAATACCCGTTTCTTCTGCAATATCCTTTAATGCCGCCCCTTCATTTTGCGCAATTTCTAAAAACGTAATCGCCCATTGAATTGGAAATTCTGGATCAATTTCGGTCAGCTCCACTAGAGCGTTTTGTAGCATGATAATCTTGTCAGTTGACATTTGATGGCCTCCTTAACGGCAAAGATTTTTTACCACCTGGCTTAAGACCTAAAGTCTTCTTATCCCTTTTCTTAAAAGGATACCATTTGCCCGATGTATAAATTATTTGTCCGTAAGGTATATCAAAAATAGTTTCGTAATGAAAAGTATTTTTTTAAAATAATGGGTTTAAACCATATTCTTTATTCAGCTCAATCGATAAGCCCCGTATTTTTCCTAATTTAATGTAGATAATCATTTTATTTTCCCCTTTTAAATGATTGTTAATGAGAGTTTGCTGGTTGATAAGATAACCGCGCCATATAATTTTGGTACAAATACCTAAAATCATGGCGAATAATCCAATAAGCGCGCACCGTTTCTTCCGCTGTACGGCGCAGGATTTTTTTCTGTAATGGTCGATAAATCTGCTCTATTTGATCCTGTTCATTCTTATGCGCATGATCCCATTTTTTATAGTCTGCCAAGGCGCATAAGCATCTTCGCCTATATTCATCTTCTAAATCAGCAAGCTGTTTTAGCTCGAATATTTCCATTTGTTTTTGTCGTCTATGTTTCATATTTAATCTTCCTCTTAAATTTATTTACATATTACAATACATGTGCGGATCAAATTGATCGAAATTGATTAACGAAACTTTAAAATTGATCTTTAGATAGGCTATCTTACGATCAATTATTGCCTAACCTATTGATTAACGGCAATTTTCTCGTTTTTAATTTCATTTAAAATGGAGCTTAGAAGGCGTTCCCGCATATTAGATTGGCGAATATCGCTCCCCATCAACACATGGTCATCCATAAAAATCATTGGTTTCATTAATCCCTGAATAATGAGGGGCGCATGTGATAAATCACAATCCAGCTCACCCAAATGAGAATAGATTGAACCTTTCAATGTCTTCGCTTCAGCCAGATTGATTTGAAACAAGCTAGGGCATGAGAATTTACAAACGCTCAAATCGGCTTGCGTGACAATTGTTTTAGAAAAATACGCCCCTTCAAAATTTGAATTGGTACAATTCGCTTCTGCTAAACAGCTATTTAAAAGTGTCGTTGCTCGAAAATCCACATCTTCTAAAACCGCCCCTGTAAAGTCTGCATCAGTTAAATTAGCACCCCACAGACAAGCCTTCAGCATGATGGCCTCGTCAAAATTACCGCCTGCCAAATTGGTGCTACGGAGGTTAATTCCCGTTAAATCAATTTTCTTTTCTGTTGCTTGCTCAACCCCTTGGCGAATATTACTAAAACGCCCTTCATATAAAACTTTTCCATCCACAGATTTTAAATACACGATTCTACTCTCTTTAATCTAATTAATAATGGTATAAACCAACTATTATATTAAATTAAATGGCAGTCAACAACTTTATTTATCTTTTTAGGAATTTATTCTACGCGTTCTAAAACGGCAGTAAAGAAGCCATCGGTTTCATGGTCTTTGGGATTAAGGCGCAAATACTCACCAGAAACAGGGCAAGGCGTTCCTTCTGGCCAGTTTTCAGCAATATTTAAAACCTTATAGTTTAGATATTTCTTCAAAAAACTTTCAATCTGATCTTCATTTTCAGATTTAAATAAGGAACAGGTCGCATAGACCAAACGCCCGCCAATTTTCACTTTATCCGCTACGCGATCTAAAATTTCAGCTTGCAAAACAGTAATTTCTTCTAAGGTCGGGCCAAACCAATTCCAACGTAAATCTGGATTACGACGCCAAGTGCCAGAGGAGGAACAAGGCGCATCCACCAAAACCACGTCAATCGCATCTTTTTGACGGCGCAACCATTTACGGTTTTTTTCATCTTCTAAACTACGCACTTCAACATTATGAATGTCTGCTTTTTTGTAACGTCTACGCCCTTTTTCCAAACGGCGGGTTGAATTATCTAAGGCAAAGATAATCCCCTTCCCTTCCATTTGTGCCGCCAAACCAAGCGTTTTACCACCGCCGCCCGCACAATAATCCATCACACGCATGCCTGGTTTTACGTCACAGATATGTGCTATCAATTGTGATCCCTCGTCTTGAATTTCAACAAACCCTTTGTGGAACGCTTTTGTCGCGCTCATATAAGGTTTTTCCAAACAACGCAAACCATGCGGTGCGTATGTTGTACGAATCGTCTTCACATCATCTTTAGCCAAAGAGTCTTGTGCTTGCTCCACACTTAATTTGATTATATTCACCCGCAGATCAATTTGTGCTGGCTCTAACATAGCTTCCAAATGGCTTTTAAAATCATCACCAAATAATTCGCGTAAATCTTCTTCCGCCCACTCTGGACATTCTGCCTGCACCGCTTCTGGCATATCTTTATGAGTAAGATCTTTTCCCTCGAGCGCCTCAATCAGTTTTTCTTCATCCAGCGTCAAAATACCCGTACAGTGATTTTCTTCGACAAAACGAATAGTCACATCATGCGTCGACATGCCCGTCAGCCTTAAGTAAGCAATCACCCGCGTCCGTGGACTATCCTCATGCTTCACATGACCCAACCACCACCCTAAACGCGCCGTGGAACGCATCACATCATAAACAAGCTCAACAATATATTTACGATCTTTTGAGCCAATATAACGGCGATTACGCATATAATCGCGCAGAACATTATCCATCGGGATATTAGCTTCTTTCATTTTGAACAGAATTTCAATGGCGGTTTGTATGCGTGCGCTATCTCTCATGATTGATGTCTTACAGAGGTTAAAGATAAAAAGAAAGAAAAAAGCCTATGGGTGTCTTTCAACGCCATAGGCTTCATCGTTATCATAATTTTTAAAGAAGATTATTCCATATTTTCTGTTTCATCTTCTGCATGATCATGATCACCGTCATACCCGTGATCTTCTTCCATACCGTGGTCATGATCTTCGGCTTTAGAAACACAATCTGTCGATTCTGTTTCGCCTTCGCTCATTTGCTCGCCTTCTTCCATGGCTTTATCCATGCAATCAATAGCTTCTTCAAAATCCGCTTCAGCTTCTGATGACATTTCAGACGTATCGGCTGTTAATTCTTCCGCCGCCGTCATATCGGCTGAATCTTCTGCCTTTGCTGAAAAGCTCGTATAGCCAATCGTCATCAAAACCAAGGCCAAAATAGTTAGTATTTTTTTCATATTCGTATCTCCTTAAATCAAACAAAACCCATCGTTTTATTTATGGATGATATTGCGCTCAATTTGTAAAAAAGCAAGCAGGATTTATTTATATTTCAGCGTAATAATCGCACCCGCGCAAAGGAGCGTCAGACCCATTAATTTCTGCCACGTAATGGGATTAGCCGTCTCCGACAAAATACCATAATGATCCAACAATGCCGCCATCACCAATTGCCCTGCAATCATCACCGCAATCATCGCCGCCACACCCATATAAGGCACGATATAAAGCGCAACCGTCACAAACACCGCACCAAGAAGACCACCCGTCCACATCCACCATTTCAGTCCTTGGGTTTCGACTTCCATAAACCGACCACCACTCATAATCAGCGCGAGGATAAGCAAAGCGACAGTCCCCACCGCAAAAGATACAAAAGACGCCCAGATAGGCGAGCTTAAATGTTGATTAAGCTTCGCATTAATTAAAGGCTGATAAGACGTCATCGCTCCCGCAACAAAGGCAAGCAATGGAAAAACAATCGCAATATTCATATTTTAAGCTTTCTCTAAAATCACATTGATATCCCGCCAGCCATAGCAAACTTCTTTTTCTTTCGTCGGGCCAAACTCAACAATCTTTTTACCCACACGCTGTCCCCCCATCGCTTCATAAAAAGCACAAGCGCGTTTATTATCTTTTAAAACCCATAAACACATGGAATTATGTTTTTGTTCTTTAAAGCTTTGAATTGCTCTTTTGATTAATTGAGTACCAACACCTTGTCTGTAAACTTCGGGAAGCAAATACAAGCCATAAATTTCCGAAGAATATAAAGGACGTATCTTTGATGTGCCCGCAGGCGGCGTGCGTAAAGGCCCAATCGCAACAAAACCAACTGGCTGATTGTCTAAATACGCTATAAAACGATCAGAAGTTGTATCGTTTAACCATTCACTCCAATCAGTCGTTCTTTTTTCAACCGTCTGCGTATCTATATAATCTTGGCTTATTATCCCCTTATAAGCTCCCTGCCACCCTTTTACATGAATATCCGCAAGAATAGGCGCATCGCTTTTTTCTGCTTTTTTAATGATTATTGTCATAGCTTTAGGAACTTTTTGTGTTTTCTGATAGTTATCCTGTCAATACTATAACCCAAAAGAAGGAAAAAACCATGAGTGAAGGAAAATCAAATTCAGGCCTATTGGCTGTCATAGCTGTTGTTTTAATTGCAATTCTAGGCATTGCTGTCTATGAAATGAATGACGAGCCAGACACAGTCGGCGAAGCAGTTGAACAAGCTGGTGAAGATATTGGCAATTCAATTGAAGATGCAACTAACTAAATATATAAGAAAGTATAAATATGCAAAATAACAAACCTATTATTATTACAATTCTTGCGATCGTCGCCATTGTGGCTATTGCAATTTTTGCGATGAGATCATCAGATGACGCATCAATGGAAAGCAGTATGGACAACATGACTACAACTATGGAAGAAATGGGCAATGACATAGGCGAAGCCATGGACAACGCTGGTGAAGTCATCAGCGAAAATACAGACGCTGCAATTGATAACATCAATGAAGCCGCCGATGATGCGTCAAATGCAATTGGTGAAGCTTATGACGATGCCGCGGAAACTGTTGAAGAAACAGCAAATGACATCGAAGATGTTTTTACTGATGACACAGTCGCAGAAGATATTAACGAAGCTGCTGACGACGCATCAGATGCGATGGATAATGCAGCAGACGAAGCAGAAGAAGCCATTCAGTAAGACCGCTTAACTTTCTGTTCTATAATTTGGGGCCTCGCGCGTGATTGTTATATTATGGGCGTGGCTTTCTTTAAATCCAGCGCCTGTCATTCGCACAAATTGCGCATTTTCTTTCATTTCTTCAATCGTGGCACAACCAGTGTAGCCCATAGACGCCCTTAAACCGCCAACCATTTGGTGAATAATCGCACTGACAGGGCCTTTATAGGGCACACGTCCTTCAATGCCTTCTGGCACTAACTTATTAGAATCAGTCACATTGCCTTGGAAATAACGCTCCGATGATCCTTTAACCATCGCCCCTACGCTCCCCATACCGCGATAGGATTTATAGGAACGCCCTTGATAGAGGATAATTTCCCCCGGTGCTTCATCTGTTCCCGCAAAGGCAGAGCCCATCATCGCGCAATCTGCGCCTGCCGCAATTGCCTTGGCGTAATCACCAGAATATTTAATACCCCCATCGGCAATCACTGGAATGTCATATTTTGATGCCACTTCAACTACATTCATAATCGCCGTTAATTGTGGTACACCCACGCCTGCGACAACACGCGTTGTACAAATGGAACCTGGACCAATCCCCACTTTTAACGCATCTGCGCCCGCATCAATCAATGCCTTGGCCGCATCGCCTGTGGCAATATTTCCTGCAATAATCTGAACTTTATCGCCGCACATTTTTTTCACGCGCGTCACCATATCCAACACACCTTTAGAATGACCATGCGCGGTATCAATCACAATCACATCAATTTCAGCATCGCTTAAGGCTTCGACACGGGCGATATTACTCTCCCCCGTCCCAATTGCCGCCCCAACGCGAAGGCGGTCTTGGGAATCTTTACAAGCATTTGGGAACGCGCGGGCTTTTTCAATATCTTTAACAGTGATCAAACCCGTACATCTGTTTTGGTCATCTACAACCAACAATTTTTCAATACGATTTTTATGAAGTAATTTTTTTGCTTCGTGGCGGTCTGCATTGTTCAAAACCGTAACCAAATTTTCTGACGTCATTAATTCTTTAACGGGCTGGCTTGGGTTATCAGCAAAACGCACATCTCGGTTGGTTAAGATACCCATCAACTTCCCTGTTTTGTCTTCTGTCACGGGAAATCCAGCGAACCCATAATGATCCATCATCTGCAACGCATCGGCCAAGGTCGCATCTGGTGAAATAGTGATCGGGTTCACCACCATGCCAGATTCATAACGCTTTACTTTACGCACCGCGTCCGCTTGTCCTTGAACGTCTAAATTACGGTGAATAATACCCATCCCACCATTTTGCGCCATCGCAATCGCCATTTCGGCCTCGGTCACCGTATCCATGGCGGAAGATAAAAGCGGAATATTTAAATCAATGGATTTGGTCAGACGCGTCTTTGTACTCACGCCATCAGGCAATACGCTGGACGCCGCAGGCACCAACAAAACGTCATCAAACGTCAGAGCTTCTTGAAGTATTTTTGAGGAAGTATTTTTTGTCATGTGCAAATCCTAATAATATGTGCGATTTGCAGTGTAGTTATACGGGTATTTTATGAAATGTAAAGATATTTCATATTCTCTTAGTTGTCATTGCGAGAGAGCGGAGCGAACGCGGCAATCCAGAGCTTATCGAAAATATTCTGGATTGCTTCGTCATTACATTCCTCGCAATGACAGCTTTTACACTTCAAAACAACTTATAAACTATCTATAACCTCACCATGACTCTTATTTTCTTCAAAGGCATGTTTCTCGGTGCCTCGCTTATTATTGCCATTGGCCTACAAAATGCGTTTATCCTGCGCCAAGGGATCAAGCAGACCCATGTCTTACCCGCCGTCTTAACAGCCGCCATAATTGATGTCTTTCTTATTGGGGCAGGAGTTTTAGGCTTTGGCTTTTTGATTGAGCAACACCCCGAACTCATTAAATGGGTCACATGGGGCGGCGCGGCTTTTTTGTTTGTTTACGGCGCAAAATCATTTTACAGCGCCTTAAAACCAGATCAAATGGACGGTGATCGCGCCAAAGGCATGCTTAAAGAAGGCAGCGCAAAAGAAATAATCCTCATCATCATGGGAATTAGCCTTTTAAACCCCCACGTTTATTTGGATACCGTTGTTTTGATTGGCGGCCTAAGCGCATCATATGGCGAAGTGGGTAAATATTATTTCGGCGGCGGCGCGATGATCGCTAGTTTTATCTGGTTCTTCGCCCTCGGCTACGGCGCAAGGCTCCTCACGCCCCTTTTCGCCAAACCCCGCGCTTGGCAAATTCTAGACATCCTTATAGGTCTAACGATGTGGGCAATAGCGTTGAGTTTGGTTGTTTAAGCATCAAATTTTGAATAAGCACGTGTTTCTTTGCGGTTAGAGTAATCGCTCATAACTATATTTAGCATCACTGGATTGGCAGTACCGCCTAGCTTTTGCATTTGGGAAATAGCCTGTCTTATTCCATGCAAGGCAACAAAAGAAGCACTTCCATCATCCGTAATAGGATGCTCCGTCATATAATCTGCATCCCTTAAAGTTCTCAGTACTGTAGTAATTCTAGGATCAACATGCACATTATCCGCTAGCTCAGCATAATCGCGCATATATTTCAAAACTCCGCCTAGGCCTTCGCTTTTATAAGCCTTAAAAGATAAAACTTGTTGGTCAAGCTCTTCTTGTAAAGCCTCAACGTCTATTGCCGTTTGAGACCTAAAATTTCCTCCAAGCATGTTTTTGAGCCACTGCATATATTTACCTTTATTGTCTTTAATACAAAAAAATAATTAAGCCATAATATATAGATTATGTCAATAATTATTTAACCCTTAAAACCATGTGCAATCAGATAAGTTTCACTGCTTTCCTTACGGCTGGCGGGGGGCTTGATGTGTTTTGTGGTTTTGAAGTCTTGTTTCATGGCGGCAAGCAATTCATTATTCGTACCACCTTGGCGGACTTTGGCGATGAAGGTACCGTCTTCTTTTAAAACCTCCTTGGCAAAATGATAGGCCAGCTCCACCAGTGCCATGATACGGATATGATCTGTGTTTTTATGGCCGATTGTGTTGGGCGCCATGTCTGAAATCACCAAATCTGCCTTTTCTGACCCATCATTCAGCTCCCGCATGGCGGCGCGTAATTGATCGGGCGCATCATCATCCATAAAATCCATCTGCAACAAAGTTGTGTTTTCTATAGGATCCATTTCGAGCAAATCCAATCCTACAACCTTACACCCCTTTTGCGCCGCAACCTGACACCACCCCCCAGGAGCCGCGCCTAAATCCACGACCATTTGATTAGGGTGCAAGATATCAAGCTTTTCATTCAGCTCAATTAACTTATAAGCCGCGCGTCCGCGATACCCATCCATTTGAGCCTTCGCCACATAAGGATCATTCAATTGGCGTTTCAGCCATTTGGTAGAGGAGGTTGTACGTCCTTTGGACGTTTTAACCCGCTCTGTTTTCTCGCGTGTTGTTCTTTTCTTAACCATGCGTTCTTATAAGCGTTTAAAGCACCATAATAAAGGTCGAAACGCAAAAAGCGGCCATAAACGCCGTAATTGAGGCCGCAATGAACACATAATGGTCTTTTTCGCGGCTCCAACGGGCCAAAACAAGCAAAATAAAGATAAAAAAGCCGTAAACAATAAAACCGCGCATTAACGCAGGCCACGTCATAAAGTTTAAAAAGCCTTCAGGATGTCCTATGGCCTCCATCAATTCGACTTGAAGGCGCAATGTAAAAATACAAGCCAAAACAAAAAAAAGACCATTCAGCCATTGATGCTTTCTTAAAATCAAAAAACTTATCGGAATCCAAACAAAATCAATCCAATCTAAGGTCGTTTCGTGCAAAAAAGTTTCAAAAGTCATAAAATTTGCAAATAATTCGAAATAAAGCCGTGCTGTAGCCACATTTAATGTTAAAAATAAACTTATGAATTATGCTCATAAATTAAAGTTACTGTATATATGTTTCATTGCTCTCGGTTTTAGCATTCTCCCTTTGGGAAAGGCGAGCGCGCAAACTGTTATCCGTGATACGGAGATTGAAGCCTATTTTTCAGAATGGTTTGCCCCCATCTTTCAGGCCAATCAAATGAGCCCCAGCCAAGTTAAAATTATCCTGATACAAAGCAACGATGTGAACGCCTTTGTTGCCGGTGGATCAAACATTTTCTTTTATACAGGCCTGATTGAAAAAACTGAAAACCCGGGCGAACTTATTGGCGTCATGGCGCACGAATTGGGACATATTTCTGGTGGACATTTGGTGCGTGGGCGCGCCGCGATGGAGCAAGCTTCATACGAATCCATTATCGGAACTATTATCGGTGTGGGCGCTGCTGTGGCTACGGGTGACGCAGGGGCGGCAGGTGCTGGATCTGTTGCTGGAAGCTCTGTTGCCACAAGGCGCTTTCTTTCTACTGCCCGTACATTTGAATCAAGCGCCGATCAGGCCGCTATTAAATCGATGAATCAAGCAGGCTTAAACCCAGAAGGCTTACAAAGTTTTTTACAAAAATTAGAAGGGCAAGAATATCTACCTGCAACACAACAATCTGAATATGTGCGCTCTCACCCACTTACCCGAAATCGTGTCGGCACCGTTCAGGCTGCTGTTGAAAAATCACCTCATAAAGGCAAAGCTTTTCCAGATCATTGGATGGAACAACATGCCCGCATGAAAGCCAAATTAATGGGATATATTAATCCTGAACGTGTGGCGTGGACTTATGATGATAAAGATAAATCTATCGCCGCAGAATATGCACGTGCGCTTTCTCATTATAGAGAAAATAGAATTCAACAAGCCTTAGATACAATAGATTCCCTTATTCAACGTGAGCCACAAAATGCTTATTTTTATGAGCTAAAAGGTCAAATGCTTGTTGATTTTGGGCGCGTAAAACAAGCCATTGCCCCTTACGAAAAAGCAATATCATTGGCACCTAATTCTGGATTGATTCGTACGGCTTTGGCACAAGCACAAATTGAAACAGCAAATAATGAGCCTGCAAAGCTCAATGTTGCGATTGAAAATTTAAAAAGAGCAAGACAAGAAGAGCCTCGTTCAACACGGGTGCATCGTTTATTAGCGACAGCCTACGGCCGCCAAGGATTAGATTCTTATGCTCAACTTCACTTGGGTGAAGAAGCGCTCTTACAAGGAAAACGTACCTACGCCAAACAACAAGCTGAAAAAGCGTTAACAGGCTTGCCAGCCAACAGTTCAGCCGCCTTAAGGGCAAAGGATATTATCGATTTTGTTGATAGGAAAGTTTAGGTAAAATACTCCACCTTTGCAAATCAACTCTATTTCACGTTACAATTAAATAAGCTTAAAATTTTATTCAACTCCCTTTAAAACGAACAAATATAAGGAACCAAATATATGTCACGCTTTTTACTTACCTCTTTGAGTGTTCTTGCTATCCTCGGTACTTCTCATCAGGCGCAAGCACAAGAATTTACCGACGCACAAAAAGCCGAAATCAAAAAAATGTTTGATGAATACCTCGTCAATAGTGGAGAGACGATTTTAAAAAGTGTTAATCAATATCAAGCAGAATTAGAAGCGCGTGATAAAGCAGAAGCAAAAGTTAAGGCACAAGAATTTATAGCAACATTAGAAGGTAAAAACCTGCCAATGGCGGGGAACCCTGATGGTGATGTCTTAATTGTTGAGTTCTTTGATTATAATTGCGGATATTGCCGCAAAGCATTAGATGAAATTCAAACTGTCTTAAAAGATGACGATAACGTCAAAGTCATCTTTATGGACATGCCCATTTTAGGCCCCTCTTCTATGACGGCGGCACAATGGTCATTAGCCGCACAGAAACAAGGAAAATATTTCGAATATCATCAGGCAATCATGGATCATAACGGGGAGAAGAGCGACGCCGTATTGGAAAAACTTGCCAAAGACGTTGGTCTTGATGTTGATCAACTTAAAAAAGATAAGGATGATAAAGAAACCATAGCACAAATCGAAGATCAGATACGTCAAGCGCAAAACATTGGCATTCGCGGCACACCTGGCTTTATCGTTGCGGGTGAGTTATTCCCAGGTTATATCCCTGCGGCACAAATCCAAGATATCGTTGAAAAAGCGCGAAATTAATATTTATATAATTTAACGACAAAAACTTGTAACGGCGTTATAGTTTACAGATGTCTTATTTATATAAATTTTTATGCCTCATTTTAATTATAGCCGCTGGCTATACTGTTTTTGGCATCGCCCATTTCAAATGGGCCGCACATAGCGTTAAACACCCCAAAGCAGATTTTTTAGTTAGTGGTAATTTATCTTCTGATGACACACTCATTGAATTTCTTAATTACGGATGCGGGTATTGCAAAGAAATTCATAGCGTTATCAAAGAACTCAAACAGGTGCGTAAAGATTTGCGTATTGTCCTACGCCCAATCAGTTTGGATGATGTTGAAAAAGATAAGATAACACGCATAGCCTTAGCAGCAGGTCTTCAAGGTCAATTTGAAGAAATGCATAATGCTTTTTTGGAATATCCTGAAATTGAAATCCCTGACTCTTTTGTTGAAGAGACAGCTGCACTTTATGGCTTAGATTATGATCAACTTTTAAAAGATGCAAACGGTAAAGAAGTTGAAAAAATTTTAAATGATAACTTTTCTGCCATTGAATATGCTGGTGTTACATCTGTTCCTGCCTTTATGTTTAAAGATCAAACCTATATTGTGACAGACGGCAATTTACCTGATTTGAAAAAAATGCTTACTATTATTTCCCCTACCCCTTGATGGAGTTTTTTGATGAATAAAATTTCTTATGCCTTCCTAATTTTTTCTGTTTTAATTTTGGGCGCTTGCCTTCCTGAAAAAGACAACGCTTCCATTGAAGGGGAAGATATTCCCGCCATCAAAATTATTGATGCCTATGGCTTTGCAACTCTTCCTGGTGCGTCTACAGGCGCCGCCTTCATGGTGATAAAAAACACTTCAGATATTGATGATAAGCTTATATCCGCCCGCTCAAAAGTGGCCTCCATTACAGAAATTCATGAAAACATGATTGATCCCGACGATGGCACAATGATGATGCGCAAAATAAAATCACTCGATTTACCTGCTGATGAGGCCGTTACATTAAAACCAAAAGGCTATCACATTATGTTCATTAAATTGAGGGAACCTCTCACGATTGATTCTGAAATTCCACTCACGCTCAATTTTGAAAAATCTGGCTCTCAAGAAGTTAATGTAAAAATTATTGCACCGGGCATGGAATATAAACCAACCGAAGATGATCATGGTGGTCATCATCATCACGGCCATAGTCATTAAGATAAAAACATGAAAAAAATTCTTATCTTAATGGGCCCTAATCTTAATATGCTTGGCATTCGTGAACCTGAAATTTACGGCCACCAAACTCACGATGATATAATTGCGCTTTGTGAAGAAACCGCGCAAAAATTTAACGCCACGGCAGATGTTAAACAATCCAACCATGAAGGCGTTCTTATTGATTGGATTCAAGACGCTATCAATGACTATGATAGCGTCATTATTAATGCCGCGGCCTACACGCACACTTCCATCGCCATTCATGATGCGCTCAAACTTTTAAAATGCCCCATCGTTGAAGTGCATATGTCAGCGATCGAAAAACGTGAAGAATTTCGCCACCATTCTTACATCACCCCACTCGCCAACAAGCTGATTACAGGGCAAGGGGCGCAAGGCTATGTTCAAGCCATTGAATTTCTTTGCAAAAATTAACAAACTCCACCCACAACATAAAATTATGAAAATATCTTAGTTCTTTGACTTATCTCATGAATTTGGGTAGAAAAAGGGCTATATTTATAAATTAAGCAATAATAAAAGCGGTAAACCAAAAGATCAAAAATGATTCCAAAGCAATAAACCAACTTGCGAAGCTTCTAGATGAAACAGGCCTGAACGAGATAGAAGTCGCCGAAGGCGAACAAATGATCCGTGTGAATAAAGGAATGATGATGGCAGGAGCCGCAATGCAAGCCGCGCCTATTTCTATGCCCTCTGATCCAACGATCCCACAAGCCGCGAATACTGAAATGCCTGCCGCGACATCGGCAGATCATCCCGGCGCCGTCGCCTCCCCAATGGTTGGAACGGCCTATGCCACACCCGAGCCAGATGCACCTAATTTCGTCTCAAAAGGCGATAGCGTAAACGCAGGGGATACTTTGCTGATTATCGAAGCGATGAAAGTCATGAACCCTATCAAAGCCCACAAAGCCGGAACAGTAACACAAATTCTCTTCGAAAATGGACAACCCGTAGAATTCGGCGATGTCCTCGTGGTAATTGAGTAATTAGGTAACCATGGAAGATTTTAAAATCATTCCTCTATCTGAAAGACCTGAATTTGCCGAAACATGTGCGGTTTGGTGTCATGGAGAATGGTCACATATATCTGGTTTAGATACACAAGAAAAATGGGTTTCTAGATTTCAAGAGAGAGTTGATAATATCGATGAACTTCCCCTTACTTGGCTTTCTTTAAAAGGTAAAAAGTTAGTAGGAACTGCAAGCCTCATAGAATATGAAGATAAAGATTTCTATGGAGACGAACTAAAGCCCTGGCTTGTTGGCGTTTTTACTGACGCAGACTATAGAAATAATGGCATAGCTTCTGGCTTACTTACTCACATCAATAGTGAAGCAAGACGGATAGGATTTTCAAAAATTTACCTGACAACTACAGACGCACAAGAGTTATATTTAAAAAATGGCTGGCACACATTAAAAACGTGTCAGCATCCTGATGAAGGTACAGTAAGCTTAATGAAAAGAGATATTTGATATGTTTAAAAAAATACTGATTGCTAACCGTGGTGAAATTGCCCTTCGTATTATTCGTGCGTGTCGCGAGATGGGCATACAATCCGTGGCGGTTCACTCCACGGCAGATGCCAGTTCAATGGCTGTCCGCCTTGCTGATGAATCCGTTTGTATTGGCCCACCTGCAAGTAAAGACAGCTACCTTAATATCCCGTCTATCTTAACCGCCGCCGCCGTAACAGGCGCAGAAGCTATTCACCCAGGTTATGGTTTTCTCTCCGAAAATGCAGAATTTGCGCGTATGGTCGAAGAGCACGGTTTTGCCTTTATCGGCCCGCACCCTGAGCACATTGAAAGTATGGG
>CAYGPG010000029.1:0-20897 GCA_964351905.1 uncultured Micavibrio sp.
CACCTAAATTCCACCTAAGTCTTTTTCAGGCTCTTAGCGTCGTAATCCTTTGTAACCAATGTCCTCCTTATGTTTCAATTAAGTATCAAAAACTTTATTTGAACATGGAAGGAAATAATATGTCTTTTTTACGAAAAAAAGAGCTAGCCTCTAAACTTAATATCAGCACCCGAACTTTAGACCGCTGGCATGCCCGAAGAATAGGGCCAGCCCGTAGCAAAATCGGAAACTTTATCGCTTATCGAATTGAGGCCGTCGAAGAATGGCTTCAAAAAAATGAAGTGCAACCTGTTAACTTTAATGGACGCAGTCATGAAGTATAAAGTTTTATGTGCTCACTGTGGAGATGAATATGTTCGCCATACAAAAGTTCAAATTTTTGAACGCCAAGAAGGTAAGCAAGAAAAATTTCACTTAATAGTAGATCAAGAAATTCACCTTGATTATAATATGACTGATAATCCTAGCTGTAGTAGAAATGGTCTCATCGTTCATTTACGATGTGAAAATTGCAATGAACTTTCTTTGTTAAAATTGGAACAACATGAAGGCCGTACTTTTTTAACGGCAACAATAGGTGATAGAGATGAATGATTTAATCACTTCACTAGACCCTATTATTTCTCGTGTTCGTACTGACAAAACAGGTAAGAAGCAAAATGGACGTCTGATATGGACGAAAGACCCGTTAACAGATGACCTTCTAAAACTTCACTTAATAGATGTCGGTGCAAGAGGTGTTTGCCCCATCAAAGAAGGTGAAAGTACAACCCAGCTAGCTCTTCTCGATTTTGATTCTCATAAAGGGGAGTCGACTTGGGCAGAGATGACTGATGTGGCTCAAAAAGTAAAACAAGAGCTGATTAAAATTGGAATGAACCCTGTTCTGTGGCGTTCATCAGGTGGTAACGGTCTTCATCTGTTTATTATATGGAACGAACAGCAAGACGCTTATTCTGTTAGAGAAATGTTAAAAGATGTTCTCGGATCATTAGGATATAAAAATGGTACAAAGGGAGTTGCCTATAAGGAAATAGAAATTTTTCCTAAACAGAACGAAGTTCCGATTGGTGGCTATGGAAATCAATTTATACTGCCGCTTGCAGGTAAAAGTGTTCCATTAAACCCAATGGACTTGAGTCCAATGGATAGAGAATTTGCCCTTAAACTAGTATGGCCTATTTCTGTGCCTGTACCAATTAAAGAACGCCCTGTTCATGTTATTAAAGAAAAAACTGACGAAACTGACTTAGAAAATCTTGAAAACTTATTACAGTTTATTAGTCCGAATGAAGGCTATGATAAATGGGTAAAAGTTGGAATGGCTCTTCACCACGAAACAAACGGAAGTAAAGACGGGTTAGATTTATGGGATAACTGGAGCAATCAAGAAGGTGCTGATTATTCAGGCTTTGATGAATTAAGTTATAAATGGGATAGCTTTAACATTAAGCAGGCTAAACCAGCAACAATTGGAACACTTATCCACCTTGCTAAACAAGGTGGATGGAAACAAGACAGACCTATATTGGTGGCATCAGATCATTCAGACATTGCTCATAAGGTCATTGACGCAAAGTTTAGAACAAATGACGGTGATGTGGGTCTTATTCGTACACAAGGGCAATGGTTTAATTATCAAGGTAAACACTACGAGGTGTCTAGTGATGAATATATTCGTAGTCATTTAAGAACGTTTCTTGATAAGGCCTTAAGGATTGGCCAGAAAGGCAAGCTCACACCTTTCCGACCAACTATGCCCGATATTAGTGGCGTACTTGATGCCCTGAAAACAGCCACACTAATTGAGAAATTAAATTCTCCATCATGGATTAGTGATACAGAAGAAAGAAAATCAGAGGATATTATATCAATGGATAATGGGTTATTTCATGTACCAACCCGTTCTTTAGAAAAACACACTTCTGACTTTTTTTGCTTAAATACATTACCGTACAAATATGAAGAAAAAGGGAAACCTGTCGAATTTTTAAAATTTTTAAATAGCGTTTGGCCTAATGATCAGGAGAGCATTGATACGTTACAAGAACTATTTGGATATTTGCTTGTAGCGGATGTCAGTCAGCAAAAAATGTTTTTAATTAAAGGGCCGAAGCGTTCTGGCAAAGGAACTTTAGCGCGTATTCTTAAGGCCTTACTAGCGGCTTCAAATGTTTGCAACCCTACGCTCAGCAATATGGCTGGCAGTTTCGGCTTACAGCCATTAATTGGAAAACTAGTAGCCATTGTGCCCGATGCACGAATTGGCAGACATAGTGATAAACAAGCTATAGTTGAAAATCTACTAATGATTTCAGGTGGTGATGATATTTCAATTCCAAGAAAATACCTTGGTGAATGGAATGGACAATTACAAACACGAATTCTTATTCTTACCAATGAAACCCCGCAACTTGGCGATGCCAGTGGTGCTCTCGCTTCTAGGTTTATTGTCTTAGAAATGAAAGAATCCTTCTATGGAAAAGAAGATTTAGGACTTGAAAAACGCTTAATGGCAGAATTACCCGCAATATTCTGTTGGGCTTTAGACGGATTAGACCGACTAAGAGAGCGCGGAAAATTTATACAGCCTCAATCTGCAATTAGCACAGTTCAAGAATTAGAATCTCTTAACAGCCCACTTATAGATTTTGTGAATACTCATTGTGATTTAGATGTAGATTTTGATGTATCCAAAGATGTTCTTTTTTCTACTTATAAAATTTGGTGCCAAGAACAAGGAATTTCATTCCCTAAAACTTTAAGCCTTTTCTCTCGTGACCTGAAAGGTGCCCTTCCACAAATTGGTATCTCTCGCCTTGGAAGTGGGGCAAATAGAAAGCACGTCTTTACAGGAATTAAGGTTAAAGACAATACTCAGGCTCCAGAATACCCCCCCCCGCCATGATAGAACGTCAGTCAAGTCAGGGGTTATTCTTATAGTAAGTCTTAGATAAAAATAGGAAAAAGAATATATAAAATATAACGACTACATAGGGAAAGACCTATGACGTTACTGACGTAGAGAGTTGGAACAATGGATAATAAACCTGAATTCTTAAAAACTATAAAGCCTAACTGGTCTGAATACGAGCTTACACCGCCTTGGAGCTTGATAAGCAGCCGCCAGTTGGCTTTAGTGATGGGCGTTCACCTGCAAACAATCTCAAATTATGTTTGTAGAGGTTTTCTTGTACCAGAAAGTCAAAGAGGAAATAAAAATTATTTCAGCATTTCTTATCTCCGCAGTCTATTTGAGGAAAAAGAACAGAGCCAAATTGAATGGGAGTGGATTGAAGAATATATGGATTGCGGAACGCCCTTTACTAGCCTAGAACAGGCACAAGTAGTCGCCCGTATCGGGTGGAAGGAACTGGGTATAAATAAGCCCTTTGTTTGAAAGAGTTAATATTTCTGTAGAAACAGTTACGTTCTGTTATCCCATAAATAGCCCTATTTTCGATTTTAAGAGTCACTGGGAGTCATAAAACACTTTTTCCCTCGCAATCCCATTCTGAAACATTTAACCGCTCCAGCGAGCCTATATGGACTCAAAAACACTATTTATAAGTGTTTGACGAGGAATCCTTTATTTCGTACTCTTTATCTAATCAGTTAAGGGTAACTGGTTGGAGCTTGATAACTCCATACAAGGCGGCTGACATCAGCCGAAATGATGTCGCTTCTCAGCTATGGCTGGGTGCGGCACGTCATGTCCAGAGCCTCGGCTTAAAAGCTGTCGGCAATTCCTTGTAATTGTTATCAACCCCAGCCACCAGAAGCCCTACTGGTGGTTTTTTACATTACAGGAGGTTTAAAATGTTACGATTTTTACTATGCTTTTTCTTACTGTGGCCTATATTGGCTAATGCTAAAAGTTCTGACGAATATTATGCAGAAATGGCTGCCATACATAGCTCAGAGATAATTGAGACATACGTCAAAAACATATCCGCCCTATATAGAATTCAACAAGAATTTTTATCTAAGGTTTCCAATACTGAAAATGAAAGATATTACGCATGCAAACTGGCAGAGGATGCTGATAGTGTCGTAGATAGCCTTAAAGATACTTTGGAACGGGGCAATATTACTGTTGAAGGACAAGAATATATATTTAATGAAAAGGAGCGGATGTGGCTTGAAATACACCATTTAGACCAATGGGAAGATCGGTTAAAAAAACATGAAAGATGGTGTCGGTAGAAATAATGAAAGAATAATATGATGAAGAAATTGTATTTACTAATTTTAACCTTACTATTATCTGGTTGCACAGGCAGTGCCGCTTGGTATGAAACTCATCCTCAGAAAAAGACCGTCGAGGTTAACTCTTTAAAATGGATTGTTGTTCCTAGAGAGGGCGAGAACCGTTACGATGTTCTAAGGAATGGCCTAACGGTATGGGATGATGCTTTTCAAAAGAAAAAAGACCAAATTAGAGCAGTCGAGATTGCTACAGGCTGTAAAGTGACTGAAAGCGAATACTTGCCAAGCACATTTGTCCTGCAAACTATTGTTGAATGTTAGAATTCTATCACGCTTGCCATGTGGACACCAATGGACTATGGTGGACACACATGACAGACGATATTCTTACAATTAAAGAGCTTTCAGCCTATTTGAAAACCAGCGAGAAGACCATTTACCGCCTTCTCTCTAAAGATGAAATACCTGCGTTCAAAGTGGGGACTTCATGGCGATTTAAAAAAACTGATATCGATCTATGGATTATGGATCAAGTTAAGGAGGCAAAATGATTACTCCTTATCAAGCTCAATATTATGCCCATGATTTAACGAAACGTTGTTCCGCGGACAGCCTTGAAAAATTAACAGGGGCATTAATGGATGCTCAGGTCGATCTGAACCCTCATCAAGTGGAAGCTGCACTTTTTGCTTTTAAGTCCCCTTTATCTGGTGGTGCTATACTAGCTGACGAAGTGGGACTTGGTAAAACAATTGAAGCGGGGCTGGTCATTTCTCAAAAATGGGCAGAGGGTAAAAAGCGTATCCTTATTATTTCTCCTTCTAGTTTGCGTAAACAGTGGAATCAGGAATTATTGGATAAGTTTTTCATTCCTTCCGTTATCATGGAAGCAAAACCCTACAATCAAATAAAAAAGACATCTCCTAAAACAAATCCATTTGAACAAAAAGAAATTGTAATCTGTTCTTATAATTTTGTGGCTAATAAAGATGAAGATGTCATGATGATCCCATGGGATTTAGTTATTATTGACGAAGCGCATCGCCTTAGAAACGTCTATAAAACTTCAAATAAAATAGCCAAAAAGATTAAAGGCGCTATAGCCACTTCCCCGAAAGTACTACTAACCGCTACACCCCTTCAAAATTCCTTAATGGAGCTTTATGGACTTGTTAGCTTTATTGACGAATATGCCTTTGGTGATGCCAAAAGCTTCCGAGCTCAATATGCAAGGATCACAACGGACGAAACATTTCAAATTTTAAAAAGCCGTTTAAAACCACTTTGTCACCGAACCCTTCGCAGACAAGTGCTCGAATATATTAAATACACAAACAGAGTACCTATTACGCAAGAATTTATCCCTTCCCCCGAAGAAGATGCGCTCTATGATATGGTTTCAGATTATTTACGCCGCGATAATCTTCAAGCTTTACCAGCGAGCCAAAGAAAGCTGATGACGCTTGTAATGCGTAAGCTATTGGCCTCTTCTACCTTTGCGATTGCAGGTGCACTTGATTCATTGGTAAATAAACTAAAAGCTATGATTAAAAGTAATGATCGCCTTTTAACTCAATATGCAGACTTGGGCGATGATGAAGACATCATAGAAGAGCTTCGTGATGAATACGGGCTTACAGAAGACGAAGAATTGCCAGTTCCTTTATCATCAAGTGATATAGCCGCAATCGAAAGCGAAATTGTTGACCTTGAAACATTCCGTGATCTTGCCACTTCCATAACCCAAAACGCTAAAGGGCTTTCATTGCTAGAAGCCTTAAAAGCAGGATTTGAAAAAGCTGAATCATTAGGAGCACAGGATAAAGTTATTATATTCACTGAATCCCGCCGCACCCAAAATTATCTAGTAAGTCTATTAGAAGAAAACGGCTATGCCGATAAACTTGTCCTATTTAATGGCTCGAATAACGACTTACAATCTCGTGAAATATATAAAGAATGGGCAGAACGCAATAAAGGGACAGATCGTTTTTCAGGCTCCCGCACCGCCGATATGCGCTCTGCCTTAATTGATCATTTTAAAAACAATGCCCAGATCATGATTGCAACCGAAGCCGCAGCCGAAGGCGTAAACCTTCAATTTTGCTCTCTTGTTGTAAACTATGATCTGCCATGGAATCCCCAGCGCATTGAACAGCGTATTGGCCGTTGTCATCGTTATGGTCAAAAACATGATGTGGTCGTTATCAATTTTCTCAATAAACACAATGAGGCTGACCAGCGCGTTTATGAGCTTTTATCCGAAAAATTCCATCTTTTTAACGGCGTATTCGGGGCAAGTGATGAAATTCTAGGCGCAATAGAAAGTGGTGTTGATTTTGAACAGCGTGTCATGGACATCTATCAAAATTGCCGTTCTGAAGCAGAAATTGGCGAGCAATTTGATTTATTCCGTCAAGAGATGGAAGTACAGATCACACAGGCTATGGATAACACCCGCCAGCAACTCCTCGAAAATTTTGATGCTGAAGTCCATGATAAACTGCGGATGAATCTTGAGGAAAGCAAAGAATATCTCAATAAATATGAGCAACGGCTTCTAAAGCTTACCCAAGCAGAACTTAACGGCCATGCCGAATATCGACCAGATATTAATGGCTTTGATTTACTTAAAAACCCTTTCCCTGAAAAACAAATTAAACTTGGGACATATCGTGTTGGGCGCAATATTCAAGATGCCAATATTTATCGTATTGGTCATCCTCTGGCAAAGGGGCTTATTGACCAAGCAGTAACAAGACAGTTACAGGCCGCTCATGTGGAGTTTGACTACACCAATCATCCACAAAACATTGCGATGCTCAAAGACCTTGTAGGGCAATCTGGCACACTGGTCTTAAACAAGCTGACAATAGAAAGCGCAGATACAGAAGATCATTTAATTTTTTCTGCTTATACCGATAACGGCAAGGCTTTAACCCAAGAACAAGCGGAACGTATCTTTGCCCTCCCTGCAATAGTTTTGGATATAAACGATTTTAACGGTAATGAAAGTATTCAAAAACACTATGCTAAGCGTAAGGCAGAAATATTAGAAGAAATTGGTACACGTAACGCCAGCTTTTTTGAAGCAGAAATGGATAAACTGGACGCATGGGCAGATGATAAACGTGTTGCCTTAAAAACCAACCTTAAAGACCTTGAAGATCAAATCAAGGAATTGAAAAAACAGGCACGCCTTGCAAGCTCTCTCCCTGAAAAGATTGAGCTACAAAAGAAAGCCAGAAGCCTAGAGCCAAAACGCGACCAAGCATGGCAATCTTACGAGGCCTCCGCCCATGACATTGAAAACAAAAAAGACAGCCTTCTCGATAATGTCGAGGCACGCTTAGCACAACATATAAATGAGCAACAAATTTTTACGATTAGATGGACATTAAAGTAAGGAAATTAAACATGAGCAAGCAACAATTAAGCATTGAGGAAGCCAAGGAAAAAGGACTGACATCGATGGATATTCCTGAAGAAAAGCGTGAGCAGTTAAAACAGCTTTTCCCCGAAGTCTTCACTGAAGACAAGATAGACTTTGATCAGCTTAAAAGAGTTCTGGGTGATTTTGTTGAGGCTGATAAAGAACGCTTTGGACTAAATTGGCCAGGCAAAGCGGATTGTATGAAGGTAATCCAGCAGCCTTCCGTGGCTACACTTAAGCCAGACCGTGGTGAGTCTGTTAAATTTGACGATACTCAAAACCTTTTTATCGAAGGGGACAATCTAGAAGTTCTAAAACTTTTACAAAAAGCATACTTTGGCAAACTGAAAATGATTTATATTGATCCTCCATACAATACAGGAGGAGATTTTATATATCCTGACAAATTTGCTGAAAATCTTGATACTTATTTAGAATATACTGGTCAAAAAGATAGCGAAGGCCGAAAATTTTCTACTAATGCTGATACTTCAGGAAGGTATCACTCCAATTGGATAAATATGATGTATCCTAGACTTTATTTAGCAAAAAACTTACTTTCTAAAAATGGGGTTATTTTTATCTCTATAGACAATAAAGAATATTCAAACCTTAAGGCAGTTTGCGACTTAATTTTTGGTGAAGAAAACTTTATAGAAGCTATTATATGGAGAAAAAAATCAGGAGGGGGGCAGCAAGATGAATATATAGTTACGGAGCATGATTATATAATTTGCTATGCAAAGAGTCGTGAAGACTTATTCTTTTCGGAACGTAAAGCTCCGCCTAAAATGACTGGATATAATTGCTATGATGAAAGAAAAAAAAGAAATTACAAACAAGTTAAGTTAGCTAAATGGGGATCAGCTGCTCTAAGAGAGGATAGGCCTACTATGTATGATTATCCTGAATTAATTGATCCTGAAGGAAAAAAATGCCTTCCCGTTGCTCCCGATGGTCGTCCTGGTCGATGGCGTTATGGCCGTCAACGGGCGATAGAAATGTTAGCTAATGATGATATTGATTGGGTTAACCGAGATGGAAATTGGATACCCTATGAAAAAGATTATGAGCCGTTAGAGGATGAAGGTATTTCTCTAAAAGAAAGATCAATTTTTTATGATCTTGTTGAAAACACCTCAGGTTCAAACGAATTAACACAGATTTTTGGTGCTAAAGATGTTTTTCAGAACCCTAAACCTACAGATTTGTTGTCACATTTAATATATTTGGTATCTAAGCCCGAAGATGAAGATATCATTATTGATTTTTTTGCTGGATCAGGATCGTCAGCCCATGCAGTAATGTCCATGAACAATATTGATGAGGGCAATAGAAAATTTATTAATGTACAATTACCCGAAAAATTAGATGAAAAAATTAAAGAGCATGCAACAGCAATTTCACTAGGATTTAGTAATATTGCAGAAGTAGCTAAAGAGCGTATACGCCGAGCGGCCAAGAAAATTGAAGAAGAAAATCCTGATTATAAAGGTGATTTAGGCTTTAAGGTTTTTAAACTGGCACAGTCCAATTTCAATATCTGGCAAGGCAATACTGAAGAGATTGATGATATGGTCAAACAGCTTGAAATGGCCGTAGATCATATTAAGGATGAATCTACACCAGAAGATATACTCTATGAGCTATTATTAAAGGCTGGCTTCCAACTCACCACCAAGGTCAAAAAAATTACCATGGCTGGAAAAGAAGTATTTTCTATTGAAGATGGTGCAATGTTGATCTGTCTTGAAAAACAGCTTACCCAAGAAGTGCTGGATGCTATGGCCGATGCCGAGCCATTCCGCGTGGTCTGTCTGGATGAAGGATTTAAAGGCAATGACGAGCTAAAAACCAATGCTGTCCAAACCTTCAAATCCCGCGCCCGTGACAAAGAATCCGCCATTACATTTACAACAGTATAGGAGATGTAAATGAAATTTGAATATTACAGATTTTTGTTAACACCGATTGATGAGCCAGAGCTTCCATTACACGGGAAATTAAGCCGTGAAGAAGTCATTACAAAGATTTTTTCAAAAGGAAAATCTTATGAGTTTAAAAGTGGTAAAGCGTCTTATGGATTTGTCTTAAAATCAATTAGTGATGCTCACAAAATGGGAATTGGGCGTGTAGGAAAACAAAAAAGCGAACGGCTTTTTGGGTCACCTAGCGAAGGCTTTGCAGAAAAGCAAGAAGAGAACTGGCCAGGAAGTGATGTTCTTATTAATTTTGATGATGAAAAAAGCACAGGGAAAACAAGAGAATCTGGCCAAGTCATGGCTATTCAGGTTAATCGTTCTGCCATTACAAACCCAACAAACTGTCTCCGTGCCCTTGCGGATAAAATTAATCAAGAAATTATTCTTTATGGATTTTATATCACAATTAATCCTATCTTAAAGCCAAAGAAAAAATTCTGGTCAGTTGTGAATGAAAATAAAGGTAATATTAAGAAGGTTGTTCTAATTTACACCCCACCCAATATTTTTAATCTGCAAAATAAGCTTTCAGATGACCTTAAGGAAGCTAATAAGAAATACAATATTACTAGCACCCAAATTATTTTAGAAAATGAAATGGGTCACTTAGACCTTCCAGACGATGATCCGTTACTAGAGCAAAGTGCTGAGTATATCGACGAGGGGCAAGGTAGTTATCAAATTCATTTATCTAAAGGTAAAAAGAATGTGTTAAAAAGCGAGGCAGGAGTTGTTTCAGAGAGTTTTGAAGGCTTTGAGCTAACAATGCATGGCCAAGATGCAGAACAGCTTAAGGATGTTTTAGAACAAGTTTTAGAAAGAAAACATAATGATTAGAATTATTCAAATTATTGCTTCTCTAATCGTATTTGTTGTCGCCCCAATTATAGCGGCAGATCATTTTTCTCAATCGGGCTTTCTTGATCTTTTTATGGTGCAACAATCTATGTCGATTATGGGCACAATTTTAGCTATTTATATTGCGGCGGCTGCATCTTTCTTGGCTATTGTAATGGGACACGAGAAAGAAAGAGGTGAAACAATTTTCAATGGAACAAGCAGAGAGCTTAAGCAAAATATTGCACTTGTTATTGCAATACTAGGTGTTCATCTTTTTCTATTAGCGGTTACCCCACCTGCCACCCCAGATAACAGCATAGTTATTTTGTTTTTGAAAGCGGGCAAAGTGTTTACATTTTCAATCTATATATACGCCCTTTATGAGCTAAGTAATGTTTTATTTGGGATTAGAGATTCATTGAATAGTAAGGATGAAAAATGAAATTAAAATTCGATCCCTCGCTAGCCTATCAAGAAGATGCAATAAACGCTGTTATTAAAGTTTTTGACGGCCAGCCAACAATACAAGGTAGTTATGAAATTAGTCATACCACAGATACAATGGGTATGGAGCATTCCGAGCTTGGTATAGGAAACGCTCTAACTTTTGGAATTGATCAAGCAGGTATGTCGGATGCTGATTATGATAGAATAATTGATCAAAGGCTCTTAGAAAATGTCCATGCCGTTCAAACCGACAACGATATTGCAAACACCGCTAAGCTACAGGGTCGTGAATTTTCAACCGAAATGGAAACAGGCACAGGTAAAACCTATGTCTATTTGCGCTCAATTTTTGAGCTTAATCGTAAATACGGGTTTAAAAAATTCGTGATTGTTGTTCCTTCAGTAGCTATTCGTGAAGGTGTACTAAAAAGTATTGAAATTACAAAAGAGCACTTTCAAACACTTTACAATAATATTGCTTTTGATCACTTCGTTTATGATCCAAAAAAACTTGGTAAAGTGCGTCAATTTGCCACCAGTAATCAGATTCAAATCATGGTGATTAACATTCAGGCTTTTCAAAGAGCTGAAAATATTATGAACCAAGAACGCGATACTATGTCAGGGAGGATGCCTATTGAATATATTCAGGCAACACGCCCATTTGTTATCATTGATGAACCACAAAGCGTGGACAACACCCCACGATCTAAAGAGGCCATTAAGCGACTAAATCCAATAGTCACATTGCGCTATAGTGCTACTCATAAGAACCCATATAATTTGCTTTATAAACTTGATCCAATCCGCGCTTATGACTTACGCCTTGTTAAGAGAATTGAAGTAGCTTCCATCAAATCAGATGATGATTTTAATCAGGCTTACGTGAAACTTCTCAAAGCAGATAATACTAACGGTATTAAAGCACAGGTAGAGATTCATAAAAAAAGCGGTGCAAGTATTAAGACACATAAAGTATGGGTTAAACAGGGCAAAGACCTATATTTGGAATCTGGTGAACGTTCTGATTATCAACAAGGATATGAAGTAGCTGAAATTGATACTACACCTAGCTTTGAGACTATTACTTTCAGTAATGGTCGCACATTATCGCTTGGCGAAGAAGTCGGTGGCACACGCGATGAGATTATGAAGGCTCAAATCCGTGAAACTATTGAACAACATCTGAAAAAAGAGCGTATTCTTAAGCAACGAGGCATAAAGGTGTTGTCCTTATTCTTCATTGATAAAGTAGCTAATTATAGGATTTATAATGATGATGGCTCAACTGAGTTGGGGCAGTTTGGTATCTGGTTTGAAGAAGCCTATAAAGAATTAACCGCAACAAAATATAAAGATGTCATTCCGTTTGATGCATCTCAGGTGCATGACGGTTATTTCTCTATGGACAATAAGGGGCGCGCAAAAGATACAAAAGGTAATACTGCCGCAGATGAGGGCACTTATAGCCTAATTATGAGAGAAAAAGAGCGACTTTTAGATTCCGATGAACCGCTACGCTTTATCTTTTCCCATTCTGCCCTAAAAGAAGGATGGGATAATCCTAATGTTTTTCAGATATGTACGTTAAACGAAACACAATCTCTTGACCGTAAACGACAAGAGATTGGCAGGGGCTTGCGTCTACCAGTGAATTCTGATGGCGAACGCGTTCATGATGAGCATATTAATCGCCTGACTGTCATAGCAAATGAATCATACGAAGAGTTTGCCAGAAAATTACAAAGTGAATTTGAAGAAGATTTTGGAACGCGATTTGGATGCGTTGATCAAATTGCTTTTTCAAAATTAATAATATCTTCTCTAGATGGAAATGATACACCTCTTGGTCAAGAATCGTCTATTCGCCTTTGGGATGAGCTACAAGCTAATGGTTATCTTGATGATGAAGGTCGCGTTCTTCCTAAATTTAATCCGCAAGATATGTATTTTGAACTTCAAACATCAGATGAATTTAAAGAAATCAGAGCACCTATTATTGATGAAATTAGAAAATTTACATTTCAAGATAGGATTAAAAATGCGCGAGAACAGAGAAATATTAAGTTACGTAAAGAAGTGCAACTTGTAGATGATTTTAAAGAACTGTGGGATAGAATTAAATTTAAAACCCGCTATCGTGTTAAATTTGATACCACAAAAATGATATACGAGGCTGTGCAAGCAATTAAAGCACAACCAATAATTACAGCGCCAAGATTACACATGGCTAAAGCTGAAGTAGAACAGACAAAAGCTGGATTTAGCACTGATAAAGTTTTGGAATATCGGGACTATAAACGTGGAGAAATTAAGGTTCTGCCTGATATTCTATCTTACCTTCAAAAAGAAACTGAATTAACACGTCATACGATTGTAGCAATACTAAAACAATCTGGGCGACTTGAAGAATTCAAAATTAACCCTCAAGAATTTATGGCAATGGTTAGCAAAGCCATATCTAGAACTCTCCATACTTTTATGATGGAAGGTTTGGAATATGAAAAAATTACAGGGCACACCTATGAAATGACTCAGATTAACGAAGAGGCTGAAAAAGGTATTACCCGTTATTTGAGCAATCTTTATATCGTCCAAAACGAAGAAAAAGCCCTGTTTGATGCAATTGAATGTGATTCAGAAGTGGAGCGTAAATTTGCTCGTGATCTAGACAGCAATCAAAATGTTAAACTCTTCGTTAAGCTACCTTCTTGGTTTAAGATTGACACACCTATTGGAGCATATAACCCTGATTGGGCTTTTGTAACTGAAGATGAAGAAAAACTGTATTTTGTTCGTGAAACAAAAGATACATTAGATCAGACAAAGCGGCGCGAGAGCGAAAACCATAAAATTGAATGTGGTCGTAAACACTTTACTAAAATTGGTGAAGGTGTGCCTGATTTTAGCTTTGATGTCGTAACCTCATTAAAAGAAGTTAAAGGGATATAGTTATTATTTAGTGATAAAAATAAAAGCCAGTTAAAGGGGATATAACTGGCTTTTAATTCTTCTTATTCAGCTTTTTTCTTGTTATCGTTATGAGCTTCCTTGAAGTCCTCAATCACAACATCCAGCGCAGTTTCAAAATCGTTAAAGATCACAGTATTCATCAAGCGGTAAAGATACCGCTCCCTCGGTTGCATATTATGAATCTCAGTTAAATTCTCCAGCACTTTGACGTAGCGGACACGATAAGCATTTTTTTGTTGTCTGGTTATCATCTTAGGCCGCCTTCCCGTATTGAAAAGGTTTAGCGGTTGCTAATTGAGCACGATAAGCCAGATCAAGCTGTGTTGCCTTTTCCATGAGTTTTTTGAATTTCTTTAAGCTTACTCTGGCTTTGGCTTTTTCCTCATAGGCCGCATCATATAGTTCCTTAACGTCAAACAGGCTGATTTCCTGCCCGTTGTCGTTATTGGCTAGTTTTTTTAATAGTGTTCCCCACATATTGTTACTCCCCGTAAATTGTTTAACATAATTAACTAATGATGATGTTTTACGCCCAAAAGGTTAACGATAGGTTAAATAATTGTTGATTTAGTAAAATATCTTTGTATTATAGTAAAAATTAGCAAAAACAGGTCAAATTTAGCTAATTATTTACCATTTTAGAAAGAAAATAGACAAATGATTAGCTCCCACCAGATAAAAGCCGCCCGCGCCTTGATAGATTGGTCACAGCAAGACCTTGCTGAAGCTATCGAAGTCTCATTACCTACCCTACGCAATATTGAAAAAGGCGGGGATGCCAAACTTGATACTCTAAGAAAAATCCAATCCACCCTTGAGTTAAACGGCATTGAGTTTGGCGTAAACGATGGCGTTAAAAGACGCTCTACCGTTTTAAGAACATTAGAGGGGCAAGAAGGTTACTGGAAGTTTTATGACGATGTTTATGAAACCATCAAAAAATCAGGTGGTGAAATCCTTGTCAGTAATGTTGACGAAAGAGAATTTGATAAGTGGTTGGGCAACCGTTGGGAAATCCAAAAAAACCGCATGATGGATTTATCCAAAGAACAGGATTTTAGCATTCGTATTCTTGTTAAAGAGGGTGATCGTCATTTTACAGTACCAGAATACGCCGAGTATAAATGGACACCTCAAGATCGTTTCTCTGAAATCCCTTTTTACGTTTACGGCAACAAGCTAGCTATCATTCTTTTCGAGCCTGATAATGTATCTATTTCCGTGATAGACAATCCTAAAATTGCCAATGCCTATAAAAAGCAATTTAACGTGATGTGGGATCAGGCAATCGTTATTCCTAAAGACCAACAGAAGGCGCAAGGCAAACATGAGCCTAGCTGAACAACATCACTTAACCGTTCCTGATGCCGAGCTATTGAGCCTTGCTCAAACGCTTGATGATCTCGTGCGTTTTCAGGTCTATGGAGGGGCTTTAGCGGAATGTTATGGCGATATAACAGGCTCACTAACTTGGGGACGTTTTGCGCGTATCTCAGACCCTAAAATACAATACACCTTCCAAAGTGAAGCTAACAACATTAACGATAATGGAGCTTCTATAGCCCAGATCATTGCAGATAATCTAGACATCTCAAATCTGATTGTTATTGATAAAGGCAAAGGCTCTCGTGAAGCGGCTTCTGCAAAATCCTTTAAGCTTATGAATTTTTTACAAGATTTAGGAGCTTGTTTTGCCCTTTATTCAGACTGGGACATTTCAAAACAATATCGTGAGGAAGGTATTCCACACCTAAAAGAAGTTTTCCCAGATGCCGAAGCCAATCCACAAGATGCAAATTTTAACAGAGACGATCCCAATCTATCGACAAAGAAAAATCCTGACGTAGAACGACCAAGACTTGTAATGGAGTTCGGCTCTTCTCGTGGAAATATTGCAACTGTTGCAAATGATAACGGCAAGTCATTTGAAGAACAGGCTTATGAAGAATTACAGGCACGTTTTGCCAATGACTATATTAACTGTCGAGAGGGAGGAATTCTCGTTTTAGGCTCCGATGCCAATCAGGAAGAAAGTGCGTTAAATGCTTACGTTCATCCTGCCCATGCTAAATTTGCAGAGAACATTATTCACCGTGGCAAAAGTGAGGGTGCTCTATCCGATGAGTTTAATCCACAACTCCTTTACTACGATCCTCAATTAGACACTAGCCATTCAATCAATGGTCAAAAATTCAGCGTCGTAAAACATGATTTAGTTGCCTCAAACGATCAGACTTTCGGAGTATTACAAGCCAGTGGTGATTTCAAGAAAGCGACATTAAAAGAAGGTGACCGCTTAACTTTAAGTCATTCTATCAAATGGTCACCTGAAGTAATGATTGCGGCGGCAGAGTCACAAGGCTTTAAGTGCTTAAGCGTCACATGGGATAAAGATAACCGTGTTCCTATCTACGTATTCAAAGCCATGCCTAAAAACCCAAGAATTGTAGCTTCTAATGATATGGGACTTAAAGCAGCCTAATTTGAAACTAGTCGTGATTTTGAATTTTGGCTAAACACTGTCGCTGGCATCATTGCCAAAATAGTTAAGTGAGGGGAATTAAAAAAGGTAGTACCCTTTTAAAAAATAGAATTCTGACAGATGAAAAAATCGGACACCTGTCGGACACATACAAATCTTTAAATCTTATAAATCATCTGTAAGCCTTGGTTTTCTTGGTTGCGGGAGTAGGATTTGAACCTACGACCTTCAGGTTATGAGCCTGACGAGCTACCGAACTGCTCCATCCCGCGCCAATAAGAAATTAAGTGCCGAAACGCTTAATGGAGTGATATATAACGGTAGTTTCATTATAAATCAACCCATCAAGCCGTATATTTAAGCGGTATTTATGTTATTTAAGCGTATCTAACAACAATTCAGGTTCTGGACGTTCCTTAAAGCCATCTTCTTTCAAAACAGCCTTAACACGACGGTCAAACCCCACAACGTAAATGGCCGGATGTGGAACGCCATACGCGAATGAGCCTTCTCTATGCTCTTTATTTAAAAGACCAAAAGCTTTGATGGTTTCAGAGCCCTCATCGCTCAAAAGTGGGAATTCGATATTACGGCGCGTATCAAATTTTTTAAGGTCTTCAACTGAATCGTAGCTGATACCAACGACGTTATATCCTCTTTCTTGGTATTGATCGGTGTAGGCCGAAAGATCAATTAACTGTTTCTGGCAATAAGGGCACCAGTCGGCTGATCTATAAAAGACAATAACAATCCCTTTGTTACCTCTTAAATCATCAAGATTTTTAACTTCCCCATCTTGGTTGCTTAAAGAGATGTCCGAAGGAATTTCTTCCCCAATACCAATTGCATCTGCTGCCTGCACGGGAAGTGCGAAAAAAACTAAAACCATAAGCGTGTAAAAAAATTTCATTTTCTTTTCCTTTAAAAATATTTCTATTTGTCTATTCGACACAAAAAATAAATTGTTACATTATAAAAATAAAGCACACTGGGATAAGCGGGCTATACTTTGGTCTTAAAGTTAGTGTTATTTAAGGATTAACCTTCAATAACTTTTAGCTCAGCGGCTGCGGCTTTACCGCGGTTATCTTGAAGTTCAAATTCAAGCTTTTGACCTTCATCAAGGCTTTTTAAGCCAGCTTGTTCAACTGCACTGATATGTACAAAAACATCATTCCCACCATCGTCAGGTACGATAAAACCAAATCCCTTGGTGGGATTAAACCATTTAACTGTGCCACTCTGGGCCATAGTAGTCTCCATTAGTATTTAGTATAAAAAATATCCTATAAACGGGATCAGTTCCAAATGAGAGAGATGATCAAATTTATTGAATAAGCGCATGCTACCCGAAAGCCGGGTTATTAGCAAATATTTTGTGATTTTGCCTTATTTAGTAGGAGTCCCAGACAATTTCAGTAAATTTCTCCACACTCATGAAACCACCGCCCCATTTATTATTCCAGTTCTCCAAAGGCTTAGAATTTATCCAATCTTCACGGCTTCCTTGCCCTTTTGCTTTTTCAACAAGAGTAGCGATATCTTTTAACATTGCGTTATACGTTACCAAATCTGCCTTATTTGCGATTGGGCCATGTCCAGGAATAATTTTTGTTTCCCCATTCGTCATTTCAATAATGGCATCGGTTGCTTCAATCATGCCCGTTAGGCTGCCGCCTGAACTGCCATCAATAAAAGGAAATTTACCGTTAAAGAAAATATCACCAGTGTGAACGACGTTGGCATCCTTCCAAAAAATTATAGAATCACCATCCGTGTGTGAAGCTGGCATTTTAATAATTTCAGCAGAGTGATCATTAAGATGGACATCAATCCCATCAGAGTACGTAACGATAGGGAGCGCTGCATTATCAGCAGGTTCAACTTCTTTGCCAAGCGCCGTAATCATTTGCCCCTTTTTCAAACGCGCGCGCACTTTTTCGTGCGCCATAATAACAGTACTCTTTTCACTTAACGCTTTATTGCCACCCGTATGATCAAAATGCCAATGCGTGTTAACCAAAATTTTTACAGGCGTGTCCCCTGCAATTTCACGGATAGCGCCCATCACGTTGTCTGTTTTATCCGGTAGACCATTATCGACAACAAAGACACCTTCGGAGCCATGCAAAACAGCGATGTTTCCGCCATAAGACTGGATAACACTGATACCATCGGCCACGTTTACAATATTTTGATTGTGAGTATGTTGCGTATCATCGTCACCATGCTTATGCGCATTTGCGCTTATTGGGAGAAAAATTAAAGCGGCTCCAAACACTGTATTTAGAAGTATATTTTTCATTTTCAGAACCCTTATAAAGCATCAGGCTTGGTTGGTGTTGATGGTGGCGGAGCGATATTTAATTCATCTATTATTAAATTAGGATCGTCCATAATAGGGGCGGGAATTTCAGGGATCGTTGGCGGCACAATTTCAAATTCTGGTTGTTTTTCTAGTTGTTCTGCCTCTGTTTCTACATCTTGAATTGTTTGTTCAACAACGTCGATATCTTCACCGATCAACGGTGGTAATTCACCTTGAGGAATTTCAACAAAGGCATCATCTAAGGGAATAGGATCTGTGCCCATTGTCTCCATCGTCATCGGGGGAATTTCTGGTGGGTTTAACTGCTCAATCTTCACAAGAATTTGGCGAGCAGAAGCACGATCTTGGAATCCATCATTAAAGAATTTTGCCTGCACCTTCTTATCTTTATCAACGACGTAAACACCGGGGAAAGGTACCCCATAAGACCGTGTTCCTTTTGCAATACGGTCATTTAGAATACCGAATGCGCGAATAGATTCAGAAGATGGATCAGAAAGTAACGTGATGTCAGGTTTATTGTTTGTTACAAATTTCTCAAAATCTTGAACGCGGTCATAGCTGACAGAGACAAGCGTATATCCCCAGTCAGAGAATTTTTTTGCGTTCTTGTTCATTTCCAAAAGCTGTTTTTGACAATAAGGGCACCAATCAACTGAGCGGACAAACATGAGCACGATGCCTTTATCCCCTGTCAGGTTTTTAAAGCTCTGTTCTTTGCCGTTTTGATCCGTCAACGTTAAATCATGCGGAATAGTGTCACCAACTTTGATGTCCCCATAAGCATGAGACGTAGTAGGTGAAAAACAAATAATGGTAATGAATAATAGAAAAAAACGGATCATTGAAAAGCTCCTTTAGAGATTAAGATGTATTATCATAAAGGGTTTTAAGAATTGAGCCAAATACTAAAAAATACTCTTTAAATTAAATATTTATTAGTTTTAACATCCAGCCAGCCTAAGAAGTTTTCTTGTTAAGAATAATTGTTGATTCAAGCATTTTTACACTAAAAATAATATAAAATACAGACCAGAGAACCCACCCTTCTCCTATTATTATAAGGAACGTAAATTCTACTAAAGCAATAATAACAAGAATCGAGGCTATTATTCTTGATTGAAGCCAAAAGCAAAGTTCTAGAAAAATAATATGAAGGCCTATGATAAGAGAATTTGCTGTGAATAGATCAGATGTCATTGATATTACTATAGCAATCCTAAAAATATCTAACACTAACAAAACATTAGTACTCATGCTAAGCGATTTTTTCGCTTCATCGACTGGCTTATTAAAAGATAAAAAATTCATAATTTTTATGATAAATGACTAAAAATTAAGAGTAAAGGATTATACCAAACACAAAAAACCGCCCAGCTTAAAAAAGTGAGCGGTTAAAATCTTTGTACATGGTGAATAAGTTTGAAATGCTTGCTTTATCAGCGTAGCGGCCTTGGCCGCCTGAGCCTTTTAAATAAGTCAATATGAACTTGGAAGAACCGGCAACGACCTACTCTCCCGCGTCTTAAGACGAAGTACCATCGGCGCTAAGGCTTTTCACTGTCCAGTTCGGGATGGGATGGAGTGTTTCGCACTTGCTAGAGCCACCGGCTCATCCAAGGTCATATTGAAATGCTTATACTTTTTAAGAGCCTCAGGACGGCAAGCCGTCTACGGCGTTTAACTTAAAAAATGAAAGAAATTCTAACTTTAAGCTTAAATAATAAACGACTTTTTAAGAGGCTATCATGCGGGTAAACCCGGGGACGCACTTCTTAAAAATTACGTTTAGCAATAAATCAAACAGATTTAATACTGCGCGCATTGTGGTTTGTATTCAAGACAATCGAGCAATTAGTACTGGTTAGCTTCACTCATTACTGAGCTTCCACATCCAGCCTATCAACGTGGTGGTCTTCCACGGCTCTGATAGGGAATTCTAGTATTGAAGGAGGCTTCCCGCTTAGATGCTTTCAGCGGTTATCCCGTCCGAACATAGCTACCCTGCGGTGCCACGGGCGTGACAACAGGTGCACCAGAGGTTCGTCCACCCCGGTCCTCTCGTACTAGGGGCAGCTCTTCTCAAAATTCCAACTCCCACGGCAGATAGGGACCGAACTGTCTCACGACGTTCTGAACCCAGCTCGCGTACCTCTTTAAATGGCGAACAGCCATACCCTTGGGACCTGCTACAGCCCCAGG
>CAYGPG010000030.1:0-19368 GCA_964351905.1 uncultured Micavibrio sp.
AAATACTTAACATATTGATTATAAATGATTTTTACAATATGGGGAACATTTTATACGTATTTTATACGCTTTTTTCTGAAGACATCCCACTATAGAAGAATTCGTCTTAGTCTCGTGTACGACTAAAGCAAAAAAATTTATTTCATAAATCTATTCATAACGATACTGGCTGTCAGATCTCCCGTCACATTTACGGTCGTTCTACACATATCAAGAATACGATCCACCCCCAATATCAGCCCAACAGCAGCAGGATTTAAGCCAATACTTGTCAAAATTGTCGCCAAAACCACAATACCAACACCCGGCGTGGCGGGCGTTCCTATTGATGCGCCTACAGTCGTCATAATGAGCAAAATAAGATCTGTCGTACTTAATTCAATACCTGAAACATCACCAAATATCTGCACCAAGAATATCGTTGCAACCACTTGATAGAGCGCCGTACCATCCATATTTATTGTTGCGCCCAACGGTATAACAAATCGGCTTACCTTTGGTGAGACACCCAAACGACTCTCCGCACAGGACATCGTAAACGGCATTGTCGCCGCAGAGGATGATGTTGAAAATGCCAAGAGTTGCGTTTCCTTAATGGACTTAAAAAATGCAATCGGATTTTGCCGTCCGATAAAAACAGCAATCAGTGTGTATACCATAACCATACTTAGTAATCCTGCGATAACTGTTGCCATATACACGCCCATACTGGCCAGTGAATCGAGACCAAGCTTGATCGTGATATCGCAGATCAAACCAAAAACGGCATAAGGGGCAATCACCATCGCCCAACCAATAATATGCATGGAAACGGCCTGCCCTGCCTCACACAGGCGTATAAGCGGTTTCGCCGTTACAGACGAAATACTCACCAAGGCAATGCCCGCGATCATCGCAGCAATCACAATTTGCAAAAGATTTTTTTCAACAATCGCACCAAAAACATTTGTTGGTATTAGGTTTGTTATTCGATCTGGAACTGTCAGATCATCGAAAACTTTTTGGGAGGCTTGCTCGTTTATTAAGATTTGCTCTGCTTGAAAACTCTGCACAAGGTCTTGGTCAATATACTCACCAGGGTTTATTAAATAAGCAATACTCATCCCAATAGTCACAGCAATAATTGTCGTACATATGAAATAAAGAATAACACGCACGCCCATCGTTTTAATGAAATCAAGCTCTCCGCTTTGGGTGATTCCTAAAATTATTGAACACAGCACCAAAGGAATAATCACCATTTGGATAAGGCCCAAAAATAAAACACCGGGAAGTTTTATCCACGCGGCTAAATCATTAGCTGTTTCGGGATTTACAATCGCCATACCATGGGGGGATAAAATAAGCCCTACTCCAACGCCCAAGGCCATCCCCACCAAGATTTTAATCCAAAGGGAATGATCTGGTACAGGAAACTCTAAATTTTCAGAAGAAGTGTTTGATGTTTCGAATTTTTTATTCATCCGAAAAGTATAGCTAATAAAAGTGATATCACAAACAGGGGATAAATGGTGACCGCTGAGAGACTCGAACTCTCGGCCAACTGGTTAAAAGCCAGTTGCTCTACCAACTGAGCTAAGCGGTCACACAAATATTTAACAAAAAATGCCTATAGATAAGCATTTCGACTGTTTTGATACTGTTTTTGGGTGATGATTGCAAGCCTAATCGACAAAAATTATTGTGTTTTCACGAAGAGCGCTTCTGATCCAGCGCCTTGAGCGTTTCAGGCGTGACAAAGTCTTGAACTTCGCCGTTTAGGGCGTGGATTTCCTTGATGAAGGATGAAGATACGAATTGCCACTGATCCGCCGCCATCAGGAAAACAGTCTCAATATCTGGTGCCAAATGCAGGTTCATGCCCGTCATCTGAAATTCGTAATCAAAGTCCGATACGGCGCGTAAGCCCCTAAAAATACAGCAAGCCTCGACTTCATGCGCATAATTCACTAATAGCTTGCTAAAAGAGCGCACCTCTATCTCACACGCGCTATCATAATCAAGGGAGGCGATATCTTGTTGAGCGAGCGCGACACGCTCTTCTTGCGTAAAAAGTGGGTTTTTATTCGCGTTTTCTGCAATGCTGATAATAAGCTTATCAACCAGCTTGCTAGCGCGCTTTATAATGTGCAAGTGCCCCTGTGTGATGGGGTCAAATGTGCCTGGATAAATGCCGATGCGTTTTGTCATAGATTATGCATAGCGTTATTTTAAGCGTGTGAAAAGCTAGATTTTTGACCAAACAGTCGTTAGATTGCCAAAATGTTAAAAATTATACTGACTTTCTTACTGGTTTTTCTTCCTTCTAGCGCGATGGCCGATTGGATCATGCTTAAAAATGGAGACCGCCTCAGCGGTACTATTACGGCGCAATCTGGCGATAGCATTACGATGAATACTGATCTATTAGGCAATATCACGCTTCCCAAAGCCAATATTGCGTCCTCTCATCAAGGGAGTGCGCCGCGTGTCATGGCAAGAGAATTAAGAACAGGCCAGCCTATGTCTGCGCCAGCACCACAGCCAGAAATAAAGGTTGTTCAACCCCAGACCACAGAGGTTAAAACAGAAACCAAAGCTGAGGGGGCTAAAGATCCAAATCAATATAAATGGTCTGGACGCATTAGCGCCGGTGGAAATTTAGAAGACGGGAATAACAATTCGAAATCCTTGAGCGCTGATGCAGATATTAAGGCACGAAATGAGAAAAACCGTTTTGCCTTTGGCGGCGAAGCCAACTGGGCCGAAGAGGAAGGCGAAAAAACGGATAATGACCAACAAATTTATGGCTCTTATGATCGTTTCATCACAGATAAATGGTTTGTTGGAGGACGCCAGTCTTTTGAAAAAGATGAATTTGAAGAATTAGATTTGCGCTCCCAAACTGGACTTTTCGCAGGATATCAATTTTTTGAGCAAGATGATTTAAACCTGCAAGTCAAAGCAGGGCCAGAATATATCTACGAAAAATTTGACAGTGGCGATAGCGAGAGTGATATCGCCGCTTCTTGGGCGCTTGATTATGATCAAAAATTATTTGAAGACATGGTGCAAGTTTTTCACAAACATGAAATTGCCGCACCGTTCGCCGATACAGGGGCCTTTTTATTAGAAAGTGAAAGCGGCATTAGAATGCCCGTTGGTAAAATTTTGGACGCTAGCCTGCAAGTTGATTTCGACTGGGACAATGATCCTGCCCCAGGCGTAAAAGAAAATGACACGACCTATGGCCTAAAATTAGGTTATGGCTGGTAGCAAAGCCTTACTATCATAGTTAATTTAAAAAGGGAGCTTTCAAGACTCCCTTATTTATTATTCTCTGTTTTCGCGTTCTTCTGCTGCTTTGGCGGTGACTTCGGCGCTGATCACAGCTGAGAGAGCCTCCCCCACCTTACGGATACCTTTGGCAAAATCTGTCATATGACCCTCGTTATAATTTACTTATCCTTCATCATATCAAAAAATAATAAATATTATGTTAAATTGTTGGGTGTATTTATGCTTAAAATGGAACTAATACGCGCGCGACCTATTTAACAGCTATGATAAATTCTTTAAAAATACCTGAAGTTTATGTGCCGATTATTATTTTGATCCTCGCGGTTATGGCGGCCTCTTTTTGGGCTTATAGCAACAGCGATACCAAGCCGCAAACATCAGCAGATACTTCCGTATCGGAAGGTGATTTTAGTGCGGCTAAAGTCATATTCCCCATCACAGAAGTGTCAAGAAGTGGCAGTGTTGTTACGCTCACAATCACTGAAAATGCGAGAGGGTTAGAAAGCGAAAGCGGTATCCGCATGCCCGTCGGCAAAGTGCTCGATGCGTCATTTCAAATAGATTTTGATTGGGATAATGACCCCACTGAAGGCGTCAGAGAAAATGACACGACCTACGGCCTTAAATTAGGCTACGGGTGGTAGAGCTATCTCTCAACATAAATCGTATGATTTAAACTAGATGAATAACTATCATCCGAACCATTTTTACCACTTCTACCTGAAGAGAGATGTCTTTCACCATTGTAAGCAGGATTATATATAATATTAAAATCATCTTCTACAACCTCTAAAGAAGATACGTCGACATTTTGTCCATTTTCATCTCTAAATCTGGATTGTGTTGAAAGCCCCGAAGAATAATGATCTATGGTATATCCTTTTTTAAGAGCATAAAAATTTGAACTTGAACGGCTTGTCCCATTCGTGGAATCAAAAAATGAGGCTTCATGAACGTAAGAGTTATCTTTTAAGATTGTTGCACTAGACGAATTATTTTTCACAAAATCTTCACCTTCTTTTCCTCTAGCTATTGATTTTATATTTGATGCGACACCCCCAGTTGGGAAATTTTCAAATATTACAGCGTCATCATAAAAATTGTTCTGGCTTCCTTGAGATAAGGCCGATTTTAAAAATCGTGCATCTGTCATATCACAATTTTCAGATTCCTTTCGGGTGCCTGAAGGGCATGGATTAACGAAGCTTCCATCAAATGCAAAAGCTCCTTCTCCATTTCCCCCCATGGAAACAACGGTGTATAAAACATTTTCATGCTCTGCATATTCGATAATCTGCCCAGAAGTCGCAACACCCTCTCTATTGTCAATACCTTCTTCAACAACTGTAATCGCGCCTAAAGATTGAATATCGACTGTTGCAGCTTCGGTTACAGCATATAATACATAATTGCCATAGGCATCACGCATGTAATCATTACTGATTCCTATTGTTGATGTTGGAAGTTTTCCAATTAATACATTGGCACCGCCCGTACCAGGGATTCTGATTAAATCTCCTGACGCCACAGCTGAAGCAACAGTTAAAACTTCTCTTGCATAATTATTTCCCGCTGTATTTCCATTAAGAGAGGCTGGATATGGAAGCCTATTGTAAGTATCTCCAATTAAGCGGCCATCGCTATCTGCTGTGACAGTGCCTGGATCTATTTTTAAAGGAAAGTCATTTAAACCTCTATTGACATCTGTCATAAGAGTTTCTGCAAGTTCAACTTGACGTTTTTTTTCATAGATTACATATGCGTTTAAAAATCCCACAATACCAAAACCTATAATAATCATCACTATTGAAATTTCAATAAGCGTAAAACCAGATTCTTTGTTTCGATTCTTCATAGTTTTTTCTCCAATATTATTACCATAATAATTGTAACATTATCTGATATAGAGACGCAAAAAGCATCAAAAGAAAAAATATTATAGTGTTAACATATTGATTTAATTAAATTATCATTATTCGTTTTATTCTGTAGGTTTAGGATTCTGCTGAATTTCTTCAACAGTTTGCTCTGATGCCCCTGAGACAATTTCTTCACCTTCGATCACATCTTCTTCGTCATCGTCTTCAACGAGCCATGCGACAGAAACCACTTTTTCGTCTTTGGCGACTTTGAACAGAGTCACGCCCTGTGTTGCACGACCAATGGTGCGGACATCTTTGACTGGCATACGGATCATCTGCCCCTGATCAGAAATAATCATCACCTGATGATCATCTGTGACAGGGAAGGTTGCCACAATATCACCCGTTTTATCGCCGAGCTTCATGTTTACAACACCCTGACCGCCGCGACCGATGGTGCGGTATTCAGATGCAAAGGTGCGTTTCCCCATACCTTTTTCAGAAACACATAAGAGAGCCTGACCTTGCGCGCCCTCTTCTTCACGTTTGAGGATTGACATGGACATGATTTCATCGCCCTTGGCGAGTTTCATACCACGCACCCCTTTAGAATTACGTCCCGCAAAGACACGAATGGCATCCACTTGGAAACGGATGGCTTTCCCTTTTTTAGACGCCAAGAAAACATCTTCGGATTCATGGGCAATTTTTACAGACACTAGCTGTTCGCCTTCATCCAATTTCATGGCAATCAAACCGTTGGAACGGATATTCTGGAAGTCTGTAAGCTTATTTCGACGCACTGAGCCATGGGATGTGGCGAGCATAATATCAAGCTTCGCCCAAACATCTTCATCTTCTGGAACGCGCAAATAAACAGAAACATTTTCACCTGATTCCAGTGGCAGCAAATTCACAAGTGCTTTACCGCGTGATTGTGGTGAGGCCAACGGCAATTGCCATACTTTCAAAGTATGCGCGATGCCGCGACTAGTGAAGAAAATAATCGGTGTATGGGTGGAAGCCACAAACATATCCGAAACAAAATCTTCATCCTTCAGGGCCGTCCCTGAACGCCCTTTACCACCGCGTTTTTGCGCGCGATAGGTATCCAGCGGCACACGTTTGATATAGCCACCATGCGTTATGGTCACGACCATGTCTTCACGTTGAATAAGGTCTTCGATATCAGATTCAAATTCTGCCTCAACCAACTCCGTCCGGCGCGGTGTGCCGAATTTATCTTTAATTTCAATCAATTCTTCACGAAGAACATCAAGCATTTTTTCACGCGACGCGAGGATTGCCAAATATTCTGCGATAGAATCTGTGATCACATTTAATTCATCACCAATCTTATCACGCTCCAACCCTGTTAAACGGTGAAGGCGTAAATCCAAAATAGCTTTGGCTTGAATTTCTGACATTTGGTAGGTGCCATCTTCTTCAACAGGATGTTCAGGGTCATCAATCAATTCGATCAATGGCTTCACATCACCGACTGGCCAGCGTTTTGCGAGCAACGCTTCACGCGCTTCGGTGGGGTTAGAGGCCCCACGGATCATCGCGATAATTTTATCAATGTTCGCCACCGCCACAGCCAAACCAGCCAAGACATGAGCACGATCACGGGCTTTACCAAGTTCATAGATGGTGCGGCGGGTAATGACTTCCTCACGGAATTTCACAAACGCCTCAACAAAATCTTTTAGGATAAAGATACGCGGACGACCATGATCCAACGCCACCATGTTACAGCCAAAGGATGTTTGTAGGGCGGTATATTTGAACAATTGGTTCAAGACTACTTCGCCCACCGCGCCTTTTTTCAAATCAAGAACAATACGCACACCATCGCGGTCAGATTCATCACGAATTTCTGATATATCTTCGACGATTTTCTCCCGCGCCACTTCACCAAGACGCTCAAGCAATTTCCCTTTATTGACCTGATACGGCACTTCATGCACGACAATCGAAATACGCCCATTATCTTTTTCTTCAAAAGACGTTTTAGACCGCATTTTAACGGAGCCATTCCCCGTTGTATAAGCACTTTTAATACCAACACGCCCTAAGATTTGGGCACCTGTTGGAAAGTCAGGTCCTGGAATAATTTGCATCATTTCTTCGGTTGAGATTCGCGGATTATCGACAAAAGCCAGACAGCCATCAATGACTTCCCCTAAATTATGAGGCGGAATATTTGTCGCCATCCCCACCGCAATACCACCGGCTCCATTCACAAGCAGGTTGGGAATACGCGCAGGAAGAACTTCTGGCTCTTTCGTGCTGTCGTCATAGTTCGCACGAAAATTAACTGTGTCTTTATCAATATCCTCAAGCAACGCTTCTGCCGCTTTATTCAAACGCGATTCCGTATAACGCATCGCCGCGGGTGGATCACCATCCATGGAACCGAAGTTCCCTTGTCCATCAATCAAGGGCAGGCGGAGGGAGAAATCTTGCGCCATACGCACAAGCGAATCGTAAATGGCTTGATCACCGTGCGGGTGATATTTACCCATCACATCCCCGACAATACGTGCGGACTTACGATAGGCTTTATCAGAGGTATATCCCCCTTCACGCATTGCAAAGAAAATACGACGGTGAACGGGCTTTAAACCATCACGCACATCAGGTAGCGCCCGCGATACAATCACGCTCATGGCATAGTCCAAATAGGACTGCTTCATCTCTTCTTCAATCGTGATTGAAGGTAGGTCTGGTGTGGTGGGTGGCGTGTTTTCGATATCGCTCATAATATTCCTTATGGGTCTTTAAAAAGGCTTTTAAAAAAGCTTTTTTGAAACAGGGTTAAATAGTGCTATAAATCTAGCAATCCTGCGGCTTAAAGACAAGCAAACGCTGTGTTTTTACCCACATTTTTTCACCACAAAAAACCGTCATCCCCGCCTATGAGCGGGGATCTATATAATCTTAATTATAGGGATCCCCTTACAATTTTTGTGTACCAAAAATTCAGGGGATGACGAGCGATAGAATAGGAGTTTATTGAGGCGTGCCGAGCTTGGTATCAAGGATGGCTTTATCGATCATTTTGACCAAAAGTGGCTCCATCGCACGCTCATAATCTGCAGTTTTATGAGATACAGAACGTCCCTCTTTTGAACCATAAAAATCGATCATGGCTTCAAGCTCTTTTGATGTAAAAATCTCTGACATTGCTTCGACAGATGCCTCTTCCAGCGCATCAAATTTTATGGCTTGGCGCATGGCCGCTTTAAACCGTAAACGCTGCGGTGCTTCAATTTGTTGAGACAATCGCTCCAACGCTGATTCAATTTTAACACGGATCGGCCAGATTTCATGCATTTTTCGCGAAAGCTCAAGACGTTCATCATAATCGTCTTCATTCCCTACTTCTTTAATAGGACTTTGATCTGTTTGTTCCTCAACCACAATCTCATCAGTCGTCGCCTCTTGGTCTTGCGCGTAGGCAGGAAAAGCTAGCAACGTTAAAGACAGTAAAAAAGCGCTAAGAATTTTAATCATAAATATAGTTTATCCTGTTTGAAAGAGATTGAGCAAACTTTGCGCTATTCATCAAAATGGAATTTCATCTTCCAATTCGTCAACAGGCGCAGGAGAATTATTGTTTTGCGCAAATCCTTGGTTAGACGATTGACCATAATCGCCTCCTTGGGACGAGCCATAATCACCAGAACCACCGCCAGCATTACGTGAATCAAGCATTGTCAGCTCCCCACGGTAAGGGCGAAGCACAACTTCGGTTGTATATTTTTTTTGGCCATCTTGTTCCCAAGAGCGTGTTTCTAATTGGCCTTCGATATAAAGTTTCGATCCTTTTTTCAGATAGTTTTCGCAAACATTTACAAGCCCTTGGTTAAACACAACAACACGGTGCCACTGCGTATTTTCTTTACGCTCACCCGTTGCTTTGTCTTTCCAGCTTTCTGATGTTGCGATAGATAAATTGACCACTTTGTCGCCGCTTTGCATTGTACGAACGTCAGGATCATTTCCTAAATTTCCAACTAGAATTACTTTATTTACACTACCAGCCATGCTTTCCTCTTAAATCAGTGAATTATTTGAATGCCCTTACTATACAACCTAAGCATCGTTTTAAAAGCCCCTTCGCCTTTTTTGCACACAATATTAATTCAGTTTTTATTGACGAGATGAAAGAGCGTCCTGTAATATTATTATATTGTATTAACAACAGAAAGGAGGCGATCAAATGAATGATCCAGAACAGAATTTTAAGACCACACTACTTACATCCAACAAAAGAGGTGTTGGCATTTAACCCTCCTAATATGTTGGGACGGTCTTAGAATCGTCTAATGATCATATTATCTACGGAAAACCCCGCTTAGCAAATGCCGCTACGGGGTTTTCTTGTATTTAGGAAGCTGTATTTGCTTAAGCTGCTACTTTATATTCCACGCTTTCATTGGCTAAAACAGTTTGGAAAGATTTGGTCGCGCTCACTGCGTCAATCAAGGCCTGTGTTTTTGCGCCAAATGTTGGCAAATGCGGGATAAACTGCCAATTGGCAACAACAGCAGTGTAAATATCGCCAGCGGTTATATCATCACCCGCCAAGAATTTAGTACCTTCACGCTCTAGCTGCGCTTCTATTTCATCCCATTGCGCCTGAACATTATCACACGCCTTAGTAATGATGTCTTTATCGCCACCATTTTTCATGGTGAACATAGCCTTACTGTAGGCGCCATGAAGCCCGGAATTAGCAAACATGAGCCATAACATTGCTTTCGCACGCTCATAATCGCCCTTACCGTCATTTAAAAGCTTACCGTCATGCTTATCATTCAAATAGATCATGATGGCCGCATTTTCAGAAAGATTACCATCTGGCGTTTCAATCGCGCCGACTTGCCCGCGGGGATTTATCTTTAGAAATTCAGGAGATTTATGATCGTTTTGGGAGGCCTCCAAACGATTGGTCTCATAATCTAGTCCTAATTCTTCCATCATGACATGAACAGCCATGGAGCAAGCGCCTTGAATAAAGTGCAGTTTATACATTTGATATAATCCTTTCGGTTTTTTTGAAAATTACTATTAATAAACAATCTTTCGTACCGCAGGTTCCGTTTGTTACATAAAATAAATATGAACCTATTCTTTCCTTGCGCGTTAACCCCCAAAACCATTATAAAACATTATGCTTAAAGAGATCAGTGTCCGCGGTGCGCGGGAACATAATTTAAAAGATATCAATATTGATATGCCGCGCGATAAATTGATCGTGGTGACGGGCCTGTCTGGCTCGGGCAAGTCCTCCTTGGCGTTTGATACCATTTATGCCGAAGGGCAACGCCGTTATGTGGAGAGCCTCTCTGCCTATGCGCGTCAATTCCTTGAAATGATGCAAAAACCTGATGTGGATAGCATTGAAGGCCTGTCCCCTGCCATTTCTATTGAACAAAAAACGACAAGCCGTAATCCGCGCTCCACCGTGGGGACGGTCACAGAAATTCATGATTACATGCGTCTTTTGTGGGCGCGTGTGGGTGTGCCTTATTCTCCTGCAACGGGCCTGCCAATTAAGTCACAAACAGTCAGTGAGATTGTAGATCAAATTATCTCCCCCCCTCAATCCCCTCCGCCCGCGGGAGGGAAGCAATCGGTAGAGCCGATTGTAGGGGGGGATGGAGCCAAGTTATATCTTCTTGCCCCCATCGTACGGGGTCGTAAAGGCGAGTATAAAAAAGAGTTCAAAGAATTACAGGCGAAAGGCTTTCAGCGCGTGAAGGTCGATGGAGAGCTTTATGAAATTGAAGACGTTCCTGCGCTCAATAAAAAATTAAAGCATGACATCGAAGTGGTCGTTGACCGTTTGGTTGTACGTGATGATATTGCGACCCGTTTGGCCGATTCTGTTGAGACGGCGTTACGCTTGGCCGACGGGCTTTGCATCGCCGAAGATGCCACCAGTGGCAAGCAAAAGATTTTCTCAGAAAAATTTGCCTGCCCTGTTTCTGGATTTACGATTTCTGAAATTGAGCCACGCTTGTTTTCTTTTAACTCCCCGCATGGCGCCTGCCCGACCTGTGATGGGTTGGGTCAAAAGATGATGATGGACCCAAATCTGATTGTGCCTGATGGATCAAAATCTATCGCCAAAGGCGCAGTTGAGCCTTGGTCAAAAGGCTTTGCGCCCTTTTATATGCAGGCGATGGAAGCCGTTGCCGCGCATTACGATTTTAAAACCAATGTCGCATGGGACAAAATGAAGCAAGAACATAAAGATAAAATTCTTTATGGATCTGGCAAAGATAATATCAAAATATCCTATAAAAGTAAAACCGACAGCACGTGGAACAGTAACAAACCGTTTGAAGGCGTTATTCCGTCCCTACAACGTCGTTTAGTTGAAAGTGAAAGCAATAGTGTGCGTGATGATATCTCACGTTATCAAACCAGTTCACCATGCGAAGTGTGTGAGGGGTATCGTTTAAAGCCCGAAGCGTTAGCGGTTAAAATTAACAAGAAACACATCTCTGAAATTTCGCAACTGTCTATTGAAGAAGCCGATGCGTGGTTTCATAAAGTTGATAAGAGCCTAACAAAACAGCAAAAACAAATTGCTGAAAAAATCTTAAAAGAAATTAATGAACGCCTGACATTTTTAATGAATGTCGGGCTGGATTATCTTTCCCTGTCACGTTCCTCTGCAACCCTATCAGGTGGTGAGAGCCAACGAATCCGTTTGGCCTCACAAATTGGATCAGGCTTAACAGGTGTACTTTATGTTTTGGATGAGCCGTCGATCGGATTGCATCAGCGTGACAATAATCGTCTACTTGAAACATTGCGACATTTGCGCGATTTAGGCAATACGGTGTTGGTGGTGGAGCATGACGAAGATGCAATCTTAGCCGCTGATCATCTCATTGATATTGGCCCTGGTGCGGGCGTTCATGGCGGCAAAATTGTTGCCCAAGGCACGCCAAAAGACGTGATGAAAGCCAAGGACTCCATTACGGCAGATTATCTAACAGGCAAACGTAAAGTTGCCATCCCTGAAAAACGCCGCAAAGGCAAAAAAGGACAAAGCCTTAAACTGATCGGCGCATCGGGGAATAACTTACAAAATGTCACAGGCGAAATCCCTCTTGGCACCATGACCTGTGTGACAGGTGTGTCGGGATCTGGTAAATCAACTTTTACGATTGATACACTGTATCGTGCCGCGTCACAAAAATTGATGAAGTCGCGCGAAATGCCTTTGCCTTACAAAGAGATTAAAGGTTTAGAATTTTTAGATAAAGTGATCGACATTGATCAATCACCGATTGGACGTACGCCGCGCTCCAACCCCGCCACCTATACTGGCGCATTCACCCCAATCCGTGAATGGTTTGCGGGTTTACCAGAAGCCAAGGCGCGCGGATATGGTCCTGGTCGTTTTTCTTTCAACGTCAAAGGCGGACGATGTGAAGCATGTTCAGGTGATGGCCTCATCAAAATTGAAATGCATTTTTTGCCTGATGTTTATGTCACTTGTGAGACGTGTAACGGCAGTCGTTATAACCGTGAAACATTAGAGATTAAATTTAAAGGCAAATCGATTGCTGATGTTTTAGGTCTTACAATCGAAGATGCCGCAGAATTTTTCAAAGCCGTGCCAAGCATCCGCGATAAAATGGAAACGCTCAAACAGGTGGGGCTTGATTATATTAAAGTTGGTCAACCCGCGAACACGTTATCAGGTGGTGAAGCGCAACGTGTAAAATTGTCTAAAGAATTATCAAAACGCTCAACAGGAAAAACTCTTTATATTTTAGATGAACCGACAACGGGTCTACATTTTGAGGACGTCCGCAAACTCCTCGAAGTGCTTGACAAGCTCGTTGACCAAGGCAATACCGTTGTCGTCATTGAGCATAATTTAGAAGTGATTAAAGTCGCTGACCACATCCTTGATATTGGCCCTGAAGGCGGCCACAAAGGCGGAAAACTTATCGCCAGCGGCACGCCCGAAGATATCGCCACCACAAAAGGAAGCTATACAGGCGAGTTTTTAAAGCCTATCTTGGATAAAGCTCAAGCCAATAAGAGTAAGACTAAAAAAGCCGCTTAAATTATTCAGGATAACAATAAAATGTCGCACCAACACCATGATATTGTTGTCAGCGGCCATTTTAAAGAGCCTGCCGATGCACTAATTGACGCCGCCCGCGCCGCAAAAAAGCAACATGCAGATGGCAAGCAAGTTCTTCATATAATTTTTGTAAACTTAATCCTGCAAGATAAAAAATGGCAAGCCGTTACCAGTATTACTGCGATTGATGATATTGATGGTGACGGCAAACCTGCGATTATTTTTGGGTGGCTTCCTGCAAAATATGAAGAACATTTTGATGATTTACTACCAGAAGTTGATCATCTCAATCTGATTAATAATTATGCCGTTTGGCGTGATATTAAAACACATCTCCTTGATCTACATTTTTACCAAGCCGTCCATTTTGGTGAAATTCAACGGATGAGCGATAGCGCAGGCCAAGGGTTTTTCCAAGAAAAACGCGATAGATTAAAAATAGAAACCGCACTCGCTTTTGATTTTAACAATGCCGAAGATCAAAACCAAAAAGAAGTAAAGCAAAGAATAATTGACACTCAACATCAACGCTTCGAAACAGAAGCTAAAATTCTAGAAGTCGACCGCTCAGAAAATGAGTATGAGATATTATTACGCAACCAACGCGAAGGCAGGAAGTTCACTAATCTTGTTGTGAAATAGTTATTGATCTCGCTTCTCATACTCCGCCTTTGCTTGCGGTTTGCCGAAGATCCAGCCTTGCGCTTTATCTACGCCGATGCCGATGAGGTAATCGAGTTGTTCTTGCGTTTCCACCATTTCGGCAATGGTTGTGACACCAAGGTCTTGGCACATACGGGCAAGGTTTCTGACCATCGCTTCGTCCCGTGACGAGTTAAGCGCATCACGAATATATTTTCCATCAATTTTGACACAATCAATATCAAGCGCGTTCAGATACTGAAAGCTTGCCGCACCTGCTCCAAAATCATCAAGGCAAACTTCAAATTTACGCTCTCGCAAACGTTGAATATATTTGTTCACTTTTTCCAAATCACCGATCGCCGTGCTTTCAGTAATTTCAAAAAGTAAGTTGTCTGGACTGACTTGCGTTTCATCAAGTTCGTGGATTAATTTATCAAAAAATCGTGCGCTTTGGATGGATTGCCCCGAAATATTCACGGCAATTTTTAATGTTGGTTCGTCGTTTACATTATTTTTAATGTAGCCAATAGCTTGTTTCAAAATCGCCATATCAACGTCCGGTGCAATACCAATATCTTCACCAAATACAATCAACTCATAGGGAGAGTCATCTGTTGTAAAACGTACCAATGCTTCGTAATGGGCAATTTCTTCATTGGGAAGGGAAACAATGGGTTGAAAATTTAATTTAAAGGCTTGTTGCCCAACCAATGCCTTAAGCCTTGTGATCTTCGCCGCGTTTTCCTGCAAATAATGATCAAAACCAAGTGCTAAATCACTCCCTGCCGCATCTAGCCCACCTTTTTCAATTTGGTTCATGGTATAAATAAGCGCGCGCCTTGCTTCACGCTCATTCAGGCTACTCATATCTGCTTCAACCGTTTTAGATTTTAGCCCTAAATCTTGTTGCGTCTTGGAAGATCGTGATACCAATTCTTGAATTTTCTTTTCAATAAAGTCTTGAGAAATTTCTGTACCGTGGACAATGGCATATTTATTGTCATCAACTTGGCTGGCCGTATTGCCTTCAAAGGATTGTTCTTTCAATATAGCTTGGAAATTTTCGTTGAAATTATTTGCTTCTTCAAAGGATAAGGACTTTTTATAATCTTCAATCTTATCTGCTTCCAAAAATGTAATATCTAAGTTCTTGCCTTCTTTCTTTGCCGTTTGAAAAGCCTTCATTGCCGCGGCTTCAAATTGTTTTTCATCAAGAAGGCGCGTATCCTGATAATCCCCAACCGCAAGAAAATCAAAGAAAGATTGATTGGTGTTCAAGGTAAGGTATATCGAAGAGCTATCGGGGATTGTCATCCCCATGATCAACGCCTGATGTGTTTTTTTAGATTGGCTATTCAGCACGTTCACAATGAGCGGGCCCAAACGCCCAGCTTTTTGAACACCTTTAATTAAGGCCCCTAAATTATCATAAGAATTTTTAGCAAAAACAGACAGCCAGCTTTTTCCCTCTAATTCTTCTGCCTCATGCCCCGTTAAGGATTGAACTTGCCCTGCCGTAAAAATTATTTTGCCCTGACGGTCGATTTCAATCAGAAAATCAGAAGAAGCAAAAGCAAACGCAATGAAGCGATCCCTTATCTCTTTTTGCTGTTTGTCTTTATCTTGATTACTAGCGACCATCAGAACCCCTATGATAATAATTCTAAGGCTACATTGTACAGAAAAAAATTAAAAGGGTTTGAAATAAGTTATAGATTATTTATGAATTTATTTCTTGGTTGTGCAGTCAAACTTTGAACTAAAATTTTAGACGTTCGCAAATATCTTAATAACACATCATTTTTATGCTTTTATTCATCCTATGCATTTTCTAAAAACTTTACCAATACTTCGAGCAGGCCTTGCGTACCCTCTTCGCGACCCCTGATATTCCCATCATGATAAATTCCATGTTCTGTGAGTTTCAAATGGGTTTTTCCATCATCCCTTTCAAAAACCACATGCACAAGAGAAGATGATAACGGTTGATTATCCATCGTCATGTAATAGGAAAAAATTATAGATTTATTACTGTCTATCTCCATAAAGAACGTATGATTGGTCAACTCCACTTGCGCGCCGGGCGGACTAAAGCGACTAAATTCTATTGCGCCAGCTTTAAATTCTTTTGGAGATTGAACCTCATGCACACTCCAGCCATCTGATTGAATAAGCCATTTTTTTCTAGCATCGCCATTTGTGAAAGCCTGAAAAACTTTTTCTACCGGGACGTCAAATATGCGCTCAACTGAAAAGGCGCCGTGCAAGGTTTTAGTGTGTGCTGATTGCATAGGATCATTTTCTTTCTTTACATAGCAATTCTTCCAACTGGGTCAAGGCTGTTCCCCAACCCTCATTGAACCCCATTTCCTCATGCTTGATTCGGAAGGCTTCTGTGTTATGCATGAGATGCGCCATATAGTGCGTAACATCACCTTTTTGCTCTAACGTCACAATCGCGGTCATTGGCATTTCTGCACATTCCTTATCACCTGTTTCAAATGGAGGTGCGGGGCGGTAATTTCCATGCATGGTCGTTGTCCATGAAAACTTTTTTTCAGTCTCCACTTCTAAAATGCACGATGTTCCCGGATATTTATTACCGTCCGGGTCAACCATAACCGTGTAAAATTCGCCGCCCGGCCGCAGGTCGATGCGACAATCAGAAAGCCCCCAAGGCTTGGGGCAGAACCATTGCTTAACCCATTCCGGATCTGTTAATCCCCTCCAGACCAAATCTACGGTAGCAGATATTTCGCGCTTTAAAACAAGATCCAGATTTGTATCAACGGGTGTAGTCATTTATTTTTTCCTTTCGGTTTATTGTGTTCTTTTAAGAGTAATTGATCCAGGGCATCAAAACGTTGGTTCCAATAGGCGCGCATTTGGTTAAGCCATTCCCACATTTCCTCCACCCCTTCGGCATTAATGGTATAAATGCGTTTTTGGGCACGCTTTTCCATCCGCACCAGTTCCGCTTCGCGCAGAACTTTCAAATGCTGTGATATTGCAGGAGCAGAAATATCAAATTCATCACTAATATCGGTTGAGGCCATTTCACCATTCACGGCAATTAATTCAATAATCCGGCGACGGTTGGGTTCTGCTAAAGCTGCAAATCTATCCATAAGTACATTATTAAATATTCAGTTAATTAAGTCAACACTTATTTAATAAATTTTCTCTCTACTCTCTGACAGTCTGAATCCCAATTCCTTCAGCTATTCTGAAATGGTTTCAACCGGTTACAACATTAGCATTCGGATGCAATATTTGCGCTGTATGTTGGCAACGCCATAAATGCGCCAAAATCATCCAGATTTCGGATCTCTCTGCCACTTCAGCCCTGCGGAAGAATGGTTTTTTTCAAATACAAACCGGTTTGCAAAACCGCTTTAAACGACAGGACAACGCTCTACAGCTTTATTGTAATAAAATCAGTGGTTTGATTAGAAAGCTGAAGGAATATCAATGGTGCTAAAAAGCTAAAGGCGGCATAAAAAAGTTTTTTTCTGCCTGCAAAGCGTTGAAAACGCTTACTTATTCGGTTCGTTTTTAGATTGGTTGCGGGAGTAGGATTTGAACCTACGACCTTCAGGTTATGAGCCTGACGGTCTATTGATTCTGAAAACTACATTTATCCTTACATTATGCCACAAAACCCTGTATTTGCAAGTGCTATAGGTAGAAACTAGTAGACAAATAGAGTCAGGTGATTCAAACTATAAACCATAATTCGTCGGACACATATCGGACACAGAATGGTAAAAAATAACACACGATTAACTGAAAAACTGCTTAAAAGCCTCCCCTCGCCTGACAAGGGAAACAGCATTACCTATGACGATCTTATTCGTGGATTTGGCATACGTATTACCAAAGCGGGAACAAAATCCTTTATCCTCAACTACGTTACGAATGGCAGAGAACGACGCATTACAATAGGACAACATCCAGCGTGGAGTGTTACAGCCGCCAGAGAGAAAGCAGCAGACTTAAAAAGACAGGTAGATAGCGGCAATGACCCCCTTGGGGCAAAACAAGAGGAAAGAGCCGCCATATCCGTAAAACAACTATGGAAGGAATTTGAAAAACGCCACCTGCCTAATCTGGTTACAAGAAGCGCGAATGATGTAACATCGATGTTTAACACATATATTATTCCCCAAATAGGCAATGTCAGACTTAAAGATTTAACAGGCGCGGATATAGATGATTTACACAAACACATAACAGAAAATGGCGGCTCTACCCGTGCCAATCGTGTTCTTGAGGCTTTGCGCTCTGCGATTAATAAAGGAATACGCTGGGGTTTTTGCGAGAGAAATCCAGCGGATGGATTTAAGCGTAATGCAGAAGAGCCAAAAGAAAACTACCTTACGCCTGAACAGCTTGAGACTGTATTTGATAAATTGGAAATAATGCCTAACCAAAAAGCCGCCAATGTTATTCGTTTGCTGATTTTAACAGGGTCAAGGCTAGGTGAAGTTCTAAACGCTGAATGGATTCATTTTGATTTAGAAAAAGCACTATGGATTAAGCCATCTTCACACACCAAACAAAAACGAGTGCATAAAGTGCCACTTTCTCCTGAGGCTATAAAGTTACTTAAAGAAATTCAGATTTCAAATTCTTCTAAATACGTATTTCCGAGCGATACAGGACAGCCTATGCACGACATTAAAAAACCATGGCTGTGGCTTCAAAAAGAAGCAAAAATTTTAGGTACAAGAATTCACGATTTACGTCATACCTACGCATCTATTCTTATTAATGAAGGTGAAAACCTAGCAGTAATTGGAAAGTTATTAGGACACTCACAACATCAAACAACTATGCGCTATGCTCATCTGATGGATGATCCCTTAAGGTCTGCCACAGGTAAAATTGGCGCAAAAATGAGGAAAAATACTAATGTCACAAAAGATTAAATATAAAAGTGAATGGGTAGACATTAAAAACGCTATACGTTTGTTTGATGATGCCGAGGATTTAATTAAAGCCGCCTCTGAAAATAAAATAAAGACGAGAGGAAAAATTGTAGACAATATATTCCCCCAATTTTCAGAGAGCTACACTAATATTCCTCCTGATACTTGGAATGATTTCGATTTTTTAGATTATAATTTTTCATTAGAGCAACCTCTCCATGTGAATTGCGATGGAGTATTCAGAAACTATCATCATATACAAATTAATAAAAATGAACTTTTACTTTTAATTTCAAATCAAAAACATTCAGGATCATCAAATGAATTACAGGATGCCATTAAAAAAATATTTATTGAGCTTTATCTAGAACGAACAGATTCTTCCTTCCCCAGCGCGCCAGAAACATTCAATAAAATTGAAAGTATCAAGAACAATATTACTTGCATTACAAAAATAGACCGTAAACCAGATGGTAAGAAATCTATCTGGTGGAAAACTGCAGAAGGAACTAACACTTCAATGAGC
>CAYGPG010000031.1:0-19076 GCA_964351905.1 uncultured Micavibrio sp.
GATAACCCGTGGCCTCTTCTTTATAAAGAAATGGACCGCCTTTACCCAGGTAGCAAATTTATCCTAACAACGCGCCACCCACGCTCTTGGCTTCGAAGCACCAAGAAATATTTTGGCTATTACGAAGCTCCAGCAGAAGTGTGGATATATGATGGCGTAGGAACACCTATAAAAAATCAAAAAAGATTCCTTAAAAGGTTTAAAGAGCATAACCAAGAGGTACTTGACTATTTTAAAGATCGACCTAATGATTTTTTAGAAATTAATTTAAGCGATGGAAAAAATTGGGAAAAAATATGTAATTTCCTAGAATTTGATATTCCGGAGCAAGATTTTCCTTTTGATAATAAATCAGGAAGTTTTAATGCCGAAATACAACGCCACGCTGTTGGTATTTTTGCAACAATACGTACGAACCTGAGGCGTTTAAAATTGTTTCTTTTGGCAAAATTAAAATTATTCAATCCTGCTTAATTAAACGAGTTTCTTATCAAATTTATCGGCGTCCGCTGATAAAATCATTTCATTATGCGCTTTACCAGATGGGATCATTGGGAAGCAGTTCTCGCTTTGACAGGTACGCACATCAACAATCGTCACTTTGTCAGTTGCCAACATTTGCTCAATCACATCATCTAATTGATCGGGGGTATCCGCACGCAGACCAACACCGCCATAGGCTTCGGCTAATTTCACAAAATCAGGAAGGCTTTCTGTATAACTATGAGAATAGCGCTCCCCATGGAGCAATTCTTGCCATTGACGCACCATGCCCATCCATTGATTGTTTAGAATGAAGATCTTGACCGGAAGATTATATTGCACGGCTGTACTCATTTCTTGAATATTCATCAAAATAGAAGCTTCACCAGCAACGTCAATGACCATGCCATCAGGATTGCCCAATTGCGTTCCAATCGCAGCGGGAAGACCATAGCCCATAGTTCCCAAGCCCCCGGATGTCATCCAACGATTAGGCTCGTTGAAAGGTAAAAATTGTGCCGCCCACATTTGGTGCTGACCAACTTCTGTAGTGATAAAAACATCTTTTGATTGTTTTTGAAGATGGTAATTTAATCTTTCTAGCGCATATTGTGGCTTAATAATGGTGTCACTATTTTTATAATTAAGGCATTTTACATCACGCCATTCGTCAATTTGACTCCACCATTTGTTAAGCTCTTCTTGGTTAACGCTATAACTCTTGTCATCCCATTCCGCCACCATTGCTTCGATAGCCTGCCCCGCATCGCCAATAATGGGGATATCAACACGAATAATTTTATTGATGGAGCTTGGATCAATATCAACATGAATTTTCTTCGAATTGGGTGAAAATCTTTTGACATCACCTGTCACACGGTCATCAAAACGCGCGCCAATGTTAATCATAACGTCACAATCATGCATCGCCATGTTGGCTTCGTACGTGCCGTGCATGCCCAACATTCCAAGCCATTGTTCTTCATGGGCAGGGAAGGCACCCAATCCCATAAGCGTACTTGTGACAGGATATCCCGTCATTTTGGCAAATTTGGTTAATGCTTTGCTTGCGGCAGGCCCTGCATTAATGACGCCGCCACCTGTATAGAAAATAGGCTTTTTCGCATTCGCAATTAATTTAACCGCTGCTTCAATCGCCGATTGATCAGGCTTTGTTTGTGGCTGATACATATGTGTCACAGCCTTTTCTTTTGAAATGTAATTTCCTTCGGCAAATTGAACGTCTTTCGGCAAGTCAATCACAACGGGACCGGGGCGCCCTGTGTTTGAAACATGAAAGGCTTCATGCAAGATATTGGGCAAATCATTCACTTTTTTGACCAAATAATTATGTTTTGTACAGGGACGCGTAATCCCTGTCGTATCGGCTTCTTGGAACGCATCATTACCAATCAAAAAGGTCGGCACCTGACCTGTAATACAAACAAGGGGGATGGAATCTAATAGTGCATCAGTTAGCCCTGTTACTGCGTTGGTCGCGCCTGGACCAGAAGTCACCAAAATAACACCTGTCTTACCTGTAGAACGCGCATAGCCTTCGGCCGCGTGCGCCGCACCTTGTTCATGGCGGCATAAAATATGCTTTATCTTCTTTTGCTTGAAAAGCGCATCATAAATGGGAAGGACGGCACCGCCCGGATACCCAAAAATTGTATCCACCCCTTGCTCAATGAGGGCTTCAATAACCATATCGGCACCCGTCATGGCTTTTGCTTGTGTTTGATCAGTAGGACGCGTTTTTTCTTTTACAGCAGTCATTTTAATGTTCCATTTTTGAATAGTTTGTTAAATCATCTTTACCAGTACAAAATCAACATAAAAAAACCCCGAATTCACATTCGGGGCGCTTGTCTATCTGAACTTATTAGATACGTCAGATCGATAGCACTCCCCCAAGGAGCGCCACGAGCACGACCACTAAAATGTTCATCTGTGTGTTAAGCATGAAATTAAGTTACGTTATTGTTTTGATTTAAGCAAGATAAAAATAGCTTGATATTATTTACATAATGTATTATATGGAGTTTTATGAATTTAATAAACCGCCTTTCAGATTTATTTACCTCAATGGGCATTGCTAATACGCATTGTGTAGAATATGGATATGATATATTTCGCGATAGATCAGGTAATAATATATGTGCTTTCGTTTTAAGAGCTTCAGATTTTATAGGCTTGGCCTCTATTGAAAACTTTAATGTAGGTGACAACTACAAGAGTTCAGAAAATAAGCGCTCAGATTTGAGCATAGGTTTTCATGTATTACAGGCAATAATTAGCGAACTTTTAAAAATAGATATGGATAAACTAGAGCTCGATATGGTGCGCCATGACGGTTTAACATTTTGGCCTAAGTATGGAGCCACTCCTGAAAATATAAGTCGTTTAAAAATAGTTATTGAAGGTGTTCTGGATTATGCTTGTTTAGATCAAACTGAAATTGAAAAATTACAATTAGCGCAAGAAAGAGCAGAAGATGATCCAAATGGAGTATGGCTTGATTTTACTGACCCTGACTCTGGTTTATACTTAGAACGTGAAACTTTAAAATTGCTTAGTGAAGATTTGGCCAACGAAGGCACTATGGTTATAGACTTATCGTGCCCAGTTGTTCACGAACGTTTAGATCTTAATCTTTAATTTAGAAATATAGTTTTCTTTCACCTGATTTCTAAACCATGTGGTTTGTCTTTTGGCGTAGCGGCGAGTTTCGCCTTGGCCTAAGGTGATGGCTTCGTTTTTTGATATTTTGCCTTCGAGGAATGCGGTGAGGGGATCAACGCCTAGGGCATGGGTGAGGAGAGCATTTTTTTCTATCTCACCACTCTTAAGCTTTGCGTTAAATTCTTCTAATTCTTCTAATGCGCCATTATTAAACATCCAAACAAAGCGTCTGTTGCAACGATCATAGAGCGTTTCACGGTCTGGCATGACGAGTGTCACATCAAACTTCCAGTCATCAGGAGGGCCAAGGCGCGGCATCTCTTGCCATTCTGCCAGTGATTTACCTGTAAAATCTAAAACTTCCCACGCACGAATGAGGCGAGCCGTATTAAAAGGCTCTAAACGCTCTGCCATAACGGGATCACGTTCCGCCAACGCCGCATGAAAGGCGGGATTTCCAAGGTCGGCTTGTTTTGCATTGGCGGCATTTCTAATTTCTGGATCAATATCAGGAATAGGGGATAGCCCTTCAATGAGCGCTTTGATATACAAGCCAGAGCCACCGACAATAATGGGGGTCTGCCCTTTTGCCAGCACATCAGTGATCAGCGGTTCAACCATTTCGCGCCAATTTCCAGCAGAACAAGGCGTGTTGGGATGCAAAACACCATACATTTTATGCGGTGCTTGGGATTGTTCCTCTGCGCTGGGCTGTGCGGTGAGAGTCGGCAAACCATCATAAATTTGCATAGAATCTGAATTGATGATGACGCCGTTATTTTGAGCGGCTAGCTCTAACGCGTGTGCGGATTTTCCACTCGCCGTGGGGCCGCCAACAACATGAATGATTTTATCAGACATTTAAAATATCGAGCATTTCAGGAAACGTATCAAAACCTGAGTTGGCATTCAAATGCCCGCCACCTTTGATAATATTTAAAGGGGCATCTAAATTTTTTGAAATAGTTTCAGCCTGAGAGAGTGAGACGTAAGGATCATTATCTCCATGAAACACAACAATGTCATCGCAGCTTGTTTTTATTTTATCCCATTGAAATGGCGTATCAATAAAGCTTTTATTTAACTTATCGAATTCTTTATTGCTTATTTCGTCTATGACAGTGCTAATTAAAATAGTTTTTTCAGGCGTGATTTTACTTTGTTCCAATAAACGAAGGGCAAAAGCACCGCCGCAGCTATGGCCAAAAATAACATCAGCATCCTGATACCCTGGCACTTGTTCTTCTAGGGCTTCGACCCAACCACTCAATGATTGCCCTTTAGGTGTAGGAAGCTTTGGGACGGCAACTTGCCATCCTTGCATCATTAATTCGTCTTGAAGCCAAGGAAACCAATTGCCTTGCGGGGAGCCATGTGTTCCGTGAAAAATGAGTGCTTTCTTCATAGACTCAGACGGTTACTCCTCTTCTTTTAATTTAAGTGCAATAAATCTGACGTCATCATCACGATTAACAAGTAGTAGGACAGAGGAACGTGTGCTCCGCTCTGCTTTTTTAATCACATTTTCAACGTCGCGAATTGTCTCAACACTGTTTTGATTAATTTCAACAATAACGTCTCCTTCTACAAGATCTTTTTCTGCCGCTTCACTGCTACGATCAACTTTAGTGATCAGAACACCTTTAACATCGTTAGAAATATTATATTGTTTCCTTAATTGTTCATTCAGGGGCGCAATATCCAACCCAAGGGAAACAATATTATCGCTTTTTGTTTCTTTTGATGGCTCGCTTGACTGCTCTGCTAAAAGACCATTATCTTCAGCTTTTTCTAGCTCACCAATTTCAACTTTGGCACGACGTTCTTTGCCATCACGCCAGTAAGTCAAGGTGATTGCTTTTTCAATAGGTGTTTCGGCAACAATACGGGGCAGAGCACGCATGTCTTCGACGTCTTTACCATCAAAAGTAAGGACAATATCACCGGCCTGAAGGTTTGCTTTTTCCGCAGGGCCCCCTGGCGTTACACTAGCAACCAAAGCACCACGTGCTTCATCAAGGCCAAGGCTTTCAGCAATTTCGTCCGTCACTGTTTGGATGCGAACACCCAACCAACCACGTTTAGTGCGGCCATATTTAATCAGTTGGTCAATCACTGGTTTGGCTAAATTGGAAGGAATAGCAAATCCAATCCCAACAGATCCACCCGTAGGTGAAAAGATGGCTGTGTTAATACCGATAACATTGCCGTCTAAATCAAACATCGGGCCACCAGAATTACCACGGTTAATGGATGCATCCGTTTGTATGTAATCATCATAAGGGCCAGAATTAATATCACGTTGGCGGGCAGAAATAATACCTGCGGTTACGGTTCCACCAAGGCCGAAAGGGTTACCAATGGCAACAATCCAATCACCCACACGCATCTGGTCACTATTGCCAAATTTTACTTCTTCTAATTTTTTCTTGGTATCAACTTTTAAAACAGCGATATCAATTTTCTCATCACGCCCAATAATTTCGGCAGGAATGGTGCTGTCATCATGAAGTGTAATACGCACTTCATCTGCATCTTTGATGACGTGATTATTGGTAATGATGTAGCCATTTTCCGCATCAATGATAAAGCCAGAGCCTAATGAAGCCGCGGGTAAGGCAGGTTCAGGTCTTCCACCGCCGCGTCTATCCATGAAAAAATCTTCAAAGAAATCTTCAAAAGGCGACCCTGGTGGGAATTGCGGCATATTAGGCATTTCCTGAAACGGCATATCGTCACGTTCTTCAACTTTTTGTGTAGAAGATACATTGACGACAGAAGGCAGAAGTTGTTCCGCCAAATTTGCAAAAGAAGTGGGTGCATTATTGAGCGGGATAACATCACGCGCATTAACATTCTGCGGCGCGCATAACAGAAAAATGAAAAGAGGCAAAAAGAGAAAATTAAATTTTGATTCTTGCATGTTTAGATCTTCCTTTGATTTAATTTATTTAAATTTATGTTGTTAATTTTTGAATGAGCCATACAAGCATGACTCCAAATGCAATCATAGCAGCGCCAAAATGACGGAACTTATCTTTGTCCATTTGGCTCGCCATATTCATCATCTTTTGAATATGGAACGGAAAAATGGCATAAAGAAGACCTTCTATGACAAAAATTAAAGCAAAAGCAATTAGTAAATGGTTACCAAAGTCTTCCATTTTTTAAATCTTAACGACCATTTTCAAAATATTTAAAGAACTCACTGTCTGGCGAAAGAATAAGGCGCGTTTCTTCATCTGCTAGTGTGTTTTTATACGCTTCCATGGAACGCACAAAGCCGTAGAATTCTTTATCTTTATTAAAGGCTTCGGCGTATATTTTAATCGCTTCGTTATCGCCTTGCCCTTTTAAGATTTCAGCATCACGCCCTGCATTCGCCAAAATAACGGTGCGTTCTTTTTCTGCTGTGGCACGAATTTCTTTGGCGCGTTCTTCACCCTTGGCACGGGTTTCAGTGGCACGTTCTTGCAATTCAGAAATCATTCGACGCACAGTAGAGGTACGCAGTTCCTTGGTCAGGTCGGCGCGGACAATACGCACATCAACAATTTCAATACCCAATTGGTCTTGTTGAATTTTACGGTTCACGCGGGCGCGGATGTCATTCATGACAAAAGTACGCTCTTCGGAAAGCAATTCCTTCAAAGATGTTTTACCCAAAACCGCACGGGTGGCATCGCCTAAAATACTTGCAATTCTTGGATTTGCATTGGTCACTGTGCCCAATGTTTTTAAGAACTGTAGCGGATCAGAAATTTTGTAACGGGCAAAACTGTCAACGATGATCGGCTCCCCACTCACATTTTCTATTTTAGGTCGTTCCGCCAGCGCACCGCTTGTATCGGTATTTTCAGGGGCTGGCTCTTCGCCTTCTAAAACTGAAGTAGGTTCAACAGGCTTTGCGATGGCAGAACTGGCAATAACGACTTGTTCCGACGCAGGATCAACTGATAAAATACGCCCATCAAAGCGTTTTACTTCTTGGATGAATGGGATTTTAAAATGCAGACCCGGCTCTCTTGGCGCACCTACAGGATTACCAAGTTGTAGTACAAGGGCTTGCTCACGTTGTTCCACGGTAAATATTGATTGCGACGCAAGGACGATGACCGCGATTATAAGAATAAAAAGAATATTTAATTTGTTCTGGTTCATGTTTTTATCCTCTTAATTTCTGGTTTCATCATTGGATGATGATGACGCGGATGGTTTTAATTCGTTCAATGGCAAATAAGGCACTACGCCTGATCCGTTACCATTGCTATCCAAAATGATCTTTTGTGCATTGCCCAAAACATCTTCCATGGTCTCAAGATAAATACGTTTTTTTGTTACGTCTTGACCGCTTAAATAGGCGCTATAGACGGAATTAAATCTTTCTGCGTCCCCTGTTGATTGGGCAACTTTGGATTCTTTGTATCCTTCAGCTTGTTGAATAAGCTCAATCGCACTACCGCGCGCTTTGGGTAGAATATCTTCACGATAGGCACGGGCACGGTTTTGAAAATCTTCTGCGTCCTGCTTAGCAGATTGCACATCTTGGAAAGCCTGCTGCACATCAGGATGAACTTCGGCGCGTTGAATAAGTACTTGGTTGATGTTCACACCAGAATTATATTCATCCAAATTCTTTTGGATGATTTCTTTTGTGGATTGCGCGACGGAGGCACGCTCTGTTGTGATAATTGGGAACATATTGGTTTGGCCAATTTCTTCGCGAATCGCACTTTCGGCGACTTTCTTAATTGTGCTTTCTTGGTCTTTAATATTAAAGAGATAATCTTCGGCTGATTTGATATTCCATTGAATAACAAGGTCAATATCCACAATATTGCGATCAGAAGTCAGCATTAGGCTTTCTTCGGGGATATCACGAATTTGGGTGGAGCCACGACCCAAAGGATCGGCAAAACCAATATTCATGGTTCGAATTTCATTCACGGTCACTTTTGACAAGCTTTCAATTGGCCAAGGAAATTTGAAAGCTAAACCTTCTTGCGTGATGGTACGGTCAAAAGCCCCAAAACGCTGGATAACGGCATGTTGACCAGGCTTTATAATAAAGGCACTTAAATAAATGAGGATAACCGCCAATGCACCTAATATGAGGAGGCCAAACGCGCCGCCATTCATGTTGCCTGGGATCATACCGCCAAAATCATCTTTGGCTTTACGCAGCATGGCATCTAAATCAGGCACGTCATTATTATTACCACCGAAATTGCTAGGTTTACGGGGGGGCGGGGTGGAGCGTCCTTTGGAACCATTAGCGCCCCATGGATTTTTACCTTTACCGCCTTTTTTATCATCTGCCATTTTTAAAGCCCTTTTGATTACTTGATTTCATCTGTTTCGAATGTCTATATAACCTCGTTACAATATCGAATTTAACATGCAGTGCAAGGGGCGAAAGCCAATTCTATGAATAAAGACAGCATCTATAAATCGCTTAAAGATTTTCTACCCGAAGACCAAATCCATGGCCTGTCCATTGAGGGTGGTCATGTGATGTTTTCAATCGAAGTCGATCCTGCGTTGGGGACGCAAATGGAAGATTTACGCCAACGCGCCGAAAAGGTGGTTTTAGGCTTGGAGGGCGTTGAAAAGGCGAGTGTTATTCTAACGGCCAAAAAGGCCGCGCCACCTCCGCCAAATGATCCGCATGGGATGAGTAAGAACCCGAAATTACAGCTCCCCATTAAGCATATCATTGCGGTGGCAAGCGGGAAGGGCGGGGTCGGTAAATCAACCGTGGCGGTCAATGTTGCTGCCGCCATGGCCAAGATGGGCAAAAGTGTTGGCTTGCTCGATGCGGATATTTACGGGCCGAGTGTGCCGAAATTGACAGGTTTGCCCTACGTAAAACCTGAAATGAATGAGGAGAAGAAGCTTATTCCTTTTGAGGTACATGGCTTAAAAGTCATGTCGATGGGCTTTATGGTGGATCCTGATACGCCGATGATCTGGCGTGGCCCGATGGTGCAATCGGCAATATACCAAATGCTGCGTGATGTAGCGTGGGGAAGTGAAAAAGAGCCGTTAGACGTTTTGATCATTGATATGCCTCCGGGCACAGGGGATGCTCAACTCACCATCGCGCAGAAATTGGATATTGATGGCGCGGTGATTGTATCGACCCCTCAAGACTTGTCCTTGATTGATGCCGTAAAGGCGATTGAGATGTTCCGAAAAACGGGGGTCAAAGTGCTCGGCTTGGTGGAGAATATGAGCACGCATATTTGCGAAAATTGCGGCCATGAAGAGCATATTTTTGGCAATAACTTACAAGAAGAATGCAAAAAACGTGACGTAGCGTATTTATCATCAATCCCTTTGCAGAAATCAATCATGGAAAATTCTGACGCTGGAATTTTGAGTGGTTTAGATGCCTATAATGACATCGCAAAATCAATTTTCGATACGCTCTAGTTTGATAAATTTGCCATCATAAAGCTGTCATCCTGAGTGGCGTGAGCGGTAGCGAATGAAATCGAAGGATATTGCCGGTGTCTTAATTTAAGATCCCTCGGCTACGCTCGGGATGACATTATCGTTTTTCTAAAATTATAAAACTATAGCCGTCATGGTCTTCGCACATCACTTCTTTCCAACTGTCATCTAACTCAGGGAAGAAGGCATCGCCTTCGGGAGATTGGTGAACTTTTGTGAGGTAAATTCTGTTCGCTAAGGGAATACTCATTTTGTATATCTGCGCTCCGCCGATGGTCATAACCTCATCATCTGCTTCTAATTTTGCAACCTTAATAGCGTCCTCTAAGGAGGCGGCATAAACCACTCCCCCCCTATTCGCTTCGCTCACTTCCCCCCCGCTTGCGGGGGGGATAGAGGGGGGGATGGTTCTTGTAATAACAATAGAGGTGCGACCAGGCAATGGCTTACCCAATTGATCCAAAATACTATCATAAGTTTTGCGACCCATAATACAGGGCTTACCCATCGTAATGTCTTTAAAATGCTTAAAATCCGCAGGAATGTACCACGGCATTTTGTTGTCTTTGCCGATAACATTATTTTCCGCTGCTGCAACAATGAGAGAGATTTTAGTCATTTGGTTATGCCTAATAGATAGTTAATGCCTTGCCAATTTGGGTTTATCCAGAGAGATAGAGCTATTGCAACAGATAAGGCTGTTAATAATCCTATAATCCAGTTTAAAGCATATATCCTCTTGCTTAGTTTTTCATTTGCTTTCGTAGCTTTATCAAAAGCCTTTAACTGACGAATTTTTAGTTCAGTATCAACTATGCCATTTGAATACCCCATTCCTAAAATTCTCATTTTCATGAGTTCTTCAAGGGATTTATCTTTCGTCTTTTCTCTACTCATTTATACCGCAATCGGGGCTTTGATGTTGGGGTCGGCTTCGTAATTGACCAGTTCAAAATCATCGAAGGTGAAGCCGAAGATGTCTTTGACATTAGGGTTCATGTTCATTGTGGGGAGTGATTTTGGCGTACGTTGAAGTTGCTCGTTCGCTTGGTCAATGTGGTTTGAATAGATGTGCGCATCACCGAAGGTATGGACAAAATCACCTGGTTCTAGGTCGCAAACTTGAGCCATCATCATGGTGAGGAGCGAGTAGGAGGCAATGTTAAACGGCACGCCGAGAAAAATATCGGCAGAGCGTTGATAGAGCTGACAAGAAAGCTTGCCGTCTGCAACATAGAATTGAAACAACGTGTGACAAGGCGGCAACGCCATTTTGTTTACTTCGCTGACATTCCATGCCGAGACAATGTGACGGCGGGAATCGGGGTTATTTTTGATTTGATCCACCAAATGCGTGATTTGATCAATGGTGTTGCCATCGGGCGTGGGCCAGCTGCGCCATTGATGGCCGTAAACGGGGCCTAAATTGCCGTCTTCATCTGCCCATTCATTCCAAATACGCACGCCGTTATCGTTAAGATATTTGATGTTGGTGTCGCCATTGAGAAACCAGATCAGCTCGTGGATGATAGATTTCAGATGCAATTTCTTGGTTGTCAGCATGGGAAAGCCTTTGGACAGGTCAAAACGCATTTGACGCCCAAAAACGCTTAAGGTTCCCGTGCCTGTACGGTCGCCTTTTTGCGCGCCGTTCTCCAAAACATCGCGCATAAAATCTAAATATTGCTGCATCTAACACTCCTATCATTCAATTGTGAGAGTAGCATAGGCGATTCTGTGAAGGAGTCGAAGGGGAAAGGTGCAGTTCTTCCACGGGTAAGGCGTGAAAATTTAAGGCGTTGTATTTATTGGATGATTTATAATCCTTCAGTCCGTTCGTTGCGTCGCGGGTTTGGAAGATTGGTTTGTGGGCCAAAGAGGGCGCTTTAAGGAACAAAAATTCTGGATTGCTGCGGCGCAAAGTGCCTCGCAATGACGGTGGTGTTTTGGGCGGGGTTATATCAAGATAAATCATTCCCTAAGGTAGCATACAGGAACGTAAAAATAAAGGATTTTATTCCTATTTCAACTTTTGTTGGAACTTTTTATTAAGAGTTTAGTGTGGGAAAGCTTAATTGACCATTTAATTAGCTTACTAAAAATTTAAGTTCATTCCAAAGAGGCTTTGGAATACAAATTTAGTAGATTCTGGGATAGTTGCAGATATGTAATCCGATGCTAGTTGGATAGCACCTCCTTGAACTAAGCCAGCACCAACGGCTAATGCGAAAGTTCCTACCAATAAATTTTGGGGTTGCATTAACTTTGATAAGGCAGTTTGTGGACGATTAGGAACAACTAGCATTGGGTCAACATCCTGTTGCCAATAATCTCTCTGCCTATCACGAATTTCCTGCGCATTAGCATTTCTTTTGTCTAGCGCCTCTGCGGCTGTATTCTCGCCATTAGCTTTATCTAACCAACCCATAATGATTTTCTCCTCTAAAATTTCAGTTAATTTATATTGATTATGTAAATAGATCAAGGTTTTTCTTTAAATTTCTTTAAAATAATAAAAAATTTACAAAAAGGGAGAAGAATGTTTTATACTGAGCTTGCAGGGCTTGCCCTGTTATGACGCTAAACGTGGTTACGGAATAAGCGATCGTGGACCCGGGGGCAGTACCCGGCAGCTCCACCAGAATTAGTTAATGAGTGAAAGCGAATTTAATAATTCTGAGTGTCTCGCCATAGCCCGAAGGGCGACGGCGGACAAAATGGTAGAAATACCAGCCCGCCTTCGCATAAATGCTTCGGCGCGGCACTCGGAATTTTTATAATTCAGGCCTATGGCCTTCATGACAAATTCCGGCGGGGCTGAAACAGGATCGACACGCGTAGTAAAGGTTTCTTGCGGCGTTCGGCTTTCCGCCGTTATCGGGAAAATTTTGATAGTTGCAAATGACAACTCTCAGTTCGTAGCCGCTAACGACAATATGTTCGTTGGTGACGAAGCTATCGCTGCCTAATTGGGTAGTGTAGCAACAGCTACATAATTCCTTTCCCGTTGAACTGGGTTGGGTGGGGTTTGGTTAATTTCCTAGCAACAGAAAATTAACCACTTTTTTCTTCAGCTTTTCTTCTGCAAAAATACTTTTCTGCGCTTCCGTTACTCACATACGTTTCGTATGCTCCGTTACGGTTCTCGAAAACTTATTTTTTCGACGAGAAAATCTTTTGAAAAAAATGGCGAATTGAATGGTATTAAAATTAAATCACTACATCTGGCTTACCGCGTTTTTATGCAGCTTGTTTTTTATCAATGCTTGGCAATTAGAATTATTTGCGAGCGCCATCATCTTCATAAGCCTTTGGTCTGTTTTTACATTGGTAAAACTTACAAATGATAAAGGTCTTATAATCCCCAAAAGCTGGTGCCTAGCTTTTATGGGAGCCTTCTGGCTATTGGCTTTTTTGAGTATTTTAGGCTCCGATATTATCAATGTCAGTGTTATGGCGTTTTGTTTTTTCAGTGTCTTGCCGCTAACTTTCTTTGTCATGATATTAAATAATGACGAGGTAATTTTAAAAACGCTGGTAAAAATTATAGCCGTTGTTTTTGCGGTCATGACGCTTTGGGCTTTAGTACAATTTTTTGTCTTTAATGATTTTTTTCAAGGTCGCGCAAGGCATCCGTTAAAAAATCCAAATTCCTTAAGCGCCATATTCAGTCTGGCGATCTTCTGCGGTATTGGCGCAATATTTTATTTAAAAGAATTAAAAGATAAAAAGTGGGCTGTTGCCTTTGTAGTTTTAATGATTGGCGGATTAATTGTAACGGGAAGTCGCGGTGCATTTTTCGCGCTTATTCCCTTTATGACGGTGTTTTTATTTATGATGCGCGATGGTGTCATTAAGCATTATAAACTATTTTTAGTCATCGCGTTTTCATCTATCACGTTCTTTTTTCTATCATCGTTTGGCTCGGAAATTTCTCAAAATTTTGCTTTTCGTGTTTTTCAAACCGTAACGCTTCAAAGTGAAAATATTACGAGCAATAGAACGTCACTGTGGTTAGCAACGATAGATATCATTAAAGAACATGGTGTTTTTGGAACGGGAATAGGGACATATTTTTTATACTTCCCTGAATTTCGTTTGTCCACAGACAGGTCAGGCGCCTATTACGCGCATAGTGATCCGCTACAATATTGGGTGGAGCTTGGCATTTTAGGCCCTGTTTTATTTTATGGCTTTATAATTGCTGTGGTTGCACGCACTGTCGCAGCAGTTAAAAAAGCTAGCGATCAAAAAGATAAAATTGCAATTTTAACGCCGTTTTTTGCACTGGCGGCTTGTATGTTGCACACGCATGTTACCTTTAATTTGTATAACCTTTCTATTTTATTTTTAGTGGGTTTTTTATTAAGTATTTGGTTTATTCAAACGCAAAAAGTTTTAAAAACGGCTGTTTGGAATATTCAATTTCCTGTTTCTTATTCTAAGGCATCTCGTATTGTTCTGATCACAATGCCATTTATCTTCATCGTCGGTATTTTTAGCGCTTATGTCTTAAGCGAAGTCTATACCAATAAAGCGCGCGATCATCTCTTTAGAGCTGACCTTGATGCCTTTGCAAAAGATATCATAATGGCAAACAAACTGAGCCTGAATGGAAATTATCGCTCTTATTTATTAGCGGTCAATGTGCCGATGACGCTTCTTCAAGATCAATCTGACTCCTTTAACGAAGAGCAGAAAAAAGAGATTTTTGATCAGGCGCTTTCTTATTTGCGCCAAGTAAAAGCGATCAATCCACGCTCGGCCTCGACATATTATTACTTGGCAAGAATTCAACAGCTTGTACCTAAAGAATTTGTTCCTGAAGATTTAAAAAACTCACAATCATATTATGAGAGAGCATTAGAGCTAGATCCAATTCATATTGGATCACGGATTCAGTTATCATTTATTTATGAGCGTGACTTACTGTCTTTTGATCGCGCATTAGCTTTGATGGAGGAGGGGGCAAATTATCGTTATGCGACGTCTAAAGAGATTGATTTATATGCACGCCTCGCAGAGCTTTATCTTAAAGCAGGGAATAAGGAGGGGCGTGACAAGGCTTTGCAAAAAATGATTGCTGTCAAAAAACGTCTTGATCGTTCAAAAGAACGTCAAGAGCGTGGACTTCGTCTAAATTAGCCTCAAAATATGGGTTTTCCACAAGCGTTTAGGGCCTTTAACCCTTTGAGATAGATTTGTGATTCCAAATATGCGAATCATTAATCAACAAAAGGGCTTTTCTGCCCAAATTTAAAGGAATGTCTTGATTTTTCACCCTAAAATGGATTTGATATGAGTATGAGTGACGATGAAAATATCTTAAGATACGATAAAATGGTTGAGGGTGCCTTGCGTGGTGTCGTTAAAAAAGCTGTTGAAGAAGTTATGGCCGAAGGCCTACCTGGCGACCATCATTTTTATATCACTTTCATGACCGATTATCCCGGCGTTAATATCCCTGATTATTTGAAGGATCGCTACCCCGGTGAAATGACAATTGTTCTACAATTCCAATTTTATGATCTGGATGTGGATGATGAAAAAATGCAAGTCACCTTGTCATTTAATAATGTTCCTGAAAAATTAGTTGTTCCCTTGGCGGCGATTACTATTTTTGCAGACCCGTCTGTGAACTTTGCGCTTCAATTCCAGCCGCTCGGCGATGATGAAGAACCTGATTTTGAACCTGATGATGATCCGGATGATGATGGCAGTGACGATGATTCAGATGATGGTAAAAAAGGTGAAGTCGTCTCCCTTGATCAGTTCCGTAAGAAGTAATCATGGGACTTTGGTCTCCTGACATTAATGAAGATCAAGACCTTCATAAGGTTATGATCAAGCGTGATACATTAATTGATTCCTCGCGTGATGACCGCCCTGTAAAAATTAAAGTCTATTACCCTGTTGCACAAAAATCTGATTTATCAGGCCGTAGCGAGTTTACGAGCCTGAGGCAAAACAAGGCAAAGCCTTGTCCAATAATTGTTTGGTCTCATGGACTGGGTGGCAGCGTGGACGGAGCAGCCTTTTTATCACGTTACATTGCATCTTACGGTTATATTATTCTCCACGTTCAACATAATGGAACAGATAGCAGCCTTTGGGAGGGAAAAGAAGGACACCCGTGGGATATTATTCGCCAGATGAATATTCCTCGTTCTGCGACTTTAAATCGTTTTAAAGATGTTCCTTTTGTATTAGATCAATTTGAAAATTGGCTTTTGGAACACCCTGAAATTAAAGAAATTACTGATCTTTCAACAATTGGCATGTCGGGGCATTCTTTCGGTGCTCTAACAACGCAAGTGATGGCCGGTATGATGTTCCCAGATGAAAGTGGAAAGTTACGCCGCGCGCGTGAAGATCGTTTTAAGGCTGGTATACTCTATAGCCCTGGGCCAATCTCTCATTTATCATTAGATGATCCTGATGATATTTACGGTGCAATTGATCTGCCGCTCTTTCATATGACGGGAACAGATGACAGCTCTCCTGTGGAAGATTGGGATTACACCAAACGTTTGGTTGTTCATGAACATACAACAAAGGCAGATAAGCATTTGCTCATAATTAAAGATGGCGATCACATGGTTTTTAACGGTAGCCGTGGAAAGCTTGGTCAAAATCCAAACCGTGATCTGCACGAACGCATCATCAAAGTCTCCGCACTCGCCTATTGGGACATGGTGTTAAAAGATGACCAAGCGGCGCGGGAGTGGTTAACGGGTGAGAGGTACCAAAATTGGTTAGGTGATGAAGGTGAGTTTAAACTTTAATAAAGCTAACCGTCTAATGTCCAATGAGGATACTTTCTTCTTAATTGAAAAAATCTTTCTCTAGAAACCTTTTTACCTTTTTCATTTAAATCTTGCCTTGTTGCATATATCCCCATAGAAGCATGTTCTTCAAATAAAGGATGAGCAAAAATTTTTCCTTCTTCATTCATAGCAATTCCATTAATTGGCGCATCAGCACGTAAAGCTCTCTCATCTGCTTTTGAAGAAAACATTTTATATTTTCTGACTGAGATATCTAATAAGAAAGCAGGGTCAATTTTCATCATATGTTGACTGCCTGTAACCTCAAAATCATAATCTTTAGGATTGAATTGGCCGATGTATATATCTCTTAATGCACCACCATAAAGAACTGGTTCTTCATAGCCTTTAGTTTTTAACCAATTTATTAAAGCCAATAAATTTTGATAGTTTTCGTTTCCAACGGCTTTAATAAATGCCGTTGTTAAATCGACTGCTTCAATATTTTGTTCTATGGAGTTATTGCCAAAGCTCATTTTTATTGTTCACTACCTATTAAGTTGATGAGTTAAAACATAAGGTTTGCAGTTATGTCAATATAAACTTCATTGATTATTTAAATGAATACCTTACGAATAAACCCATGAAAAATGCGATTGAGATTAAGGATTTACAAAAGACGTATGCGGCGGAGAAGAAATCGCCGGCGAAGGAAGCGTTAAAGGGCGTATCGCTGGACATTCCGCGGGGATCCATCTTTGGGCTTTTGGGGCCGAACGGGGCAGGGAAGTCGACCATTATTAACATTATGGCAGGGTTGGTCATGAAAACATCTGGCAGTGTTCAGATTTGGGATGAAAATATTGATAAACGTCCACGTAATGCGCGCTCCGCGATTGGCATTGTCCCGCAGGAAATTAACTTTGACCCGTTCTTCACGCCTGCACAAATTTTGGATATTCAAGGCGGTCTTTACGGTGTGCCAAAAGCAGAACGCCGTACGGCAGAATTACTCGAAATGGTTGAGCTAACCGATAAAGCCGATAGCCACGCGCGGAGTTTATCGGGTGGAATGAAGCGCCGCTTGATGGTCGCTAAAGCCCTCGTTCACACGCCGCCGATTTTGGTTTTGGATGAACCCACCGCAGGGGTTGATGTGGAGCTTCGTCAAATGCTTTGGGAAAATGTCCGCCGCCTCAACCGTGAAGGCGTAACCATTGTGCTCACAACGCATTATTTGGAAGAAGCAGAAGAGCTTTGTGATCAAATTGCCATTATTAACCATGGTGAAATTGTTGCCAATGAAGATAAAGAAACGTTGTTGTCGCGCATTGACAATAAAGAAATTCGTTTTCGTTTTGAAAATGAAGTTAAAGAAATTCCTGATGCTTTATCAAAATTTCACCCTGCAAAAGAGGGGCGCCGCACGATTAAACTTCGTTATTCCCCAAATGAAACGGGAATGGAAGATATGCTCTCCATTGTGCAATCTATGGGTAACAAAATTACGGATATTTCGACACATGACAGCGATTTAGAAGATGTTTTCTTGCAGATTACCCGTAAATAAATTACCTATTTGTCATTGCGAGCCTCCGCCTTCGCGGGGACAGGCTGCGCGAAGCAATCCAGTGATTATCAGATAAATTTCTGGATTGCCGCGTCGCCCAAACAAGTTTGAGCTCCTCGCAATGACGTTTACCCTTGGTTTTCTTGCCTTTAAGGCTTGAGTGTGCTTAACTACGTGCAATCTTAAAAACATAAACAGTGAGGAAAAATCAATGACACAGATTAAAGACGTAATGAGTTCAAATTTCAAATGGATGGCACCGGATAGCCCAATTTCACAAGTGGCTCAACAAATGCGCGACATGGATTGCGGTTTTATGCCTTTGGCAGAAAATGACAAAATGATTGGGATGATCACAGACCGTGACATTACCGTCCGCGCGATTGCCGAAGGTAAAGATGCCAACACACCTGCACGTGATGTGATGACAGCAAAAACATATTACTGCTACGACGACCAAGATGTTGAAGAAGTGTGCAACAATATGGGCGAAATTCAAGTCCGCCGTTTGCCTGTTGTAAACCGTGATAAACGCCTTGTGGGTATCGTTTCTATGGGCGACTTGGCACAAAGCGCAAGCCGTCCAAATGTAGGCCAAACACAACAGCAAATCACAGCAGGTGTTCAGGAGCATAAGCAGCAAGCTGCTTAATAAGCCGTTTTTAAAAAAGCTTTAAAATAATGACACATCCCGGCGAAAGCCGGGATCTTTGTATCTGGTGTAAAGATTCCTGCTTTCGCAGGAAAGTGATATAGGTTATGAATTGCATTATAGATTTATGAGAGCGTCCTTCGGCTTGCCGACATGACGGCTTTTAAAAAAGCACGCGCCCTTAGCTCAGCTGGATAGAGCGTTGGTTTCCGGAGCCAAAGGCCAGAGGTTCGAATCCTCTAGGGCGCACCATTACTCCCCTATATTTTATTCTGATCAATATTTCGGCCTTCTTGCTATCAATTTGAACCTCCTCTTGTTTAAAGACATGCGCCACGCGCATGGGGGTTCGAATCCTCTAGGGCGCGCCATTAATCCCCCCCTGATGTCCTTCACATTCCATTGCATGTTTAACGCCCATGTTTTCTTTATCTCGCCTATAACCGCGATTAATATTGTGCCC
>CAYGPG010000032.1:0-18837 GCA_964351905.1 uncultured Micavibrio sp.
GAAAGACGGTGGATCACTCGTCACTCTGACCTATTACGGCGCAGAACAGGTCATGCCGCATTACAATGTCATGGGCGTTGCAAAGGCGCCATTGCAAGCGTCTGTAAAAGACATCCCAAACGACGTTGGTCCACAAAATATTCGCGTAAACGCCATTTCTGCGGGTCCCATCAAAACATTGGCGGCCTCAGGTATCGGTGATTTCCGCGCCATTCTAAAATGGAACGAACTCAACGCGCCTCTACGCCGTAACGTCACAATCGAAGATGTTGGCCGTTCAGGCTTGTTCTTGTTGTCTGACCTCGGCAGCGGCGTCACAGGCGAATGCTTACACGTCGATAGCGGTTATAACACCGTTGGTATGTGCGCCGTTGATACAGCAGGAGAAACGGCAGAATTATTAGCGTCTATGGCTCCGAAAAAAGAAGAAAAAGCGGCTTAGTTTTACCACAGAGCGCGCAGAGTTTCAGAAGAGTTCACAGAGATTTTATGAGTACTGAAAAATTAAATAATATAACGGGTGAAATTGTTGATAGCTGCATAAAAATCCATAAAAAAATGGGGCCTGGTCTTTATGAGAAAGTTTATGAGGATTGTCTGGCCTACGAATTAGAAAAAAGAAAAATAGATTTTAAAAGACAAAGTCCTATAACTGTTGAATATGAAGCTCTTTTAATACCGAATGCTTTCAAAATTGATTTGTTTGTTATGGATAAAGTTATTGTAGAATTAAAGAGTACAGATAAAATTCATCCTATTCATGAATCACAAATTTTAACTTATATGCGCCTGTCTAATGTTAAAACAGGATTACTTATTAATTTTAATGTACCTCTAATGAAAGAGGGTATAAAACGCTTCAAAATTTAGATAACAAAGAACTCCGTGAACTCTTAATTTCTCTGCGTTCTCTGTGGTAAAAAATGGATATAAAAATGTCAGGTAATCGTTTCGGCACATTATTTCAGTATCAATCTTTTGGGGAGAGCCATGGGCCTGCCATTGGCTGTGTTGTCGATGGTGTGCCGCCGCGTATTCCGCTGACCGAGGCGGATATTCAAAAATATCTGGATCGCCGTAAACCAGGGCAGAACAAATTCACGACCCAACGAAAAGAACCCGATCAGGTCAAAATTCTATCAGGCGTGTTTGAAGGGCAAACCACAGGCGCACCGATTGGCTTGTTGATTGAAAATGTTGATCAAAAGTCAAAAGATTATGGCGATATCAAAGATAAATTTCGCCCCGGCCATGCGGATTATACGTATCATGAAAAATACGGAATTCGCGATTATCGCGGGGGTGGACGGTCAAGCGCGCGTGAAACCGCGATGCGTGTAGCCGCAGGCGCAATTGCGCGTAAGTTACTTGAACATGAACTAGGTAATTTAAACGACCGTAGCGAGTTTACGAGCCTGAGGTCTAATCAAAAAAGCCAACCAGAAAACGCGCCAGCGTTTTCAATAAGAGGCGCGGTTGTTCAAGTCGGACCGCATAAAATTAATCGTGAGAATTGGAATTGGGACATCGTTGATGATAGCCCGTTCTGGTGCCCCGATGCCGAAGCCGCGCGGGTCTGGGAAGATTACCTCATGACGCAACGCAAAAAAGGATCAAGCGCAGGCGCGCTGGTGGAAGTTGTGGCGAGTGGCATTCCCGTCGGGCTCGGCGCACCTGTCTATGATAAATTAGACGCTGACCTCGCCAATGCAATGATGAGCATTAACGCGACCAAAGCCGTCGAAATTGGCGCAGGGTTTGAGGCCGTGGAGTGGGGCGGCGAACAAAACGCCGATGAAATCACCAAAGACGGTTTTCAATCAAACAATGCAGGTGGTATTTTGGGCGGTATATCCTCTGGCCAAGATATCGTCGTCCGTACCGCGTTTAAACCCACCAGCTCCATTTTAACGCCCGTCAAAACAATCGACAAACAAGGCAACGAAACAGACATCATAACCAAAGGCCGCCACGACCCTTGCGTCGGCCTACGCGGCACTCCCGTCTGCGAAGCGATGATGGCCTGCGTCCTCGCAGATCATTGGTTGCGCTACAAAGCGCAATGCTTGTAATATAACCCCATGAAAAATTTCGGATCATTATTTTATAAACCTAAGAAAACAAGCACAGAAACGCCCAAACGTTGGAATATATGGGCGATTATAGGTAAGGCGATCAAACGTGCCTGTACCGCCATTGGTGCGATGGTTTTAATCTCAACAATTATCTCTGTTTTTATATTGGCCAATTTAACCAGTGCGAAGGCGCCGCCATTACCCAAAGAAATGGTTTTGGTTTTTAAAATTGATGGGGGTGTTACCGAAATTCAAACAAAGCCAAGCTTGTTGGAGCCGTTTCCTTTTGCACAGCCAACAATACGAAATGTGATTAATACATTGGAACGGGCAAAAGATGATGCGCGTGTTCATGGCTTGATCGTAAATATGCGCGATAGTGGTATGAGCGCAGCCCATATCGAAGAGCTTCGCACTGCTATCATAAATTTCAATGAGGCTGGTAAATTTACAAAAATTTATGCGTCATCTTATGATGATGTAATGGGCGGTCTATCGCAATATTATTTTGCGAGCGCCTTTGATGAAATATGGATGCAACCTGTGGGAATGCTTTCTATCTCTGGTGCGAGCATGGAGATGCCATTTGCGAAGAGTGCTTTGGAAAAATTAGGTGTGACGCCGCAATTTTTAAAGCGTGAGCAGTATAAAGGCGCGATGGAAAATTTTACGGCGTCGGAAATGTCTGATGCAAGCCGTGAGATGTGGAGCAGTATTCTTAATGACATATCTCAAAACATGATTGAGCAGGTCGCTCAAGATCGAAATATTCCGATTAATATTTTACAAGGATATGTGGATCAAGGCCTTTTAACGGGCAAAGAATCCGTGAACGCAAAGCTCATCGATAGGTTGGATTATGCGGATAATATGGTCAGTGAAATCCGTGAGAATATAAAAGGGGATAAAGAGTCCAAAGATTTGCCTCTGGTTAGTTTAGCGCAATATTCACAGTCAAAAACAACGCAAGCAGCTAAACCTAACGCACAAGGTAATAAGGATGTTGCGTTAATCTACGCCGTTGGAACAATCGTGGATACGGCAGGTGCACAAGGAAATGCGGGAGCCAATAAAATTGCAGGCGCCATTACAAAAGCACAAGAAAATGAAAATATAAAAGCCATCGTTCTTCGTGTTGATTCTCCCGGTGGATCACCAACTGCGTCAGAGACAATTCGCCGTGCGTTGGTAAAGGCCAAAGAAAAAGGCAAGAAAGTTGTTGTTTCTATGGGGCCTGTAGCGGCCTCTGGGGGGTATTGGGTGGCAACGGATGCAGATAAAATTGTCGCAATGTCAACAACAATTACGGGGTCTATTGGTGTTGTCATGGGAAAGTTCGAAGCAAGTGACCTTTGGGATAAAGTCGGTGTTAATTGGGAAGGTCCACAAGTGGGCGAGAACGCGGATGTGTTTTCCCCACATAAACCATTTGATGCCGCAGGTCGTGAACGTTTGAACGTTTTGATTGATGATGTTTATCAAAGCTTTCTGACACGTGTTGCGAAAGGCCGTAACATGAGTATTGAACAGGCAAGGAGTGTGGCAAGAGGACGCGCATGGACAGGATCACAAGCCTTTGAAAATGGATTGGTTGATTCGCTCGGCGGATTAAATGAAGCATTAAATGAAACAGCAAAATTACTTGATCTTCCAAGCCGCGAGAATTTGAACGTTGTTGTAATGCCCAAACAACTCTCACCTATTGAACAGTTTATTGAGATATTCTCTCCGCAGGTTTCTTTGGGGAATATTTTTGGCCTAAGCGAAGCAAAATTAAAACAAGTGAAGGCTTTTATAACGCAAAGTCAGCTTCATAATAATGCCAGGAATGCCTCGGTTTATCAGGCAGAATTAGAAATGTTTCGTTAAGAAAACGAGCTAATCCTTTTCTTCTGGCTCGTTAAATAAATCATAAATATTGGTGTAAAAATCTGCATAAGAAAGAATGATGTGCTCTGCATTTATATTATTTTTGAGCAGTGCCATGGCTGCATTAATCCCGTAAGAAAAGGGAATAATTTTACAGGTCGATAATTTATCGGCCTCTATCACAGCAGTCATGTCGGTATGACGATCTCCAATAAACCAAACAACTTGTCCTGCGGTTGGTGGGTTTTTTAAAAGGCGCAACGCTCTTAAAATCGCATCAGGATGTGGTTTAGATTTTTGAATATCCTCCCTAAATAATTCTACCTCAAAATAATCGGCTAAATCAAAGCTTTCTAAAATATCATGACCATAACCTTTACCAAGGCCATTACTGGCGATTGCCATGGGAATATTGTGGCGTTTAAAAAGATTCAATAACAGATAAATACCGGGGCAGGGCTGTACAATTTGGTCAACCTCCCGACGTCTTAATTTATGAAGAACACGATGCACCAAAAGGCCACGGGGCTTCGCCGGATTATTTGAAAAGTCTGTGATTTTCTTTTTACGCTTAAACAACGACGTAATTTTATAAAGAAGATTATCAATTGCCTCTAATATCCCCAACATCACAGGGTTCACATGACGCACGGTCGTGCCATCCATATCAAAAATCACATAATCGGGTTTGGTTAAAGTTGTTACCATTTAACTATCTTGGATTTCTTTTAAAAATTTATCAACGGATTTTGCCTGTATTGCCAAACAGCGCACAAGCTCCGCCACCACCGCGCTTCGCATACCGTGTTTGTGGGCGTTGGCGGCACTGGCGGCTTTGCCCTCGTTGGTTTTGGGGCCTGTGGAATGTTTCCATGCTTTACGTTCGCGCATGATGTCGGCCTGCCTTTTGCGCTTTTCTGGTGTCCAAGCCTTTGAATTACCAGCCATAATCATCATTCCTAGTTCGTTTGTTATTTTTTTGTTTTTCGCGGGCTTGCAACTTTTCTTGCTCCGCCGCGCGGGTGCGGGCGTGGTGCAAGGCCTCCACGGTGACGCGGCACTGCTTTTGCGCCTTGAGCGCCAAATCCAGAACCTCTTCCTCGACATAATTGGAAATGGGTGCGCCTTTGTCATCCACGCCGCTCATGGCCTTGAGGGTGAGGCGATGGAACAGGGCATCCAACACTTGGGATTGCGTGAACATCATGCCCGCGCCCTCGTGATCATTGCGAAAAGAAGATTGCAACACGTCGAGCATATCGACGGCGGTCAGCTCCTTCGAAAATTGCTTGGCAATCGCCGCCATCCCCTGCGCCGCAAGGGGCGTATTGGCATGCACCAAATCAGGCGCGGTGTCGGTGGTTAGCGGGGCGGGGGAAGAATTTGGGAGTGTGTCATCATAAGTCATAAAGACAATATAGGATTAAATACCTATTTTGTCAAGCTTTCTATACTCTAAAATTGACTCTATAACACTTTTAAAGTTTTTAGTTATTCCATAAAACTCTTGTTCGTTATCATCTTTTTTAATAACAATTATTGGTTTGCTATGAACTTGAGCATAAACATTATAATAGGAATTTTCTGCGTATTCCTCTTTAGACCATAGATTTGCGATCTGTATTTCTGAAGTTTGCTTAAAATTTTTCAAGAACTCTTTATCCATAGTATGTGTTTCATTTTCTGTGATTGCTAAAACCTCCCAGATAAAACTCTCTCTATCAGAGCTTTCTTTTTCTAGGTCAATATTCACAACTTCGCATAGTACGTATAGGTTGGTGTCGTAAAAAAGACGATACCTTACGTATGCAGAAGGCATAAAAACTTTTGTAGGTGACGTAAACCTTATTTCATTCAATATGATTTCGTAATTATCTAACTTTTGATAACGTCCATTTTTGAAAGTGCATACTTCATAAAAACCACCATAAAAATTAGTAGTATTTTCTTCACTAAAAAGATCGCTACTAATTAAACTGCTTAAGTAAAAATATATTTCAGCATTAGATGGGAGAGAATTTGAGGCGGCAATTATAGACTTCTTTGCTATTTTAATAATCTGTTTAAAGTGAGGTGCGCCGCTTCCTATAACTAAATCATTATCGTTAGGTTGATCTTCTGAGATAGGAGCGTCAGGCTCCCATTTATAAGCAAAGCTTTTATTGTTTGTTTTATATAAGATTAGACAACTAACGTCTAAGTTACTTTCAGCATATGTTTTTATTATTTCACTGTTAGAGAAAAAGTAATTTAAAGTTTCATTATTAATATGTTTATCAGAGCAAAACAAAACAAACTCTTTGATAAGGTTTTTTGCAAAAAGTACACTTCCACACCATCCAATTACAACTTTATTATTAATAATGTGAATTTTTTGTTTAAGTCCACTTACGCACACTTTATTTTCGCGGTGTTCATTATGGCGAATATTTTCTGTTGTTTTAAAAAAAGGTGTAGGATTTTTATTTTCAACTGCTCCTGTAATTAGGAGGTCTCCAAATAAAACGTACTCATCGTTTATTTTTCTAGCAAAGACAAGTGTCATATTACCTTAATTATATCCTTAGCCATCAATCCCGCTTGTTCATATTGTTTGGCGGGGGCGTCTTGGTCTTGGAAGACATCGGGCAGGTGCAGGGTGCGGACTTTTAGATTTCCATTATCCAAGAGGCCGTCACGGGCGAGGAATTCCAACACGTAGGAGCCGAAGCCGCCGATGCTGCCTTCTTCTATCGTGATCAAGGTGTCATGATTTTGGGCGAGGGCGCGCAATAGCTCTTCATCCAAGGGCTTGGCGAAGCGGGCATCGGCGACGGTGACGGTTTTGCCGTCTTTTTCTAACATCTCTGCCGCCTTCATACATTCTGCCAATCTAGTCCCATAAGAGAGGAGGGCAATTCTCTCTTTATTGTCATCCTGCGACTTGATCGCAGGATCCATGTTTAATTGAGGTGTGGGTCCTTCGGTCGAGCCGAAGGATGACATTGTGGGATGGTTGGAATAAACGACGCGACCGCGTCCTATTTCTAAAATTTCAGGCTCGTCAGGGATGTCTACGCCTGTGCCTTCGCCGCGGGGGTAGCGGAGCGCGATGGGCCCGTCATTATAGGCGGCAGCCGTCGCGACCATGTGGGTCAATTCGGCCTCATCACTGGCGGCCATCAGCACGAAGTTGGGTAAGCATCCCAGATAGGCGATATCAAACGCGCCCGCGTGGGTGCAGCCATCCGCGCCGACCAACCCTGCGCGATCTAACATAAAGCGCACGGGTAGGTTTTGGATGGCGACGTCATGAACAACTTGGTCATAGCCACGTTGTAGGAAGGTAGAATAGATGGTGCAAAAGGGTTTGAAGCCTTCGGTGGCGAGCCCTGCGGCGAAGGTCACGCCATGTTGCTCCGCAATGCCGACATCGAACATGCGATCTGGAAATTCGGCGGCGAACAAATCCATCCCTGTGCCATCGGGCATGGCGGCGGTGATGCCGACAATTTTATCGTCCTTCCGGGCTTCGTTAATCAGGGCTTGGGCGTAGGCTTTGGTGTAGGTGGGCACGTTGGATTTGGTTTTAAATTGGTTGCCAGTGACCACATCAAATTTTGCGACGCCGTGCATTTTATCAGGCGCGTTTTCAGCAGGGGCGTAGCCTTTGCCTTTTTGAGTTTTCACATGGAGTAAAACAGGGCCCGTACGGTGATCGCGAATATTACGCAGGACGGGCAGGAGCGCGTCCATATCATGCCCATCCACGGGGCCGATATAATAAAAGCCCATCTCTTCGAACATGGTGCCATCGGACGTATTAACGCGAATGCCTTCTTCCAATGTTTTGGCGGCGGAGCGTAAGGGCGGGGGCAGGATTTTCTTGCCCATCTCCCGCGCGCCGATATAGGGTTTGGAGCTGACTATTTTGTTTAAATGTTTATTGAGCGCGCCGACGGGCGGGGCGATCGACATTTCATTGTCATTGAGGATAACGATAAGGTTGGATTTCATGGCACCGGCGTTGTTCATGGCCTCATACGCCATTCCTGCGGTCATGGAGCCGTCGCCGATGACGGCAATTACGGCGTTGTCTTTGTTTTGCAGATCACGCGCGACCGCCATGCCAAGGCCAGCGGAGATGGAAGTGGAGCTGTGCGCGGCGCCGAAGGGGTCATATTCGCTCTCGCTACGCTTGGTAAAACCAGACAGCCCATCGCCTTGGCGGATGGTGCGGATACGGCTTCGACGCTCGGTCAAAATTTTATGCGGATAACATTGATGCCCAACATCCCAGATCAGGCGATCCTCTGGTGTGTTAAACACGGCGTGAATGGCGGTGGTGAGCTCGACCACTCCAAGTCCCGCGCCCAAATGCCCACCCGTGGTGGAGACAGCGTCAATCGTTTCAGTACGAAGCTCATCAGCGAGCTGGCGGAGCTGCGCATCATTAAGTCCACGCATATCCTTAGGCTTATGGATGGTGTCGAGCAGGGGCGTCTTGCTGTTCGTATTCACAGGCACACTCGGCTCTTCTTCAGGCGTAATCATCGGTTTTTCAGCACTATCAGTCATAACCAAGAGTTTTAACGCGACAGGGGCACAAACGCTAGAGTTTTGTTGTTATTCTATTACACTAAGTTTGGCATAAACTATACAAAAGCTATAACAATGCTATTATTTCAGGTGTTGGTCCAATAACTTCACTTATACATGCTTTATAAACACAAATTAATGTTAGTAATTTTTACACTAATTACCTTAGTGCTAGTGGGTGATGCGGGTGCTTCAGATTCTCTAAAAGCGCGGGGAGAGATTAATTGGCGTTACAGTAATGACCGATCTATTATGATGAGTGAATTCTGGATTCCGATAGCGCAAAACCCCAATGATGGCTCCGTCCTTTTTGCTGATATGCGTTTTATGGGTGATAATAACGAGAATCGTGAATTTAATTTGGGTGCAGGATATCGCCAGCTTATCGATACCGAACTTTTTGGTGAAGGGATTGCAGGTGGGCTTGTTTGGTTTGACCGCCGTAAAACCCAATTGGATTCAAAATTTAACCAAGTAACATTAGGTGGCGAATGGTTGGCGGATCAATATGATGTACGCGTCAATGCCTATATTCCGCTGAATAAAGATAAAACGTCAACCCGAACCAATCCAAATGGCACTGGCGTAGGTTTTGTGGGTAATCAGTTATTTGTTAATACAGATCAACTGGTTGTCGAAGAAGCTTTGCCAGGTTTAGATTTTGAATTGGGATATAAACTAGATTTTGCGGATCATTATACAGATAGTACGCGCGTTTATGCAGGAGCTTATCACTTTGAAGGTAATCAGGCAGAGGATGTGACGGGGTGGAGAGCACGTATAGCGGGTAATATTTCTAGTGATATTCAATTAGGTGCGCGTTACCAACATGATGATGTGAGAGGATCTCAAACTTATTTAGAAGCCACGGTTCGTTTCCCATTCGGGGCTAAGCAAAGTTACGGAAGTGCACAATTAAAATCACGCTTAGATGAAAGTCCAGAGCGCGACATTGATATTGTCTCAAATGAAAAAGTTTTAGATGCTGGTCTTAATCAAAATATAATCAACGTTCAAACGGGAGTGGCGCAAAATATTATCCATGTTGATAATAGTGCAGGCGGAGGGGGCGATGGCTCCGCTGAAAATCCATTTAATGCCTTGGTTGCCGCTGAAACAGCGGCTGTTGCTAATGATATGATTTATGTTCATCGAGGTGATGGTACAACGACAGGACAAAATGCAGGCATTACGTTGGATGATTCGGGTCAAATCTTGGCGGGCTCAGGCTCGGCTTTAATGTTCGATGCTTCGCGTTTTAGGGCCACAAATGGTTTAGTCCCGTTTGATAATAATATTATAGAAGCCGATAGCGATGCTCCAGTGATAACAAATACGGCAGCAGAAGGCGTAAATGTTACTGCAGATGATGTGATTTTATCTGGATTTACGGTTGATGGGGCGTTTGATGAGGGTATTTTAGTAGAAAATGCTAACAATTTTAACGCTAACTCTATTCAAGTTACTAATTCAGGTACGAACGGTCTTGAATTACGTTATTCAGATAATGCATCACATTTCTACCTAATCTCAAATTCTGATTTCTCAGGTAATACAAATAATGGCATAGTATCTACAGTAATTAATGCAACGACATTAAATGCAAATATTGCGAACAATACAACGAATAACAATCTAGCAAATGGGATAGCCCTAAGGGGAATTGATTTTTCAACTAGCAGTTATAATGCGTCTAATAATTTTGCATTTAATAATGACGATGTAAATTTAAGATATTCAATTTCTGATAATGCTATCAGTGAAACAGTGTTAGAAAATAATATTTTAGATCAAACAGGTACTGCTGCAGGTATTCTTTTGAGAGTCAATGGTGATGCAAATTTAACAAGCGCAATGATTAAAGGGAACACGATCTCTAACTCTTCAGCAAATGGTATTACAGTGGATACGGCACTGGGCGTGAATGCTGTAATTGATAATATAAATATTTTTGAAAATAATATCTTCGATAATTCAGGGGCAGGGATTGTGATTAATACTAATACAGGAACCTCAACCCGAATTAACAATGTTATAATTGATAATAATCAAATTTACGATAATGATTCAAGTGGTCTTGTCTTATCTGCAACAAATGCAAGTGCAATTTCTGCATCAGCATCCAAAAATCAAATTTATAATAATGGTAATTATGGGATCAGAATTACGGATGACTCATCTACTTCAATAAGCGCAGATTTGGGGGGCGGAGCGTTTGGATCTGTTGGATTAAATAGTATCTATGGAAATAGTAATGATGCAGTATCACTCGATTTAGACGGTGGGCAATTAAAAGCCGAGAATAATTTTTGGGGTAACATAAATGGTCTGCAATCTGGAGATGTCGATTTGGACGGGGCTACCACAATTGACGCTACTCCTTTTTTATCAAGAGATCCGAATTTATAATTAATTATGTGATTTTTTGACGAGGTGGGCGAAGGATGGGCCGACCTTGCATTGGATAATGTCGATGTCTTTCCAGACATTACCTGTGATGTAGGCTTCGGTGTCGAGCCATTTATGAAGGGCTTCGATATTCTCAAAATCAACAATCATGAGGGAGCCGCGCATTTCTTCATTTTCATCGAGTAGCGCAGCGGCAACAAGTTGTTCTCCACGCTTCACCGCATCATCGCTATAGGCAATATGCGCCTCACGCGCGGCCAAACGGCGTTTTAAGGCGTCAGCGTCATTTCCGTCTTTAGCGATAATTACAAATTGCATGGTTAAGACTCTTTACGCTCTGCGCTCTAACACATACATCGCCAATTCTTTGAGCATTTCGGCGCGGCCATCAAAGACGTGGAGGTGGCGGATGGCTTGATGGACGAGCATTTCGGCGCGCATTTTAGCTTGTTCTTTCCCCATGGTGGACACGAAGGTGGACTTGCCTGCTTCTTGGTCTTGGTTGGCGGGTTTACCAGTGTCATTAGGGTCTGCTTCGACATCTAAAACATCATCAGTGACCTGGAAGGCGAGGCCGAGGTCATAGGCGTAATTACACAAGGCTTTTTTGTGCACATCATCGGCTTTGCCCAAAATACCACCCGCTTCACAGGCAAAGGCAAAAAGTTGTCCTGTTTTCATACGTTGCATGCGCGATATGGTGCCTAAATCAAATTCTTCACGCTCGCCAATAAGGTCCAGCATTTGACCGCCGACCATACCGTGACCGCCAGAGGCGATGGCCAATTTACGCACCAATTCAATACGCACATGCGGATCAGAATGCGTGTCACGATCTGCCAAGGTTTCAAAGGCGAGGGTTAAAAGCGCATCCCCTGCCAAAATAGCGGTGGCTTCGTCATATTTACGGTGCGTTGTGGCTTTGCCGCGTCGTTTGTCTGAATCATCCATCGCGGGTAGGTCATCATGGACAAGGGAGTAACAGTGAAGAAATTCAACCGCCGCCGCCGCACGACGCGCACGGGCAGGATCAACGTTAAATAAGGATGCAGAATGCATCACCATAAAGGGACGCAATCGTTTACCACCGTTCAAAACCGAATAACGCATGGCATCAAACAAACGGCTTTCTGCCAAATCTGTTTCAGGCAGTAAGCGAGAAATGGTTTTATTCACCCCTTCAACGGTTTTATCTAAGGCTTCCTGAAGACGGGGGGAGGCATCGCGTGGTGATGGCATAATTTAATACTTTCTACATTTTTTTAGTCGTCATGCGTGCAAGCGCTAGGACAGTTAATTTAGTTTTACCACAAAGGCACTAAGACACAAAGAATTTGGAGCCTAAGTTATATTACATATCTATTAATACCTTCTTTAATAAGAGGAACGTTGAAGTTAATAAGAAATCCTAATTTTTTATCCGTTAATTTCAAATAAGATAAAATTTGAGCTTGGTGGACAGGTAATATCTTTTCTATAGCTTTGAGCTCTATGATAATACTGTCTTCCACTATGATGTCTGCTTTAAAACCAGATGACATTGTTTTATTTTTATAAATAAGTGGTATGTTTTTTTCGCTTTCGTAAGCAATATTACGCGCGGCCAATTCCATTAAGAAAGCTTCGTGATAAACATTTTCTAAAAGCCCTGGCCCAAAATACCTATGCACTTGGAAAGCACAATCAACGACCTCTGCAGACAAAGGGTTTAATTCAACAACAGTATTTGCCTGTTTCGCCATGATCTTTGAGTCTTCGTGCCTTTGTGGTTTAAAGTTTATTGAGGTGCTAATTAATTTCTCTCAAATGGTACGGCTTGCGGCGTGCCATCTGGTGAAATTGTGATTTTTTCGATTTTTTCTTGGGCTTCGGCGAGTTTCTTTTCGCATTGTTTTTTCAATGCCATGCCGCGCTCGTACGATGTAATAGAATCTTCTAATGGGGCAGAACCGCTTTCCAACGCTCCAACAATTTTCTCTAATTCTTGAAGGGATTCTTCAAAGCTCATTTCTTCAGGTTTCTTATCCGCCATGTGATTCTCTTTTTATTCGCTCAGGCGTGCAGGCACGCTACGCTTGTTTAATTGAAGAAAGAGTGTATGTCAGAATGGCGTTTTTCTCAACCTTTATCGGCACTTATGAGCGCTTTTAAGTGTGCGTCAACGCTCTCGGTTAGGGCTTCGATGTTATAGCCGCCTTCTAGAACGGATAGCACGCGGTCTTTTGAATGTTTGTTGGCGATAGCGCATAGCTTTGTCGTGAGCCAGCCAAAATCGTCGGTTTCAAGGTTGATGGAAGCAAGGGGGTCGTCTTTATGCGCGTCAAAGCCAGCCGATAAGATGAGCAGTTCTGGTTCAAACGCGTTGAGCGCAGGGAAAACTTGGTTTTCGTAAATGGCGCGGAATTCTTCGCTGTTCGTGCCTGCTTTTAAGGGAATGTTGAGCAAGGTGTCGTTGTTATCTTCGGCTTTGCCTGTGCCAGGGAATAGAGGGGATTCGTGGGTGGAAATATAGAAGATGGGCGAGTCAGGATTTGTCGCATTATGACGGCGGGACATAGTTTCCGTGCCGTTACCGTGATGAACATCAAAATCGACAATGGCAATGCGTTTGATGTTGTGAGTCTCTTGCGCATGACGTGCGGCGATAAAGACATTATTGAAGAAACAAAAGCCAAGCGCCATATTAGGTTCTGCATGATGCCCCGGCGGTCTTGTTAAACAAAATACGCTTTGCGTATTTTTGTAGCCCTCATGCGCGCAAGCGCGAGGAGGCTTGCCTAAATCTGATTCTTGATTGTTTCCGCAGATAATATCCACCGCCATGCAAGCGGCACCTGCACCATAAAGCGCAGCATCATAAGTGTGCGGTGACAACGCGGTATCGCCATCCAGATAGGTTAAACCATGTTCTGGTGTTTTATCCTGAAGATTGAAAACATAGTTTTCATCATGAGCAAGCAATATTTGATCAAATTCTGCCTGATCCGATTGTAAGATTAGAGTGTCTTTGTAAGTATCTGTTTTTAATAAATTATTTATCGCAACGATACGGTTCGAATTTTCAGGGTGGTTTTCACCTGTGTCGTGTTTTAGAGAGAATTGAGAGGTGATGATGGTTAGGGGCATTGTTCTATTCCGTCATTGCGAGCGAAGCGCGGCAATCCATAAATTAACATTCACATGCCAGCGTAGGCTGGTATCTAGATCCCATCCTTCGATGGGATGTGGTATTGATTGCTTCGTCCCAAAAAAGTTAATAAGCATTCCTCACTATGACGATGTTTTATCTTTTTAAACCAACCCTAAACGCTTTTCCAATATCCCTACGAAAATATGCCCTAAGGTAATGTGCATCTCTTGGATGCGGCCGGGGTCTGTGTGGGGGATTAAAAGCATTAAATCACAATGATTTGGCATTTTTCCGCCTGTCGCGCCAGACCAGCCGATTGTTTCCATGCCCATACGGCGAGCCTTTTTAAGGCCGTTGAGGATATTCTCACTATTGCCTGAGGTGCTTAAGCCCACGGCTAAATCACCTGCATAGCCCAAGGCGCGGACTTGGCGTTGATAGATTTGATCAAAGCCAAAATCATTCGCGGTTGCGGTGAGGGCGGAGGAATCGAGGGATAAAGAAAGCGCGGCAATCGGCGGGCGTTCGTCTTTGAGCTTTACAGCCATTTCGGCGGCGATATGTTGGCAATCTGCGGCGCTTCCGCCGTTTCCAAAGAACAATAGCTTATTACCGCGTTTAATGGCTGCTTCGGCCATATCGACCATTTTTAGGATGGTATCTTTTTGGGTGCTGAAGGTTTCTTCCGCCACACGCATATGGGTGGAGGTAATGTCATTCCAATACTCATCTGCCGAAAAATTGGCGTCGGGTGTTTTATGCTCAGGTTGTTTTGTGTTGAGGTCGACCATGGTCTTATATTCCTGTTTGGTAAGTTCTATTTTTCAGACGCGTTATAAAATAATTGTTCATCCGTGAGTTGAAAGCCAATATTGATTTGATAATCAGGCATTGTGCCGTCTTCGTTGAGCGGTAGACTTTGGTTAATGGTTTCAACCAGTTCAAGGGTGGTTTGATCCGTTTCAAAAGAAACAGAAGCGGCAAAGATTTCTTTGGCGAGTTCGGTGCCTTCGCTGTCGGTAATGCTGATGAAATAGGGGTAAGCGAAGTACGGTCTATCTTTTTCGGTGCGTTTGGCTTTTGGCCCTAATTGACTGGTGACGGTCAGGTCCAATTGCATATCCACCGTGGTATCGGTGAATTCACAAGATGATTTTGTTTGGCTTAACGCCGCGCGGGACACCAACAAATTTTCATCCGTTTTGGTCATATCTTCAAATTCAGAAATGCTGTCCAATTGGGGATCAATGATGATGGCGGGACAGTTTGAGTCGCCTAACACAACGCTTTGTTTAGTGCTCTCATCTTTGGTTCGTAGGCTGGCTATTTTTTCAGAAGTCGCGTTGCTTAAGGTGCCTAGATCACTTTTTAAACCATTCAATGTTTGACATCCAGAAAGGGTGACACCGCAAATAAGGGTTAAGAATGTAAGCTTATATGTCATGACGTAAAGATAAGAGAGGGTATGAGAATTGACAAGCGTTATATTGCGCCATATTGATAAGATATGAGCAAAAACAAACCTGAAATGACAATTCTACTCGCTAATCCACGTGGATTTTGTGCGGGCGTTGACCGTGCGATCCAGATTGTTGAAAAGTCGCTAGAGAAATATGGCGCGCCTGTTTATGTGCGGCATGAGATTGTCCATAATAAATATGTGGTTGAGGGATTGCGGAATAAAGGCGCAGTTTTTGTGGAGAGTTTGGATGAGATCCCAAACGATGGGCAACCTGTTATTTTTTCTGCTCATGGTGTGCCAAAACGTGTGCCAGAAGAGGCCAAAAAGCGTGAGATGTTCTTTATTGACGCGACCTGTCCGTTAGTGAGTAAGGTGCATAAGGAAGCGGAGCGCCATCACGCCAAAGGACGTCAGGTCATTTTGATTGGCCACATGGGACACCCCGAAGTGGAAGGCACGATGGGGCAGTTGCCTGCGGGGGCTGTCTTATTGGTTGAAACGGCAGAGGATGTGGCGCTTTTGAGCGTTGAGAATGCTTATAATTTAGCCTTTTGCACACAAACCACCCTTTCTGTTGATGACACGGCGGCGGTGGTAAAAGCATTGCAGGAGCGCTTTCCAACAATCGAAGGCCCGCATAAAGAAGATATTTGTTATGCCACCACGAACCGTCAGGCGGCGGTGAAGCATATCGCCGAAGAATGTGATGCGTTGATTGTGATTGGTGCCCCTAATTCGTCAAACTCCAATCGTTTGGTCGAGGTTGGTAAGGCTTATGGCACGGATAAATCGATGTTGATACAGCGTGCCAGTGACATTGATTGGCAATGGTTAGAAGGCGTGAAGATATTAGGTCTGACCGCTGGGGCCTCCGCGCCCGATATCTTGGTGGAAGAAGTTATTGATGCCATTGGGGAACGTTTTAACATCACAGTTGAAACAAAATCTTTGGTAGAGGAAAATGTTGTCTTTAATATTCCAAAGATATTAAGAGAAGCAGAAGATAAAAAAGTAAGCTTGAATGATAAATAAAGAGAATTTCAACACCCCCACCCAGCTTTGCGTAACGCGTGATATAAAATCACGCCAACACTACACAACCCTCCCCCTCTAGGGGGAGGGAATGGGAGGGGGTGTTGGATTTAAAGGGATAAGCAAGTACATGCCAATTAAAAAATCTGATTTTGAAAAAATTGATCAAAAAGTTATTACCTTGATGGGGATGTCAGGCGTGGGGAAGACTCATTTATCTCTTTTGATGTCAAAGGCAGGATGGACACATTATTCATGCGATTATGAAATTGGCGTAGATTTTTTATCTGATGATATTGAAGATGTGTTGGGAGAGCCTAATCAAATTACGGCGGATGATCTTTCGCAACTATCCCGTTACGTTGGACGCTTGGGAAATCCTGAAAAAGGTGGATTACCGTACGATGAATTTAAACGCCGTCAGCAAGAATATTTAAAAGCAGAATGTGCGTCTTTGCGCCAGTTGAAGAAAGTTGTCGCAAAGTCGACGCAAAACGTAATTAATGATTCAACAGGAAGCCTTTGTGAAATTGGGGACGATGTTTTGTTGGACATGATTGATGAGCATTCATTAATTGTGTATCTGAAAGCCAATGAAGAACAAGAACAGCAAGTTTTAAAACGCGCGCAAGAGTATCCCAAGCCGCTTTTCTATTCACCAGAAAGATTTGAAGCATGGGTGGCAGAATTTTTGAATGGAAAGAATTTATCATCAAGTGATCAGATTGATAGAGATGAATTTTCGCGCTGGGTGTTTCCAAAGTTATTTGAAAATCGCTTGCCAAAATATCAGGCGATTGCGGATAAATATGGTGTGACTATTCAGTCTGCAGAATTTCATAATGTGACCAATGAAAAAGAATTTTTAAATGTAATCATAAAGCATTTGCCTGATGAATATTAACCAATTAACGTCATTGCGAGAGAGCGGAGCGAACGCGGCAATCCAGAGCCTTACAGGATACATTCTGGATTGCTTCGTCATTACATTCCTCGCAATGACGAATAGGAAATAAAATGACCATTAAAATTTATACAGATGGGGCGTGTAGTGGTAATCCTGGTCCTGGCGGTTGGGGGGCGATTTTGCATTGGAATGACCATGAAAAAGAGTTGTCGGGCGGTGAAGGTGAAACCACCAATAACCGCATGGAAATGATGGCGGTTATTCAGGCGTTGAGTGCGCTGAAAAATGAAAAAACACCCGTCACTATTTACACTGATAGCAAGTATGTCATGGATGGTGCGACCCAATGGTTGGAAGGGTGGAAGGCACGTGGATGGAAGGGCGCGAACAAAAAATCTGTCAAAAACCAAGACCTGTGGGAGCAGATCGATTCGCTGATTCAACGTTTTAATGTCACTTTTATTTGGGTCAAAGGGCATAATGGGCATGAAATGAACGAGCGTGTGGATAAACTCGCCGTGTCTGCGATTCCAAAGACTTAACCTGATTCGCCCACAGCTTATCCACAGGCTATAAAATGCTCATTAAGATTCCATTAACTTTTAGCTTTCAGAATTGTTGGTAAGGCAAATGTAATCTTTTACATGTTTTTGCCGAAAAGGTCTCTAACGAGGCTATTGAACAGGAGGATCTTAGAATGACCCATACACTAAAAAGTAACGATAACTTAAATAATCCTAATATCGTTTTGCCAATTCTGGCGGCAGAAACGAGTAAGGATCAAGAGATGGCAATTTACGCACGTTTTATGCGTCATCTCAGATTAGTGCCAAATAGCCGCGCAGAAATAAAGATATTGTCTGCGATACAATTTACGGCGGATATGTTGGATATTAGCGACGCGCTTATTGCAAAGACATTAGTAGATTTAGGTCTACGCGCGCCACGTGCCGCCTTACCAACGGAATACTTAGAGCATGTTGATAAAACATTGTTACGAAGTCACTGGCATGTTGGCGGGCCAACGGCAAGTATCGTTGATCTTAAAAAACATTGGGATCATATTGGTGAAGATAAATTTGCAGCCTATCGCGGCGTACCTGTGACGATTGATCCGCCCATGTTTGTGGAGACTTAAAAAATGTCGCCAAGCGCGCAGGCGCGAGGGCGAGGCGGTTGAGCAAGTTTGAGTATTGTGTGGATCCTTCGTTCAAGCCGAAGGATGACGGAGAAAAAATTTACTCATTCACGTTATATTCGTAACGGTCTTGGCCTTTTAAATGACTTGGTGGTTGGCGACCATTCATATTATCACGTTGGTTTTTCATCCTTTGGTCTAAGTTTGTTTTGTTACGACCATCGCCAAATAAATTGC
>CAYGPG010000033.1:0-17692 GCA_964351905.1 uncultured Micavibrio sp.
CCGAAATTCTCATCTCAAACAAAAGATAAGCTTGTATCGTCGGAAGTTCGTCCTGTGGTTGAAGCGGCCATGGCGGAATGCTTTGGAACATGGTTGGAAGAAAATCCTGCCGATGCAAAAGTTATTATTGGCAAAATTGTTGAAGCCGCAAGTGCGCGTGAAGCCGCACGTAAGGCACGTGATCTAACCCGTCGTAAAGGTGTGATGGATATTTCAAATCTGCCGGGTAAATTGGCAGACTGCCAATCCAAAGACCCTGTTGATTCAGAAATCTTCATCGTTGAGGGGGATTCCGCTGGTGGTTCTGCTAAGCAAGCACGTAGTCGTAAAACCCAAGCTATCCTACCGCTTCGTGGTAAAATTTTGAACACAGAACGGGCGCGTTTTGATAAAATGCTTGGCTCCGAACAGGTGGGAACGTTGATTACCGCACTCGGCACGGGTATTGGGCCAGAAGAATTTTCAATTGATAAAATTCGCTACCATAAAATTGTTATCATGACCGATGCGGACGTGGATGGATCGCATATTCGTACATTGCTTTTGACGTTTTTCTTTCGCTATATGCCTGAGGTGATTGAAAAAGGGTATCTCTATATCGCGCAACCACCGCTTTATAAAGTGAAACGTGGCGCGGGTGGGGAGCGTTACCTCAAAGATGATTATGAGATGGAGCAATTCCTAATTGAATCTGCGTTGGGTGATATGAAACTTCGTGCGGCGGATGGTTCTGAACGTGCGGGCAATGATTTGCGTGATTTGTTAGAACAATTGAGCCCACTACGTTCGCGCATTACTTCGTTAACCCGTAAAACGGCGAACCGTGATGTGATTGAACAGGCGGCTATTATTGGTGCGTTTGATCCTATTGTACTTGATGATAATGTGGCAGGTGAAAAGGCGGCTGAATTTTTAGCTGAACGCATGAACGGTCTTGCCATGAAGAATGAGAAAACATGGAAAGGCGAATTTACGCCAGTGGGCGGCTATGTCCTGACCCGTATGGTGCGCGGTGTGCAAGAACAATTGCGTATTTCCGCGGATCAAATCCGTTCTGCCGATGCAAAGGCCCTAAATAAAGCGCGTAAAATCATGGAAGAAAACTTCTTTGGTTTGGCTGAGATCATTGTGGGCGATAAAGTGGGGGCACGTGTGTCTGGCCCCGTTGGGTTCTTTAACAGCGTGATGGAGCTTGGTAAAAAAGGTCTGCAAATGCAGCGCTATAAAGGTTTGGGTGAAATGAACCCTGAACAATTGTGGGAAACCACGCTCGACCCTGAGGCACGTATTTTACTGCAAGTCCATGTCAAAGACGCCGAAAAAGCCTCCGAGCTTTTTTCAACCCTCATGGGCGATGTGGTTGAACCCCGCAGAGATTTCATCCAAGATAACGCGCTTAAAGCGGCAGTGGATGCTTAATAATGTCTTTTCAGATAGTGAATTTAAAAGACTATCCAAAGCTTTTAAAAGTTAGGGCAGCTTGGTCATTTTCGGAATGGGGATGTTTGGAAGAAGAGGCTACACTTGAAAAATATATAGAATATTCTCAAGACGTAGAAACATCAAAACCTCTTCCTCAATGTTGGTTTGCCATTTCGTCGCCTGAAGGGAAACCTATGGGAATGATTTCTTTGAAAGAAACAGAGCATCCAGATAGGCAAGATATTTCTCCATGGTTAGGTGGCTTATATGTTCACCCTGCCTTTAGAGGTAAAGGTATTGCTCAAAATTTATGTAGATTTTTAGAAGAAGAAGCGAATAAATATGATTACAGTAAAATATATTTACAAACCCTTGCCCCAAATTTTTATATGAAAATGGGTTGGGTAAGCATTGGTACGGTGAGAGATATGTCTGGACTACACCCTGAAGGTGAAACTTTAATGGTAAAAAACTTATAATGATTAGACTTTTAACTACTACATTCTTTTTTTCTTTGTTAGCTATCAATGCTGCAACAGCGCAGAAACTATCTGACGCACAGATATGCCGTGCGGCGATGTCGACTATTATGGATCAGAAATTGGAAGATGTGGAATTCAAGCGTGAAGTGAAGCAGGTTAAATATATTAATATTCCACCTTCTAAAGATAACTCCACGTTTAAATTTAAATGCACGGTGACGGGTAATAAAATTCAGTGGGCGTCCGAATTTGGAACGTGGCGGGACACTGACCTAGATTCCAAAGTATCTTATGACATCAAAGAAGGCTTTCTTTTTGTCCGCGAAAAATATAATAGTGGATACACTTTTAATAAACGATTTAATCTAAATGACTTCGATAGCGAATAAATTATCTAATATTGTCGGCGCGGCCTTTGAAAAAGAAGGCTTATCGAACGATTTAGGCGCGGTGCGCGTGTCTGACCGCCCTGATTTGGCGCAATTTCAATGTAATGGCGCGATGGCGGCAGCCAAACAGGCGCGCAAAAATCCACGTGAAGTCGCGCAGGCGATTATTAATCATTTAGCTATCTGTTCTTGTCATCCAGAGCAAAGCGAAGGATCTCAAAAAAATGAACCAGATTCTTCGTCGCAGGCTTCTCAGAATGACAATATTGTTTTTTCTAAATTAGAAATCGCAGGGCCTGGATTTATTAATTTAAATGTGACGGATGCATTCATTCAAGATCATCTTACAGGCTTAGAAAATTTTGGTGTTGAGCCTACGCAAGAAGATAAAAATATTATCCTTGATTATGGCGGGCCAAATATTGCCAAGGCCATGCATGTGGGACATTTACGCGCGGCGATTATTGGGGATGCGGTACGTCGTATGATGACATTTGCGGGTTATAAAACGCTAGGTGATGTGCATATGGGTGATTGGGGCACACATATGGGGATGCTGATCGGCGATTACGTGCGCGAAGACGAACAGGATTTAGTTTTAAAGACGGATACGAATAACGCCGAGCAAGTTCAAACATTAATGGATGATTTTGCGGCGCGATATCCAAAGGCATCAGGCGCGGCCAAAGAAGACGAAGGGCTTATGCAAGAAGCCCGTGATATTACGTTTAAATTACAGAGCAAGGAAGAGCCTTATTATTCAATTTGGCAGAAAATCCGTGAGATTTCTGTTGAAGGGATGAAGCAAACATATGCGAAACTTGGCGTTCACTTTGACCTTTGGAAAGGCGAAGCCGATGTCCATGATTATATCGATCCAATGGTGGAGGAAATGCGCGCGCAAGGATTCGCTGTTGAGAGTAATGGTGCGACCGTTGTTTTTGTTGAAGAAGAAAACGATAAAAAAGAATTGCCACCGTTGATTTTAAAAAAATCTGATGGGGCGGTCATGTACGGCACAACTGATTGTGCAACGATTGTGGAGCGTATGAATCTCTATGATCCTGCGCGTATGGTTTATATCGTGGATCAACGCCAGTCTTTGCATTTTGAGCAAGTTTTTCGTGCTGTCCGCAAAACGGGTATTGTTTCTGATGATGTTGAATTGACGCACGCAGGGTTTGGTACGATGAACGGCACGGATGGAAAGCCGTTTAAAACCCGTGCGGGTGGTGTCATGAAGTTAGAAGATTTGATTTCGATGGCCAAAGAAAAAGCACAAGCGCGCTTGGCCGAGGCAAATCTAGCCGAAGATATTAATGATGAAGAGCGCGCCGATATCACAGATAAAGTTGCGATTGCGGCGATTAAATTTGCGGACTTACAAAACCAACGCCAAGCCGATTATGTTTTTGATTTGGATCGCTTGACGTCTTTTGAAGGTAAAACAGGACCTTATGTTTTATATCAAGCGGTGCGGATCAAATCTTTGCTCGCCAAGGCAACCGCGCAAGAATTTGATATAGATGGTGCGCTTATGATTGATGATAAAGACCGCGGTCTGGCCTTGCTTTTGGCGGAATTTCCAGATATTCTTGATCTTTCTATCCGTGGTTATGCGCCGCATGTGTTGTGTGAATATATTTATAAATTGGCGCAAGCATTTAGCTCTTTCTATGGTAACTGCCATATTTTATCTGAAGAAGATGAAGCATTACGAACAAGTCGTTTAAGTCTTTGTGCAAAAACAGCAGAACAATTGGAAACTTGTTTGGGTATTTTAGGGATACACGTTCCAAAACGGATGTAAAGTTCAATAAACGTCATTACAAGGCTTGTCCTTGTAATCTATCTCTAGAAAGATTGCAGGAATAAATCCTGCAATGACGATAGCGTTTTAGGCCGCTTTTTTCTTTACGGGTTTACGGCCCCGTTTTTTAGGGCGAACTGTGCGCCCAATTTGCGCTTCGATATTATCAAGAAATAAATCAGACCCGCGCGGGCGGCCTGTTTGGAGGTGAAGTTGAATAGTATTCATCTCTTTTGGATCCATCGGGCGAGCCAGATAATCTTCCCAATTTTGCGCCGCATGAAAAGAACGAAACGGTTTTAAAAAATTGTTTTCAATGACTTTGATGCGGCTTTTGGCGCTGCTCCATAGGTAGTTTTCAGGCTTGGGCGCAATTTTCATTGTTACGGGGAGTGTTTCAATAAAGCGGGCGGAGCGTAGCGTGTGTTGTTCATCCATTGCGAAGGAAAAGAAGCGATCTTGGAACAAGTGACCACGCCAATTTTCGCGTGTGTTAATATGGTTGGTGTAGCGACGATGTGTTTCGCCAATGGCACGTGCCATAAGCTCAGCCTCTGTCGGCTCAGCAATAAGGTGAATTTGGTTGGGGAGCAAGCAATAGCTGTAGAGAGAGACTTTAAAACGCTCACATTGTTCGGTTAGGATATCTAAATAGGTGCGGTAATCCTCTTTTTGAAGAAAGATATTATCCCCGCGGTTTCCCCGTTGGGTAATGTGATGGAGAGTGTTTGATAAGACGATGCGTGCCTGACGTGCCATTTAGCCATTCTCATTTGAATTTTCGCTGCGTTATTTCGTCATTCATGTATGAATTAATACATTTCATTCCTTATGCCTTGTGAAAAATCAAAGCAGAACGCCTAAACACTATTACGAAGTGATTTGCAGAATCTGTCAAGTATGGTGTCCCCGTTTATTAAGAGAGCTTATTAACGGGCAAGAAGGACGTAATAAAAATACAACCCTGCCGGCGTGTTATTCCCGTCTAAGCAGGCTGACGGAACATTACGATAAGTTGTGGTGGCGTTGCCTAATTGGCCTGTATTTGTATAAGTTCCAGTAAATTTCGTACCGTACCCTGTCATGGATTCCGCTGTGGCTATTGGCGTTCCAAGTAAATTGTTAATTGCACCACATATGTTAATATTAAGCGGGCCAAGAAATAAGGATAGTTCGGTGCAAGAGTTTTGATTACAGGCGTTTGTCGCGGAATCTGTTCCAACATTGACAACCGCTAACGATGGCGAAATTAACCAATCTGAATTGTCTGTGGTGGTATTACTTTGGGAAGAAAAAGAAATTTTACCGCCATCATTATCAAAAATATGGCAGGAGTTATCAATAGGTGAGTTAGGATTTGAATATCCACTGACGACTGCATTTTCAAAACTTATTTCTGTCTCGCTACATCCATTACGGCGTACGCGGTCAACGGCGCCTTCGACGAGGCGGGCGTAGTTTAGGATTTCTTGTGCAGCAATTTTGGCTTCTTGTTTACTTAAGTTACTAGTGCCTTGTGACCCACTTTTTGAAAAAGTGAATATGAGAGCGCCAAATAAGATCACGGCAGCAAGAATAATTACAAATACATTCCCAGATTGTGATTTATCGTTAGAGTTATTCAGCGGCATCTGGTGTACCTTCTGATTTTATTAGTGATTTTCTCAATGATTTACCCGCATCGCTTAAAATTTCCTCTGCCTTATTTCCTAGTTTTTTACTGATCACTTCGACCTTGGAAACAACAGTTTGAGGTTCTTCTGGTTTATTAAGGTCTGTAAAGCTAACAGGCTCCACTGTCTGTTGTGCAGCAGGCTCTTCTTGTTTTTGCTTAACGACAGAAGGAGCTATTGTTGCGGGCTGGGCTTTTTCTTTAGTCTCTTGCGGCGCTACTGCCACAGGAGTTTCAGGGGCCTGTGTGGGATTAGATAATGCCCGTATCGCTTCTTGGGCTTCAACAGGAAATAGTTTTGCGTGTAGGTCACATAGCGCAATAATGCCGTGGTCTATCGGATCATCATACGCTTTTGCGCCCATGACGTAGCCCTCTTGAATGGCTTGCACTTCTTCAGGTGTTTCTACATTCACGTCTGCCTTTTGCGCCGTCCAATCTTTGCTGCATAAGAGATCACGCAGTTTGGTAATCTGGGCGGCGTGTTTAACCAGCGTCTCGTCAGGCTCTGGCAATGCTAAATAGCGAGTCACGCGCATGGCTTTGGCATGACCAGGGTTGGAATAGAAGATGTTGGCATCTAAAACATCCATGGCGAAGGAGATAATAGCTTCACCTTCTTTCATATCTTTTAAGTCATCGTAATCTGCACGTGTTCCTGTTTCGATGCTGGCTTGTTTTGTATCTGAATAAGATCCTGTAGACATACCGCCAGATAATTGAAGGCTCGAAACTTTCGCAATATAATCTTTACCAATATGATTTTCGAAAAATTCACGTGTTTGGGTTGGGTCTTGAAGTTTACCAAATATTTTAATGTTACAGTTTGCGGTAATGGAACGTGCTTCTTCCTTCACACGTTTTTCCATCGCCTGTAAATCTTGTGCAGAGAAAACAAGACAGAAACCTAAGGAACGTGCCTGTGCAGCCATAACGGCCATACCTTGTGCGGTATAGTAACCAACTTCGTCGAAAACGGTCATGAAGGGCGTTGAGGAATGCGTTGGCTTATTCTCAATAACGGTAGAGCTTTCGCCTTCTAAAGTCGAACCCAAAGTAGAGCCCATCATTCCTTTAAGCGTGGCCGCAATAATTTTACCGAGGTTTGCCGTCTCGTCTCCTGATTTTTCAAGAGCTGGGATAAGAACAATCAGAATACGACGGTTCAAAACCACATCGACCATGTCGACATCTGCGGCTTGTGTATCAAAAATATAACCATAATCATCACCAAGTGACTGCAACGCACGAGTAAATTGCATCGTCAAATAACCATGCTGTTGGCGAACGGTTGTTGTATCTACCATGGGTTGATCTGGTCCCATTGGCTTCTCTTTACCCTCATCATCAAACGCATCTGCAACATAACCAGGAAGCGTGTCCAAATAACCAATCAAACCTTCGCGAATTTTCTCTGGTAACATCTCATCGCGCGAAAGTTTAATGATGAAGTTTAAATTCAAATAATTTCGAATGGTGTTAACTGAAAGCGGAAAGTCTTGCTTGTCACGCTTCCATGTTAAGGCAGGCATAAGAGAGCTAAGCAATGACACAGCACGCTCTTTCCACATTGCGTTATCGCCCTCTGCTTCAGGCATAAGAGAGATAAGCATTTGCGTAAGGTAAGAGGCAGAACCACTAGAAAACGGGTTCATAGTGTTAGATGGCGCGCGCTCGTCTGAGTTCCCTGTCATGTAGTTTAATACAAGTAGATCATCATCGCGACCAAAACGACGACATAGCGCAGAAAGCGAGGACCATAAATCTGTATCTGCCTTACCATCAATGAAAACAAAACCTGATCCCCATGTTAGGGCGTTTGTAACAAAGGACGTTAAACCAACTGTTTTACCAGATCCTGTTGTACCAAGGTATAAGATGTGGGTTCTAGCGTCAGAGTTACTATACCAGATTTGCTGCTTCGTTTTTTTTTCGTTTCCTACAAAAAAAATACCCTCGGCTTGTCCACTCTTTCCAGGGGTCATATTGTTTGTGTCTAAATATTTTGCGCCTAAGGGCATTTTACCCGGTAGTTTTCTATCACGCGTATAAAGCCACCAGAAAAACAAACAGGCAAAAATCAAAATAAGGTCTGCAAATATGAAGAGGGTCGGTACCACAAACATACAAGCAGCAAAAGTAAATAAAATCGTAAAGGAATAAGTTGGACGCTGAATAGCATCGCCCATGCGAACATATAAAGGGCGGATATCACGAACAATCGCCGCCTTACCATATCCAAATCGTTTCCTATCGAGTGCCATTTATACGTTTAACCTTTTACTTTTAATATTTATCTTACATTCCGCTTAAAAAATCATCAGCGGATAAGGGAACACCTGTCTGTGTTTCATTGTTAGTCTGACCACCTTGTGTTGAGGTTCCAGAAGTATCTAATTCAATTAAGGGTTGAGGCATAAGAGCAACTGTGAGGTAGATATAAAGAGCAATCACTATTAAAGCCCCAATACCTAATATACTCCATTTTGAAGAAGATTTTTTTGTTTCTAATGAGTGCTGAGATTTGGGTGTTACTTTTTCTTTGATTATTTTTTCAGTTTGCGCAGGCTTATGTCGTAGCGCATTTGATGCAAGCGTTAACGCGTTTAATGCTTCATCTTTATTATCAAAACTGGCGATAATTTCTGCTGTCCCTTTTTTAGGCTTTAGAATAAACTTTGTATTGTCATCCTTTTCATTTGTCTTAAGCTCAAATGTTGCAGCTCCAATTTTATCAACGGCCATACGCCAGATTTTCGGTTCTTGCGCGTTTAAGAGAGATAAAACCAAATAGCCATCAATAACATCAGCAGACATATCTTTTGACGTTTTCGATCTTATTTTTTTCAACGATGAAATCATTTTAATTATCTCCATAAATTTCTTTAAGCCATTTTCGGTTTTTTGATGGCGCTTTTATCTTTGGAATAGCTGTAATCTAAAACAGGAATAGGGCGAGCATCCAAAGACTCCATATAATTAACGATGCTCTGCACGGCTTCTTGTACTTTTGGTTTTGGAATAGGGCGCATAGAGCGTTTTTCCAAACGGTAATGCGCCATTGCTCCAATCGCTTCCATATGACAGGATTGACGCCCTAAGTTGTTTAATGGATACCAAAGCACACGATCATGCGCGCGCAGCCATACAAACTGTGCAGGCGCCATAACGCCACCTTCTTCACGTGCGGTTGATAAGGCGCGGATCATAGCGGTTGTTGTCCAAGCATGTTGCGCACATTTTTTTATCACAGGCAAAGCAAGGTCTTTATTTCTTATTACTTTACGCGCCTCTTTCAAAAGGCGCGGATCTTTTGATAATTTTAATCCTTCTTTATCTGTCCAACAACTCGCCAAACGCCCCATCATGTCATCAGAGAGCTCTCTTTTTCGTCCTGCTTTTAAGCAACAAGCTGCAAATATAATTTGTTCATAAGGTTTAAGATGTTTAGGCCCCCGCCAGCGTTCACCTAGTTGTTTGGCAAAAGCGGTAAAGGCTTCCACTTGGTCAATTTTGCCATCAGGGACCGGAATTTGATTATAGGCTAACCATTCTTCTGGCCCCAACGCTTCGGCAAAGATTGGCAATTCGACAGGAACGGGGGAGCCGGGAGCGCGCGGAGGTTGATTAGAGGGGTTAAACTTCACAAAAGGCGAAATCACCTTAAAAACTTTGGCTTGATGGGCGATAAAACTATCAAGATTAAAAATTTCAATATATTGCGTTCCGGGCCCCTTTCTTAAGGCCCATATCGCCATAATCATAATAATAAAAACGGCTGCCCAACGGATTGGCATCATTGCGACAGCAGAAATGGCAACAATAAGCGGAAAATCAATACGTTCTGTTGGTATTGATTTGACGCTTTTAAGCCATTGGTTAAGGTTTACTTCGTCTCCATTCACATTTACGGTAAAGCTATCTGGTGTAACAGCAGCAACAAGCCACATTTCACCGTAACGAATCCAACGCAACATATTGAGGATTTCCGGGGTATACATGCGATAAACGATGTAAAGTACAACGCCCAAAACGACCAATATCATGGCCCAGCCCATAAATTGCTCTGTTGATCCGTTTGAATTGCCGTCAGACATTAAAAGTCGCCTTTTTTCAATAATTTAACAGTAAAAGACTATCATCTTATAATTTAACAGAAAACATTAAATAATGCCAATTATGAAGGGTGCGAAAAAGTGATAAAAAAGGCTGTTCAAGGCATTTTTTTTTTGATAGGTTCCTGTTCATTCTGGTAAAAATAAATTTATCAGCATTTAAAGGGTGTGCCGCAATAGCTCAGTTGGTAGAGCAGTTGATTTGTAATCATCAGGCCTGGGGTTCGAATCCTCATTGCGGCACCATTTTAAAAGTGCTCAGGCACGCAGGCGTGCTACGCTGGTTAAATAAGCTTTAGTAATCCGTCAAAAGCTTTTTTTAAATGTTGGGGTATAGCCAAGCGGTAAGGCAACCGGTTTTGATCCGGTCATCCCAGGTTCGAATCCTGGTACCCCAGCCATTTATCTTAAATCTTTATTATTGTTGGAATGTTGCGCCAATCACAGGGAAGCCCTGAACCTATTTTTTTAATAAGAAGCCCATGCGCGCAAGCGCGAAGGTCGGTTCCCCCAGCCATTCATTACATTTACACTAATCAGCTAAGCTTAAAAGTTAGTTTTTCTTAGATTTCTACCTTCGATAATGGAGATTATAGGAGGTTAAGTTAGAGATGTTAGTGTCCACTTTGGGTCGAAGACGGTCAAATCTAAGTAAATACCTAATCTGTGCGGCAAGTTTATAGCATAATAGCCACTAAATCTTACTAGCGTTTTTATGTTATGGTATAATTATTTTTTATATAAAAATTTAGAAACAGTTTGGAAATTATAAAAAGATGAGCGATTTAACACGCAAAGAAAAGCAGCAATTGCAGCAACCGGTTACACGGGTAAGTCCAGACAATATTTTTACTGGGCATTTGAATCAGCACACCATTTTTGAGCATGAAACAGACCCTAAGCTAAGAAGGAGAGGTCACTTCTTAAAGCGTGTCGGGGTGACAGGTAATTGGTGTTTGACAGAGGACCAAATAAAGGAACAAGAAGAGCGGCTTGGTATCCGCCTGCCTGAGCCGTGGCGCGATGTCTACAAGTATTTCAACGGCGGTTGGGTGTTCAATTTGCTTTGGGGCGACTTAAATAATCCCCGCAAAGACGATATCATACCTATTCCTTATGGTAATCATGAATACTTGGCGCTTGAAGACGTTGGCCCTTTGGCAGAATTATTACCTAAAGAATTAAAAGACATTGATGGCACTAAGTTAGACAGCAGTTTAATTGCTATCGCGTGCTATCATACTCAAGCTGTTCTGCTGGATTATCGTCAAGGCGATGATCCACGTGTGTGCTGTGCTTATTTCAATCAGTTCGATGACGACCCACTAGCTGCGTGGGAGGAAGATAAATTCACTTCATGGTGGCCTAATATGCAATCTTTCTTTGACGGCCTCTATCTTCAGGACCGAATAATATAAATTAGAGTTGCAAGATGACAAACAAGAGTTTTCCACTGATAGTTTTTGCGGTTTGTCTACTCACATGAAGAGTATGTCTGCTTTGGGTGGTGACCTCAAGTGGTGGACGGATACACAGGAAGCATAACCTCGCTATTATTTAATTTAGTTATAATTGAGAGAAAAGTTATCGAATGACTGCACCCACAGTCATTTTTTCTTAAATCTCTATAATTATTGGAATTTAAACAGTTTCGTCTAAGGTGCGTAAGAGCTCTTCTGTTAGCTCATTGGCGACTTTAATCGTCTGAAGATTGGCTTTATAAGCCGTTTCTGCCACTTTGATATCAACAATATCTTCGATTAAGCCTACGGAAGATTGTGGATTGGCAATGCGCGCAGCACTTTGATCCACTTGTTTTGAAGCGGTTTGTAACCCTGATAAAGCATTTGTGATCGCACTAATCATAATGATAGTATAACATAAATTTGGTTAACATACCCTTGATATTGTCAGGTTTTTTTTATGGTTAAAAATTCTATCTTTTTGTTTTCATTTGTTTTTTTGTTGGCTTCGCTTAGTGCTTGTGCAAATAAACCCAACGCACCTGAAAAATTTGAACCTTATTTGGAAAATTCTAAGCATGTCCAAATACCACAATGGCAGACCCAAAACTGGTATTTAGAGGACTGGACATCACAAAAACCAGCAAACAAGATTTTAGCTGATTTTTATCGCGCCGATATTTTTGAAGATCAAATTACAAATGCAGATAAGGTTCCCGTCCTTGTTGTGGGTAAAAACTTCTACCACCTCTCAGGGTTTGATAAACGTCGCGCCGTTATGACTGTCGATGAGGTTTATAATATTACAAAAAACAATCCAGATGCTGGTTTCTTATTGCAAGATTGGCGCACCAAAAAATATATCGGTGCTTATGACCAAAATGGTTTGCGGTTACAGTAAGAGTTATTTCTCTAATCTTTTCTTGATCTTATTTTCACGCCAGATAATCACTAAATTACTGCCGACAATAATAGACGCGCCAAGTATTAGCATTTTGGTCGGCGCAACATCCCATATTAAATAATCAAATAAGATCGCCCAGATCATCATGGTGTAACTAATGGGACTGATGATAGCGGCAGGAGCGAGGCGAAAACCTTGAGTTTTGAGTAATAGCGATGCAAGCCCGACCGCGCCAATTAAAATTATCAAAGGTGTTATTTTAACGTCTGGTACTTCACCAACAAAAGGCATGAAAAATGCGGTTCCAACCAAACCAAAAAATAGGAAGTAAAAGTTAGTCGTCAGCGTGCTTTCTGTACTGCCTAACCACCGTAAACAAATGGCCACCAATCCATTCATGAAACCACCACCTAGCCCTACGGCTAAGGCGAGTGTTGATATTTCATTTTCAGGCTGTGCGATGATGATGACGCCAAGGAAGCCGATAAAAATAAAGGCAAACCTAAATAAACCTACTTTTTCTTTTAAAAGAGGGTAGGACAGCAATGTAACAAATAAAGGAGCCGTAAAATTTAACGATGTAGCTGTCGTCAAAGGCATGAGTATGAATGACCACATAATGAGAACCATACCTGTTGTACCAACAGTTGCCCTTATTAAATGCGCCCAAATACGCTCTGTTTTTAAAACGGAAAGCTTTTTAATGAAGATTAAAATAACGATCAAAAAAACAATAGAAACGATATTTCTAAAAAATGTAATCTCCACAGGTCCCATATATTGTCCCAACATTTTGGCGAGGACGTTCATTGTCGACAACATAAAGGCCGCCGTTAAAGCAAAGGAAATTCCAAGAAGCGTTTTATTCATAAAGGCGTTTTCTGGTGATGAATTCAGGTGAAGGCGTGAATTGTTAATAAATTTTATGATATACTGATGTTAGATATAAATAAACTAGCCAAATACCAGAAGGAGTCTGGATTATGCAGCAAGTACAGCTAAGCTATCGCTCTATAGAGGCGAGCGTCACATCCGTGCAATATCAATCAAATCGTCAGAGCATTGCGATTAAGCAAGGTGCGCCTTCGCCTAAGCAAGATCTAACGCCGCAGCAACGTCAAATTATTGATGATGTTGGTATTTCACAAGAAGCGGTTTTAAAATTACGTGAGGCACAAGACCTTGCCAATCAACTTCAAAATTATTTGGATTATTTAAATGGAAATTCACAAGGGTTGAACATTGAAATCACACCGTCTGAAGGGCGTGGGGATATTGAAATATTAGGTCAATCAACTAACCTGGCCGCAAGCATCACCGTTGCGAGTTATAAAGAAACGAGTATTGATGTGGCCGCAGAATTTGATGATGAAGGTAATTTAACATCTCTTGCCGTTTCTAAAACGCAGATAGAGGCACAATATATCCAAGCGAGCGCGTCCCTAGAGCAAACGCAGTTCTATGCACGCGGGTAATTTAGTTTAAATCTATAAAAGTCCTTGAATTAATTTACATATTTATATATACGTAATTTATGTCACATTCAGGTAAATACGGTGTTTCCATTATTATGCCCTGCTTTAACGCAGGCAAATTTGTGCGTGATGCTGTTCAGTCGGTTGCAGACCATATTGGTGATAGCGTTCCTTTTGAAATTATTTTGGTTGATGATGGCTCTGATAAAAAAACGAGACGCGTTATTGAAGGTTTAGCTTATCAAGATAGACCTTATCTAAAAACGTTTATTCTAGAACAAAATAAAGGCCAAAGCACCGCCCGTAATTTTGCAATAGGGCAGGCGCAATATGATTATATTTTACCTGTTGATGCAGATGATCTTTTAACGACTGATCTAAAAATTTTGAAAAAGGGTTCTTACCCGCAAAGAGCGATTGAAGCATTGGAACGAGATAGTAGTTTGGCTTTTGTGACAACCAATATGGAGAGATTTGGAGCAGAAAAAGGAGATTCTATTCTTGCTTCTTTAAATTTAAAGACGATTTTATTAAAAGGAGGAATACCGGTTTGCAGCGTTGTTAGAAAAAATGATGCGCTTCAATCAGGTGGTTATCCCGAAGCTATGGATTGTGTTGAAGATTGGGGGTTTCATGTTGGTTTGTTAAACGGTCGTTTAATACGAGGTTTGGGATTGCAAATGATGCGCTTACCCGAAAATAATTATTTGTATCGACAACACGATCATGCACAGAATGTAAATGCGAGATTGAGAGATAAAATTAGTTTGCGTATGGTTTTGTTTGAGAAACATCCTTTTATCTATCGGCATGCATTTAAGAGACAAGTTAAGTATGGAAGCCAAGAGGATAATTTTTTTAGATCGCAAGCCTCTAATTTAACTTTAAGTGAAAAATTTAGATTGGCAAAAGAACGACCTTATTGGGCTTTAGCCAAAGTATTTGAAAAATCTGTTGATGTGTTAGTTCCAGTAATAAGAGATATACGCGAAATAATGAAAGAACATGTCCCTTCGCAATTGTTTGATTTTAGCCGTGTGCCATAAAAAACGGCGGAACAATCTATGCTCCGCCGTATCAATTTCTTCCCACCACAGAAAGAATAGACTAGATCCCGTATCAAGAACGGAATGACGCTAGGCGTCAGTTTTTCGCTTTATCAACCAATTGGTTTTTGCCGATCCATGGCATCATAGAGCGTAGGCGTTCACCAACTTCTTCAATACCGTGCTCTGCATTGTTACGGCGTGTGGCTTTAAAGCTAGGCTGCCCTGCCTTGCATTCTGTCATCCAGTCACGGACAAAACGGCCTGATTGAATATCGGCTAAAACACGTTTCATTTCTGCTTTGGTCTCGTCTGTCACAATACGTGGGCCAGTGACATAGTCACCATATTCCGCCGTGTTAGAGATGGAGTAGCGCATATTCGCCATACCACCTTCATACAGAAGATCCACGATCAATTTTACTTCGTGCATGCATTCAAAGTAAGCCATTTCAGGCGCGTAGCCTGCTTCTACAAGAGTTTCAAAACCGCCTTTGATCAATTCACAAAGACCGCCACAAAGAACAACTTGCTCACCGAATAAATCAGTTTCACATTCTTCACGGAAAGAAGTCTCAATAATACCTGAACGACCACCACCTATGGCAGAAGCATAAGATAAACCAATGTCTTGAGCGTTTCCTGTTGCGTCTTGTTCAACCGCAATCAAACAGGGCACACCACCACCTTTTTGGTATTCACCACGAACGGTATGACCAGGGCCTTTTGGAGCAACCATCAAAATATCTAAGTCTGCGCGGGGCTCAATCAAGTTAAAGTGAATGTTCAAACCGTGAGCGAACATCAACGCCGCTCCTTCTTTCATGTTGTCATGTAGATGATCGTAATAAATATCACGTTGTAATTCATCTGGCGTTGCCATCATCATGACATCAGCCCATTGCGCCGCTTCTGCAACTTCCATTGTTTCAAAGCCTGCTTTTTGCGCCTTTGAATTTGTTGAACTATCGGCACGAAGTGCAATACGCACTTCTTTTGCACCACTGTCTTTTAAGTTTGCGGCGTGGGCATGACCTTGTGATCCATAACCAATGACAACAACTTTTTTATTTTTGATCAGGTTCACATCACAATCGCTGTCGTAATAAACGCGCATAGATGTTTTTTGTTCTGGGTCTTTGGGTTGTAGCTTTGCTACATTTGAAGTGGCCATTTTGTAATATCCTTATAATTTTATGGTCGAAAACTGGTATCAAAAAACCATTATATGGCCTATAAATCAAGGAAAAACCACCGATTTAATCAATATATCTTTGTGCCCATGCAGAAATGATATCTGCGGCATATTCGGCATCTTCTTTACGCGTAATAAGATGGTCTGAATCATCAAGCGAGACATAACTTTTAGGGTGTTTTGCGGCCATAAAAATTTCACCTGCATTTTCTATACCAACAGTTTGATCCAACGGACCGTGCATCACCATTAAAGCCTTCTTTAAATTCCCAATAGCATAAGTCATGTTTTGGTTTTCAATATCATCGATAAATTGTTTTTTAATTTTGAAAGGGCGTCCAACGAGGCACACTTCGGCTTCACCGTTCTCAATAATTTCTTCGCGCTTTTCTTTAAAATTATGGGCAACATGACTGGCGTCAAATGGCGCCCCAATGGTCACAACAGCCTTGGCATATGGGATATGATTTGCGGCGACCAAAGTGGCGGACCCGCCTAGTGAATGGCCGATTAAAATAGAGGGTGCTTGCATATTGTCGCGCATATAATCTGCGGCCATAACAAGGTCTTGAACATTTGATGTAAAATTTGTATTCGCAAAATCACCATCGCTACTCCCTAAACCAGTGAAGTCAAAACGTACGACAGAAATATTATTTTGGGTAAGCTTATTTGCAATACGGCTGGCGGCAAAAACATCTTTCGTACAGGTAAAGCAATGCGCAAATAAAGCATAAGCTTTAACGTTGCCTTTGGCCTCATCTAAGCGTGCGGCTAATTGATGCCCTTGAGAGCCTTTAAATTCAAATTTTTTCATATCGTCTTCCTTATTTATTTTGCACTATTCGTTATGGGGAAGAGATTGTTACTTTTAAAATTTATCTTTTCCGCGTGACATAGCGGCGACGCCTGTACGGCTTATGTTTTGCATACCAAGTGGCGTTACTTTTTCTAAAAATTCATCAACGCGCATAGGTGTATCAACAAATTGAAAAACATAAGACTCGTCGGTCTTGTCTGTCACAGTGGCCCCGTATTCGGTGGCGATATCATAGGCTTTTAACAAATTATCTTTTGATCCCGCAATTTTGATTAAAACCAAATCACGTTCCACGTGTGGCCCTAGTTCTGTTAAATCTGTAACTTTATGGACAGGAACAAGGCGGTCTAATTGATTGATAATTTGTGCAATCACTTCTGGTGTTCCAACAGCTACAATTGTCATACGCGATTGGTTCAGCTTATGGCTCACTTCGGCAACCGTTAAGCTCTCAATATTATAACCCCGACCAGAAAAAAGACCAATCACACGGGCCAGAACGCCCGGCTCATTATCAACCAGAACAGATAATGTGTGGCGTTCAATAGTCACATTATCAGGGCCATCGCCATAGACACTTAATTTTTCTTCATTTTTTACCATATCTACTTATTATAAAAATATGAAGGATTGTCTAGTAAATATTCATTTTTTGCATTGCTGATAGGAACGAATCTGTGAATGCTGGTTGATATTAATAGTATAATTGATTAAACAGGCTTCAGATGAAAGTTTTTTGTATTGGTTTCCAAAAAACAGGAACAACTTCTTTAGGAAGAGCCTTACAAATTCTGGGTTATCGCGTTTGTGGTCCAGTGGGGTGTACAAATCCTGATATAAAGCGACGCGCCCTCACATGGGCCGTAGATCGTGTTCCTGATTATGATGCTTTTCAAGAT
>CAYGPG010000034.1:0-17588 GCA_964351905.1 uncultured Micavibrio sp.
GTATTGTCGATGTTACTGCGTTGGGAACGCCAACCGTCCTGAATGCAGAAAATGGGTTTTTAACGGGTTCAACAGGGAATGATGAACTGACAATCTCAGGCGCTCAATTAGATGCTCTTGTTTATGGTGCGGGCATAATTGACTTTGGTACGGGTACAGATGTTATTAACCTCACCTCAACCTCAGCCTTTTTAAATTCAGGTTTCGGTATTACAGATTTTGGTCTTCAGGGCCTTGAGGAAATAAATGCTTCAACAGCAGGTTTTGGTGTAAATATTCTTCTACCATCACAATCAGAGGATTTAACACTAATAGGTAGTATATTTTCTGATGATTTTCGTGCTGGTGGTGGAGATGATACGATAAATGGTGGTGATGGGGATGATAATTTAGAGGGGCGTGGTGGTGTTGATACGATAAATGGTGGTGATGGGGATGATAGAATTGAAATTAGATTCGGGTCTAATCTACAAGCCGGTGATAGTATGGATGGTGGTGATGGAAATGATAGTATCTTTTTAATTACACAAGATACATATGATTTTAGAGACACAGTTATCACAAATATTGAAACATTAAGCGGTAATGGCCCAGCTCATGATAATAATGTCCTTCTTACAATTGATCAATTTTATCAGTTTACAACAATCAACTTAAGTGCAGACACTAGTGGTGATACGATCAATGTTCATGTTGAGGGGGTGTATAATGCAACAGTATTTAGTTCTCCAACAGTTGTTAATACAGAAAATGGATTCTTAACGGGATCAACAGGTAACGATGATCTTACAATCTCTGGTGCTCAATTAGATGCTCTGGTTTATGGCGCAGGTATTATTGACTTTGATACAGGGACAGATGTTATCAACTTGACGTCAACGTCTACAATTTTAAATACTCTTGGACTAACGGACGCCTCTATTCTTGGACTTGAAGAAATTGACGTTTCGGCTGCGGCAGCAGATGTCGTGATTGATATGTCAGGTCAAACAGAAGATATGACGTTAGGAGGTTCTGCAAATAATGACACATTAACAACCGGTAGCGGTGACGATACGCTTAATGGTGGTGATGGTGTTGATGTATTAAACGGCGGTGAAGGTAATGATACCCTAACGGGAGGCAATGGTAATGACACTCTCAATGGTTCTGATGGGGCAGATATCTTAAATGGTGGCGCTGGTGATGACAGAATTTATGGGGACGATGGTGCTATTGTTTTTGATAGCGGGCTTCTTGTTATTGAGGCAGAGGATTATGAGACTGCTACGGCCCGCGGTGGAAAAAGCTGGAATGTCGTAAGTGATGCTGCTGCTTCAGGTGGTCAAGTCGTGATAGCACAACCGAATACTGGCACTATTCTGGCAAGTACCGGAATTGAAGATATAGCTGCTGAGCTTACATATACAGTTAACTTTACAACAACAGGAACATTCTACGTTTGGATAAAAGCAGGTGTTGCCTCTGGTGGTTCAAATGATTCCGTTCATCTTGGCTTTGATGGTATTCAACAGACAGGTAATGGTGGTGTTGCCACTGGTTCAAATTATGGCTGGCACAATACAGAGACAGGAACAGGAAATGTTGTGACGGTAAATGTGACAACAACAGGCGAACATACGCTTAACCTTTGGATGCGCGAAGATGGTTCCCCTATTGATAAAATTATAATTGCAGATACGCCTGGTTTTACCCCGACAGGTAATGGACCAGATGCAGGAACAAGAGTTAGTACTACTGGTGGAATTGACACTATAGATGGTGGTGCAGGCGATGATATAATTTACGGTGATTTTGGCGATGATGTCATAGATGGTGGTGCTGATAATGACACGATATATGGCGGCGTAGGGGACGATACATTAAATGGTGGAACTGGAAATGATATTCTTCATGGTGGTACAGGAAGCGATATACTGAACGGAAATGATGGTAATGATACAATATTTTCAGAGTCGGTTTTAACGATAACCGTTGCTGATATCTTAGCCGTCAACACAAATCTTTCTTATAATTCTGCTAATGGTAATTTTTATGAGTATGTAAGTGCAAGCCTTACAGCTACAGCTGCGGCAACCGCAGCTACAAGCACAACAGTAAACGGTGTTGCCGGTCATCTAGTGACATTATTATCAGCAAGCGAAAATACTTTCGCAGAAAATTTAATTACTGGAACCGATGCATGGACAGCAGGTACAGATTCAGGAATTGAAGGAGTATGGATTTGGAATGCAGGTCCTGGGGCTGGGCAGCAATTTAGTATTGTTGGCGTAAGCGTAAACGGACAGTACGAAAATTGGGCAGGAGCAGAACCTACTAACTCTGGGAATAGAGATTATTTTGACTTAAGCGCAGGCGGCGCTTGGGAGGCTGAAAGAGATAATGGTGGTTCGGCTACTTCTTATATTGTTGAATGGGAAGGAACTGCCTTACTGAGATCTTATAATGATGTCGTCACTATCAATAGCGGTGACGGCCTTGATGATTTATATGGATCATCAGGACTTGATACATTTATATTTGAAGGTGCAAGTGCGTTCAATAACATTGATACGATTACAGATTTTGATAAAATTGGCGGCGATATTATTGATATTTCAGATCTACTATCTGGGTTCTCAATGACAACGGACGCTGCTGCTGATTTTGTACAGATTACTGAATCTGGTGGAAATACTACAATATCAGTAGATGCAGATGGTGTTGGTGGCTATTCAGATATTGTAACTTTAAATGGTGTAACGGGCTTAGATGTAAATGAGCTTGTCGCAGACGGAAACCTTATTCTTGTTTAGTCAGTCACAATTTCCTTTGGCTTCCCATGTCAAGACATTAGCTTTTTCAACACTTTTAGCGCTGTTTTTCTATTCCGTCTCTTTGTAACATAACAATCTAGAACTGTTCCTTCGTGATCAACAGCACGCCATAAATAATATAATTCTCCATTAATTTTGACAAAGACTTCATCAATGTGCCATTGACAGTTTGAATGACAAGACCATTATGTTTGTTTAAAGCAAAGGAGACGGTCAAGCTGAATTCGAAAGATTTGAGTATATCTGGGGCAATTCTGTATCTCCTAACTCTAAAGTCTAAACTTTAGAGTTAGAAAATCACAAACTACTTTGGAGCAGCGCTTTTAGAAAATACAAAATCTTTATTTTGAACCATTTCTGCAGAATAGTTGGAGGTTTGACTCATATGTACAATAGAAATAGCGAGGGCACCTATTAAACCCACGGCAACTAAAAGCAAAAGACATTTGTTTTCCATTATTATAATTCCAAACTCTATCAAGTTGTTTGACCAAGAAATATTGTATGAACTTTGAAACGTCTGAAAGTATAATTAGTTCCTAATAATTGAAAATATCAAATATTATTGAACATATACCCTATACCGCGAACGGTCTTTATGAGGCGAGGGCTCTTATCCTCATTGAGTTTTTTTCGAATTCGGCCAATTTGAATATCAATGGCCCGATCATAAGCGTCAAATTCCCCATCACGAGTTAGTTCAAAAAGCCGTTCACGGCTAAGTGCACGGTTTGGCGCAAGGACAAGTGCTTCTAATAATTTAAATTCGCCTGTGGTGAGATCCGCTGATTGATTTTTATTATCAAAGAGTTGGTATTGTGTTCGATCAAGAGACCAACCATCACCAAAGGCTATTTTTTCTTTATCATTGCTCTGATTGCTATTGGCAGCCGATTGGTTGTTAATGCGTCGTATCACAGCCTTAATACGTGCGGAAAGCTCACGCATTTCAAAAGGTTTGGTAAGATAGTCGTCTGCGCCCATTTCCAAACAGATAATTTTTTCAGTCGTATCGTTTTTACCAGACACGACGATAATAGCAGCATTAGATTTAGCCTGAAATTTTGGGATTAGAGACATGCCTTCCCCATCCGGGAGCACTAAATCAAGCAATATAATATCAATATTGCCTAAATCTGCCTTTTCTAAGGCAGTTTTGGTATTATTTGCTTTTAGAATTTGGTAGCCATCGCTCTCAAGATATTGCTCTACAACAAATTGTAGATTTTCATCGTCATCAATAATAAGAACAGTTCCTTTTTTCATTTTTTAAGTCGGATCAATCAGTTGTGGCTTAATTAAATGCAGCATAAAGTTTTTGTTACAAAATTGATACAATTTTTTTCATATCTGATACATATCAGACAAATTGCTGATACCAGTGTTTCCTACAATATTTTCATTAGTAAAAAAGGAGAAACAAATGTTTAAAAATAATGCTTTGATAGGTCATAGTGAAAGATTACAAAAATTTGCGTTTAAGCTAACGCATAATAAAGCAGACGCTGACGACCTCTTACAATCAACGTTATTGAGAGCTATTGAGAAAAAACATTTATTTCAAGAAGGGACAAATCTATTTAGTTGGACATCTAAGATCATGTACAACATGTTTGTTTCGGGCTATCGCAGAAAAGTAAAATTTGAGTCACAGTACGATCCTGAGAGCTATATAGAAAATGAAAGTGTAGAAGCTAGCCAAGATAAAAAAATGGAATTCAAAGATGTCGATCGCGCAATGGACAGTTTATCGAATGAGCACAGAGAGATATTGGTTTTGGTTTGCATCAAGGGTATGCAATACGCGGAAGTAGCTAAAAATCTAAAGCTTCCTGTCGGCACGGTAAGGTCAAGATTGTCCCGAGCAAGAGAAAATCTTCAAAATGCGTTAGAAAGAAAGCCTAAAGGTTTAATGAGACAACAAAACGTTGTTCCTTACTTAAAAAATAATTCAACACAAATGGCTGCTTAGTTCTTATCCTAAGAATTTAACAATTTGCTCTTTTAAATCATTTTCTACTATAGGCTTAGGCAAGTAAGCATTCATTCCAGCTTTTATACATTTCTCCTTGTCTTCTACTGACGCATGAGCGGTCATGCCCACAATAGGCGTTTCAGTTAAGCCTTTACCGGCTTCTTGTTGTCTAATAGTTTTTGTAGCTTTAAGCCCATCCATTTCAGGCATCTGCACGTCCATAAGAATCAGATTGTAGTTATTTTCTTTCCATAGTTTAATGGCTTCTAAACCAGTTCTAGCAACATCATATTTCACATTCATATCATCTAAAATATAACTAATAACGATAATATTACCTTCATAATCTTCAACCAATAATATCTTTTGATCCGCCTCAACTTTTTTACTAACTAATTTTGAGGAAAGCGGCGTCTTAGAGGGTTGTTGTTCCATTTGGTAGTCTACTTTCATGGGAAGTATTAAGGAAAAAGTTGATCCCTTACCTGCTTTACTACTAAAATGAATATCTCCTCCCATTAATTGTGCTAAATTTTTAGAAATAGGAAGGCCCAGCCCTGTTCCTCCATATTTTCTAGAAATAGACGAGTCTGCTTGTTTAAATCTTTCAAAAATAGTGTCAAAATCCTCTGGTTTAATCCCTATACCAGTGTCGCAGACATCAATTTGCAGAAATTGTTCTTCGCCTTTTTTATTTAGTTTTGTGTGAACCGTTACATTGCCCTTTTCAGGAGTAAATTTCACTGCATTCCCAATAAGATTAACTAAAATTTGCCTTAAGCGGCCACTGTCGCCATAAAAATTAATTGTTGCCGTTTCATTATCATCAAATATGAAGTTAACCTGTTTCTCATTGGCACGAACAGACATCATGCTAATGATCTCTGCAAAAAGGCTGTTAAGAGAAAATAATTTTTCATTCAAATCAATTTCGCCACTTTCAATTTTTGAAAAATCTAAAACATCATTTACTATTTCCTTAAGCGCAGCAGTACTTGACCCAAGAGTTTTTATAAGCTTGATTTGCTTTTCTTCCAAATTCTCTGTCTTTTTATCTAAAATTTCTGCAATTCCACTAATCGCCGTTAAAGGCGTTCTAATTTCATGGCTCATATGAGCCAAAAAATCACCTTTTGCGGTATTCGCATCTTCTGCTATTTTTCTGGCTGTTTGTAAGCGTTCTTGCTCTTTTTTAGTGTGTGTAATGTCCGTATGAGCACCAACCATTCGGTATGGCTGGTTATTCGAATCGAATAATGCACGGGCACGTGATTGTATCCAAACCCAATGCCCTTCTTTATGTTTTAAACGAAATTCCTGATTATATTCTGACAGTCTTCCACTTAAATATTCTTCTACTTTTTTCCATACGTGTGTTGATTCATCAGGATGAAGAAGCTTTCTAAAATCCTCTGGTGTTCCTTCCAAAGAAGCATTCTCATACCCCAACATATTAAAAAATTGAGCAGAATAAAAAACAGTGTTATTTTTTAAGTTCCAGTCAAAAATGCCATCGCGCATTCCATCTAGGGCTAGTGTCAGTCTTTCTTGTGCGTCTTTAAGGTTTTCTTCTATTTTACTACGTTTTCTCTGTGCTCCTAATAGGAAGCTATTAAAAATTAGTAGCAATATGGCGCCAATAATAATCCCTCCTATTAATGTTATCAGATATTGTTTCTTTTTTGATTCAATAGTGCTGATACGAAGATTCAATAATTTATATTCTTCATTTAAGATATTTTTATGTAGCTCAATGACGTTTTGCTTGAGTTCATCTATATCGCGTATTTCGTCTAAAACTAAAGCGGATGATTTTGGTGTGTTTTGAGAAAAATCATATCTTTTTGTTCTTTTTTCTAGACTTTGATAAAACTTTTTTAAGTTTTCTTCGAGTTTTATAAGACGATTTTGCTGAGAGATACTATTTTTTGTGAGTTTTTTTAGACCTTCTATATTTTTTAAAGCTGTTGATTTTTGCTGACTGTATTGGCTTAAAAATTCAGTATCATTTGTTATAAGATAACCTCTTTGTGCCGCAACAATACCATTGATTGAGGCATTTAATTCCTCCGCTTCTGCAATAATTTCATAAGTATGACTTATCCAGTTATCAATATTATCTGATTTGATATCATTGCTAATAAAATAATATGTGAGAGTACCTACACTGCTGATGAGCAGAAATGCAAAAATTAAGAAATTTCTTATAAAAACTTTGTCCATAAACACCTTGTTAACTGATGAAATGATCTTACATAAATATGCCTGCAAGCCAATAAAAAAAGAGATCTAGCTAAAAGATGAATCCTTATGTTGTTTTATTTAGGAACTAATCATGGCAATCGTAAGTTGGTTCATCAGGTTATGAACAAACAATTTAAAAATATTACAGATTCCGAAATTCAAGCTCTTGTAGACAAGGAGCTTGAGTGGGAGGAGGGAAAAAGAGTATGTGAGGCCATTTCATGTAATACTGACTTTATTAAAAGATATAATAACCTTAAAATTCAAAAATCTCTTTTGCAAAATTGGTGGGTAAGTAAATCAGACTAAAAATTTAAGCTTCTTTAAGAAACTTATCACAAATTGGCCAGATACTGATGAATTTGGCTTACTGTAATCGATCCTTCACCTACTCCTGACGCTACACGCTTAATTGACCCCGAACGAACGTCCCCAGTAGCAAAAATACCTGGAGCGCTTGTTTCAAACATCATAGGAAAACGCTTTAATTGCCACATTTCACTCTTGCTAGCCTCTGCCCCTGTGCAAATAAAGCCGCGACTGTCTAATTGAATAAAATCTTCAACCCAATCTGTATTGGGCATGGCACCAATCATTAAAAAGACGTGACTTATATTTTTTACTTCGTCTTTATTTTCTTTTTTATTGCTTATGGTCACTTCTTGTAGATGTCTTTTACCTTCTAATTTTGTGATTTCAGAATGGGTATGCAAAGTAATTTTAGGTGATGAATCAATTCTATTGATCAAATAATCTGACATGCTTGAGGCAAGGTTGTCTCCTCTTACAAGAATATGAACGTGTGAGGCATGTCTGGATAAAAAGACAGCAGCTTGACCTGCAGAATTACCACCACCAACAATGATAACTTCTTCATTACGACACAAATCGGCTTCCATAGAGGTGGCGGCATAATAAACGCCAGCATTATCAAATTTTTCGCCATCTTTAATATTAAGCTTTCTATATGTTGCACCTGTGGCAATCACAACTGATCTTGTTTTTAATTTTCTTTCATCACAAAGTTTTAAAGAAAAAGACCCATCAGTTTCTTTTTGAATAGACTTTACAGTATGAGGTAAAATAATTTTCGCACCAAACTTCATAGCCTGAACTTGGGCTCTTCCAGCCAGAGCTTGTCCAGAAACGCCTGTAGGAAATCCAAGATAATTTTCAATTTTTGAACTGGTAGCAGCCTGTCCACCTGGTGCTTCTTTTTCAAGTAAAACTGTATTAAGGCCTTCTGATGCTGCATAGACTGCTGCTGACAGGCCAGAAGGACCTCCACCAACAATCATTACATCGTATAATATATCAGTATCTGGCCGCTCTGTTAAACCTAATGCTTCTGCTAATTTGTAATTTGAAGGATTTTTTAAAACAGCGTTGCCAAGATGTACGATAACGGCTGGTAAGTCTGTTTTTTCTAATTGATGCTCTGTTAATGTTTCATCGTATGCTTCGTCATGGCAATCTAAAATTTGAACAGGATATCCATTACGACGAATAAATCTTTCAATGCGCATTGAATCCGAATTTTCTTTATCTGTTATCAAAGTCACGGAACCTTGCTCATGGGAAATAAGGCCAACACGGCGAAGAATAAAAGCACGAATGATAATTTCAGCAATATCAGGTTCTGCAACCAAAAGTCTTTTAAAGTCAGAGCGTTTTATTCTGATGACTGTTCCATCTTCACCCATTCGTCCACCGACTAATATTTTTCGGTCATTTAATAAATCTAGTTCACCCGTGAATTGATTTTCTTTATGTATTGTAAAAACTTTTGTGCCTGATGGTTGATGTTCATATATCTCAATATTTCCCTTAATGATCACAAAAAAATCAACTGTGCGATCGCCTCTTTCAAACAGAACTGAGTTTTTCTTACAGTTTTCTACATCACCATAATCTTTTAATCTTTCAACGTAATCTGCTTCTAAAATTGGGAAAGTTTGACGCTCACGCGCATAGGGATCACTTGGATCTAATTCAACGGCGCTAGGCATGATGTTTATTTGCATTAATATAAACTCCAATATCTTAAGGTGAAGATAGATTATGTCCTGATTTTTATTTTTACAAAGAAAAAATATTTGACTAATCAGTAAAATACTTTACATGTGACTTCATATTTAAGGAGATATGTATGGGGCGAGCTCCAACTAACAACAAACAAAAGCTAATTGATACTGCGATGGACCTGATATGGCAAAGCAGTTATGGCAGTGTTAGCGTTGATGAAATATGTAAAAAATCAGATGTTCAAAAAGGAAGCTTCTATTATTATTTTTCGTCAAAAATAGATTTAACGCTTTCTGCTCTAGATTATTTTTCTGAAAAATCTAAACCTGCGTTTGAGGAAGTTTTTGACTTAAACATCCTGCCAATTGAACGTTTTAAACGTTTTTGTGATGTGGGGTACGGTTTACAAAAAAAGACTTTTCAAAAATATGGGAAAGTTTGTGGGTGTCCTTTTATGACATTAGGATCGGAAATCGGAGGAGATGAACCAGAAGTACGCAAAAGAGCAGAAAAAATTTTTCAACAACAGGAACGTTATTATGAGCAATGCATTAATGATATGATCGCACTAGGACAACTTCCTAAAACGATTAACGCATCTACCAAAGCAAAACAAATATATAGTTATGTGATTGGCTGTTTGATGATGGCACGGATTTTGAATAGTCTGGCGCCGATTGAAAAAAATATGAAAATAGGAATTTTTAATATTCTGGGAATTAAAGAAGAACATATAGAAATAGCTTAAGTTTATAGAAACAAGGGTAAACGAATGAACATAATAAATAAAAAAGCAATTATAGCGGTCTCGCTTGTTATTTTACTCATCGGCACGGCGGTATATTTTAGTGCTCAGGCAAAAGATGAGCCAGAAGGTGGTTCAGTCCAACAGGGTCAAGCAATGCCTGTTACAGTCGAGGTTATTAAAACAGAACCTGTTCAGATTTGGAAAAATTTTTCTGCTAGATTAGAGGCTGTAGAGTTCGCTGAACTAAGACCACAAGTGAGTGGCGTCATCACAGACATTAAATTTATTAATGGACAGACTGTTGAAAAGGGTGATGTTTTATTTGTTATTGATACCCGTTCTTATCAGGCAGAAGTGGATCGTGCGCGTGCAGAATTGAATTCTGCTTACACAGAAATCAATTTGGCTAAAAAAGAACTTGAGCGCGCCAAAAATCTTGTAGAGGCAGATGCTATTTCCAAAAGAATATACGATGAGCGCCTCAATACGCTTAAGGTGTCTCAAGCGAGAGCATCAAGTAGTAAAGCGCAGCTAGAGCAAGCTAAAATCGATTTAGATTTCGCGAACGTAAAAGCTCCGATTAGCGGACAAGTCAGTCGTGATGAAGTGACAGTTGGAAACTTGGTGGAGGCTGGCCCAAACGCACCATTACTTACAACAATTGTATCTACTAAAGGTGTTTATGCTGATTTTGAAGTAGATGAGCGTACTTATTTAAGGGAAGTACGCAATATTTCTCAAGAAGAAGCTAAAATCCCAGTAAGATTAAAACTTAATGATGACAATCAAATTTTCGAAGGTTTCGTACAAAGCTTTGATAATAGAATTGATACAACGTCAGGCACAATTCGTGCCCGTGCATTTTTTCCCAATGAAAACCAAATCTTATTACCAGGAATGTTTGCCAATATAGAAATGGGAAGTGCATCACCTGTGAACGCTGTCCTTCTAACAGAGCGTGCAATTAGCACAGACCAAGATCGTAAATTTGTTTATGTTGTTAATGAAGAAAACAAAGCAACCTATCGTGAAGTCACGCTGGGCGATAGTGTAGAGGGGGAACGGATTATTATCTCTGGTTTAAATGACGGTGATAAAGTTATCACAGAAGGGATTATTCGTATTCGTCCAGATACGCCTGTACAGCCTAATGTAAAAGATAGCCCTAAGCTGGCAAAGCCAGATACGAAAGATATGTCGCCGCAACGTGAAAATTTTGAAGAAACTATTGAACAGAAACAGGCCGATAAATCCTAACGTTAAAAAAATAAAAACAAGGTATCCACTCAATGAATATTTCTAGCTTTTTCATTACACGCCCCATTTTTGCGGCAGTTTTATCCATTGTTGTGTTGCTAGGCGGTTTTGTCTCCATGTTCAGCCTACCTATTGCTGAATACCCTGAAGTATCACCCCCATCGATCGTCGTGACGGCTAACTTCCCTGGTGCAAATCCAGCAACAATAGCCGAGACTGTAGCAACGCCATTAGAAGAGCAGATCAACGGTGTACAAGATATGTTGTACATGAACTCACTCGCGACAACAGATGGACGTCTTACACTAACGGTGACATTTGCTATTGGCACAGATCCAGATTTGGCGCAGCAGCTGGTTCAAAATCGTGTTCAACAGGCAGAGCCAAGATTACCAGACATCACACGTCAACTCGGTGTAACCGTTGTAAAGAGTTCACCAGACCTTACAATGGTGGTTCACATTACATCGCCAGATAACAGCTACGACATGCTGTATTTAAGAAACTACGCTACCTTAAATGTAAAAGATGAATTAGCAAAAATTCAAGGGGTTGGACAGGTTCGTATTTTTGGTGCAGGCGACTATGCGATGCGTATTTGGCTTAATCCAAACAAAGTTGCTGAACGTAATATGACAGCAAATGATGTTGTGAATGCGGTTAGAGAACAAAATGTTCAGGTTGCTGCAGGTTTAATAGGCGGTCCGCCTTATGATGATAGCGTTGAGTTACAATTGCCTGTTAATGTTCAGGGGCGTTTAGAAAATAAAGAGCAATTTGAAAATATCATTATTAAACGTGATGAAAATGGAGTAGTAACCCGACTTAAAGATGTTGCCCGTGTAGAGATGGAAGCGCAAACATACTCTTTACGTTCTCTTTTAAATAATCAACAAGCTGCAGCGGTTCCTATTTTTGCATCCCCCGGTGCCAATGCGCTGGATATCTCGTCCAATGTCCGTGCAACGATGGCAGAGCTGAAGAAGAATATGCCCGAAGGCGTGGATTATTCCATTGTTTATGACCCCACAGTTTTTGTTAAACTTTCTATTGAATCAGTTGTTGTAACGTTGTTTCAAGCAGTGAGTTTGGTCGTTTTAGTTGTAATTATTTTCCTTCAAACGTGGCGTGCCTCTATCATTCCACTTCTTGCTGTACCCGTTTCTATTATTGGAACATTAGCATTTATGTATGTTTTTGGTTTTTCAATTAATGTTCTATCTCTCTTTGGTTTGATCTTGGCAATCGGAATTGTGGTCGATGACTCCATCGTTGTTGTTGAAAATGTTGAACGAAACATTGCAGAAGGAAATAGCCCTGTTGAAGCAACAAAAATTGCTATGAAAGAGGTAACAGGACCTGTTATTGCAACTACGCTTGTTTTGGCAGGGGTCTTTATTCCAATTTCTTTTATTAGCGGTTTGACAGGGCAATTTTATCAGCAATTTGCCTTAACGATTGCGATTGCGACATTCATTTCAACGTTCAACTCTTTAACGTTAAGTCCTGCATTGTGTGCTGTTTTACTTCAGGAGAAAGGTGCAGAGAAAGATTGGTTGCAAAAATTAATGGATCGTCTGTTTGGTTGGTTCTTTAATATTTTTAATAGGATGTTTAACAAAGCGCAAAAGATATATGGTTATAGCGTCTGTCGTTTTGTTACGCGACGCTTTTTGATCATGGCAATATTATTTACTGTTCTTTGTTTTGCAACTGTGATGAGCTTTAAATTAGTTCCTAAAGGCTTTGTTCCGACACAAGATAAGCAATATCTCGTGAGTTTTGCACAGTTGCCTGCTGGCTCTACTTTAGAACATACGGAAGAAGTGATCCGCCGTATGGGTGAGATTGCACTCGAACAAGAGGGCGTTGTTGGCGCGGTTCAATTTCCCGGTCTTTCTATCAATGGCTTTGTGAATTCTGCAAGCGCAGGAATTGTATTTGTGACATTGGATAGTTTTGAAAATAGGCAATCGCCAGAATTAAACGGTTTAGCGATTGCAGGACAATTAAATCAAAAATTTGCAGCAATAGACTCTGCTTTTATTGCTGTCTTCCCGCCACCACCTGTGAGAGGATTAGGCAATGTTGGTGGATTTAAACTGCAAGTTGAAGATAAAGCAGATCTGGGTTACGCCGCCTTGGCAGATGTAATGCAGCAAGTTTTAGGCAAAGCTTATGCGGACCCAGCACTAACAGGTATATTCTCAAGTTATAATATTAATGTGCCGCAGCTTTATGCAGATATAGATCGTACAAAAGTTCAACAATTGGGTGTTCCAATGTCTGACGTGTTTAATACAATGCAGATATATCTCGGTTCTCAATATATTAATGATTTTAATAAATTTGGTCGCACCTATCAGGTTATTGCACAAGCTGATAGTGAGTATCGCTCTACTCCAGATGATATCCTACGTTTACAAACACGTAATAGAGACGGACAGATGATTCCACTTGGAGCTTTTACAAATGTTGAAGAAACTTTTGGGCCTGAAACCGCGATGCGTTATAACGCTTATCGCTCTGCTGATTTAACAGGAAACGCAGCGCCAGGTTATTCATCAGGACAAGCGCAAGACGCAATTACAAAAATACTTGATGAAACTCTTCCTCAAGGCATGGCCTTTGAATGGACAGAATTAACATATCAACAGATACTGGCTGGAAATACAGCAATTTTTGTTTTTCCAATTTGTTTGCTTTTGGTATTTTTAGTATTGGCTGCGCAATATGAAAGTCTTTCGCTTCCACTTGCTGTTATCTTGATTGTGCCAATGGCAATATTATCAGCAATCTTGGGTCTTTATTTCACAGGTCAGGATAACAATATCTTTACACAGATAGCACTCTTTGTGCTGGCAGGGCTTGCATGTAAAAATGCAATTCTAATTGTTGAGTTTGCCCGTGAGCTAGAAAAACAAGGTAAAGGTATTGTTCAATCAGCGATTGAATCTGCGCGTCTTAGACTGAGGCCTATTTTAATGACATCTATTTCATTTATCATGGGTGTTCTACCATTAGTTCTTAGCTCTGGTGCGGGTGCTGAAATGCGTTCTGCAATTGGTATTGCTGTTTTCTCAGGCATGATCGGCGTAACAATATTCGGATTGGTATTTACGCCTTTCTTCTACGTTCTTTTAAGAAAATTAGAAGATAAAATCCGCGGCAGAGATGATGGTAGTTCAGGTCAAGAACAACAATGTGAGTTTGAACAGGAAAATAATAATGGGGAAGCTAGATCATGAAAATTTTATTAACTGTAGCTTCTACTTTTGTTTTATCTGCTTGTATTACAACGGGTAATATTTTTGACAAGCCTAGTGAACCCAAAGCATGGAACGATTATGAAGCAAAAGTTATAAGCAGTAATTCCGTTCAAGATTTAAAAGGGTGGTGGAAAAAATTTGATGATCAAACTTTAAATCAGCTTATTGCTCTTTCATTAGAACAAAGCCCAGATCGCCTTATTGCAAAAAGTAGAATAGAAGAAGCACGAGGGATACGCCGCACGAGTAGATCAGCTCTTTTTCCACAGTTGGATGGAACTGCAACGGCAGAAAGACGTGATACTGGAAACGGTTTTCCAGGGCTAGATAACACATATGAAGCGGGTTTTGACGCTTCATATGAAGTTGATATTTTTGGACGTAATAGGCAGGCAGACAAGGCTGCGAGAAAAAATATTGATAGCTTTGAAGAGCAATATTACGATGTCACCCTTACATTGATTGGTGATATTGCTAGAAACTATATTGAATATAGAAATTTTCAAAAGCAAACTGAGATTGCAAATACGAATTTAGAAATTCAACAAAAAACGCTTGATCTTATTATTAAACAAAATGAATTTGGTGAGGCACCGCAGCTTGATGTGGAGCGCGCTGAAAATCTTGTGAACACAACAAAAGCATCTGTTCCAGAATTTGAACGCCAAGCAGAAAATGCACGACTTGCCTTGTCGGTCTTGGTCGGCGCTTTGCCAGAAGACCTAAAATCCATACTACTTGAAGACTCTTCTATTCCTAGTAATGATATTGAAGCCGTCTTATTAGCGCCTACAGAAGTGCTGTCTTTACGTCCTGATATTCGTGCGGCAATGGCAACATTGGAATCATCTACTGCCCTTAGTAAAGCCGCAGTCGCAGATTTATTCCCGCAATTCACTTTAAGTGGATTTTTTGGAACAACAGATGGCGGTTTTGCTAATAACGCGAATATTTGGAACATCACATTAGGAATGGCGGTCTCACTCCTTGATTTTGGACGTATTGAAGGGCAGATTGATGCTGCTAGAGCGGTTGAGAGGCGTGCTTATCAGAACTATAGAAAAACAATATTAGAGGCTGTAACAGAAGTGGAGACAGCACTAAACGACTATGCCCGTTTAAATGAAAGACGTGATCATTTACAAAATGCTTATAATAATGCAAACCAAGCCTTGGAACTATCACAGTTGCTATATAAAGAAGGAGAGGTTTCTTTTATCGATGTTCTGGATTCACAAAGAACATTAAACGAAGCAGACTCTTCCTTGGCACAGAGTAAATCCGATGTTTCACAATCTCTTGTAAGGCTTTATAAGTCACTTGGTGTCTACTAAAAATATATCTTATTACAAATAAAGGTTTAAATAAACATGCGTGGAGTTGTTGAATTATCACAGGCAGCAGCAGAACATGTTGAAAAGAATTCTATCCCTTTTCAAATAGAGACAGAATTTACCCCTGCAGGTGATCAACCGCAGGCGATCAAAAAATTATCTCAAGGCATTAATGAAGGTCTAACAGATCAGGTTTTATTGGGTGTCACGGGTTCTGGTAAAACATTTACGATGGCGAAAGTCATCCAAGAAACACAACGTCCTGCGCTTATACTTGCGCCTAATAAAACATTGGCGGCGCAACTATATGCTGAGTTTAAATCTTTCTTTCCTAAGAATGCCGTTGAATATTTTGTATCTTACTATGATTACTATCAACCCGAAGCCTATGTGCCGCGCTCTGACACTTTCATTGAAAAAGATTCCTCTATTAATGAACAGATTGACCGTATGCGCCATTCGGCGACACGGGCTTTGTTTGAACGTAAAGACGTGATCATTGTTGCGTCTGTCTCTTGTATTTACGGTATTGGATCGAAAGAAGCCTATGCCTCAATGACTTTCGATGTTTCTACGGGTGATATATTCGACCGTCAGAATTTAATCTCTCGTCTTATTGAACTTCAATATAAACGCAATGATATTTCATTTGAACGTGGATCATTTCGCGTTCGCGGCGATACGTTAGAACTATTCCCCGCTCACTTTGAAGATCGGGCGTGGCGTTTTAGTTTATTTGGGGATGAGATCGAAAAGATCACAGAATTTGATCCGCTGACGGGCAAAAAATATGATTATTTAGACTCTGTTCGTATCTACGCAAATTCGCATTATATCACGCCTGGTCCCACTATTAAGCAGGCGGTTAAACAAATTAAAGTCGATTTAAAAGATCGCTTGGCGGAGTTTGAAGCGGAAGGCAAGTTATTAGAAGCACAACGCCTAGATCAACGTACGCAATATGATATTGAAATGTTAAGCGAAACAGGAACTTGCAAAGGAATTGAAAATTACTCCCGTTATTTAACGGGTCGCCCGCCCGGCGCGCCGCCGCCGACATTGATTGAATATATGCCAAAAGATGCGATCATGTTTTTGGATGAAAGCCATATTATGGTTTCGCAAATTGGCGCGATGTATAAAGGCGATAGGGCGCGTAAAACAACGCTTGTTGATTACGGCTTTCGCCTTCCAGCGGCTAAAGATAACCGTCCCTTAAAGTTTGAAGAATGGAATAATTTTCGATCACAAACAATTTATGTGTCCGCAACGCCCAACCAGTGGGAATTAGATCAAACAGGCGGTGAATTTGTCGAGCAAATTGTCCGCCCGACAGGCTTGATTGATCCACCCGTCGAAATTCGCCCAACGACAAACCAAGTCGATGATTTAATGCATGAGGCGAAAGAAATAGTCGCCCAAAATGGCCGTTTATTGGTCACAACTTTGACCAAAAAAATGGCAGAGTCTTTAACGGAGTATTTAAGCGAAAATCAAATACGTGTGCGCTATATTCACTCTGATGTGGATACTTTGGAACGCATAGAAATTATTCAAGATATGCGAAAAGGTGTGTTTGATGTTCTTGTTGGAATTAACTTGCTCCGTGAAGGATTGGATATTCCTGAATGTATGCGCGTGATGATTTTGGATGCAGATAAAGAGGGATTTTTGCGCAGTAAAACAAGTTTGGTGCAAACCATTGGGCGCGCGGCGCGAAACATTGATGGTAAAGCTATTCTATATGCTGATAAAATTACAGGCAGTATGCAATATGCGATTGACGAGACAAACCGTCGCCGTCAAAAGCAAATTGAACATAATGAAAAGCATGGTATTACACCCGCCAGCATTAAGAAAAACCTGAGTGATATTGTGTGGACGCAAGCAGAAGCTGTTCCAGCAACCCTACATGATATA
>CAYGPG010000035.1:0-17510 GCA_964351905.1 uncultured Micavibrio sp.
CAAAGCCGCTGAAAAAGCTGATGCTGATGAAGCCAAAGCTGCCGAGAAAGCCGAAGCCAAAGCCGCGAAAAAAGTTGAAGCACCAGAAGAAGATGCCGAAACAGAAACCGCCGAAGCCGCTCCTGCAGAAGAAGAAGCCAAAGCTTAATTCTTCTCAAAATATAAATTCAAAAACCCGCTTGGAATACCCAATGCGGGTTTTTTTTACGAATAAAATCAAATAGTTATTAATTTTCATAATATTGACTTTTTGTTCTGTGTGCTATATTATTCGTCCATGAGAAATGCTTTTGACATACAGCCGACAGAAGAAGAGCTTCTTTTCGCAAAAAGACGTTTTTTGCAGGGCTTGCATTTTATACATGAGCAACCTTTCGCCGTGTACTCATTCTCAACCTATTGGAACCTTACAAACGGTGGCGTTCGTTCTATACAACACGCAGAATTTCTCACTGACCTATGCCAACAACATCATGATAATGCCGTCTTACTAGGGCGCCCTCAAGACAACCCTGACTTATGGGCCGAAGCAGTTTCGAGAAACAGAAGATTTGTTCAAGATCTTTCTGAGTTACAAAAACAAGAATTAACACAGTTTGATAATTATAAGTTTTGGCATCCTGCGTTGCTAGAAAATGACCCTATGAGTATTGATTCTTATTTACAGCTGTTTCCAAATATAGCGGGCGCAACCGATACCCCTGCAATTATCTGGAAGTACGAAAACCCAGAATCACCAGATTGCCTGCCTGGAGCAGTGGATATAGATACACATGATGCCATTCATACCTTGTTAGGTCGGGGCGCATTACAAATAGATGAAGCCTTTGTCATTGGGTTTACAATGGGTGGAGCGTCTAATGAATTAACAGACGATCAAGTCACCATTTTCATGAACGCGTTGATGAACGAATATCCTAAACCTTATAATGTAACTCCCGATAATATTGCATCATATTTAATAGGCGTACAAGCAGGCCGCGAATATTTTGGTCAAACAGGAATTGATTTATCAAAAACAGACTTTAAAGATCAACGCCATAAACCCGTTGGCCAGCTGAGAGCAGAGTTTGGAATTGATTTAGATAAGCTAATAGAAATTTATCGAATTGAGGCTAATTTTACACAAAATGGACGCGCCAACGAAAGAAACCAAGTACGCAAGCCCGTTGGCTTCAACCCAAGAAAAGCTTTTGGTTAATCACTCCGTCACACCTCTGAGAACCCCTACAAGAGTACGGTAAATAATAAAGTTCAAGCGGCAATGTCCGTCATGCCTCAATAGTATTTCCATCCCCGTAATCCACAGGGGGTGGTTGATTATTCCGTGTAATTTTTGTTTTGGCTGTGGCATAAAATGAGGATGAACACAGATATTGCGCCACCGCCCATAGATTATATGCCTGAAAATGACGGCCGCAACGATGGTGCGAGCCCCTTTGACGCCGCCCCTATGGCGGACGACACAACCAATAACGCGTTTAAAGAATTACCGCATAATTTTGATGCGGAACAAGGGCTTCTGGGGATGTTGCTCATTGATAATAATAATTTAGAGCGCATCAATGACATTGTGCGCCCTCAACATTTCTCCCACCCCTCACATCAAAATATTTACGCCACAATTGAAAAAATGATTGAGCGTGGATTAGAAGCCAAGCACACCACGTTAAAAGATTATTTTGAAAAAGACGAAGGGTTAGACAGTGTTGGCGGCACGCAATATCTAAATGAGTTAGCGAACGAAGTCCCGTTGCTCAACAACATCATGGATTACGCGAATACAATTTATGATCGTTATTTGCGCCGCGAAATTATCCGCCTAAACCAAGATATCAATGCCGAGGCGTATAACTTCTCAATCGAAACAGACGCGCAAAAAATTATTGAACAAGCCGAAAGCAGTTTGTTTAAACTCTCCGAAAGTGGTGTGGCACAAGGCGGTTTCCAAACCCTTCGCGATTCTGTTTTAACCGCTATTGAGAATGCCGAAAAAGCCTATCATTCCGATGGTCATGTCACAGGCGTGACAACAGGCCTAACGGATCTGGATCATAAGCTTGGCGGCCTTCATAATTCTGACCTTCTTATTCTGGCCGCGCGTCCGTCCATGGGTAAAACATCGCTCGCCGTCAACGTTGCCTATAACGCCGCCAAAGCCTTTGCCGAAAGCGGTGGTGAACAAGGTGGACGTGTTGGATTTTTCTCTTTAGAGATGAGTGCAGACCAGCTTGCGACACGTATTTTAGCCGATGAAGCCAATATTTCTGGGGACGATATTCGTAAAGGGAATATCAAAGAAACAGATTTTAGAAAATTTGTGGAGGCCAGCCAAAAACTCAGCCAAGTGCCCCTTTATATTGATGACACCCCCGCCCTTTCTATTGGGGCGGTGCGGACACGGGCGCGGCGTTTGAAACGGCAACATGGATTAGATTTACTCGTGATTGACTATTTGCAACTTCTTCAAGGATCAGGATCAGCTCAGGCACAAGGCAACAGGGTTTTAGAAATTTCAGAAATTACCCGTGGCCTTAAAGCGATTGCAAAGGAATTAAACATTCCCGTCATTGCCCTATCACAGCTTTCCCGTGCGGTCGAACAACGTGAAGACAAACGCCCTATGCTGTCTGACCTTCGTGAATCAGGATCGATTGAGCAAGACTCGGACGTTGTAATGTTTATCTACCGTCGTGAATATTACTTAAGCCGTGAAGAGCCAGAGAAAAAACCAGGTGAAGATGATGGAAAATTCAATGACCGTTACGCCCAATGGCAAGAAGATTTAAGTAATTGTAACAACGTCGCAGACGTCATCGTCGCCAAACAACGTCACGGCCCCATCGGCACCATAAGCCTCCACTTCGAAGCCAGCGTCACACGCTTTAGTGATTTAGAGAAGAGGTATGATTAAGGCTTAGTAATAAATCCTAATCTTTGTGACTCATTACGAATATATTCTTGAGGTAAAGTATTTAATCTTGAAGCAGTAAATAAAAGTTGCTCTAAAATTTTCAGTCGGCATTTTTCTGCTATAAGTTCGCTTTCTTCGCTATTAGAAGTTATAAGTGTTTCTTCAACAAAATATCTATTGCTCTGCACCGTTCCACCATTTTTGATTGCATCGCCATAAGAAATTCCATCATCACCTATAGCCTCAATAAGCATAAAAACAGCCTGTGATGAAAGATAACTATTAGCCTGTTCTCCTTTATCATCTCTCACCAGAGCTTCTATATCTTCACCTATTTCCTGCATCTGTAAATCTTTACCTAGAATACGATCTTTGAAATACGCAGCAACAGTATTAAAAGCTTGAACTAAAAGCTTTTGATCTTGTGAAAGTCTGGTATCGTTTTGGTCTAACATAGTAACAGAATTTACATTACGGAAAATAAAAATGCAAGAATTTTTAACGCATAATGGGGTTTTAACCATTGATTTAGGGGCTTTGAGCCAAAATTATCGGATTTTGAAGGATCAAGTAGGTAATGATTGTGGTGTGGCAGGAGTTTTAAAAGCAAGTGCGTATGGTTTAGGCATGAAAGAAGTGGCAGAAACCCTGAAAAAACAGGGATGTACTCAGTTTTTTGTGGCAACTCTCGATGAAGCCTTAGAATTACGAGAATTTGATAAAAAATCGCCTTTGGCCGTTTTGGGAGGCTTATTTCATGGTCAAGAAAGCACGTACACCGACCAAAACTTAATACCTGTTTTAAATTCACCCGATGACATCGCACGATGGAATAAATGGGGACAGGATAATAATAAAAAATTCCAAGCGTTCCTCCATCTCGATACAGGCATGAATAGATTAGGCCTAAACAACCGTGAATTTGACCATCTATTAGAAAACACAGATATGCTTAAAAACATTGATATTCAAATGATTATGAGCCATTTTGTTGCCGCCGATGATTGGGCACAAGGGTGGGCAAAAGAACTCACAATCGCCCAGGCTGACTTGTTTTCTGAGCGGGCTGTACGTTTTTCAAGACGATATCCTAATGTCAAAAAATCACTTGCTAACTCTTCTGGAGTGTTTCGCAATGATCACTATCATCACGACATGGTGCGGCCTGGTTATGCCTTATATGGCGGTAATCCTACACCAGAAAAAGACAACCCAATGAAGCCTATTGTATCGCTCAATACGCGCATCCTACAAATTCGTGAGGCACGTCAATATGAAACAATTGGCTACGGCGCTAGCCACAAATTTAAAAAAGATACACGCACAGCCACGATTGCGGTTGGCTATGCGGATGGCTTTTTACGCTCTGCCAGTAACAAGGCAGTTGTTTATTACAACAATCAAGCCTGCCCCGTGATTGGTCGCGTTTCAATGGATTTAGTCACAATTGATATTTCTAAAACAAAAGTAAATCAGCCCAAACAAGGCGATGCTGTTGAAATTTTAGGAAAAAGCCAAAGCATTGATGATTTGGCCAAAACAGCAGGAACAATTGGTTATGAAATTCTTACATCGCTTGGTCATCGTTATAAACGTGAGTATATGAACGGATAAAGTAATAAACGCTTTTCAACAGCGCGCAAAAAAGCTACAAAATTTCTATGTCAAAGACGTTACAAAATTCGGCGCTTACGCATTTAAAAAAGCTTCCCGATAATGCCCTTCATGTTTGTGAAGCCGTTGGCCATGCTATTTTGAGCTTTTTCCAATCCATCGGCGCACTGTCGATGTTTATTGGTAAGGCAACAACACAGACTTTGACCCCTGTATTCTACCCTAGGCTCATTTTACGTCAATTTGTTGATATTGGGTATTACTCCTTACCAGTTGTCGGTATGACGGCGCTCTTTACAGGAATGGTTTTGGCCTTACAGAGCTATACGGGCTTTACACGTTTTAATGCCGAAGGTGCCGTAGCCGGTGTTGTCGCGCTTTCCATCACGCGCGAGCTTGCACCCGTTCTTGCTGGTTTAATGGTTGCGGGACGTGTTGGCGCTTCAATAGCAGCGGAAATTGGCACAATGCGAGTTACAGAGCAAATCGATGCTCTCACAACGCTTTCTGTTAATCCATTTAAATATTTAATAGCGCCGCGTATTATTGCAGGGACATTAATGCTCCCTGTTCTTGTTTTAATCGGTGACATTATTGGTATCTATGGTGGTTATATCGTGAGTGTTTACAATCTTGGGTTTTCTTCGGGAAATTATATCTCCCAGACGTGGGATATATTAGAGCGCATAGATGTTGTTTCTGGCTTAATCAAAGCAGCGGTCTTCGGCTTCATCGTTTCCATGATGGGATGTTATCACGGCTTTAATTCTGGTCGTGGGGCACAAGGTGTAGGAACGGCAACGACATATGCTGTTGTATCGGCTTCTATTCTCATTCTTATCTTTAACTATATTCTTACTCAGGTGTTTTTCTCATGAATGCACCAAAAATTGAGCTAAAAAATGTTAAAAAATCCTTCGGCTCTAAGCATGTCCTAACAGGTGTGGATTTATGCGTTAACAAGGGTGAATCCATGGTCATCATTGGCGGATCAGGATCTGGAAAATCCGTCACTTTAAAATGCATATTGCGACTTATTCAACATGATAGTGGCACAATCAAAATTGATGGTCAGAATATCTGCGATATGGACAACACAGAACGCGGCGCCTTGATGAAAAAATTTGGTATGCTTTTTCAAGGGGGCGCCCTGTTTGATTCAATGACTGTTTGGGAGAATGTTGCTTTTGGCCTCGTCCAAGGGCAAAAAATGCATAAAGATGAAGCCCGCCCCATAGCCATCGAAAAGCTAAGACAAGTCGGCCTTACGGCAGCAACGGGAGACCTCTTCCCTGCCGAAATTTCTGGTGGCATGCAAAAACGTGTAAGTTTGGCGCGTGCTATCGCCACTAACCCAGAAATTATCTTCTTTGACGAGCCTACAACGGGGCTAGACCCTATTATGGCCGACGTAATCAATAATTTGATTGTTGATTGTGTGAAAGACTTGGGCGCAACTGCACTCACTATTACACACGACATGTCTAGCGCGCGTAAAATTGCCGATCATGTTGCCATGATTTATGAAGGTAAAATCATCTGGAAGGACACAGTTGGAAATTTATACGACTCCTGTAATTCCTACGTAGAGCAATTCATTCATGGCCGCGCAGACGGCCCAATTACCAAGCACGCCGAACATAAGGCTTAGAAATATATTTAGTTCTTGATTTATGGAATTAATTTCATTAATTTCCGTAAAATGGATTTAGGCTCGTTACCAGATATTTTGATCACCACTCAAATGGCAAGAGACAGCTTGCCACCATCGCACATTATCAAAAGTCACATTAGTGGCTCCGTACGCACAACTCATACTTTTATAGGATTACAACAAAGAGCTAAAAGCATAACAGATACAATCAGTGAAATTGACAATCTTCTTGTGTTTAGAAAAAGAGATTTTTTTAAAGACTATCGAGCAGTCGTATTGCGTCATCAAGACGACGTTACACCAAGATATGATTTACACCATATGACAAATGGTATAGTAGCTAGCCTAGCGCATCGCTATATCATTGCTCAGGATTATCAAACAGGAATGCTCAATAGTTTTTGGGCTAGACAATCATACAGCTTAAGATCAAAAATAAATCCTGATACTCATGATCCAGAATTTATTGATCATGAGTGTAGATATCATTGGGGTACTTATACCCCCGACACACCGAAAAGCATTATTGAAACGTCCATAGAAAAACACGTACAAGGGATTACTAGATTTGATCACACTGATATGACAGGGCATGGTGGCGATTTTTCTGATATTTATCCAAACCCAGATAATTTAAAAGTATATGGTAACACAAACGATAGATATGGAGTAAGTGTTCATCAATTATCAAAAGATATGGGCGGCGGATGGTTATTAAAACTATCAATTGAATTTGAAAAAAGTAGTGATAATTCTGGCTTCGTTGATATTGATAATTTCAGTAATAAAAGAGCCTTCTTAAAAGCAATTATTTCAAATGGAACTCCTTTTGAAGTTTACCCCACAGAAGAAGAAGCCTTGGCAAATATGTATATGATGAAAAAACAGCGTTCACAAATGGTTTGGAACGCCGCAAACCCGTCTTCCCTTTCTGGCTTTAAAACCAAATCAAAATTATTGGCTACTACATCAAAGGCTTTTACCACATCTTACAGTTTCTTATTTAAACAACTTAAAGATCCAGAAAATAAGCAAGAGGCTGTATGGGATATCATAATGACAGTTATAGCTGCTATTGTAGCGCGCACAGCTGTTTTTGCCTATTTACCAATTGCAATAACTTTTGCTATCGCAATGAACTTTGGAAATAGAAAAGCAATGAATTTTGCTTTTAAAGGCTTAGCGCAAAATATTGATTATCTTTTCAGAGGACCTAAAGCAATTGTAGGTCACGAAGCAGAATTTGTTGCAGATAATCTAGGGAACATGTTTAGGCGATTTAATCGTAAACCCAACATATCTAAAACATATGATTTAATTGTTTTAGTCAAAGGAAAATTAGATTTAACACGGCAAGATTCGAAACAAAAATCTCCACGTGAGATTAATAAAGCAATAAAAGAATTATGCTCACACGGATCAACCGCCTATTCTCGAGATGCCCATCTGATTGATAATAACACTTCTACAGATATTACTTTTAACGGCGTTGCTCGACTAGTTAGATTTAATAGAGAGACAGGCGCAATAGAAACCTATGTTAAATATATTGAAGCATTAGATATCAATCCTAAAATCTCAATCTCACAGGAAGCAAAAGACTTGTTAAAGGATGGAAAAATTGTAAAAATTACACAACCTAAAGGGAAAAAAACAATTATTTCAAAAGACGTGTCTTTTAACAAAATGCGAGATCAGATTAAGGATGAGTTATGTAATAATGTTAAAGACTCAGAAAACAAAAAGAAAGCCAGAAAGGCCGCTTTCGGTCATATAAGCTGGCTTTTTAATAATAAAAATCATACCTTAGACGAAACAAGGCCTTACGTGCTTACCGCTATGCAACGCATAGATATTCCTGAACCAGTAAAAGATATAATCACACCGAATGATAGATTAATCGCCGCAAAGCGAAACTTTGGACTTAGCTCTTTTAGCATAGAATCGCCCACACAAGAACTTATCTCATTCTGTAAAGCTGCTATATTTCCTATACAGTCTTTAGCCATTGAATAATGATTATTCCTTTTTTCTGCCCTAAAGCTGTGTCATAAATACTTCTCATGAAATGGGTATATCGATCAATTCTGGCCTTATTTTCGCTTGGTTTTATAGGGCTTATTGCGGCCGTAGGCCTTGTGGCCTTCGCCATCCATTATTATGGACAGGATTTACCTGATTATAAACAACTGCAAAAATATGAACCATCTATCGTCACACGTATTTATGCAGGGGACGGAAATCTGTTAGCCGAATACGCAAGCGAAAAACGTATTTTTGTTCCTGTTCAAAAAATGCCTAAATTATTGAAGCAGGCTTTTATCTCAGCAGAAGATCAAAATTTTTACGAACATGGCGGCGTTGATTTTTATGCCATTGCAAGAGCCATGGTCACGAATTTAAAAAATGCAGGATCAGGTCGTCGTCTCATTGGTGCCTCTACGATTACACAACAGGTGGCAAAAAACTTTCTGCTTACCAATGAAGTTTCCTATGAGCGTAAAATCAAAGAAGCTATTTTGGCTATGCGGATGGAGCGTGCCTTAAGTAAAGACCAACTTCTTGAACTTTATTTAAATGAAATTTTCTTAGGCCAACGTGCTTATGGTGTCGCAGCGGCAGCCCAAAATTATTTTGCAAAATCTTTGGATGAGCTTACACTTGAGGAAGTAGCCTATCTTGCGGCCCTTCCCAAAGCCCCGAATAATTACCATCCTACACGCCGTAAAGATGCGGCTATCTCACGTCGTAACTGGGTTATTGATCGTATGTTAGATGATGGTTACGTCACTGTGGAACAAACCAATATTGCAAAAAACCAACCGCTTGTAACCAAAGCACGCATTGTAAAAAAAGAATTAGAAGCTGATTTTTTTGCTGAAGAAGTACGCCGTACTTTAAAAGAAAAATATGGACAACAAAGCCTTTATCAAGAAGGGCTTTCCGTTCGCTCTAGTGTTGATCCACAGTTACAAAATATTGCTGTTAAAGCCTTACGTGATGGTCTTAGTGCTTATGATAAACGCCACGGATGGCGCGGCCCAGTAGCAAATTTAAAATCTCTTGGTAACTGGACAAAAGATTTACAAAAAATTGCTATTCCCGAAGGTATGTTGAGCGAGTGGCAAATGGGCGTTGTGACAGATTTACAAAAAACAAAAGCCACAATTGGTCTGAGCCAAGATGAAAATATTACAATGACGCTCGAAGGCGTACGATGGGCGCGTAAATGTCTTCAAGATTGCTATGCGCTTGGCCCTGAAGTCATAAACATGGATCAGGTTCTTAAAAAAGGGGATGTTATTTTAATTGAAGAAATTTCTGAAAAAACAGATACTGAGCAATCAAAATATTGGGTTTTAAGACAAGTACCAAAGGTACAAGGGGCAATTATTGCTCTTGATCCACATACGGGCCGTGTGCTCGCCATGCAAGGTGGCTGGACACAAAGTGCTTCAAGCTTTAACCGCGCAACACAGGCCAAACGTCAACCAGGATCTGCCTTTAAACCTTTTGTTTATTTAAGCGCATTAGAGGAAGGCTACACACCTTCTACCCTCGTCCTAGACGCGCCATTTGTGCATGAACAAGCACCGGGTGATTTTTGGCGTCCCACAAATTATTCCAATAAATATTATGGCCCCTCTACTCTTCGCTTGGGTATTGAAAAATCGCGAAACCTCATGACAGTGCGTTTAGCAGATAAAATCGGTATGGATAAAATTATCAACAATGCGAAAAAATTTGGCATTGCCAACACGATGAAGCCTTTCCTTTCTTATTCGCTTGGTGCAGATGAGACAACATTATTAAGATTAACAACGGCCTATGGCATGTTGGTTAACGGCGGCAAAAAAATTGAACCTACCTTTATTGACCGTATCCAAGATCGCTATGGCAAAACTGTTTTTTCTTTTGATAAAAGGCCTTGTGCCAATTGCGGTGATCTTATTCGGTGGGATGGGCAAATGCCCCCTCTTCCAACCGACACCCGCGCACAAATTATTGATGAAAAAATTGCTTATCAAACTGTCTCCATCATGGAGGGCGTCGTGCAGCGCGGAACAGCTAGAAAGCTAAGCGCATTGGGTCGTCCATTGGCCGGTAAAACAGGCACAACAAATGAATCAAAAGATACATGGTTTGTCGGCTTCTCTCCTAATTTAGCTGTTGGGGTTTTTGTTGGTTTTGATGATCCAAAATCACTGGGCAAACGCGAAACAGGCTCATCTGTTGCCGCTCCGATATGGGGAGACTTTATGGAGGCCGCCCTAGCAGATGAGCCTCCAACGCCTTTCAGGGTTCCCTCTGGTATAAAAAATATGCGCATTAATCTTAAGACAGGACGGTTGGCACAAGCAGGAGATAAGAACGTCATTTGGGAAAGCTTTATTAAAGGAACTGAGCCAGATCCCAATAACTTCTACCAACAAGAAATCATTGGTGCTGAATTGGGATTAGATCCTTATGCCTTTGACCCTTATGGGTATGAGATGGAAGGTAACATAAACGTTTATAATGATGGCGCCGTTGAAGTTTATGATCTGCCCGATAATAATATTGATAACTCATTCTCATACTTCTCGCGACAAAATGGAACGGCAAATGAGGGTGAGAACGAAAGACCTTCTGGGTATGTCCCTCGCTATAACTCAACTGAGGAGCCGCGTATGGCTCCACCTCAAAATGATAGTAGCAGCGACTTTAGTGGTACAGGTGGCCTCTATTAAATGAGTACGTCTATAAAACAAGATGGATCTTACTTAAATGGTCAATTGCTGGTTGCCATGCCCAATATTGGTGATCCACGCTTTGAAAAAGCTGTTATTTTTATCTGCGCCCATGATAAAAATGGCGCCATGGGGATTATGATCAATCATAAATTGCCTGATGTTAAATTGGAAACGCTGCTCGAAGATTTGGACGTAGCAGCAACTATCAAATTGCCGCATTGTCTGTCAACATTACCAGTTTTATTAGGCGGCCCTGTTCAAAATAGTCGTGGGTTTTTAGTTCATTCCAATGATTTTTGCCGTCCAGATACCATTAAAGTCAGTGATGATATTTATGTAACAGGCACCATTGATGCCTTGCTAGCTTTAGAAAATATAGAGATACCCCAAAATATTCTTTTTGCCTTAGGATATGCAGGATGGGAAGCAGGTCAATTGGAACAAGAAGTCAAAGAGAATGTCTGGCTGAATGTTCCTGCATCGCCCAACCTTATTTTTCATGATCATGATCTTGTGATATGGGAGGAGGCCTTAAAAACAATCAGCTTATCCGCGGGAAGCCTCTCTACATTGACTGGTCACGCTTAAGACGCGCATAATCCAAATAAACGATGGTCTTGCCATTTTCCATTTATTTCGAAATATTTTTTGGCGGTGCCCTCTTCCTCAAAACCTAATTTTAAAAGCATATTTGCGCTTTTGCTATTATCAATCAAACAAGCCGCATTAAGACGTTTTAAACCAATCGCGTTAAAACTATAGGGAATAATCAGGGAGAGTGCTTCGCTCATATAACCTTGTCCTTGGGCGCCATCGTCCAACCAATAACCAAGACAGGCATGGCAAGCCGCGCCCATTTGAATATTGTTTAAATTTAAACCGCCTATAATTTTTAAGCTTTGCGCGTGATGAAGAAAGAAATAAGCACCACAGCCTGATTGACGATCTTTATCTTGGCGTTGCAAACGACGCTTATAAAAATCCTGAGTTAAGCAATCCTTTGGCCATTCAGGTTCAAACGGCTTTAAAAAATCTCTATTTTTCTCACGCACTTGTCGCCATAAAAAATAATCATCTTGTGCAGGCGGTTTTAAAATAAGTCTATCGCTCATCAAAACAGGAGAAAGTAATTTCCCAGCCATAGATAATTCTTTTTTAGGCCGCCAATCTTTGTTGAATTTTATCATAAGATTCAAGCTTTTCTAAAGGTCCTAATGCCGCCAAAGTAGGCGTGCTGTTAAATATTTTTTTAGCCACTTTAGAAATATCATCAACAGATATAGCTGAAATTTTTTCTAAAATTTTATAAATATCAACTTTTTCATTATGCGATATCATATGTTTTGCTTGTCTATTCACACGGCTCAACATTGATTCACGCCCCATTAATATGCTGGCGCGTATTTGTGATTTTGCGCGCTCCAATTCCTCCTCGCTCACATGATGACGCACAATTTTTTGTAATTCATCGCAAATAACAGGAATTAATTTTGACAATTTATCAGGCCCTGTCCCTGCGTAAATTTCAAACTGCCCATCATCGCTATAAGCCGAATGTGAAGAATAAACCGAATAAACAAGACCATGTTTTTCACGTACTTCTTGAAATAAACGGGATGACATGCCACCACCCAAGATCGTGGAGAGCAACATCGCTGCGTAATAATCATCATCTTTTCGGCCAACGCCTTGAAACCCTAAAACAATATGGCTTTGTTCCAAATCTTTTGTTTCGCGTTTATCGCCGCCTTGATAGGCCGCCTTTGGATATTTTCTATCTTGATCTTGCGGCAGCTCTGCAAAATATTTTTGTGCCATCTCTACCATATGATCATGGTGAACATTACCAGAGGCACTGATCACAAGATTTTTAGGCGTGTAAAAAGAATGCACATAGTCAAATAAAGTATCTTTTGTCATACCTTCGATAATAGAGGCCGTACCCAAAATAGGTGCGCCCAAAGCTTGATCGGGATAAGCTGTTTCTTGATAGAGATCAAAAACAAGATCATGAGGCGTATCATTGGTCATGCCAATTTCTTGGATAATCACCCCGCGCTCTTTTTCCAAATCAGAATCTGGGAAAGTAGAGCGTTGAATCATGTCGCTTAAAACATCAAGAGCAAGCGGCGCATCTTCTTTTAACAAATGAATATAATAAGCCGTAACTTCGCGTGAGGTATAAGCATTCATTTGCCCGCCAACGCTTTCGACTTGTTCGACTATCTCTTTGGAACTACGGGTTAGCGTGCCGTTAAACATCATATGCTCTACCATATGCGCCACGCCATTATGCGCCATATTTTCATGCCGCGTCCCCACATCACACCATACGCCAAGCGCAACGCTATCAACAGTTTCCACCGTATCCGTCACAACCCGCAGACCATTTTCTAGTTTTGTTGAATTAATACTCATACTTATTGGCCTATATTAGTTTTAATGAAGTCTTGAACCCTTGAAAGGTCATTGGACAAACTGGTTACGTGTTCTTTGCGTTCATATAAATCTTCTAAATGAGGCGGTAAGTTGGGACGAATGCCTATAGCTTCTTCAACCGCGTCGGGAAATTTTGCAGGATGGGCGCAGGCGAGTGCCACCAGCGGCGTTTGTTTATCTGTCTTGGCTTGTAAGCCCGCAGAAAGACCCACTGCCGTGTGCGGGTCGAGGATATAGCCCGTTTGCTTATAACAATCTGTCATCACTTTTTGTGTGTCTTCGTCGTTGCAACGATAGGCATCGAAAGTTTCGCGCGCTTGTGTCATTTTTTCATCGCTTAAATCAAATGTTCCAGTTTCTTTAAACTCATCCATTAATGCTTTTACGTGATCCGTGTCACGATCCATAAGGTCACAAAGATAGCGTTCAAAGTTGCTGGAAATTTGAATATCCATACTAGGTGATAGCGAAGGCTCCACACCGCCTGCACTCATTTGTCCTGTTTCAAAAAAGCGCGTCAGGATATCATTGCGGTTAGATCCAATAACCAAACGATCAATCGGTAAACCCATTTGTTTCGCCGCATAAGCCGCATAGACATTGCCAAAATTACCTGTGGGCACTGCAAAGGATAATTTTTGACTGCCGCCGCCCAAGGATAAAGACGTTGTCACATAGTAAACAATTTGCGCCATAATCCGCGCCCAGTTGATCGAATTAACTGCAGACATGTTAATATCGCCGCGAAATTTTGGATCATTAAACATGGCCTTCACCATATTTTGACAATCATCAAAATTGCCCTGCAACGCAATGTTATGAACATTTGGTGCATCAATCGTTGTCATTTGGCGACGTTGCACTTCGGATGTTCTGCCTTCAGGGTGCAAAATAAAAATGTCAATGTTTTTACATCCCTTACAGGCTTCAATTGCCGCAGACCCCGTATCTCCTGACGTTGCGCCGACAATCGTGACACGCTCTCCTTTTTGTTCTAGAACGTAATCAAATAAACGTCCAAGCAATTGAAGTGCATAATCCTTGAACGCCAATGTTGGTCCATGAAATAATTCCATGATCCAAAGGTTGGGTTGAATTTCAATTAAAGGTGCAACATCATCATGTTCAAATTGGTCTTCATAAACTTCTTTTAGAATTTTTTGATAAACATCTGTTGGGATCGCATCACCAACAAAAGGCGCGGTAACTTGATAGGCAATATCGGCGTAAAACTTCCCCGCCATACCCTTTAGATCATCTGATGACAAAGCAGGAAATTCCTGAGGAATATAAAGCCCGCCATCAGGTGCCAATCCTGTTAAAAGAACATCTGTAAAACTTTGAGAATTGCTACCGCCGCGTGTTGAAAAATAATTTGTCATAGATTTATTTTAAACCATATTTCCCAACGCCTGTCACGACTTCTTATGCATAAAAATACCCTGTCATATGTGGAGATATGGCAGGGTCTTTACCTTATTGCAATAAGGGCCTTGCGGCAGCTTACTTCTTATTACCAGACGATTTTTTATCTGCTGGTTTAGCTGGAGCTGGTTTAGCAGCTGTTGCTGGTTTAGGTTTATTCATTGGCATAGTTATAACTCCTACCAAAATGTAGTCTGAAGCGACTACGGCGATATCAAGGAACTTGATACAGCGATAATCATATTCCAAATTTTAAAAAAAGAAATAGATATTTTATCTCCAATAAAATACGCAATAAAATTGCTAAACCCTGTTTGTGTTAAAATAAAAAACAACCCTGCCACATATTTCTATAGGGCAAGGCTTTAGAGGATTAAGGTCAAAAGTTAAGGACTAACTATTTTTTAGCGTCTTTTTTCTCATCCGGCTTATGAGCTGATTGAGTTGGCTTTTGATCTGTTTTACAAGCTTTTTCATCTTTTGGCTTTTCTGCTGGTTTAGGATTTTGCATTTTAGTTCCTCCGTAAAATGGCCTTAAACGGCCACGGTCATATCAAAAATTTGATATTAAGGTTACCCTATACCCATTATTCTTTTAAAAGTTATTTAATATCTCTTTATTCAAAATACGCAATAAACAATCTTTATGATAATAATCAGGCTGCATATAGATAGCGTGTTTCGATATGATTTACCAAGGGTGAAATAGTGAGCTTACTACCTGTCACTTCTTCCATGAGCACGTTGGAGCGTTGCAGGCGCCCTTTTGCATGGATATTCATATTAAGCCAATTACGAATAGGAAGGAACTGACCATTACGAATAAGCTGTGGCAAATCTTGAATATCGCGCTGCATACGCTCTTTTATTTGCGCCGCCATCATATGGCCCAAAGTATAAGCAGGATAGTAACCAAATTTTCCAACAAACCAATGTACATCTTGCAGGCACCCTTGGGCGTGCGTAGTCGGCTCTTTACCCGTAAAGGATTTCACTTCCGCGTTCCATGCATCAGGCAAATCTTTAACTTTTAAATGACCGCTAATCAGTTGACGTTCTAACTTCATCCGCATATTGATGTGATAAAAATATGTGACTTCATCCGCATTCTTTCGATCAATACCCGCATGCACTTTTGTTTTATGAGCATAAAGGTTTTTGGCAGAAAGTGCAGGGTCCCCAAATTTTTGAAACAGCCCTTCTACACGCGGGGAAAGATATTCAAAAAATTCTGGTGTGCGCCCTAATATCATCTCCACAAGCAACGCTTGGCTTTCTTGCATTGCCGCTCCTAAATCCTGACCCACAGGTTGGTAACGCCATTGCGTTCTTGGCAGCCCTTGGATATAAATCCCATGTCCACCTTCATGTAACGTGGATTTCATAGATTCTAAAAAATTACCTGTATCGGACGTTTTTATCACAAGGCGCGTGTCGTCTGGCGTACCGCCCTCTACAGGATTGTGTCCAGTTTCGTATAGTCCACCACGTTCAAAATCAAACCCAAGTACTTTAAGTAAAGACTTATTCAGCCATAATTGAAGCTCTGACGGGAAAGGTCCTTCTATAGGCAGTGATTTTTCGCGCGTTTCTTGTGCCTTTAAAATACGCGGCAATAAATCATCTAATTTCGTTTTGTAATCCCCAAAAAGTTTATCAATAGTATCAAGTCGTGCACCTGGAATATATTCACGCATAAGGGCCTGATAGGCCGCTTCATTGCCATGTTCATTATTCACAAGACATTTTGATTCTGCAATATCACGCTGCAAATCAATCATTTCTTGTAAGAATCCTTGTGCGGAAACCCAATCATTTTCTTTTAAGACGGCGCGGTGGCGACGACGGCCCTCATAAGACATATGGGCACGTTTTTCCATGTAATCTGCATCAACCTGACAATGATGACGGTACATCGTCTCCATTTCATATAAGTTTGCCGTATCCCAGTCATCCCACTCCTCTGGGCATTTATTTAAATGCTTATTCGCATTTTCAATTTGTTCTGCAACTTCTTGGGAGGCTAAATCTTCATGCAAACGGCGCGATAAGAATGAAATCTGTCCTAAGCGGCTTTTATAAGCGCCTTCTGGCATCGCGGTTAAAAAATCGCGACCCAGTGTTTCAATAATCGCATTCATACGCCCAATATCACGAAAATGCATTTTAAGGCCCATATAATTGGGACATGGGTGTTTCGCATATTGTTTTGGCACGTCTTCCGGCTCATGCGGCTCTGGTGAAGGTAGCTTTAACACATCTTTCTTACTAAACGCATTCAACCCAAAAGGCAATTGCTGTGGTAAAGCCTTAAGCCATGCCATCAGGGGAATTTTAGTCAGAAGATTTTTAATATAATTAAAAAATTGCAAAGCAGCCTCATATAAGAGAAAAGTTAAGTCTTAATATACATTAAGAACATTATGCTGAACACATATAAAAACACCCGCCGAGGGGCGGGTGCTATAAAATTAGTATAAAGATTTAAAAGATTACTTTTTCTTCTTTGTCGCTTTTTTAGCCTTCTTCACAGCTTTTTTAGCTGTCTTTTTGGCTTTAGTCGCTGTTTTCTTCGCAACTTTCTTAGTCTTCTTCACAGCTTTCTTTACTGCCTTCTTAGCTTTTTTAGCCGTTGGCTTTTTCTTCGCTGCTACTTTTTTCTTAGGAGCTGCTTTATTGTCTGCTGGCTTTTTCTTTGAATATACTTTTTTCATATGAGATAATTTAATGT
>CAYGPG010000036.1:0-17262 GCA_964351905.1 uncultured Micavibrio sp.
GATAATCAGGAAATGATTAAAAAGAATAAGATGGATCGTAACATCGCGCTCGAAGCGGTACGTGTAACCGAAGCGGCAGCGTTGGCGGCCTCCAAAATGGTCGGGCGTGGCGATGAAAAAGCAGCCGATGCCGCCGCCGTGGATGCCATGCGCGATGCGCTTAATTCCCTAAATATCACAGGTCGTGTTGTGATTGGCGAAGGGGAGCGTGACGAGGCACCGATGCTTTATATTGGTGAAGAAGTAGGCGCAGGTGGCCCAGAAGTAGACATTGCGCTTGATCCTTTGGAAGGAACAACGATTACGGCCAAGGGTGGACAAAATGCTTTGGCAGTGATGGCGATGGCGGATAAAGATGGATTTTTGAATGCGCCAGATACCTACATGCAAAAAATGGCAGTAGGCCCGGGTATTTCGCCTAATGTATTGGACTTAGACGCGCCGATTGAAGAGGTCTTGAAAAAGATTTCCAAAGAAAAAGATGCGCATATCGAAGATTTACTCGTTTGTGTTTTGGATCGTCCGCGTCACGAAGATATCATAAATGGTATTCGTAAAGCGGGCGCACGTATCAACTTAATTGACGATGGTGACGTCAGCGCGGTGATTGCTACCACCGAAGCCGAAACTGGGATTGATCTTTATGTCGGTACTGGCGGCGCGCCCGAAGGCGTGTTGGCGGCGGCGGCGCTACAATGCGTCGGCGGTGCTATGTTGGGGCGTTTGGTGTTTCGTAATGACGATGAGCGTGCCCGCGCTGATAAATGGGGCATAACAGATTATAATAAAATTTATACAACTAACGATTTGGCAAAACCTGATAATGTTATGTTCGCGGCGACAGGTGTGACTACGGGTTCTATGCTTCAAGGTGTGCGACGTTATCCGGGCGGTGCAGTCACACATTCTATCGTGATGAGGTCAAAATCAGGTACGACGCGCTACATTAAATCGACGCATAACTTTAACCGTAAAACGGGTTTTGACCCGCAAGATGAATAATCCTTCTTCTGCCGTACTGAATATTGAACGCTCACTTGGTGATAAAAGATGGAGCATTAAAGCGGCTGACGAAAACACGGTTACGCATATCGCGCAAAATTATAATTTACCTGAATTTGTAGCGCGTATGTTGGTGCAACGCGGCGTTGAAAAAAACGGCGTCGAAGGTTTTTTAAACCCGACATTGCGTGATCATTTTCCTGATCCTTTTTCATTCATGGGTATGCGCGAATTTGCCGATGATATGGCGGACGCCATTATGAACGGCACGCCAATAGGAATTTTTGCAGATTTTGATGTAGACGGTGCAACGTCGGCGGCTATTCTCACGCGGTTCTTACGCCATTTTGGGATTGAACCGCCGGTCTATATTCCTGATCGTTTAACGGAAGGCTATGGCCCCAGTGCTGAGGCGATGCAGTCTTTAAAAGACCAAGGCGCAGAATTTGTTATCATGGCTGATTGTGGAATTACGGCGTTTGGTCCGTTGCAGGCGGCGCATGATATGGGGTTGCGAGTAGCGGTCTTTGACCATCATGAACCAGAAGATCAATTGCCCAATGCGGCGCATATTATTAATCCCAAACGGCATGATGATGCATCTGGGTTGGATATGCTCGCAGCTTGCGGGGTGAGCTTTATGGCGTGCGTGGCGATCAACAGCGCCCTTCGTGATAAAGGATATTTTGTAGATGATAAAACCGAAGCCCCACTCAAATCATGGATGGATTTGGTGGCACTTGGCACGGTTTGCGACATGGTGCCGTTAAAAGGTGTTAACCGTCTGTTTGTGAAGACAGGTTTTGATCAAATGCGTCACCGTAATAATGCTGGCATTAACGCGCTATGTTTAGTAGGCAAGATTGAAAAATTGCCTGAACCGAAAGACGCAGGATGGTCGATGGGGCCGCGTATTAACGCGGGCTCACGCGTTCATCGCTCAGACCTTGGCGCAAAATTACTTTCCACCGATGAGGAAGAAGAAGCACAATCCATTGCGTGGGCATTGGAGGAATGCAATCAAGAACGTAAAAAAATTCAATCAAACATGATGCAAGTGGCCTTAAATAAAGTTGAATTTTTAAAAGGCAATTACGATGATTTTATCTTTGTCGATGATGAAAGTTTTCATTCAGGCCTCAGTGGTTTGGTCGCAGGACGCCTTAAAGATAAATACGAAAAGCCTGCCATCGTCGTCACCTATGTTGAAAATGAACAAGGTGTGTTGGAAGGGCGTGGCTCTGGTCGTTCTATCAAAGGCGTGAATATGGCCGATATTTTTATCGCTGCGCGCAATGAAAATATTGTGGAAAATGGCGGTGGACATGCTATGGCAGGCGGCTTTACGGTTATGCCTGATAAATTAAATGCGTTTAAAGAATTTATTGGTGCCTATATCAAAGATTTAAAAAATAAACCTGATGAAGTTCCTGAATTAGAAATTGATTCCATCGCCACCGTGCGCGGCGCAAAACCAGAATTTATTAAATTATTGAATACAAGTGTAGGGCCGTTTGGCATGGGTAATCCCGAACCTATTTTTGCGTTGGCGGATGTGCAAATCAATAATGTCGATGTGATGAAAGATAAACATATCCGTTTGATGATAAGTGATGCAGAAGGCGGCACGCGTATGAAGGGTGTTTTCTTTAGTGGTGTAGGAACAGCTCTTGGAGATATGCTGTTAAAAAATTCACGCAATACAAATTTTCATCTAGTGGGACAATTTCAAATCAACAATTGGCAAGGGCGCGAAAGCGTTGAATTTCATCTGATAGACGGCATGAATTCCATCGCCAATAATCTTCAGCAACAAGCAGGGTAATAAGAGCATGAAAACTTGGATTGAGAATAATTTTGCGTGGTGCTTGTTATTGGGCGGTCTTTTGGGTTTTTTTATTCCATCTTTCGACGATACTGCTAATTATATTATTATCTTTTTAATTGCAGGTTTGGTTTATTTTGCCTGCCCAAGCGTTAAGAAAAATGAACTCATCAATATCGATATTTTCCAAGTCGGCGTGTTTAGTTTTTTAAGATATGCCATTTTTCCGATTGTTTTATATTATATAACTCTTCAAACTTTTCCTGAATATGCGATAGGAGTATTGCTCCTATCTTTAATGCCAGCGGCAATGGCGGTGGCTTCCTTGGCTATGATTAGCGGTGGTAAACCGTCATTAGGGATCTCGATTACAGTTATTTCTAGTTTTTTAGCACCGGCCATCGTTCCTGCTATGTTTGGGTTTTTGGGACATCAAGTTGATGTGAATGAGTTTGCGTTGTTTTTAACTTTGGCTGTTGTAGTTTTTACCCCGTTCATTATTTATTTTTATGGAACTAGCCGCATTGAAAGCCATAAAAAGTGGGTAATGAATGTTGGTAAGGCAGGTTCTATAATTTTTATGGCACTTATTTTACTTGTTGTGGTGTCTTCTTATAAAGGTCAATTATTAAGTGACTATCCTTTATTGATAAAAGGGATGGGAGTAATGTTTGTTTTGTTCGGCTTGTTTTACGCCTTTGGATTTGTGTTTTCATATTTCTTACCCAAAGAGCAACGTGCGGCTTACGTTTACTCCTCTGGCGCAATCAATAATGGATTGGCGATTGGGTTGTCTTTTATATATTTCAGTCCAGAAACGACTTTCTTCGTCGCTATAAGCGAAATTGTGTGGTGCGTTTACGTCGCCGCCACACAATGGTATTTCACTAAGCAATCAAAAGCAGAGTAAATGACTAAACTACTTTTTGTTTCCCGTCTTCAGTAATGAATTTTTTAAGCGGATCAGCTAATTCTTTGAGCGGTTCTTCGTAACGTTTCCATGCCTCGACAGAGGTTTGGTAAATTGGTTTTGTTACTTGATTTTTACTTGCTGTCAGGACTGCGCGTTTTTGCTTGTGCGGTGTTAAACAAGCGTCGTCCCATTCTAAGCCCGCGAAATCAATTAATTTGCGTGCCTGATTTTCAAAATCACCAACAGTATCCTCATAGTTAATCTCAAGAAAACGATCTGGTAGATGTTCTCTCCAATAAGCTAATGTCTCCATATAAAGTTCATAGTGTTCGGCCATTGCTTTCATGTTGTATGACCAACTATGGCCACGGGCAAAGAGCTGTTTGTAACATGAGAGGCAGGTATCAATTGGATGCCTGCGCGTATGTATAATCTTTGCATTAGGCATGGCGCATGCAATTAATCCGATCTTGGTATAATTGCCAGGCATTTTATCTGTAATACGTTTGGCTGTTTTTGATTCTTCAGAAATTTTCCGAATTTCATCAATGTAACGTTGTCCAATTTCTTTCATGTTGTCTTCTGACAGCATATTATAGTCTTTTTCGATCGTAGAAAGATGGTGAAGTTCCCCTGCACCAAATACATCTGGATGCGATGAGATGATTTGTTCTGTGAGTGTGGTGCCAGAACGCGGCATTCCCACAATGAAAATAGGAGTTTCGTCTTTTATACCAGTGCCTTTAAAGCGTTGGAGATTTTTCGGCGTCCAAATAACTTCAATATTTTTGAAACCTGTTCTTTGTTCCTTTGGGCTGAAAGGAACGCTCGAAAATTTAATATCATTTCCTTTTTTCAAATATTGAAAAGAGTTTTTATAATCTTTTATGTCTTCATAAGCCTTAAATAGTGCGAAGTTAAGTCCTACGGCTTGTTGCTCACCATGTTTACTAATTTTATCTTGAAGCTCTTTCATTTGTTTGAACTCAGGATCGTCTGCCTTAAACTTTTTAAGCTTTGATAAGGTGTAATAAAGGTAGGGTAGGTTCGGATTTATTTCGATTGCTTTTCTCGCGCAATCAATCGCCTCATCTTTTCTGTTAAGGGATTGAAGTATTTCGGATTTTGTTGCGATAGCAGCGGCAAAATCAGGTTTTATTTTCAACGCCTTTTCCAATAATTCAAGAGCATCATCCATGATGTTAGCCATATAGAGAATCATGGCTTTACGGTGATAAATTTCTGGAGAATCTTTATTAATTTCCAGTGCTTTATCTACATATTCTAATGCGTCATCAATTCTGTTTAACTTTTCTAAAACGTTTGCAAATTTAAGGTATACCCGCGATGTGGGAGGAGCGAGCTCTATGGCTTTTTCAAATAAAGCTTCAGCATCGGCTAACTTGTCCATTTTGAATAGAATATCAGCAAGATCAATGTGTGCTTCAGCTGATTCTGGACTGACTTTTATGGCGCGCTGCGCCATTTTTTCGGCCTCTAAAAGATTGTTAGTTTCAGAGAGGGCAACAGCTAAATTTGATAAAAACTCAACATTATTTTTGTCAAATGATACTGCGTATTTCAAAGATGTAATCGCTTCGTCATATTTAACTTGATCAATCAAAGCCATGGCTAGGTTAAAGTGAGCTTGTGCGTAATCAGGTTTGATGTTGGTGAGTTTGCGGTATATTTCTTCTGCTTTTTTTGAATTTCCCAGTGCCCTTTCAGAATTCGCAAAATTGAGAAGTGCCTGAGGATTTTCCGGGCTAATCTCTAATGCTTTTGTACCGTATTCGTTTGCTTTTTTATACTGCTCTAATTCGTTATAGGCATTCGTTATATTCGATAAGGCGCCCACATTTTCTGGGTTTGTAGCAATAACCTTCTCCCAGCATTCAATAGCTTTTTCTTGTTGCTCTAACTTTGCGTACGCATTTCCTAGATTTGTAAGGCACCCTTGTTCTTCGGGCTCAATTTCGATTCCCTTTAAACAAGATTCTTTTGCCTTTTCGTATTGGCCAAGCATCCAATACGCATTCCCCATGTTGCTGTAAACTTGAGCAAAATCAGGGTCTATTTTTAATGCTTTTTCCCATTTTTCAATGGCTTCGGCATGTCTTCCTAACTCTCCTAGGATGACACCATATATATTCCAAGTGTCTTGATTCCCTTTTTCTTGCTCTATTGCTCTTTCAATATGCTCTAAGGCTTCTTCAAACTCCCCACGTTGGTATTCAATAACGGAGATGTAATGGAGGCTTGCAAAATCATCCGGAACGGAATTTAGAATGTCTAAATAGACTTGATGGGCAAGGTTAAGATTGCCAGAAAGATGATGTTTTCTGGCAAGAAGAAGGGCGTCTTGATGTGTTACTTGGTTGGCCTGTGTCATATATTTTGAGTTTTCTATAAAGTGTTTATGAAAAAAAAGAAAAGAATAATTAAAAAAGTATTTGTATAATTAAGATGTTAACTGATATTATCATTTACAGATCATTTGTGAATTCTTAATTTAACACAAGTTTTTTTAGTTAAAATATTAACTAAATTTTAGTATTTCTGAGTATATAATCATAATAACTACTTTTATAAACATCGTATTAGGAAGCGAGGATTAGCTATGAAAAAACCTACGAAAGGTTTGTCAACTAAAAAGGCAATTATGGCAGGTGCCGCACTTATTTCATTAAGTGCCGGTATAGCCCAAAAAGCGGAGGCGGCGACAGGCACAGGTGCGATGTCAGCGGTCTTGTTAACGCCAATTACCATTAGTGGTACACAATTATTACATTTTGGATCATTCACTATTGATAACGGTGGTGCCTTGGGTGGTGCTGTTACTATTGATACTGTAGGTGGTCGTACGGAGGCCGGTGGTGGTGACCTTACTTTGGTTGCAGGGGCTGGTGCTCAAAGAGCTGGTGCTGTTAGTTTGACTGGTGGGACTGGTTTAACTATTGATGTCTCTGTTGCTGCGGGAACTGCCACAGGTACAGAGGATGGTGTCGCTATTGCAGGTGGTCATCAATTGGGATTAATCGCAACGCCAACAAGTACTGCAACAACAATGGTCGTTGGTAACTTTGTATTTGCAGCAGCCGGAGCGAACACTTCAGCATTTGTGTTGAACCCAACCAATTCCGCTGATTTTGAAGTGGTGTTAACTGCGGCAAACGCTGTGTTTCCACTTGGTGGAACCGTTTTGGTCAAAAATGGTAATACGCCTGGTACCTACACGGGTAGCTATGATTTGGTTGCAAATTACCAGTAATAAAATTTAAAAGCTTTTAAAGTGAGCGCTATCAATGTAAAATTGTGGCGCTCATTTTCGTTTTTTGAGTTATAGGCTTTTTATGATTTCTTCTATAAAAAAAATAATGAATAGTAAGGCGTTTGCCGTAATGGTGCCTTTGACCTGCGTCGCGCCTTTAGGCGTTAATGCGCAAACGCTTCCAATTGTGGTGAGCGGAACAGTTGATTTAAATTTCGGGTCTTTTTTTCTTGCCGGCGCAGGTGGTACGCTTGTTATGGATACTCTTGATACAAGATCAACCACAGGCGGTGTTAGTACAATCGCAGGTGCGGGGTTAGAGGAAAGCGGTCAAATTGCAATTATTGCATCAACGGGCTTTATTGTTACAATTTCAATAACTGCTACAAATTATAACTTAACCAATGCTGGGGGCGATACTTTAGTAGTGAATAGTTTCAACTTGGATACAAATGCTGGTGGACGTATTATTACTAAATCAGTTGTTTCAAACCCAACTATTGTACCTTTAGGGGCGACTTTAAATGTGCCGGGCGGGTCACCTGATGGGACTTATACCGGATCTTATGATATAAATGTTATATACCAATAATGAGGAAATCTTATGAAGTTTAAATATATTATGGCCTTCGTGCTTTGTTTCGCGTTGAGTTTTTCTCTTGTTTCAAGCGAGGCATATTCTCTTCGGCTTGTTTTAAAACGTGTTGTTTTTGAGGGGCCTAAAAGATCAGAAGTTCTAACTCTTATAAATGCATCTGATGAGGCTGAGACTTATCGCCTTTTATGGAGAGACATGATTATGACTCCAGATAAGGGGTTGGAGGCCGTCGAAGAAGGGGCTTTGCCAGATAATGTTAAACCTGCAAAAGATTATATAAAATACGCGCCGCGACGTGTGACTTTGGGACCAAATTCATCCCAACAAATTCGAATGGCTTTGAGAATGCCATCTGATGTTCCAGATGGGGAATATCGTTCACATTTATGGATTAGAAAAGAGGCGGCTATTGATAAGCTCCGCGTTAATGAAGACGGGGAAAGAGAAATAACTGGCGCGAACAAAAGAAGCGTTGAAATTGTCTTGTTACCTGGAATTACGGTTCCTGTGATTGCGCGAAAAGGTAATTTAGAAGTGCGGACAGGAATCTCTGATGCTTCCGCTCGTCGCGTTGGCAGTGAATATTTGATAAATTTCACTTTGTTAAGAGAAGGGCAAAAAAGTACCTACGGTGATATTGACTTCATCTGTAACCCAAATGGTCAAACATATGAATTAAGGGCTGCGCGAGGAATCGCGGTGTATACTGAGCTCAATGCAAAGCCTGTTAATTTTAAATTTAAAGTTGTGCCTGAACAGCCCGCCTGCCGCGAATTAAGAATAAGATACGTGCAAACAGATGGTTTTGCAGGCGATGATTTGGCTGTTTATGCTGAAACCATAATACCGGTAAATTAAAACTAAAATTTAAATATATCTCCTTGATAAATATATAGTTTTTGGGGTTTTATATCTTAATGGCTGTGTTATCATGTAATAGGATGATCCTATCCATATATTTCTGCATTCGCAGGCTACTCTATGAAAATTATAAATAAGTTAGCAGATTTAAATTTTCTCACTATCTTTCTGATGGTGCTAATTTCTATTGTTTGCTCTTTATTTCCTAGGTTAGCTTTTTCTCAGGCAGTTAAAGATGGCGAAGGCTATGAGGATTTAGTTCTCGCGGTTTTAGCTGACCGAGAAATCTTATCAGCTGGCATTTTTGCTATTGAAAAAGATGGAGAATATTATCTTCCATTAAATGAGCTAGCTAATGTCTATGGGATTTATGTTGAAGCGAGAGACCGTCAAGCTTCTGGTTTTATCTTTAATGAGGAAAATGATTTTTCTATCGATGCAATAAATAATACTGTGACTAGAAATGGAAAGACATTTGACCTGCCTCCAAATTCTTTTATCCCTGCAAATATAGACAACAGTGATATTTTCCTAAATTTAAATGCTTTTTCCAAAGTTTGGCCTTTAAGCTTAGAAGTCAACAAAGAGTCTCTTTTACTGAAGACAGTTCCTTCGGATGATTTGCCATTTGCTTTATTGATGGATCGTGAAAAAAGAAGGCAAGCATTTTTAAATAAAGAAGAAGTTATTGAAGAAGACATCTATCGCCCTTTCTTGGCACAGCCTTATCGGTTGTTTAGCAACCCTGCTTTAAGTGTTTCTGGAAGCGCAAATTACCGTGATGAAGAGGCTTTGGACAGGTTCGGCCTTTCTGTAGGGGGGACACAGGATCTTCTTTATGCCCAAGCAGATTATACAGCTAATTTATCACTTGTAGATGGTGAGTTTATTGAACCTGAGGCTATTAGGCTTCGTTTTAGAAGGCAAAACATTCATGAGGGCGCGCTTCCGTATGGTTTGGAGGATGTTCAATGGGGTGATGTTGGCATTAATAACCGTGACCTTATTGATACAGGGGCAAGCGGTAGGGGAGTTGTATTTTCAACGCGACGCGAAGATTATGATAGAACTTTTGATTCTATAACAATAGACGGTGTTGCGACACCAGGTTGGGAAACAGAATTGTATGTTAACCAGCAGCTTATTGCTTTTGGTGAAGTGCGCGATGACGGCATTTATGAATTTGAAGATGTCTCCGTTAATTTTGGAACCAATAATATCAAAGTCGTTCTTTATGGACCGCAAGGCCAAATTATAGAACGTGAAGAACAATATATTTTCCGTAGAAATCTTGTTCGTGCGGGAGAGAATTTAATTACAGGGGGGATTATAGATCAGGGAGAACGATTAATAGAAATAAATGATCGTGATGATTTTAGAGTGAGGGGAGCAGCCGCAAATATTTTTGGGGCGCATGGGTTAACAGATAAACTTACTCTTTTTGCTTCTGCAAGTTTGGCAAATAATAATGTGAATCGTGAATCAGTGGACGAGCGTTATGTGACAGCTGGTGCTATCGCTTCTTTTAAAAATTTTACGACACAAGCGGAAGCTTATAAACAATTAGGGGGAGGTTCTGCTCTGGATTTAAGAGGGGCAACAACGTTTAAAGGTGTTAATGTCACGACACAAGCTTCTTTCTTTCAAGATTTTGAAAGTCGCCAAGCGGGCGTTGGTGATGCCGCAAAAGAATTTGAATTTGATTTTGATATTCGCAAAACGCTTTCAACTGTGATCGGTGTCATAGGCCTTCAAGGTGGTGTTGATTATGTTCGTCGTGAAAACGGACAGGAGAATACAGTTTATCGTACGAGGGAATCTTACACGCTGGGTGGCATACGGTTTACAAACGCAACCAACACAAATTTTACAAATGGAGATCATACTCTAACACGTGGATCTTTGGCATCTTCCACGTTTTTAAAGAAGCTTTTAATTAGAAACACAATTAATTATAACTTGCATCCTCAGGCAGAAATTAGCTCTGCTAATATTTCATTTAGGTATAATCGTGCCGATGAATATTCTGCATCCGTAAATTTGGGGCACAATTTTTTAAATGATTCAACAACAGCAGGATTTTTGGTTTCGAGAGATTTTGATAAATTTTTAGGTAGCGCCGGTGTTAATTGGTCATCTGACAATGGCCTTACTCTATCTCTACGTGCAAATACTTCGTTTGCTCCACTGGGTGAGGATGGAAGTTACATTGCAAGTAGTAATCCATTGCGTGCGGCGTCTCCTGTTACTGCGTTTACTTTTAGAGATCTGGATTACGATGGTGTTTATACAGAAGGGGATGAGCCTGTTTCTGGATCACGCGTTCTGATCAACGGCAAGCCAAATCGTAATGAAACACAAGAAAATGGTTTTATGTATGATATAAATCCTTCTAGACAGCGTGCGATCACTATTGCGGCTGATGCGAGATCTATTGAAGATCCTTATCTTGTGCCTTCAAATCCGGGCTATGAAATTTACCCACGGCCGGGCACAATTCATAAAATAGCTTTGCCTTTAATTGAGACGGGGGCCGTTGATGGGACGCTTCGTTGGAGTACAGGTGCGCCAATTACAGGGCTTGATCTTGAGCTCTTAGGCATTGATGGAGAAATTGCCAAAAAATCGACAACAGGCCCTGATGGATACTATACTTTTGAGCGTGTTGTTCCTGGAAATTATACGATAAGAGCTGCACCTGAAACGGGTGTAAATATACCTTTTAAATACGTAGATTTAACACCTGATGATCTCTTTCAATTTGGTGTTGATATTACAGCTGTCGATATTTTTGCAGATAATAATCTTGCCTTTGATATTGAATTAGATAGAGATGGGGATATGAATCTTAAAAATATCTTATCTGTTGCAAAAGGAGCAAAGGCAAAAGGTGATAAAACTCTAAAATCTTATGACCGTCCTAAAAAGAAAAAGACAGTAAATGCCCCTAAAGAAGATAAACTTTTGGGCGATGCCAGCTTGCGCAACAGAATATTGAATTTGAGTCCAGCCGCAGGTGATGACGGGTACACGACACTTATTGAACCCAAATCGGGTGTTGAGGGAAGCCTCATCAATGAAGATGAATCCAAGAAATTAAATACGTCATCCAATATGCCCAAACAATCAAGCGCAGATTCCAAAGTTACAAACGTAAGAATAGGAACTCACCCGAGTAAGCAGCGTGTTGTTTTGGATTTAAGTGAGAAGACAAAATATAATTTAGATTACGATGAAAACTCTAATTCCGTTTTTATTGACATGCCAAATGCCTCTTGGTCAGCAGAACAAAATTGGACGGCGCAATCCCCATCAAGTCTTGTGAATAATTATACAATTGAATATGCAGAACAAGGTGTACGTATGATTATGGCGGTTGCAGATGGTGCTAAGATAGGTCAATCAGGTCTTTTAGGCGCAGATCAAGGTAAAAAAGATCGTTTATACGTTGATATTATTAAATAATATAAATTGACAAAAACGCATGTTTTTGCGTATTTTCCTTAAATTATTAATTATTAGAAACCCTACGAACTTATGCAACGTTTTCAAGGCATCATAAATTGGTTTTGTCTTACATCAGAAATTAGCCATTTTTTCTGTTGTGGGCTCCCTGTTTTATTCAGCGTTCTAAGTTTGCTAGCAAGTGCAGGTTTGACGGCTGCTATGCCAGTTGGTTTGGAGAGTCTTCATGAAACAATGCACATTTATGAAGTGCCGATGATTGTTATCTCTGCAATAATACTCTTTTTGGGGTGGACTCTACACTATATTGCCTATCTTATGGACTGTAGAACAACGGGTTGTGCACATGAACCATGTGCACCGAAAAAGAAAAAATCAGGTAAGGTCCTGATTATAGCAACATTTTTGTTTATGTTGAATTTGACAGCATACATATTATTGCACCATTAAAGCGTATTCATTTCGCTAAAACAAATATTTGAAAAAGAATTACATGAAATTCAAAGATCTAGGACTTAGTCCTGAAACCTTAAAAGCGATTGAAGATCGGGGATATGAATCACCGACACCTATTCAGGCTGCTGCAATACCAGCTATTCAAATGACGCGTGACGTTGTTGGTTTGGCGCAAACAGGAACGGGCAAAACGGCAAGCTTTACGCTTCCAATGATTGACGCGCTGAGTGGTGGTCGTGCAAAGGCACGTATGCCGCGCTCTCTGGTGCTTGCCCCAACACGTGAACTGGCAGCGCAAGTGGCCGAAAATTTTGAAGTTTACGGAACGTATCATAAGCTTACATGTGCACTTCTTGTTGGTGGTGAATCAATGATTGAGCAAAAGAAGCTTCTCGATAACGGTGTTGATGTTCTTATTGCGACGCCGGGTCGTTTACTTGATTTATTCGAGCGTGGATCAGTTTTATTAAATGATATTAAAATTTTAGTTATTGATGAAGCAGATAGAATGTTGGATATGGGTTTCATTCCAGATATTGAAAAAATTGTTTCATTTATCCCGCCGATGCGCCAAACACTATTGTTTTCTGCGACAATGCCAGCAGAGATTAAAAAGCTAACAGAAAAATTTCTAAGTAACCCGAAAGAAATTTCTGTAGCGCCTGCGGCATCTCCTGCTGAAACTGTAGAACAATTTTTAGTGAATGTTGCGCCTAAGGCTAAAAATGAGCTTTTGGATAAGCTTTTAAAGAAAGAAAAGGTTAAGAACGCTTTTATCTTTTTGAATAGAAAGCGTGATGTTGATATTGTTGCAAAGTGGTTGAAATCCAGAGGATATAAAGCGGCAGCTTTGCATGGGGATATGCCACAACCAAGAAGAACGCAGACGTTGCGCGAATTTAAAGATGATGAAATTCAATTGCTTGTTTGCAGTGATGTGGCAGCAAGAGGGCTTGATATTAAAGATGTCTCACATGTTTTTAATTACGATGTTCCAATGAGCGCCGATGACTATGTCCATCGTATCGGCCGTACTGGTCGTGCAGGCAGCACGGGTAGGGCATGGATGTTTGCAAGCCCTCAAGATGATAAGTTTATGGATGCGATCCAAAAACTGATTAAAAAAGAATTCATACCCGTCAAGATGGATGGAAAAAATGATGATAAACCATCTGAACCCTCCAAAAACATTAAAAATCAACATAAAAGCCAATCTAAAAAACCTTCTCAGCAAGATGAGGAAGAGGCAGGAGACAGTTTTGGTGATGATATTCCGGCCTTTTTACGTTAAATAGTCATAATTCACTTTGTGCGCTGTTAAGGCTTGACCTTGAAACTAAATTAGCGAAGAATCACAACATCTTATTGGTTTTTATTCAAAGACTGATGCTGACTAAAAAAGGGTAAAGCAATTATAAAACGTCAAATTATTTTGGGGGCCTTTTTAACTTGTCTGACACAAACAGCAGGCTCCCCACTGGCATATGCTAATCAAGCTAATTCTTTGAGTTTAAATTCTGAAACACATAACGCTACTCAAGTTTATGCGGCCATTGAGCCAGCTGCTAATGTCTTAGAAAATGATAGCCTGATTAGTGTTTCAGAAAACGACCCCGTAGACCTTCTGGCTGACGAGGTCACTTATGATGAGAATAATGGAATAGTCAGTGCGTTGGGTGAAGTTGAGCTTGTTCAATCGGGGCGAATTTTGCGCGCTAACAAAATCACATATAATTTGCCTGAAGATCGTGTTGAAGCGACAGGTGATGTGGTTTTAAACGAGGCGACGGGGGAAGTATATTTTGCAGAGAGTGTCGAGTTAAAAGATAAAATGAAAGATGGCTTTGTTCAAGGCCTTCGTGGCGTTTTAATGGATGGATCACGTTTTACTGCGGAAGAAGCAGAAAAAATAGCTGATTTAAAAGTCATTATGAGCAAAGCGAGCTATACCGCTTGTGATCCCTGTAAGGTAGATCCTAATAAGCCGCCCTTATGGCAAATTAAGGCACAGGAAGTTACACACCATAAAGATGAACAGCGCGTTTCATATGATGACGCTACCTTTGAAGTTGCTGGTGTTCCAGTTTTCTATACGCCTTATTTTTCACACACAGATGGCACGTTAGATCGTAAAAGTGGCTTTTTAATTCCCCGTGCTGGTTTCGATAGTGAATTGGGGGCGATCTATGATCAATCTTATTATTGGAATATTGCACCAGACAAAGATGCAACTTTGGGCTTAATGCTAATGACGGAGCAGGCTCCACTTGCCAAAGGAGAATACCGTCAGCGCTTTCAAGATGCTGAAGTTATCCTTTCTGGTGGTCTAACCTATTCTGATAGAACGGATATTGATGATGGTGAAGAGTTTAGTGAAGATAACCAAAGCCGTGGACATCTTTTTGTCGATGGACTTTGGAATATAAATGAAAAGTGGCGAGCAGGCACAGGGTTAGAGCTTGTTAGCGATTCTCAATATCTTCGTCAGTATAATATTTCGAACGAAGATGTTTTAGAGAATAAGGTCTTTGTTGAACGCTTTGATGAACGTAATTACGCGACAGCAAATCTCATTGGTTTTAAGGATGTCCGTGTCAGTGATCGTAAAGTTGATCAACCAAGCGTCTTACCAGAAATTTATTCTCGGTTTTTAACAAACCCAAACAGCATATTGGGTGGGCGTGGAAGTATTGAATTATCTGCTTTAGGTTTGCATCGTGAAGGAGAAGACCAAGATCTTGCGAGAGGGACTTTAGAAACCGGATGGGAGCGACGTCACGTAAGCCGTTGGGGGCTTGTGAATACGTTGAATTTATCGGCTAGGGGGGATGCATACCGCATCAATGATAGCGATGCCACAAGCGGTTTTACGACAGATAATGATCAGGAATCGGCTTTACGTGGTTTTGCGAACGCGCATTTGGAAACTTCAATGCCGTTCGTAAGAGAAATTGAAAGTGGTCAAGTTGTCGTAGAGCCTTTAGGTGCTTTAACAATTACAACCAATTTAACAAACGATGATATTCCTAATGAAGACAGTCAGGATGTGTTTTTAGATGAAACTAATTTGTTTAATGATAACCGTTATCCTGGGTATGACCGTATAGAAGATGAGAGCCGTGTAACCTACGGTGTGCGTACAGGCTATTACAATGATAATGGTAATCGCGGAACGGTATTTTTGGGACAAAGCTTACAGTTTGATGATGATCAAGATGAAAATGCTTTTCCTCTAGGTTCGGGGCTTTCGGAAAGACGTTCTGATTTTGTTGGTAATGTTTCTTTGGATTTTGGCTCTCGCCTAAGGTTCGATTATGGTTTTCAATTAGATAACGCCAACCTTGCCTCTCGCCGTCACGAAGTTGATATGTTTGGTACGCTTGGGCCTTTACAGTTGGGAACGCGTTATTTTTATGCTGATGGACTTGAGGGTACTGATTTAGATGAAAGTCGTGAACAAATCAAAAATTCTGCGCGACTAAGTTTAACAGATGAATGGTCTTTGATTGGTGGGCTTCAATATGATTTGGCAGAAGAAACAGAAGGCTTAAGACAAGTTTCTTATGGCTTGGATTATCAAGGGCAATGCGTTACGTTCTTAATCAATGGAGAGCGAAGATTAACAAGAGATTCTTCCGGTGATAGCGGAACAACTATTATGATGCGCTTAGGATTGAAAAACTTGGGAGAGTTTGAAACTGCCGGATTTAATGTTGGCTCAAACGAATAAAAATAACAATTAAGTAGATTTTAGATGAGTGTATTTTTAGACATTAATTATCATATGTGGTTTGTCCTGTTTATTACGGGGGCGGCCGTTTATTTCTTTGCACGCGAAAAATATCCTCTAGACGTAACCAGTATTGGTATATTAACAGCGCTTTTGATATTTGGGCAGTTGTTTCCTTTAGACGATGCAAACGGACGCAATCAATTAGATGCCTATCATTTGCTATCTGGCTTTGCAAACCCTGCTCTTGTTGCTGTTCTTGCACTCTTAGTAATGGGGCAGGCCATGACGCGAACAGATTCATTGCGCCCGTTTATTCGATTTTTTGTAAACAATAAGTATATGCCTCCTTGGCTTTCTATTTTAGGGATTCTTGTTTTTGTTTTAGTTTTTAGTGCGTTTTTAAATAACACGCCCCTTGTGATTCTTGCTATTCCTATCATGCAAGCTGTTGGTATATCTGCAGGGATATCTGACAGCCGTATTATGATGCCTTTGAGCTTTGCGGCAATTCTGGGCGGGATGTTAACCCTCGTTGGATCATCAACCAACTTATTGGTTTCTAGTTCGATGGTGGAATTAGGGTATGAACCATTGAACTTTTTTGAATTTTTGGTGCCAGGGGCTATGCTTGCGGCTGCAGGTATGCTTTACGTGCTTATTGCTCTTCCACGTTTTTTACCTGATCGTAAATCTTTAAAGCAGGAAATTTCGGGCAATAATAAAGAGTTTGTTGCTGAGCTTGATGTAACGCAAGATAGTGTTCTTGTCGGTATGGAATGTGTGGATGGTCGTTTTGCCGCCCTACCAAATTTGGATGTGCGTTTGATACAACGTCAGGGACATTTAATTTTACCCCCCTTTGAAGGTTACACGATTGAAAAGGGCGACATTATGATTGTTGCTGCTACGCGTGAATCTTTGGCAGATGTTTTGGCAAAATTTCCAGGGTTTTTATTGACCGAGGATGAGGTCAAACTTATTGATGCTGCGGAAGAGGATCATGAAGAGGGTGATGATGAAAGAGTTGGCCCGACCGAATTAGAAGAAAAAGTAGAAGAGAAGAGTGTCTTGGCTGAAATAATGATTCAAGCTGTATCACGTTTTGTTGATATGACAAATGATCAAGTCGATTTTTTAC
>CAYGPG010000037.1:0-15882 GCA_964351905.1 uncultured Micavibrio sp.
ATTGAAAGTATGGGCGACAAAGTCACAGCCAAGAAAACCGTTATGGCGCTTGGCCTTCCCGTTGTTCCTGGCTCCCCCGGCGCCGTTGAAAGTGTCGAGGAAGGTCTAGAAATTTGTAATAACGCAGGCTATCCCGTGATTATCAAGGCTGCTTCTGGTGGTGGTGGTAAAGGGATGCAAGTCGTCCGTAGTGACGAGGAATTTCAAGAAGCCTTCACAACCGCGCGCCGTGAGGCCGCCGCAAACTTTGGTGATGATACAGTTTACATTGAAAAATATTTGGAAAAACCACGCCACATCGAAATTCAAGTCTTCGGTGATACACATGGAAACGGTATCCATTTGGGCGAACGTGATTGTTCTATCCAACGCCGCCACCAAAAATTGGTTGAAGAAGCCCCTTCACCAACGTTGACCGAAGAAGAGCGTGCTTATATTGGTGGATTATCCGCCGATGTGATCCGTAAAATGGGCTATCGCGGTGCAGGAACAATTGAATATTTATACGAAAACGGTGAGTTTTTCTTCATGGAAATGAATACCCGCATTCAGGTTGAACATCCCGTGACGGAAATGATTACAGGCATCGATTTAATCGCCGAGCAAATTCGTATTGCCGCAGGTCTACCACTTACGTTGAATAAAGAAAATATTAAACTTCGTGGCCATGCCATTGAAGTGCGTATCAACGCGGAAGACCCAGACACATTTATTCCCTCCCCTGGTAAAATTAAAACATTCCATGCCCCTGGTGGTTTAGGTGTGCGTTTTGATAGTGCTATTTACGGTGGATACTCTATCCCGCCTTATTACGATTCAATGGTTGGTAAATTGATCGTTCATGGTCGTGACCGTGAAGAAGCCATCAAACGTATGCGCCGCGCTATTGTTGAAACAGTGGTGGATGGTATTAAAACCACTCTACCGCTTCATCAATGGATATTTAACGAGCCTGAATTTGTTTCAGGTGATTATGATATTCACTGGCTTGAGAAAAAATTAGCAGAGAAAAATAAATAGTTTTTTAAACAAACATCATCCACACTCCAGCGTAGGCTGGAGTCTTTTATAGATCCCTGCCTACGCTGGGATGTGGTAAAGATATAAAATGTTCACCGAAGCCTCACCAGAATTATTTTTGAACGCTTATGGGCAAGGCATCTTTCCCATGGCGGAGAGCAGCGATGACCCGTACTATAATTTCTATTCCCCAGAAATGCGCGGGCAACTTTCCATTCCTAATCTTCACATCCCCAAAAAACTTCTAAAAACGCTTAAAACCTACCCTTATACAATTAAAACCAATACCAATTTTGAAGGCGTTATTGATGGATGTGCCTCTGTCTCAAAAGGACGTCGCACAACATGGATTAACAAACCCATTCGCGATTGTTTCATTGAGCTTTATAAAATTGGTTTTGCCCATAGCGTTGAAGCATGGCAAGACGACAAACTTGTTGGCGGACTTTACGGCCTTGCCATCGGTGCCGTCTTTTGTGGAGAGAGTATGTTTTCAATCGCTGATGATGCCAGTAAAATTTGCCTCATCCACCTTTGCGCCCGCCTTCACAAAGCAGGCTTCACCGTGCTCGACACTCAATTCACAAACGACCATCTAAAACAATTCGGCGTCTACGAAATCCCCCAACAAGAATACGAAGACCTCATCAATATTGAAATGGCCAAAGAAACAAATTTTATTTTGGAAGGTGCGGGTGAGGAAGAAATATTAGAAGAATATTTATAACTTATCTCTTTTAGGAAGTAAGTCTACTCTAGGAGAGTTAGACTCTTTTAACCTTCTCGTCATATCAGGAATCCGTGGATCATCAGGGGCCAACAGATTATCTGAAATTGATTGATGCGTAGAATGATCATCATCAAAAATAAATGCGGCTTCTTCATTTTCGTGCATAGATTTATGATCAATTTCTACTAGAGCTAAAAATTCAGCTAAGTCTTTTTTACCATCAGCTTTAAATGAAAATACAGCCATCCGTAAAACTAATTTACTCCCTGATGGATCATTAGAAAAAATCTGAACTTGATATCCATTTTCTTGGGCCTCCATAAGAAATTCCATTAAAATTTCATTAATTTGTTCACCGTTAGCAAGACCATATAATGTACCCTCACAATCGCAAAAAATACGATAACTTTCTGTATCACCTTCGGTATTTGCTGCTACAAAATCCTGCATATCTAAAACCCTTATAGTTAATAACCATAAGAGTTTTTATCATCAATTATTATTATGTCAATAATTAAATTGTAAGCTACTGATATAATAAAATAATTTTACTATTCGTAAATTACTTCTTCGGGCTGTTCTTGGTCTGTTGTGACGCGGTCAATGAGGGATTCTACGGAATCTTTCAAACTTTCTTCTTCATTTTGAATGACTGGAACAGGCTCCATATCTATAGATTCTTGCTCTATGGATTCTTCTGGCTCGTTCAACAATTGCGTTTCAGTTTCCTCGGCAACACTCTCTTGAGTTTCATCATCTTCTGGCGTTGCTGTTTCTCGGATGATTGGCACGGCTTCGCCGCCAATTTTTACGCTATTTGTTTTTGGCGCGTCCTCCTCACGCCCCTTACAGTCCAAAACCCAAACATCATAAATGGGATGATCTATAGCCGATAGAGCCGGCGATGAGGCAAACATCCAGCCTGAAAAAACCCATTCAGATTTTTTTGAATTAATCGGCACTTCCCAGACTTGAATGAAAGAGGCACTTTCTGGCTTATCAAGTGGTTCAGATTTTCGGCAAGATTGTACTTTGATAAAGAGCGAGCCAAATTCGATTGTCTCACCAATATTAACCTCACGCGTATCTGTGCGCGCTGTTGATTTATCCAAGGTTCTTAAGACGACTGTTGGATAATTTAGCATCTCTGCTTTAACCTCGAAGGGGAAAAGAAGAACAAAAGATGCTAAAAATAAACGACGATACATAAAGCTTATTTATCGTCTTTATCTTGCATGCTGAAAATAAACTGACCTAAAAGCTGTTCAAGGTTTTGCGGCGCTTGGGTATATTCAATCATGCCGCCATCTTCAATAATATCAATAGCTGCACCAGGTTCCAATTGCATGTAAAGCCCGCCCAGTAAGCTTTCGCTAGAGATAAAAGCGGCTGTATCTTCGGGTAATTCAACACTATCTTCTATGTCCAAGAATACTTGTGCTAAGAAATTTTCTTTATCTAATTCAATGCGCGAAACGGAGCCGACTTTCACGCCACTAATCACAACCTTATCGCCGACACCAAGGCCACCGATACTGGAAAAATTGGCTTGCACCTGATACCCATCCATAGAGCCAATATTCGCCGAAGAGTAACTATACCCCAAAAATAAAACGGCAATCATTAAGACGACTGCACCCAATACGGTTTCAATTACATTACGTTTCATTTTTTTTAAACTCCTACTGCTCATTCTTTATATTATTATTCTGGTGGGCGCCATGCCTCATAATCACCTGTTGCTTTTGCACGCTTACCTTCTTTCAAAAGATGTCCTGGCGGACGATAAGCTTCTTTTGTGCCCGTTAAATTCGGATGGTGTGGCTTTTGCCACTTACGACGAAATGATGGGACATCACTGCTCGGCACGTCATCACTTTGATGGTGCATCCATCCGTGCCATTCAGGCGGAATTTTTGTTGCTTCTGGCGCGCCTTTATAAATTACCCAACGGCGGTCGCGTTTATATCCTTTACGCGGTTTGGCCTGGTAATATTTATTACCCGCCTGATCTTTGCCCACGAACTTCGTGCGCGTGAACAGCTTCACTGAAGTCATATGTACGGGGGACAAAACACCCAAAAAGCTAAAGATACCCATTTTACGTCCTTAAATTCTTTTCTTAGCTATAGAAATGGCGTAAAACAGAGCAGAAATCAAGAGGAGAACCCATTATGACTGATGTTATCGCCAATCTTAAAAAATTAGGATTAAGCTTACCAGAAAGTGCGCCACCTTTATTTAATTACGTGCCGTTTGTAACAGCTGGCAATATGGTCTTTGTAGCCGGCCAAGTCCCTATCGGTGGGACACAAGAATATAAAGGCAAAGTTGGTCAAGACGTGGATTTAGAAACTGCCCAAGCCGCCGCCCGCCAATGTGCCCTCAATATACTACGCCAAGTGAGTGATGCCGTTGAAGGCGATTGGAGCCGCGTTAAACGCTGCGTGAAGCTTGGTGGATTTGTGAATTGTGGCAGTGATTACACCGATATGTCTTTGGTCATTAATGGAGCGTCTGATCTGATGGTCGAAGCTTTAGGTGAAGGAAAAGGAAAGCATGCCCGTTTTGCGGTTGGTGCGCCTTCCCTGCCTGCAGGATTTGCCGTTGAAATTGATGCTGTATTTGAAATTAGCGAATAAAGCGTTCTACCATTTTTAATAAATGCTGATGGTTAACGGGCTTCAACATAGCCGATGCAAAACCAACTTCACGCGCACGAGAAAGTAAATCCGTACTATCATTTCCCGTAATCATAATCATGGGCACTCTAATTTCATTTAAAGTCATATAACGCGCCAATGTAAAACCATCCATCGGTTCCATGTATTGATCAATTAAAACGCATTTATATTTATGGTCTTTGAGTAAATCTAAGGCTATCTCACCGCTTAAGGCAATATGCGTCTCATACCCCGCATCATTCAGCGTAGCCGCCAATAACTTACAAGTTGGTTCATTATCATCAACGATTAATATTTTTTTTAGTGTTTGTTCTGCCATCAAGGCCTCCCGATTAACCAAAACTATGATATTCTATTGATATGAATAAGAAAGATAAAAATTATCATCCTGAACGCGGCAGTGCCATTTTATGGATTTTGGTCGCTGTCGGCCTTTTTGCCGCCCTCAATTACGCGTTTAACAGCTCGAGCCGCACAAGCACATCCCTTTTAAGCGATGCCGAAGCCGAAGCCTATGCCAATCAAATTATTCAATATGGCAATGAAGTAAAAGCCACCGTAAAACGTCTTCAATTACGCGGCTGTAGTGACACAGAAATTAGTTTTGAAAACGATGTAGTGACAGGATACGAAAATCTAAACGCCCCAGATGATGGCTCCTGCGATGTTTTTAATATTGCAGGAGGGGGGTTAAACTGGAAATCACCGCCATCAAGCTCCCTAGACAGGGCCTTGAATTCAAATGAAGCATTTGGCCAGTATTTTTTTTCAGGTAGAGCGCAGATATTAGATATTGGCCAAAATTGCGGAAATGAAAATTGCAATGAGCTTTTAATGCTAGTAGGATTTTTAAACAGTACGCAATGTGAAATCTTAAATAAACAATATACTCATGATTCCGATATCATAATTAATGAAAGCATAAACCAAGTCCCTCCTGATAATAACGATATATTTGTTGGAATTTATGATTTTTCAAACTCACCCGTCATAGGAGACACTGCAGCATCACTTGCCAAGCAATCAGCGGGCTGTGTGAAAAGAGGAAACAGTACGTATGGGTACACTTATTACCATGTTCTCATTGCTCGTTAAAAAATCTATTTCACAATCTCTTTATCTTCTGATTTTTTCTGGCTTAGTTTTTCAGGTTTGATGTTAAATTTCAATTCATCTTTTTTGAAATCAATTTTGACAATTCCGCCATCAACTAACTTACCAAACAATAATTCTTCGGCGAGTGGTTTTTTGATTTGTTCTTGGATCACGCGTCCCAAAGGTCTTGCGCCCATGGCGGGATCATAGCCTTCTTTTGCCAGATATTCGCGTGCATCATCAGTAAGCTGTATTGTCACATTTTTCTCTGAGAGTTGTGCTTCTAACTGTGCCATAAATTTATCGACGACCTTCGCCACTGTTTCAGGTTTCAACGCGCTAAATGGCACAATCGCATCTAGACGGTTTCTAAATTCTGGTGTGAACATTTTGTTGATGGCATCAACATCATCATCAACGCGTACTTCACGTTCAAACCCAACAGGCGCCCGCGCCAATTCCGCCGCCCCTGCATTGGTTGTCATGATTAAAATGACATTGCGAAAATCAATGGTTTTTCCATTATTATCTGTCAATTTGCCGTAATCCATCACCTGCAATAAAATATTATAAATATCAGGATGTGCTTTTTCTATTTCATCCAAAAGCAAGACACAATGCGGGTTTTGATCAATTTTATCCGTCAGCAACCCGCCTTGTTCATACCCCACATAACCAGGAGGAGAGCCAATCAAGCGTGCCACCGCGTGGCGTTCCATATATTCAGACATATCAAAACGTGCCAATTCAACACCCATGGAAATCGCAAGCTGTTTTGCTACCTCTGTTTTACCAACACCGGTTGGGCCAGAGAATAAATAGGAGCCAATCGGCTTATCAGGATCACGCAATCCTGCACGTGACAATTTAATGGCATCTGCCAAGATATCAATCGCAGGATCTTGATCAAAGACAAGTGTTTTCAAATCACGTTCTAAACTTTTCAACGCGCTCTTATCATCTTTGGTTAAGGCTTTGGATGGAATACGGGCAATAACAGAAATCACGCCTTCAATATCTTCTTGGGTGATAATTTTCTTACGCTGTTCCAAAGGCACCAACATTTGCGCCGCGCCAACCTCATCAATAATATCAATTGCCTTATCGGGTAGTTTTCTATCCCCGATATATTTAGCGGATAATTCTACGGCAGAGCGTAAAGCCTCGGGCGTATATTCAACTTTATGATGCTCTTCAAAATACCCTTTTAGGCCCTTTAGGATTTCAATCGTCTCGTCTATGGAAGGTTCTGCCACATCAATTTTTTGGAAACGACGCACCAACGCACGATCTTTTTCAAAATGATTGCGATATTCTTTATAAGTGGTCGACCCAATACAACGTAGCGAGCCATTCGATAGACTTGGTTTTAAAAGATTGGACGCATCCATTGCGCCGCCTGACGTTGCGCCCGCGCCAATAACCGTATGGATTTCATCAATAAACAAAACAACATTATCAATCGTTTCTAATTCGGTCAGAACCGCCTTAATACGTTCTTCAAAATCACCACGATACCGCGTTCCCGCCAGTAACGCGCCCATATCAAGGGAATAGATTGTCGCATCTGCTAATACTTCTGGCACTTCGCCATCATTAATTTTCTTCGCCAAGCCTTCGGCAATCGCTGTTTTACCAACACCCGGATCACCCACATAAAGCGGGTTATTTTTTGACCGACGGCACAAAATTTGAATGGTACGATCCACTTCTTTTTGACGGCCAATTAATTTATCAATTTTGCCTTCACGCGCCTTATCATTTAAATTTTTGCAATAGGTTTTAAGCGCTTCGGTGCCTGTTTTTGTTTCGGAAGAATTTTCTTCGCCTTCTTCCGTGCCTTTTGGCGTTGTCTGAGCAGGCTCGACCCCTGGTACTTTTGCAATACCATGAGAGATATAATTCACCGCATCAAAACGTGTCATATCTTGTTCTTGCAAGAAAAACACCGCATGGCTTTCACGCTCAGAAAACAACGCCACCAAAACATTTGCGCCCGTTACTTCTTCACGTCCCGATGATTGAACATGAATGGCGGCGCGTTGTAGCACACGTTGGAACGCCGTTGTTGGTTTGGCTTCTTCCGCACCATCGGTCTTTAAATACGCCAAATCTTGATCTAAATATTTATCCAATGACTCACGCGTTTTGTCCAAAGACACTCCGCACGATCTCAACACTGCCATTGCATCCTGATCATAAGACAAAGACAGCAATAAATGCTCCAACGTCGCATATTCATGCGTGCGTTTTGTGGCTTCCGCCAACGCTTTATGAAGGGTCTGTTCTAAGTTCCGTGAAAGCATGTTTATTCTTTCTCCATCGTGCACTGCAAAGGTTGTTCATTGCTACGCGCAAAATCCATGACCTGCGCGACTTTGGTTTCCGCCACTTCGTAGGTAAATATTCCACAAATCCCAACCCCACGGCGATGAACGTGCAACATAACATCCGTTGCCTCTTGACGTGATTTGTTAAAGAAGCTTTCTAAGATATGAATCACAAACTCCATCGGCGTGTAATCATCATTTAATAACAAGACCTTATACATAGATGGTTTTTTGGTCTTCGGTTTAGGCTTAACCAAAAGACCCGTTTGTTGATCTTCTTGGTTCTGGTCTTGATCACCACCGTCATTGTTACCCGGTAAGTCAGAATTTTCGTCGTTCATGTAAGGCGTAAAAGTCATTATTCAATCGTATAAATTATAAAATATTATCATAGACGAAGATGCTGAAAATGCAATTAAACCTCTTTAAATTTATAGGCGCCCAAATGACCAAAAAAAGATTTTACCCTAAAACTGGACATAATGTGTAATTCATCATAAAATTATGGATGGAATGAAAATTTATTTTCAAAAACCATCAAAACTGTAAATTTAATTGTATATTGTAATATTCTACTACGCATATCGTAGATTAAACAAAACAGAATTAAGGAAAGACCGTGCAAAGAGCTCTATTCGCTTTATTAATAGCTTGTATTATATTTAGCACCCTTCCTTTAGACGCACACGCAAACAGCAATAAAAAATATGCGTCCCTCGTAATGGATGCCGATACAGGCATGATCCTCTCCCAACGTTATGCTGATAAAAAACTTCATCCAGCGTCGTTAACCAAAATGATGACATTGCTTTTGGCGTTTGAAGCATTAGATCGCGGTTTAATCAAAAAGAATGATCGTGTGCGCATATCAAACCGCGCAGCCAGTATGGTGCCAAGTAAGCTCGGCCTTCCCGCAGGCTCTAGCATAAAGGTAGAAGACGCAATATATGCGCTTGTGACAAAATCGGCGAATGACGTGGCTGTCGCGTTGGCCGAACATATTGGTGGATCAGAATCTAAATTTGCACGCCTTATGACGGCACGTGCACAGACCATTGGTATGAACCAGACTGTTTTTAAAAATGCCTCTGGCCTTCATGATCCGGGGCAAGTATCTTCCGCACGTGATATGGCCAAAATGGCGCGTTACATCCTTAAACGTCATCCGCATTATTACCGCTATTTTTCAACCAAAAGCTTTACCTACCGCGGCAAAACATACGGCAACCACAACCGTCTTCTAGGAAATTATAAAGGGATGGATGGTTTTAAAACCGGTTACGTAAACGCTTCGGGTTTTAATCTTGTGGCTTCGGCTTATCGTGATGGGCGTCGTTTAATTGGTGTTGTTTTTGGTGGGCGTTCTTCCAAAACCAGAAATGACCACATGGCGGAAATCATGGATGAAGGCTTTAAAAAAGCAGGTAAAATTCGTATTGCTTTGGCGGCTGTACCGCCCAAACCAAAAGCCAAACCGCTTTTAAATAATAATGCGCAATTGGCTTCTTTTACGCCAGAACAACCGCAAGCAAACACTTTAGCCGCCTTAAATAATAAAGATATTCAGCCTAATTACACTGAACTGACACAGGCTTTGCAAGAAGGTGCTTTTGGTGAATTGGCAGGCCAAGGCGATTTTGACCCTAGCGTGACAAGGCGTTTAGAAACAGGTCTTATCGCCGTAGCCGTGCATAAAGGGGAATATAAACCAAATCCAGAACCTGCCAACGAAGTTGAAAAGTCACTTCGCAATATTGGTCATGCTGTCGTGTCAAAAATGGGATCTAAAACCAACATTAAATCCGACAAAATGGGAACCTCGCATATGGCGAACACCCCAAGTAAGCCATTGCACCCTAAAGAAGTCGTCGGCAAATGGTCTGTTCAAATAGGCGCCTTTCAAAGTCGCGTGGCAACGGATGAAGCTCTCCGTCAAGCCAAAGATAAGCTACCAGCGGACCTATCAAAGGCCAGCCCCATGACCGTGCCCTTAAGAACAGCAAGCGGTATGATTTATCGTGCCCGCCTCGGTAGTCTTTCAAAAGATGAAGCAGAACAAGCTTGTAAATATTTACGTGATTGCATGACAATTGCGCCCATCTCAACCCGCATAAGCTCTCAATAAATATGAGCATAAAGCAAAAAAAACAGCACCCAGAATCAGGTAATATTCTTATTTATATTTTAGGGGCTATTTTTTTACTTGGCCTTCTTGTTGCAATTTCTAAAGGCTCCTTTTCCCCCGGCGCAGGGATTGATCAAGAAACTCTAATAATCCGTGTCGCAGAAGTTCAGCAATATGGTGAAGAGCTGGAACGCGCCGTTGCTTACGTCTTAGCCAACGGGCACAGCGAAGCCGATATTCGTTTCGCACACCCTGATGCCGATAGCGCCTATGGCGATATTACAGATATTCCGACACGACAAGTTTTCTCCCGTGATGGTGGTGGTGCAAGATATAGAGAACCGCCAGAGGGTATTCAAACAACTTCAACAAGCTGGGTTTTTAGTGCTGCAAACGAATTAAATGGTGCTGGAAGTACTGTAGGAGCAACAGAGACCACTTCAGATTTAATAGCCTTTTTGCCTAATATTACACAGCAAGCTTGCTTAAAAATAAATGAACTTAATGATATTGAAAACTTATTAAATTCTCCCCCCCAAGATTGTGGTACTACCAACATAACAAATTTTTTTGTAGGTGATTATACAAATATAAATCAACTTTTAGATGGGTCAGGGTGCGGTGGCACTGAAGAACTTCTTAGTAAATTAGAAGGTTGTTTTGAAGGCGGTGGAACACCACCCGCAGGTACGTATCATTATTACCGTGTTTTATTGGCGCGTTAATTAGTAATCAATTTCCCTTGAAATGCGGGAACGCGGTGCAGTGGGTTGATAATCCCGATATTGAATAGGATCATAAGACACTGCCGGCGGTAAATTTCCTGTCACCCCAGAAGAATCAATCATAATCGGTTCAATCGGCATTGTTGTATATTCAACTGGCGGTGGCGGTTCAGTCAATGCACTTTTATTAGGTAGCGGCATTTGATTGCTTTGTAATTGCACTTCGCTATTCAATGCGCCTGTTGCTGTACGCGCTGGTTCAAACTCTTCAAAACCTTCCATTTGATGTCGGATACGTCTGAAAGTTGGCAATTTACTGTAATTGGTTGGCTTGATATAGAGTGTCTCAGCGCCTTTAATGAAATAACGTCCAACTTCTTGTGTTAATTGGCGGGCATCAGGATCAACAGCATCAAAAACCCGTATCGTTAGTTCAATATTTGGCTGACCCACAATATCAATACCTTGCGGGTACTCCAGCTCCTCCACGCTATAAGCGAAAACATATGCTCCGACAGGCACATCAGAAATAGCATAACCCAAAGTCCGCATAGATTCGCGCAAATCATTATCAATGTTGGCGTAAAAAGTCGTCATTGGATCGGGTGCCAAAACAAAAACTGGTTTTGGCGGCATACCCGCACGCATGGTGAGTTTATTCAATAAATCATATACCGCATTTCTAAACTGTTCGGCTTGAATTGAATCCATATACTGTCGCTGTTTAGATGTAATTTTCGAAGATGGCGCAGGCGTCGGAGATTTAAATTCTTTGTGATGGTGCGTATATCCACTTGGCAATGAATTAGGATGCCCAAAGGCACAAGCATGAAGAAAAAAGGCAGATGCCCCAAGAATAAGAAAGCGCGATAGATTATTTTTTGAAGACATGTTTTTTCACAAATTAAGTTTTAAAAATCGTAAAACAGATTCTATCAGCATTATTTATAAGCGTACAGAGGCATAAATAACCTCATTTACCCTGCTTCATTGCTCTTTTTAATGATATTCGTGGTGCTGTAGCCATCATAAAGTGGCATGATCTCAACTTCCCCACCATAGGCCAAGACAACTTGACCTTCAGGAAGTTGGTCAATCGTGTAATCGCCGCCTTTCATCAGAATATCTGGCCTTAAAAAATCAACAAGGGCAGATGGCGTATTATCCTCTCCCTCTTTTTCTGCGCCAAAGAAAACAACAAGATCAACAGACCCTAAGGCGGCAATAACAGTCGCCCGCGCCATTTCATCATTAATAGGACGCGATTCCCCTTTTAGAATTTTAACAGATTTATCATGATTCATTCCTACAACAAGGCGGTCACATTTCTCGCGCGCCTGCATCAAATAATTCACATGACCATAATGGACAATATCAAAACACCCATTTGTAAAACCAACTTTTAATCCTTGCGCCTGCCAAAGCTTTATTTTTTCTAATCCAGATTCTTGATCTACTATAGATGAAATGCCATAGGATTTTGTCATTGGAATATGATCATCTGCTACGTGCCTAATAAGCTCATCTTGGCGAATGATTGCTGTTCCTATCTTGGCCACAGCCAAGCCACCCGCAATATTAGCAATCTTTGCAGCTTCCTCATAATTAGAACCAGAAGAAATAGAAGCGGCAATCGCCGCAACAACGGTGTCTCCCGCCCCTGAAACGTCATAAACTTCTTGTGCTTTAGTTGGCAGATGTATCGGATTTATTTTCTTGCCAATAACGCTCATGCCATTTTCAGATCGCGTTGCAAAAACAGTTTCAATACCACTTTTTTTAATCAGTAATTTGGCCGCCACAACAATATCATCATCTGTTTGAACCGCATGATTTTCAGTTGCCTTAGACAGCTCACTTTTATTCGGTGTTATAATTGTCGCACCTTTATAAATGCTAAAGTCTGTCCCTTTTGGATCGACAATAACTGGCACCTTATTTTTAGTGGCAAGACGGATAAGTTTTTTTATCAATGTGACTGGTAAAGTCCCTTTGCCGTAGTCAGATAAAATAAGAACTTTTACTTCACTTATTAATTTTTCGGCCGCTTCTAAAATTTCTTTTTGCGTATCTTGTGGAATTTCTTTCACATCTTCTTGATCGACACGCAAAAGCTGCTGATTTTGTGAAATATAGCGGGTTTTTAAAATTGTTGGACGATCTGTGCTTTCAATAAAGCCCTCTGTATCGCCGTCCATATTTTTTACGATATACGTTACATGTTGCGCTGCTTCGTCTTGCCCTACGACACTTAAAAGAGAAGTCTTACATCCCATTGCCTGAAGATTTGCAAAAACATTACCCGCGCCGCCCAACATTGTTTCTTCATTTTTTTTCAAAAGAACAGGAATAGGCCCTTCAGGGGAAATACGAGAAACATCACCATAAATGAAACTATCTAGCATAATATCACCAATCAGCAAAATTCTCTGATCCGTAAAGCTATTTACTAAGTCTTTCAAATTACTCATATTTTATGCCTGCCATTCTCTAATTTAAGTGCAAAATTGAATTTATTAAGCTCTTTTTACCTGTTTTATCACAAAAAATACATACATATGCGGAACGTTAGCAATTTAGTAACTTTTTGCGGACATAATAGGGTTTGAAGAATTTTTATATGTTAGGGGCATAAATGGGTTCAATAAGTAATAACCAAGCCAAACAAAAAGGCATTTTTTCTAATTTACAATCACGCTTGCGTAAGAATCGCTTGGGTGAGCTTCTTGTTTTAGATGGGTTTTTAACACCTTCAGAATTAAAATATGCCCTTGCTGGCGCACGTCAAAACGGTCAGCAATTAGGAGACTACCTTGTAGCTGATAATTTGGTCTCACGTCATGCTATCCGTCGTACACTGGTTGAACAGGCCATGCTTCGCGTTATGATGGCAGGTATCGCTATTTTCATCTCTATGGCCTCTATGGGCTTTGCAAAAAAAGCAAATGCGGGACAAATCCAAGATGCCACGGCGCGCATTGCCTTAACGCAAACATCCTTTCAAAACATTGAGCAGCATCCTAAAGTTTTTGGCTCAACTGAAAAGAAGTCACATTCTTTAAAAGCATTCACGAAATGGACAAGCATGTTCCAACGCTTTAACAGATCATTGAATGCCAACAGCGCAAGTCCAGAGATTAATAAATTTAGAACCGATCTACAGGCGTTAAAGAATCTGCCTCTTAATCAAATGGCAACACGTGTGAACTCTCTTATGAATGCCAAACGTTATATTTCAGATAGCGCAAATTACGGCCAGAATGATTATTGGGCGACACCCGTTGAGTTTTTCAAACGCGGTGGAGATTGTGAAGATTTTGCAATTGCGAAATATACTGCCCTTCGTGCCTTAGGTGTGCCAGAAAGCCGTTTAAGAATTGCCATTGTTCAAGATATGCAAAAAAATATCCCGCACGCTGTTTTGATTGTCTACACAGACCAAGGACCAATGATTTTGGATAATCAGATCAAAAAAGCGACCCAAGCAAGCCGTATCAAACATTATAAACCCATCTTCTCAATTAATCAGGATGCATGGTGGCTTCATACAGCGCCACGTGGGAATGTGACTGTTGTTGCCTCTGCGGCACGGTAAAACAGCCCAAAACCCCTGAATAATCTTAATTTTTTAACATTTACGGCTCTTGACGCCTCTCTCATTTGTATCTAATAATATCTTATTACGTAAAAATAAGTTATTGCTGAGGTTAGGATGAAGAATCCTATCAGAAATATATTAAGCCTTCTTTTATCCTGTCTTCTTCTTTTGATAGACACGGCACCTTCGCGCGCCGAACAAAATCCAATTTTACCACCTGCCATTTCTTATAATGACGGGATTGATAATCTACCCAAATGGGAACGGCTGATTAAGTTTTATGAGATGCAAAATTTAAAATCACCCTCGCCTGAATATATGCAGTGGTGGAAATTTATTAGAAGCCTAAAAAATATTCATCCTGCTAAACAAATTGAGTATGTGAACACAGAACTTAATAAATTTCCGTACAAGCAAGATAACTGGATTTATCAACGCAATGATCATTGGGCCAGCCCCTCTGAATTTTTAAAAAACGGCGGCGATTGTGAAGATTTTGCCATCATTAAATACATGACCTTACGCCGTTTGGGATTCCGCGCCGATCAAATGAAAATTGCTATGGTATATGATATCTATAGTGGGACGGATCATTCTTATTTGGTTGTTGACTACGGGAAGCAGATTTTTGTTTTAGATAGTCGTGAACAACAAACATCGCCTCACATTTTTGCCAAAAGATTTAAGGCGCATTACTCATTTAATGAAAATGGGATTTGGCGATATGAAAGCCCAAAGATCGTTTTAAAATCCCGCCGCGGAAATGGTCAAAATATTCTACCTGGTAACCGATAGATTATATCTCTGCAATGCGTAAAACATTTGTTGTGCCACTGACACCAAATGGCACACCTGCGGTTAAAACAATTTTATCCCCTTGCTGCGCATATCCTTTTTCAAGCATCAAACCTGTCGCACGCTCCACTGTTTCGGCAAAGCTTTTAACATCGGTTACGTGAATGGTACGCACCCCAAAAGATAACATAAGACGCCTCGCTGTCCCTAAACTTTGTGTCAGGCAAATAATTGGAACATCAGGACGTTGACGCACTGTTCGCAATGTTGTTGATCCAGAAGTGGTGTAATTTACAATTGCCGCTGCCTTAATATCATGCGCCACATGGGTGGCCGCTACCGTAATGGCATCAGACGCATCTTCTTCTGTCGGGGGATGATCCGCATCCATGATACGACGAAAATTATTATCGCTTTCTGTACTTTCACAAATACGATTCATCATGGAAACGGCTTCAACCGGGTATGCTCCTACGGCTGTTTCTGCGGACAACATAACCGCATCCGCTCCATCATAAACCGCTGTTGCCACATCCGAGGCTTCCGCACGTGTTGGGCGTGCATTTTCAATCATAGATTCTAACATCTGCGTTGCCACAATAACGGGTTTACCCGCATGGCGCGTTTTACGCACCAAACGTTTTTGAACGGCAGGCACGTGTTCTGGTGGAATCTCCACACCCAAATCTCCACGTGCAATCATAACACCATCAATATGTTTTAATATGTCGTCAAACGATTCAACGGCGGATGGTTTTTCAATTTTTGCAAGTAATGCCG
>CAYGPG010000038.1:0-15670 GCA_964351905.1 uncultured Micavibrio sp.
AAATTCAGCTATGCTTCATTAAGCCTGCTGCAGCCCTCTCCCTATAGGGAGAGGGATATGTAAGGTTAGGCATTTATGCCTTACCTGTAGTTGGGTGAGGGTGTTTTATTTCTCCTTAAAAGATTAAATCTTACACACCCCTGTGGACAACTGCCCCTTTGATACTCCATAATAATTAGGCGAATGATTCTGTTCGTTTATACTTAACAGTAAGTGAATCGGTGTAATCTATGCGACTAAAGTCGTTTACAGCAAAGACAATGCGGGAGGCCATGCAAATGGTGCGCGAAGAATTAGGTGAAGAGGCCATCATTGTCGCCACGCGTGAAGAAAAAAACGCGGTTGGCGGCGCGCTCGTACACCTAACCGCCGCGATGGAACGCGACTCCCACAGTGACGATGATCAAGACTTCGCCAATAGCTTTGAACAGGCGGACGATAATTGGATGTATGCCGATGATGACAACGAAACCATGTGCATCGAAGAAGTCACCGAAACCATGTTACGTCATGGCGTGTCCGATGATGTCCTAGACCAAGTCATTTCCTGCGCTGCTATATTGGGCGTGGATGAGCCGCGTAAAGCGCTTCTTTCTTCTATCGAAAGTATTTTTAAATTCGCGCCCCTACCCACTGGCCCCTCTAAAACACCGATCATTATGGTTGGCCCTCCTGGTTCAGGTAAAACACTTGCCGTTGCCAAACTCGCCGCGCGTGGCTCTATGAGTGGTTTGGATATTGCTGTGATTACAACAGATGCCGAGCGTGCTGGTGGTCGTGAGCAACTCGAAGCCTTTACCAAATTGATGGAAGTGGATCTTAAAATCGCCAAAACGCCAACGGCCTTAAAAGAAGTGCTGTTGGAATGCAAAGCCATGGATCAAGTCATTATTGATACCGCAGGGGCTAATCCGTTTGATACAGACAGCATGAAAAACATCGCACGCTTTATAGGCGCGGCAGAAATGGATCCTGTCCTCGTACTTCCCGCCAATACCAATGCCGATGAGGCGGGTGAGATTGCCGAGATTTTTATGAAAGTGGGCGCACAACGTTTGTTACCCTCACGTATCGATGTGGCGCGCCGTCTGGGATCTCTTCTGGTTGCCGCATATCAGGGCGGTATGGCGTTCACAGAAATTAGCGCAACCGCACGTGTCGCCGATGGGTTATCCCAATTAACCTCAAAAAGATTAACTCAACTCTTGATGCCACTCGTAAAAGACGCGAAGATGCACAATACCAAAAAGGCAGGATAGAAGATCAAATGTCTGAAGCAGTAAAAGAAGATACACCAAACAATACGTCAGAACAACGGGCGCGTCCTTCACGCCCTAATTTTCGTCGCGGCACAAACGTCATTGCAGTCGCCAGTGGTAAAGGCGGCGTCGGCAAAACATGGTTTTCAATTACCCTCTCTCATGCCCTTGCCCGTGCAGGTAAAAAAGTTTTGCTGTTCGATGGGGATTTGGGTTTAGCCAATATTGACGTGCAATTGGGTTTAATGCCAAAGCGTGACCTCAATGATGTTATTCGCGGGCGTTTAGGGCTCGATAAAGTCATCCAACATTATGAAGATGGTGGCTTTGATATTATTGCAGGGCGTTCAGGACAGGCGTCTTTGTCTGCCCTTCCCTCGCAACGTCTTACCATGCTCCGTGATCAGCTGTTGGAAGTGTCAGAACAATATGATGTTGTTATTTTAGATTTAGGGGCTGGCGTTGACCGCACTGTGAGGATGCTTTCTGCCTCTGCTGTGCGTACTTTGCTCGTCAGCACTGATGAACCAACTTCTTTAACCGATGCTTATGCTTTCATTAAACTCGGCAGTGCCGCAGGCATGTCGAAAAATGTTGGTATCGTGGTTAATCAGGCCACCAACACCGCCGAAGGTGAAAAGACTTATAAGACATTGTTAAAAGCGTGCGAGAATTTCTTACGCTTGCGTCCACCGCTTATAGGTATGGTGCGCCATGATCCGCGTGTGAAAGAAACCATCCGCCATCAAACGCCTATCCTCATTCGCTCCCCCAATACAGACGCTGCAGAAGACGTCGAAAAAATCGCCAAAACCGTGATTGATGAGCTAAGAATAGCCAAAAAACGCGCCGCGGCAGGTTAAATGCATCTAAAAAATATTCCTTTTCACATTATTGCCGGTGTTGGCTATGTAATTGGTAACGGAACGCTTACTTTAAAAGGGTTTCTGTTTGAAGATAAAACGCTCATTCCTATATTTTCAGAATTGAAAAATCTTGATCCCTCATCGTGGCAAGCTTGTGCAGGGTTTTTCTGGCTCGTGATTTCTTTCCTCACTTTCACAATTTCTAAATCGCCTATCTTAATGATACGCCTTATCGCCTTTTTAAATTATTTGGCTTATTTTTGTATGATCATTAGTGCTTATAAACAGGACGCTTTCTGGGCGCAAACCATAGGCATACTGCCATGGTTTTTTGTCGCTGGTCTTTTATTTCAAGGCAACAAAGTTGTTCAAGAGGGAAGCATTGTAAAGAAATACCCCATTGCCATTGCAGGTGTAATTTTTGCCCTAGGGAATATTGGAATTAGCTATAATGGTTGGGCAAGTGAAGATTACGTCCTCTTTGCCTTAGGCATATTATTCATTTTTGCAAATTTAAGCTTCGCGATAACGGATAAGAATTTGCAACGTAAATTATTTGCCTAAACTTTAATTCTTCTGCACATTTTAACTTCTTTATGCGATGATAAAGGATGATTGCAATTTAGGTTTATTTTAGGTATAATTTCCTAATATACGGAGAATTGCGATCATATTTTAACTCGTTGCCAAGCAACGAACTAATAAAAAGACTATTTAAAAACAACAAGATAACTTTTTGCGTTGAAAAAATATAGCAACGAACTGATAGAATATGAACGACTCTTTTGGTAAAATTTCATCTCCCGTTCCGCCCTCTGTTGGGGGGCGTTTTGGTGGTAAGGGGCAGACTGTTCAAATCTTAACCCTCCCTGCTGATTTGGCGAACAACCCCCGCGCGTTGCGTATAGAGGGGCAAATTACCAATTTGCGCCCCAATAATACCGCGCAAATTCAAACCGCCGCGGGCAATATTGATGTGCAACTCTCAAATAATCGCACGCCACCCTCTTTAGGGCAAAGCATTGAAGTTGAGATACCTGCCGTGCGCCGTGATGGTATACCACCCAAACAAGCCATCATTCGTGCCACGCCAACGGCAACTGCGCCGTCTGAAGGTGGCGCGCGTAATACGCAATCAACAAACACACCTGTTGTGCAACCCAATATCCCAGATAGCGCGAAAATACGGGCTACCTACCAAAGTCCCCCAACAAGAGTGGAGCAACCGACGCCGCAAGCCAACAGTCCTGCGCCGCGTCAAACGATACCAAATCAAATTACGTCGCCCGTGCCGCCACCCGCGACACCACAACAAGCGGTTCAGACACAACAACTTGCGCCGCAACAGGCGCCACAACAGGCACAAAATGCGCAACTTCTAAACCGCGTGGCGTTACCGCCTATATTGCCAAATGGAACAGCGCAAACCACTGTGCCACAAACCGCCATTGCACAAATATTGGATAGTGGTTCTATCGTGCGCTTATTGCCAACGCCCCCTGCACAAGCGCAGACGATCGCAACGCAATTTGCACAAAGCCAACCTGCACCGTTACAAAATTTGATCACGCAGACAGCTTTTAGCGCAAATTTAACCGCGCAAAATGCACAGAATAATTTGAGCCAAGCATTACTTCAAAATATTACGCCGCCACCAACACAGTTGGCAAGTAACACACAAAATATATTCACCCGGTCACTTCAAAATATTGGGCAAGGCGTTCAAAACACTAATATTTTACCTGTCAGCAATGCGCCGCCACAAACTTCTGTAACCCTACAACCAACACTGTTGTCACCCGTTATTCCACAAGGACAAACGGTTCCTATTCAATCCGCACAAAGCTTCTTACAGGCACAAAGTACGGCACAGGTACCGCAAACGGCAGCGCCCGTAAACGCAACATTAACACCTGCGCCACTGACAGCTAACCCTACAGCAACAACACCTAACGTTGCACCATTAGGGCAAATTGATATTCAGATTTTGAGAGTTTCTCCTCCACAAGCCGTCATTACACCGCCTACTCTAAACCAGCAAACAACGCCGCAAGTCATACCGGCGACGACCCAATTTACACCACCGTTGGTGAGCAATAATCCAGCCGCCGCCGTAACGGCACAAGTTACTGGCTTTACCGCGCAAAACCTTCCGCTTGTTACCGTGCAATGGCCAGGAACGCGTATCCCACAAAGTTTTGTATTACAGGCTGCACCTAATAATTTGCAATTGGGATCACAACTTCAAATATTACCGAAGGCTGTTCCACCAAACGCCCTCGTGAATAATGCCGCGACAACAGGAGCTGTGCGTTCAACAGTCGTTAATCCGCTCCTTCAAGGGTTTCAATGGCCTGCGATGGATGATTTATTCCTTAATTTACAACAATCCAGCCCACAGGCCGCCGTATCACTATCACGAAGCATTCCCAACGCAGGAAACCCTGCGCAAATAGCCACCACAGCTATGGCCTTTATTGCCGCCGTGCGTTCTGGTGATATTGGAGGATGGTTGGGACAGCAAAAAACAGACGCGCTGCAACGTATTGGCAAAAGCGATATCTTAAACAGCCTGTCACAATCAGGGCGAAGTGGAACCCCCGCTCCTGCCGCAGACGCGGTATCTTCAAGCGATTGGCGCGCCGTGCCGCTGCCGATGTTTTGGGAAGGTGAAATTCATCGCATCACGCTCTACACGCGCCGCGAAGGGGATGGACAGCAACAAGACCAAAACGACAAACAAGATCAAACACGTTTTGTTTTTGATCTTTCATTATCAAGAATGGGAGATATTCAACTGGATGGCTATCTACGTGACAAACGTCTCGATTTGGTCGTTCGCGCCCAAAATGCCTTTAGTCTGCCGATGCAACAAACCATGCGCCAAGCATATAGTGGTGCGCTCGACCAAACTGAATTATCAGGCGAACTAAACTTCCAAGGCTCCACCAAAAACTGGGTGCATGTCCTTGAACAAAAAGAAGAATTAGGTTTGGATGCTTAAGTAAACTAAAAATCTTCCTGACGTCTGAAACCTTCGATGCCGATTTCATCCATTTCTTGGGATTCTTTATCTTTTAGAACCTGTTTTTCTTCTTCTTTGCGACGTTTATATACAATTTCGATACGTTTCATATCGGTAAAGGCGGCGCGTACTTCCTCTTGAGCAATTGTTAATCTTGTCTCAAGTTTCTTATATTCACCATCTAATGTTTCAACATTGCCACGGATCACGCCTTCAAAGCGCCCGTAATAAGCACGCGTCTCGACCATATCATTTTGATCTAAAGCTTCACGCTCTTTTGCCAGTCTGTCTAGAAGTTCTTTTTTGCGTTGCTCAATCACTTCCATTTGACGATAGATTTCGGCAACAATTTTTTGCCTTTCTTCGACGGCATGTCTTTTAACACGAATAAGAGGCTCCAAATCAGCCATTATTCATATCCTTATCTTGCCGTTCGTAAACCATGCCAAGACAACTGGCGAGCATTTCAAATCCCTCTTCGATAGAAGTGCATTCCTCTTTATCTTGGCTTAAAAAATCTTCCAAATGGGGATAGCGTAAAATGGCTTCATCAACCTCGGGGTCAGAGCCCTTTCGATAAGCGCCAAGTTTGATTAATTCTTCCATATCTTCATAACGGCTAACAAGTTTCTTTGCTTTAACAACCAGAGCATTTTGCTGCCCGTTCAAACACTTCGGCATCATTCTAGAGATAGAGCGTAAGATATTAATAGCAGGATAACGCCCCCGATCAGCAATCTTTCTTTCCATCATAATATGACCATCAATGATTCCACGCACGGCATCGGAAATAGGTTCGTTGTGATCATCCCCTTCAACCAAAACAGAGAAAATTCCTGTGATAGATCCCTCACCTTGCTCCCCTGGCCCAGCACGCTCCAGTAATCTAGATAATTCTCCAAACGTTGTCGGTGGGTAGCCTTTGGAGGTTGGAGGTTCTCCTGCGGACAAACCAATCTCACGTTGTGCCATGGCAAAACGCGTCACAGAATCCATCATACAAAGGACTTTCTTGCCTTGTTTTCTAAAATATTCTGCTGTGGCGAGTGTCACGTAGGCCGCCTGACGGCGCATCAAAGCCGGCTCATCCCCTGTTGCCACAACCACAACAGAACGGTTTAAACCCAACTCCCCCAAATCATCTTCTAAAAATTCTTGCACTTCTCGGCCACGCTCACCAACAAGCCCGATAACCGACACATCTGCTTCGGTATAACGCGCCATCATGGACATCACAACAGACTTACCAACGCCTGAGCCTGCAAAAATTCCCATTCTTTGACCTTGGCAAGTTGATAAAAACGTATTAACCGCACGCACGCCCAGATCCAGTTTCTCACCAACACGTTGACGAGAATGGGGTGGTGGTGGCGTGTTTCTTAAAGGAATAGGCGTTCCGCCTTGAATAAGAGGTCCTTTACCATCAATTGGCTCACCCAGCGCATTTATGACTCGCCCCAACCATCGTTCATCTGGGCAAATGCTTGGTTCACTCTCCTGTATGATGGCGGGACATCCCAAACCAATGCCTTCTAAAGTCCCAAAAGGCATTAAAAGAGCCTTTGCATCCTTAAAGCCAATAACTTCACAAGGGACATCTCTATCGACTTTAGGGCGTAGATGCACAATAGAGCCAATATGTAGATTCTCCCCAAAACCAGCAATCTCAACCAATAATCCAAGGATTTTGGTAACACGACCAAAGACTTCATGATCTGGAATAGGGTTTATTGCCGCAAGGGCTTTATCAGCGAGACGATCCATAACTTATTGTATCGTGAAGCGTCACTTATAAAAAGTATATTTGTTAACCTTTATTAATTGTGTTAATATTTATTAACAAAGGTTAATTTTATAAGATATTATAATCTTAATATTTTATTAACTTTTGAAACTTATTTATTAAACAAACGATCTTACAAAAGGGGCAAGGAATGCGTGTTTTATTAGTCGAGGATGACAGTTCTACAGCTAAATCAATTGAATTAATGCTAAAATCAGACGGATATGTCGTTGATACAGCAGATTTGGGCGAAGACGGTCTAGAAATTGGTAAAATTTATGATTACGACATCATTATTCTGGATCTTATGCTTCCAGACATGGATGGCTATGATGTTCTGAAAAGCTTCCGTGCGGCGAAAATTGACACCCCTATTCTTATTCTTTCTGGTTTAACTGAATTAGACAATAAAATCAAAGGTCTTGGTTTTGGCGCAGATGATTATCTGACGAAGCCTTTTGATAAGCGCGAATTGATGGCACGCATACAGGCGATTGTCCGTCGTTCACAAGGTCACTCTCAAAGTACAATTGAAACAGGAAATGTTATTGTCAATCTTGATAGCCGTACAGTGACAGTTGCCAATAAACCGCTTCATCTTACAGGTAAAGAATATGGTATTATCGAGCTCCTTTCTCTTCGTAAAGGATCAACCCTGACCAAGGAAATGTTCCTGAACCACCTTTATGGCGGCATGGACGAACCCGAAGTTAAAATTATTGATGTTTTCATTTGTAAATTACGCAAGAAAATTGAAAACATAAATGATGGTGAAAGCCATATTGAGACTGTTTGGGGACGTGGTTACGTCATGCGTGATCCTGTTGAGGAAACAAAAGCGGCATCTGCTTAAAACAGTTTAATTTTCATTCAGTTTTTATTTTTACTGTTCATACCAAAATAATTTTGGTAATCGTTTCACATGAATAATATTCCTAATATACTGACTTTTTGCAGAATAGCTTTACTGCCTGTTTTAATTGGTTTGTTTTTTATAACTGAAGCATGGGCAGCATGGACAGCACTTGGTATTTATACTTTGGCCTGTATCACCGATTTTCTAGATGGCTACATTGCCCGTAAGATGAATATTGTCAGCCCCATGGGAACATTTCTTGACCCCATTGCGGATAAAATCTTCATCGCCTCACTTTTGATTTTGATGGCGGGTTTTGACCGCCTTGACGGCGTATGGATGATTGCTGCAATTATTATTTTATCACGTGAATTACTTGTTTCTGGTTTACGTGAATTTTTAGGGCCGATGAATATTCAATTACCTGTTTCAAAGTTGGCCAAATGGAAGACTACCTTACAAATGATTGCTCTTGGCTTTCTCGTGGTGGGTGATTATGGCGATTTTCTTGTGCCGCATACGCTTCTCATTGGTCAAATTGGCTTAACCGTCTCCGCGCTCCTAACCGTCATCACTGGATGGGATTACCTGAAAGCGGGATTAAAGCACATATAAACTTGATTTTACCGCCCTCTTACGTTTCATTAAAGCATGGCTATAAAACTCAACATTCCTTTTAAATACACAAAACCTATCTTTCATGCAATGTATCCAGAAACAGCGCACAAGGTAGGTTTAACCGCGATGAAGTGCGGCTTACATCCTCAATACGATGCCTTAGAAGATGACCGTTTAAAAACGACTTTATGGGATCGACAATTTCCTAATCCTGTGGGTTTGGCGGCTGGTTTTGATAAAAATGCCGAAGTGATGAGCCCTATGTTAAAAATGGGTTTTGGCTTTGTTGAGGTAGGCACGGTAACGCCCAAACCACAAACAGGAAATCCGCGCCCGCGCGTTTTTCGTGATCTTGAAAACGAAGCGGTTATTAACCGCATGGGTTTTCCCAATAAAGGCCTAAAAGTATTTAAAGATAATATTGAGATTTTTTTAGAAACCAAACCACGCCCCAAAGGTATAGTTGGCGTCAACATTGGTATGAATAAGGAACAAACCGACCCCGCGCATGATTATTGCTTATTATTGCGCGCCTTATGCAGTTATGGCGATTATTTTACAATTAATATCTCCTCTCCCAACACGCCAGGTTTAAGAAATTTACAAGATCGTGAAAATTTATTACCGCTTTTAACGCGTATTAAAGAAGAACGGGAAAAATCTTGTAATAAAAATTTTCTTCCCCCGCTTCTAGTTAAATTAGCCCCTGACTTAAATGAAAAGCAACAAGAAGAGATTGCGCAAACAATTATCGAAGCACAAATTGATGGATTAATTTTAACCAATACCACATTGGAACGACCCGATTTTTTACCAGAAAAATTTCGTAGCGAAATGGGCGGCTTAAGTGGTCAGCCTTTGACAAAGAAATCTACGGACATCATCAGGAATTTTTATGCGCTCACAAAAGGTAAAATCCCCATCATTGGCGCAGGCGGTATTTCCAGCGGACAAGATGCATACGATAAAATCAAAGCGGGTGCATCATTGGTTCAGCTATACTCCGCTCTGGTTTACCACGGCCCTGAAATTGCCAATCAAATCAATACTGATTTACTCAAATATTTAGAATCTGACGGATTATCCTCTATCAAAGATGCTGTTGGACTTGATCATAAGGAACAAAAGAAATGCGCTTAGTTTTAATTATAATCTTCTTGATTGGAATGTCGCCCGCTGCTTACGCTGAACCAATATATAGTCAATCTATTGCCATGCATGGTACGCCTAAATACAACACTGGGTTTTCTCACTTTAGCTATACAAATCCTGACGCCCCCAAAGGCGGCACCTTGAGAAATGCAGCTATTGGTACTTTTGATTCTCTCAATCCGTTTATCATTAAAGGCTCTGCTGCCGCGGGCATGGCCTTCCTCGGTCAAAGCATGATCTATGATTCTTTGATGGAACAAAGCTATGATGAGCCTTTTACAATGTATGGATTGTTGGCTGAACACATCATGTATGATGAAAATAATGACTGGGTCGCGTTTGATATAAACCCGAAAGCAAAATGGGCGGATGGCAAACCCGTTACACCAGAAGATGTTATCTGGACTTTTAATACCTTGATGGAAAAAGGATCACCTTTCTTCAAAGCCTATTATGGAGATGTAGATAGGGTTGTTAAATCTGATGAACGACGCGTTGAGTTTTTCTTTAAAAATTCTGATAACGCAGAATTAAAATTAATAATATCACAACTAGCTATTCTTCCGAAACATTATTGGGAAGCAGAAGGACGTGATTTTTCAAAAACATCTTTGGACGCCCCACTTGGCAGTGGGCCTTACGAAGTCGAAAAAGTTGATGCAGGACGTTCTATTACTTATAAACGTCGCGATGATTACTGGGGTAAAAATTTAGGTGTCAATAAAGGTAAATTTAATTTTGACCATGTTCGATATGATTATTATAAAGATGATAATGTTGCGCTCGAGGCGTTATTTAGCAATGAGTATGATTACCGCATTGAAAACACCGCCAAGCTTTGGAACACTGCTTACGACGCGCCGCCAGTTAAGGACGGACGCATTACAAAGGCTGAAATTCCGCACGAACGCCCGCAAGGTATGCAAGGATTTATCTACAATCTACGTAAACCTATTTTTAAAGATAAAGCGGTGCGTGAAGCACTTGCTTATGCTTTTGACTTTGAATGGTCAAACAAACAATTTGCTTATAGTGGGTATAAACGTACGAACAGTTTTTTTGAAAATTCTGAATTGGCGGCTCTTGATGGTGCGCCCACAGGTCGCGTTTTAGAAATTTTGGAAGGCTATAAAGACGGCCTTCCTGCTGATGTTTTTACAGGTCGTTACCAACCACCGAAAACGGATGGATCAGGAAACCCGCGCCGCAATCTACGTCAAGCCATGCAAATTTTGGAAGAAGCAGGATATAAGCTCGGCGAAGATGGTATTCGCGTGCACGATGAAACAGGCCAGCGTTTAACATTTGAAATTGTGGACGCCAACCCTGCGCTTGAACGTTGGACACTTCCCTTCATTGCAAATTTAAAAAAGATCGGTGTTGAGGCAAATTTTCGTGTTATTGATCCTGCCCAATATCAAAACCGCATGAATGATTTTGACTATGACATGACAATTACATCCATAGGTCAGTCAAGCTCACCCGGGAATGAGCAGCGTGATTTTTGGGCTTCAAACAAAGCTGATATTGCAGGCTCACGAAACTACATCGGCATTAAAGATCCTGTGATTGATGATTTGATTGAGAAAATTATTAAAGCCCCCTCGCGCGAGGAACTTGTTGCCCTCACCCGTGCGCTTGACCGCATTTTATTGGCGGGTCACTACGTCATCCCCCAATGGCACATTGATCATTGGCGCATTGCCTATTGGAACAAGTTGGAACGCCCAGCGACACTCTCGGGCCTAACGCCTTCTATCACCGATACATGGTGGGTGAAACAATAAATGAAGACGGCTATTATTATTCCTGCCCGTTATGGCTCTACCCGTTTTCCGGGGAAACCGCTCGTTGAGATTGCAGGACAAACGATGCTATCGCGCGTTGTAAATATTGCAAAAAAAGTCGCTAAGCAAATTCCTGATATTACCCTTGCCGTTGCAACAGAAGATGAGCGCATTTTAAAACATGCCGAGGAACTGGGCGTTCATGCCGTGATGACATCGGATAGTTGTAAAACAGGGTCTGATCGCGTTTTAGAGGCGGCAAAAAAGATCGGCACATTTGATTTTATTTTGGGATTGCAAGGCGATGCACCCTTCACTCCTCCCGAAGCCCTCATTAAAATGATTGAGGCGTTTAAAGAAAATAAAAATATTGAGGTCGTCACCCCTGTCATAAATTTAAGATGGGAAGAACTTGATAATCTGCGCGAACAAAAAAAGACAACACCGTTTAGCGGCACGACCGCCATCATCAATCATGACGGGCACGCCCTTTGGTTTTCAAAAAATATTCTGCCCGCCATTCGTAAAGAAGAAACTTATCGCGCCCATGAATCAACAAGCGAATTTTCCCCTGTTCATCAACACTTAGGACTCTATGGCTATCGTTCAGATATCTTAGAAAAATTTGTGACCCTACCCGAAGGACATTACGAGAAATTAGAAGGCCTAGAACAACTCCGACTTTTAGAAAATGGCATCTCCATCCAAACCGTAAAACTAAGCGTGCCCTTGGGCTTAGCCCAAGCCGGCATTGATTCCCCCGAAGACGTGGAACGTGCGGAGAAAATACTAGAAGAATTAAACCACGAAGACACTAAGACACCAAGATAATGAGCGTTGATGATTCCGCAGATTTCAGTAAACAACGCCGTAACTTAATTATTATAAGTAGTGTTTTAATATTGCATGATTTCTTAGGAATTAATTACGCAGACTTTAAAATTTTTGGAATGCAAATTACAAAAGGCGAAAATATCGCTTGGGTTCTTTGGATTATGTGGCTCTATTTTTTCGTTCGTTATTTCAATTTATTTTTTGAAGTATCAATTGAAAAACATAATAAAAATTACAGTAAATTCAAAATTCCTATATATACGAAATATATTGGTTACCTTGAAAAGCACGTTAATAAATACCTCTCTGATGGTGAAGATCATCCACCAGATATGACCCATATAAAAATTAGCAATGATTCACACGACACATTTAATCCTTACTTTGATGAATTTGATTATAATGACAGCCGCACAGAAACATATCTAAGTGCAGAGGATGTTGGACTAAAAAAGTGTTGTCTTTATAGGTATTTTATTAAAGCTCTATTTTACTATATCTTCAAAACTCATTACTTCTTCGAATATTACTTCCCAATTCTATTTGGATTATTACCCGTATTATTCTTACTTACAAAAACCTTGGTGTCTTTGTGTCTTGGTGGTAAATAAAATCATGACCAAACTCATTATCGCCCGTCACGGAAATACATTTACATCAGATCAAACGCCCACGCGTGTTGGGGCGCGGACGGATTTGCCGTTGGTTGAAAGCGGGCGGGAGCAAGCCGTGAGGTTGGGGCAGTATCTCAAACAACATGATCTTGTTCCTGAAATCACCTATTCATCGCAACTCAAACGTACCAAAGAAACGGCGGAGATTGCGATTAAACAAACAAGCTTTCCTCAACCTGTCTTTGCGCTCGATATTTTCAATGAAATTGATTATGGCGTCGATGAAAACCAAACCGAAGATAAAGTGATTGAGCGTATTGGCGCACAAGCCATTCAGGATTGGGATGAAAAAGCCATCGTGCCCGAAGGATGGGATTTTGAGCCACAAACCTGCATCGACAATTGGAAAGGGTTTGCAAAGCAAATCCTTCTCGATTGTCATCCTGAGCAAGGCGAAGGATCTCAATTAATATCAGGGGATTCTTCGGCGTCGCCTCAGAATGACAATATTGTTCTGGTCGTGACCTCCAACGGTATTGCCCGCTTTGCTCCTCACCTCACCAATAATTTTGACGATTTCGCTGCGAATAATAAAATCAAACTCTCCACAGGCGCGCTCGGCATTTTAGAATATGTTGAGGGTCAATGGATCATCAAGGATTGGAATATCAAACCTTAACCCCTCACCCAACTTCAATTAAATGCTAAAGCATTAAATTTACGTATCCCTCTCCCTTAGGGAGAGGGTTGTCGCAGACTTATTGAACAAAGTGAGATTAGTCGTAGCTGAGTGAGGGGGTAGAATATTTCTAAATTGCCGCGTCACTTCGTTTCTCGCAATGACGTAGTGATAACAAAAAATCTTTGCGTGACTTTGCGTTCTTTGCGTTTAAAATACTGTCATGGCGAATTACCTGCTCAAACGTTTATTGCTCATGATCCCGACATTGCTTGGCGTGATGTTGCTCAGCTTTATCATCATTCAATTTGTGCCTGGCGGCCCGATTGAGCGTATGATTGCACAGTTGCAAGGCCATGATGTCGAAGCCACCGCCCGTATTGGGGGCTCCAGCGGTGGTGCGGATATGGCGATGAACGCCACCCAATCCACAGGGGAATCGAGCAAGTATCGCGGCTCTCAAGGGCTTGATCCTGAATTTATTGCCGAATTAGAAGAATTATACGGCTTTGATAAACCTGCCTATCAGCGATTTTCTGAAATGGTAGTTAATTATGCCACCTTTGATTTGGGGCAAAGTTATTACCGTGATGTATCCGTTATTGATTTGGTTTTGGAAAAAATGCCTGTGTCTATTTCGCTTGGACTTTGGTCGACGCTGATTATTTATTTCATCTCTGTGCCGCTCGGCATTAAAAAAGCCGTTAAGGATGGACAAAAATTTGATATTTGGACGTCGGCGGCGGTGTTTATTGGCTATGCCATCCCCTCTTTCATGTTCGCCATTTTGCTGATCATTGTTTTTGCAGGCGGGCGTTATTTTGACTTCTTCCCTTTACGTGGGCTGACCTCCGAAGGGTGGGATGATATGAATATGATCCAGCAGGTTTTAGATTATCTCTGGCATATGGTGCTTCCCGTGGCGGCGATGGTCATAAGTGGGTTTGCCGGCCTAACCATGCTGACCAAAAATTCGTTTTTGGATGAGATTAACAAACAATACGTAATTACGGCGCGCGCCAAAGGGTTGGAAGAGAAACAAGTGCTGTACGGTCATGTGTTTCGTAATGCCATGCTCATCGTGATTGCAGGCTTCCCCAGCGCGTTTTTGGCTATTTTCTTTACAGGCTCCTTATTAATTGAGGTCATCTTCTCCCTCGATGGGCTTGGATTGTTAGGGTATGAAAGCATTATCAACCGCGATTACCCTGTTGTCCTCGGCACGCTTTATATATTTACGCTCATGGGACTGCTCACAACCCTCATCCGTGATGTGGTTTATGTCCTCGTTGATCCCCGTATTGACTTCGAAGCCAGAACGGTTTGACATATATAGCGAACAGGCGTATGGTGACGCAAATTCACTGAGACGGAAGATTCGGCAATGGCATTAAAACTTAAAAAAGTAACGGAAAAACTTTCAAAAGTGCGCGATAGCCTGTCTGAAAACGGTGAAATTTCAAAAGAAAACCAAGAAATTCTAAAATCCTTAATTGGCGATACAATTGAAATTGCACAAAAAGATTTGAAAAAATTGCCTAATTCTATGCGTTCGCGCTTTATGCCCACGGCAGAAAACGATAACACGCCTTTGACATCAGAACAAAAATATCGCCTAAGCCTAATCGAAAAAACGGGCACAGGTTCTGCTTCTATTCATTAAACACTTTTCTTAAATTCATAGTTTGGCTAGAGTCTAAATATGACTTTTTCGCCCTTTACCCAACGCCGCCTTGCACAGTTTAAAGCGAATAAACGTGGCTATTGGTCGTTATGGATTTTTCTGTTCCTTTTTCTCATTTGCCTTGGCGCGGAATTTGTCGCCAATGATAAACCGCTGTTTTTAAAATATGAGGGTGACTTTTACACCCCCATATTTCAATCCTACCCCGAAACAACCTTCGGCGGAGATTTTGAGACCGAGGCAGATTATCGCGACCCTTTTGTCAAAGACCTAATCAACGACAAGGGCTGGATGATCTGGCCGCCCATTCGTTTTTCTTATGATACAATTAATTATAATTTACCAACGCCTGCCCCCTCTGGATTAACGAGTGAAAATCTCCTCGGCACCGATGATCAAGGGCGAGATGTTGCGGCGCGGGTCATCTATGGCTTTCGTATTTCTGTGCTATTTGGTCTAGCACTAACGATTATAAGTTCCATCATCGGTATTACGGCGGGGGCGTTCCAAGGG
>CAYGPG010000039.1:0-14528 GCA_964351905.1 uncultured Micavibrio sp.
CTCCCCCCCCATCCCCCCCGTGAACGGGGGGGTGATTTGATGCCCCTTCGCCAGAGGGGTGATTTGTTCTTAGTGCCCCCCCGTTAGCGGGGCAACCTTCTTCTTTCCCCCCGTATACGGGGGGATAAAGGGGGGAGAAAACCGCAAAAACAGGCTGATAAGGCTCGACTGAGATTTTCACTTTGGAGCGAAGACGGTATTTATTGAGGCGTTCATAAAGATCTTCGGCACGCGCACCGCCTTCACAATCAATTAATATAAATCCATCGCCATGATGTAAAAAGAAGTCATGCAAGAATTTTCCTTGCGGGGTGAGCAGGCAGCCATATTGAATACGCGCCGCCTCTAATTTCTCAACATTTTGACTGATGAGCCCTTGCAAAAACGCTACGCGGTCTTCGCCTTCGATATGGATCAGACCGCGATTGGGGAGGGGCACGTAAAATGGTTTTGACATGCGCAAATCTTATCTTTCTAATAGCGCTTATGAAAGTGCTTTTTATTACTTCCACCCGATTGGGTGACGCGATTTTATCGACAGGATTGTTGGATCATTTGTTGAAAGAATATCCTTCGGCGAAGGTTACGGTGGCCTGTGGCCCACTACCCAAGACAATCTTTGAAGGCTTTCCAAATGTTGAGCGTATCATTCCATTGAAGAAAGAAAAGCGTCATGGCCATTGGATAAAACTATGGAAGGCCGTTATTGGTACAAAATGGGACATGGTGATTGATCTGCGTGACAGTGCGGTGTCACGTCTTATCTTTGCCAATGAACGTTTTATCTTTGGTAAGCATATTGATAAATCCAAGCATAAAGTTGAGCAAGCGGCGGAAACGATGAAATTGTCGACCGTGCCTGCACCTCAATTATATTTTACGAAGGCGCAAGAGGCTTTTGCTCAAAATCTTATTCCTTCCCCCCCTCAATCCCCCCCGCAGGCGGGGGGGAAGGCTTCGCAGAAGCAAGGGGGGGAGAAAATTATTGCCGTGGGGCCGTCGGCAAATTGGATTGGTAAAACATGGCCTGCAAATAATTTTATTGAAGTGATCGAATGGATGACATCAAGTTCAGGCCCTTTCCCCAAAGCGCGTGTTGCCGTTTTTGCAGCACCGGGAGAAGAAAGCCAAGCCCAACCAGTTTTGGATAGTATTCCAAAAGCCCGCCAAATTGATGGTATCGCCAAAGGAAACCCGGGAGAGGTCGCCTGCGCCCTATCAAAATGTGACTTTTACCTCGGCAATGATTCAGGCCTCATGCATGCCGCGGCTGCGGCAGGAGTGCTAACGGTAGGCGTGTTTGGCCCGAGCTACCCACATCTATATGCACCATATGGTGAGCACGCAACCTATGCCCGCACCCCCGAAACCTTTGACCAACTCATTGATTTTGAAGGATACTCCCCCAAAAAACTTGACAGAACACTCATGAATAGTCTAAAAACCCAAGATATTATTGACATAATTAATGGTTTTGGAGTTTTAAAGAGTGCCGTTTGTCCCCAAATTTCAAAAAAGAACTGAAGCTGTAAAAGCCGAAGATGTTGAGGCATGTAAAAATTTATTTATAAAGCCCGAATATTTAAATGATATTTTAGATATTTGGAATGATAATATTGATTACTCGCCATCGGATATAGAATCAATTTTTGAAAAAGCATTTCAATTAGGTTTGGTTTTAGAAATTCGATGTCTACGTGGAATATTTCGTTTTACATTAAAATATCCAAATGAAGAAAATGCTTACATCCAACGTGAAGAATATAGTCTAGATGAAACATGGATTCATGGCAGCAGTCTTGTTGTTCCTAGAGAATTTAGAGCATTAGGGCATGGTAAAGATTTTTCGTTAATGTTTATTGAGTTGGCAATGCTTTTAGGGAAAAAGGGATGTGAGTTTACTTCCGAACTCGAAAATGGTGGGTATGTTTGGGCACGAATGGGGTACTATCTCAACAATAATTCAGCACGAAATGTTGAAGATAATAAATTTTTATCAGAAATGTTAATCGCAAAATTGATAGTATTAAAGCCATTATTACCATTAGACGTTTATAATAAAGCCATCACATTTAGAAAATTATGCAATAAAGATGATTTATATAAGTTGGCCAATATTGACTTTGATTTATCAAAAGTAATCTCACAGGATGATTTCTCTGCAGATGGTTTTCTTAGGCAATCTTTAAGTGATGTATTTAAAGACAGAACTCAATGGCCAGATGATGAAATTGAAGACAGAGCTAATAAATTATGTGAGGCAATGCAGGAAACTATTAGTTTTTGCCAACAAAATAAAAAAACGCTAAATATCGGCAGATTATTGCTTGCAAGAGAAAGGTGGCATGCACAATCCGATTTTACTGATGACAATCAAATGAAACTTATTAGTGATTATGCAGGAGGGTTTCGAAATTTTGAATTTCTACCAGTCCCTCTAAAAGCGATAAACAATCTTACTTGTATACTCAGTTGATTAGTCATTCAAGTTTTTGAACGGGGGTGGGTTTTGGACGCGGGGGTTTAGGCTGGTTACGTTTTCGCGGTCGCTATATTTGCGTTTGCTGTCTTTGCGTTTCAGATAGTCCTTACGGGCTTTATCAGCGTCTGTGTATGGTAAATATTCTGCACGTTCCCATCCTTTGGCGTACATGCAGGTTTCGAAATCATGATAATCTAAATGTTCGTTATAAAGATACCCGTCACGTTGCGGCGTGTCGTATTGATCGAGCGTTTTTTCAGAAGCTGTTCGTTCACCTAATTGATTACCACTATTGTAATTAGCTGGAACGGCGCGGCGAATTTCGCCTAAATTTTGAAGTTCACGAATTTCAACGGTACAATTGGCGATGTCTTGGTGCAGCATTTGTTGTGCTTTTGGGCCTTGCATATAAATAGCCGAGCTTGCACTTTGGCGTTGCCAATATTCGGCACGTTCCATGTTCGGATTTTTAAAACCGCTAAAACCACCACAGGCATAGAGGGATAATGTCGCGATGGATAAGGAGAAAAGAATAGGTTTTTTAAAAGTCATAGGGCGCTCGTCATTTAAGGCGTGATTTGAAGAATCATAAATTATGAATAAAGGATAGCAGGGGCGGCAAGAACGCTCAAGTTTGTAAATGCTCTATTCGCCCTCCATCCACCATGTTTCGGTGACAATACCATAAAGTGGCGTTTTCTCAGGACGTTTGAGCCCTTTGGCATAGGCAACATAATCGTAAGGATTGTAATAAAGCGGGATCATGTAAACGCCGTCTTGGAGCTTTTGATCGAGCATTTGCGCTTTTTGAACCATATCTTCGCGGCTGGTCGCTTCGGGAATAGCTTGGGCGAGCTTGTCAATTTCAGGGTCACAAACGCCCGCATAATTCCAACGTGATGGCGTTTCGGCGCTCTCGCATGACCAATAGAGATATTGCTCCGTCCCAGGGGAGAGAGTGGAATGCCAATAATGGATCGTCATGTCAAAATCATAATCGGTCATACGCCCACGATAAGCCGCGCTGTCGAGGACACGAATATTGGCTTTGATGCCCATTTTTTCTAAAGTACGGCTATAGACAAGGGCAATTTTCTCATCCGCAGGATTATCAAGGATGATTTCAAATTCCATGCGCTCACCCGTTTCGTTGTGAATGCGTTTGCCATCTTTAATAACCCAACCCGCTTCATTTAAGCGACGATTTGCAATGACTTGTTTTTCGCGTGGGCTGAAATATTCTCGGTCAACGGGGCTACCTAAATTTGTATTCGGAAAAAAAGTTCTTATTTGTTTGTAGGCACCGTAAAAGAAATTTTTATTCACCCAGTCAAAATCAAATATTAGATTTAAGGCATCACGTACTTTGATGTCATTGAACGGCTCACGACGCGTGTTGAAAATGAAACCACGAATTTTTTCAGCGCGGCCATGTTTAATTTCTTCTTTAATAATGTCGCCCTTATCAATGGCGGGGAAGTCGTAAGAATTATTCCATGTGCCTGCATCCCATTCACGGCGGAAATTAAGGTCACCTTTTTTAAAACTTTCTAAGGCAACGGTGTTGTCACGGTAATAATCATACGTGATCTTATCAAAATTATGATGGCCTTTATTTGTGAGTAGGTCTTGCGCCCAATAATCTGTCACGCGTTCGTAAGTGATTTGTTTGCCAACATCAACGTTTTTAATTTTATAGGGGCCATTGCTTAAAGGCGGTTCAAGCGTGGTCGTGTCAAATTCTTTATCCTGCCAATAAGCTTTTGAAAGCACGGGCATGAGGCTGAAGATGAGAGCCGTTTCACGATCATAACCTTCGCCAAATTCAAATTTAATTGTGCGGTCATCAATCGCCATAGGCGTTGCCAATTGATAAAGGCGGCGTTGGTTGGGGCGACCAAATTCTTTTAAGGTTTCATAGGTGAATAAAACATCTTGCGCCGTAATGGGCGATCCATCATGAAATTGCGCCTTTGGGTTTAGGTGAAAAGTAATGCTCGACCGATTTTCTGGCACGTCAATTTTTTTTGCAATGAGCGGGTAAAGCGTAAAAGGTTCACCCCATACACGCGCCATTAGGCGATCAGTGGTTAATGTTAATCCTTCGGCAGGTTTGCCTTTGATGTTGTAGGGATTGAGCGTATCAAAACTTCCCGTGGCGGATTGTTTTAAGGTGCCACCTTTGGGCGCATCGGGGTTAGCGTATTCAAGGTGAGTATCCTGCGCTGTATATTTCGGATCCCCCACCATCGCAAAACCAAATTTTTCTTCGGCGATGGCGTTGGAAGAATGGAAAAAGATAAAAAGCAGGAATAGGAGTTTCATTTTTAAACTATGCCGCTTCTTTATGGATTAAATCAGCCAATTTTGTGGCGGGACGGGGGCCCATTTGTTGGATGACTTCGGCGGCGGCGATGGAGCCTAAACGACCGCATTCGGCTATGTCCATGCCTTCGGTAAAGCCATAGAGGAAGCCAGCGGCGTAGGCGTCGCCTGCGCCCGTGGAATCCATGACTCGCTTTACAGGCTCGGCGGGTACTTCTGTGCGTCGGCCGCTGTTGATGATAATGGAGCCTTTATCACTGCGCGTGGTGGCGGAAATCGCACAATCTTTTGAGACACGTTCTAATGCTTCTTCCAACGTATCTGTTTCATAAAGGGCAATAAGCTCATGCTCGTTCGCAAAGAGAATATCAACATGATGCGCGACCAAATCTTTAAACGCTTCACGATGACGCTCTACACAAAATGAATCTGAGAGCGTAAGCGATGTGCGGCGTCCTGCTTGGTGGGCAATACGGGCGGCTTTGATGAAAGCTTCCATTGCCTTGGGTGGGTCGAATAAATATCCTTCTAAGTATGTGACTTGGGCATCACTGATCACATCTTCATGTATATCATCAGGGGTGAGTTCAACGGCGGCACCAAGATAAGTATTCATCGTGCGTTCTCCATCGGGGGTGACCAAAATCATACAACGACCTGTGGACGCTCCACCCGTTAAAGGCTCTGTTTTAAAATCGACACCGTTATGCCTAAGATCACTGGCGAATGTCATGCCGAGCGCATCATCCGCCACTTTACCGATATAAGCCCCCCGACCGCCAAAAGAAACAAAACAAGCCATTGTGTTTCCGGCTGATCCACCAGACATTTCGGTGGGATCTGCCATATCATCATAAAGGGCGAGCGCACGTTTCGCATCCACAAGGTTCATGGAGCCTTTTTCCATGCCTGCTTCTGCTTTTTGTTGCGCTATATACTCATCATCTGTTTTAGAGAGGACATCCACGAGAGCGTTACCGATGGTGATAAGGCCATATTGAGGGGCAGATTTAGAGGAGGGCATGAAGTTTCCTTTTAAATAAATTGTATTGTTAGTCTTCAATCTCTATATTTTTAGGCTGAAAGGCAAGATGAATGGCAAAAAAACCACAGAATAAAGGGATAAAAGATAGCGTTATTGATGCAGCTTTAACCTTAAGCGCGGTAGAGGGATGGGAGAATCTTTCCTTTGATCAAATTTGTCTGGCGGCGCAGGTTGATGAGGTTGAGGCCTTTGAATATTTTGATGATAAAAATGATATTCTTGTCGCCTATGGGCGGCGCATTGATGCGAAATTAAAAGCAATGATACCCGATATACTATCGGATGATATGACTGAGCGGGAAAAGCTTTTCGATATTTTGATGGAACGATTTGATCTGATTAATCAAGACCGTGCTGCGGTTCTTTCAATTTTAAATGCAATCAAAACTGATCCAAAGGAAATGCTTTTGACCTTTCCCCATTTGGCAAAATCCATGAACCGTATTGTGGAATGGGCGGGGTTAGAAACAGATGGTATTCGCGGCACAGCGCAAGTATCAGGATTGATTGGCGTTTATCTTTATGCGGTGAGAAGTTGGAAAGAAGATGAAAGTTCTGATCTTCCCAAAACTATGGCGGCGTTGGATAAGGCGTTGGATTATGCCGAAAGCATAGCGAATAGTTTTTTGAACGGTAATTTACTCTCTGGTTTTTCAGATGTATTTGGGCGTTTTAAAAACGCGAAAACTGACAAGAAAGAAAATTAATGCTTATCGTTTTTGGCTCTATCAATATGGATTTAAACCTTAAGGTGAAAAAATTCCCTGAGGCGGGGGAGACTGTTCTTTCGCCATCTTACAACATGACACCCGGTGGTAAGGGCGCAAACCAAGCAATGGCGGCAGCGCGGGCAGGGGCAAAGAAAACGGCGCTTATTGGCAAGGTTGGTGATGACGGGCCAGGAATGCGTATCTTAAAGCATTTAAAACGAAATGAAGTCATGACATCAGGCGTTGCCAAATCCGTTGAATTTCCAACAGGTATGGCAATGGTAACGAAAGAACGCAATGGTGAAAACCGTATTATTGTTGCTTCTGGTGCCAATATCGAAGTGAGTGCGGAACAGGCACCGACAGATATTTTTAGAAAAGAAAACCTTCTTCTTGTGCAAATGGAAGTGCCGTTGGAGCAAAACGCGCTTGTCATGAAAAATGCCAAAGATATGGGCTCAAAAGTTATTATGAATCTGGCGCCTGCACTGGCGGTTCCTAAAGAATTATTGTCGTTAGTTGATTACCTCATCGTCAATCAAATTGAAGCGCGCCAATTGGCAGAAAAACTTAAAATAAATATTGAGAATGATAGTACCAAGCTTGCTCAAGCTTTGGCAAAGCAGGGGGATTTAACCTGTATTGTGACCTTGGGACCAGAAGGTGTTGTCGCCGTTGAACCAGATGGCACAGGCATCAAAGCGCCTTCCATGAAAATTGAAGATGTTAAAGATACCACGGGGGCAGGGGATTGTTTTTGTGGTACATTTGCGGCCTGTATTCACGAAGGTAAAGATTTGAAAACAGCCATCACAATGGCGACTGTGGCTTCGGGGCTTTCATGCAAGGGTGAGGGAGCACAAGATTCCTATCCGTATTTATCCGATATTGAAGAAGCGATGAAAGAGTTTGCAGGTGTAAACGCGGTTTAATTAAGCGCTAAGATCAACATTTGTACCTTTCACGGGCGAGTTGGGGACATTTGAAATTGCGCTTTGCAAAACATTAGCCAAAGCCTGCTCAGCCTGCGCGTTTGACTTAATTGCTGAATAGGCAACATTCGTTCTTGTTTGGGCAATTTGTGCGGCAATTCCAGAAGCGGCGTCCATTTAGATAATCTCCTTTAGCCTTATAGCATATCACAAATAGTGTTAAATTTTGATAAAGAATTTTTACAGATTTGATCTGTCATTTGTTATATTTTCTTCCAATTCGTCCATATATTGCGCCATAAGGATATCAAGGTTTGATAAGCCACCTGTATCATGTGTTGTCAACGTGACATCTAATTTATTATAAACATTAAACCATTCAGGATGGTGGCCAATTTTTTCGGCGTAAGCCGCACAACTGGTTATAAATTGAAAAGCCTGCTTAAAATCTTTGAATTTATAGGATTTGGTAATGGAATCTGGGTCTGATTTTCGCGTCCAATCTTTTAATTTTTCGACTTCTCCGTCCATGTCATTAGGGTCAATATCTTGGGGCATTGGCAAATCCTTATTTTCAAAGTAAAATTAATATTACAGAATCAAATAATATAGTGATTTCCAAAAATGGAAATACTTAGAAAAAAAGGGAGGCTAAAATGAGTCAACATATCGTTATGAATTTTTCAGCGCCCCCCAGTGACGATGACTTGCTTGTAATTGCCACTGAGCAATTGGCAATTATGCCTGACGAATTATCAGAACATTGCGAAGATTTAACGATCCAAGTTGAAGAAATGCCAGACGAGGCAATCGAAGCTGATTTGGAATTGGATGACCCCTACGAGCTTTTGGCGTTCTATAAAGCAGGAAAAGAATTAAGCCCCGGCGTTGAGAAAAAAGCGGCCAATGACGATGATGTTTTAACGCTTTACCGCCGTCCTTTATTGGATGCATGGTGTGAAAGTGGAGAAGACCTGACGAGCGTTGTGCGTGAAGCCATGATCGAAGAAATCGCTAATCAATTTGATTTTTCAGACGATGATATCGATGAAATGACGTCACGCCATTATCAAGGCATGCTTTAAATCATTCTTTTATTTTGTCATTGCGAGGAATGCTTATTAAAAGCGTTTGGGACAAAGCAATTTATAAAGCTTAAAAGAAACCACATACCAGCGAAGGCTGGTATCTAGATCCCATCTTGCGATGGGATGTGGGAGTAAACTCTGGATTGCCGCGCTTCACTCGCAATGACGATTAAATCAGGCCTTTTTCCATGAACTGTGCCATACGTTTGGCAAAACCTGTCGGGTCTGGCAGGCTCTCGCCTTGGATGATGAGGGCTTGGTCCATGAGCATTTGAGCAGAATCTTTTAACAATGCGTTGTCTTTATTCTCTGCGATCATCGTATTGAGTTTTTTGATCAAGGCATGGTTTGGATTAATTTCTAAAACGCGTTTTGTTTCAGGATTATAATTTTGATGAATTTTCAAAACTTTTTCCATGTTCATATCGGCGGCATTATCCGCTGCGACTAAACACACAGGGGATTCCGTTAAGCGTTTGGACGCGCGTACGTTGGAAATATGATCCGATAATTCATTTTTTAAGAAAGCTGTTAGATCAGATAGGTCTTCTGTCGGTTCTTCTTTCTTATCGTCCGCATCATCTTTTCCTTCAAATTTTGAAAGATCAACATCACCTTTGGTGACAGATTGGAATTTTTTGCCATCATATTCCGTGATTTGTTGTAACCAAAATTCATCAACGGTGTCGGCTAATAATAATACTTCAATCCCACGTGATTTAAATCCTTCTAACTGTGGGGAGTTTCGAAGGCTTTCAACATTCTCACCTGTAATGTAAAAGATATTGTCTTGCCCATCTTTCATACGTTCAATGTAATCTTTCAAACTGGTTCGTTTTTCAGGGTCATTGGTTGAGGCGAAGCGGCAGATTTTAAAAATATTGCTGCGATGTTCGATGGCATCATAAAGTCCTTCTTTAATCACCATGCCAAACTGCCCCCAAAGGGCATTAAAGGACGCTTCATCTTTTTCGGAGAGTTTATTGATTTCACCCAAAATCTTTTTGGTGATACCGCTTCGAATTTTTGCGACAACGGCATTGTTTTGCAACATTTCGCGCGAGATATTGAGCGGTAAATCCTGGCTATCCACGATACCGCGTACAAAACGTAACCATGGATAGAGAAGGGTTTGGAGTTGATCCGTGATGTAAACACGCTTCACATAGAGGCGGAGCGAGCTTTTACGCTCAGGATCGTACAAATCCCACGGGCGCATGGACGGCACGTATAAAAGCGCAGTGTATTCAATCACACCTTCGGCTGTCCAATGCGTAGTCAAAATAGGGTCATCAAAGACGTGACCAATATGGTGGTAGAATTCTTTATATTGTTCATCCGTGATGTCGTTTTTAGAACGAGTCCAAAGGGCAGACGCGGCATTTATAGGCTCGCGTTCTTCTTTTTCTTTTTCGATTTCACTGTCCAGATAAATGGGGACTTCGATATGGTCTGAATAAGCCAGAATGATTTCTTTGATTTTATCATCCAAAAGATAATCAGTGGCTTCTTTCTTTAGAATTAACTTGATAGAAGTTCCGTGATTATCTTGTAAATTATCGGCTTCCTCATTTGTTGCTTCGCGAATGTTAAATCCGCTTTTTCCATCTGATTGCCAGAAGTAAGTTTTATCTTCTCCTGCCTTACGGGAGATGACTTGAACTTCTTTGGCGACCATGAAACTGGCGTAAAACCCCACACCGAACTGACCAATCAGGTTTATATCTTTCTCTTGGCCAGCATTTTTAAGGTTGTCGAGGATGGCGGCTGTACCAGAGCGTGCAATCGTGCCCAGATTTTCAACCAGATCATCTTCGTTCATGCCGATACCATTGTCAGTAATGGTCAGGCGCATATCATTATTATCGGGCGTGAGCGTGATATTATAAGGCGCGCTGCCTTCGTTTAGTTTTGAATTTTGTAACGCTTCATAACGTAAGCGGTCACAGGCATCTGCAGCATTAGAGATAAGCTCACGCAAGAAAACATCTTGGTTTGAATACAGTGCGTTGGCGACTATATCCAAGAGCCGTGAGACATCTGTCTCAAATGCGCGGTCAAAATTTTCAGGTTCTTGTTTTTGGGCTCTAGTCATTTTAATTTTCTCTTTTTTTTCTTGTCATTCCCTGAATTTAATTTGTTAAATTCTAAGGGAATCTAGATTTTTAGATCATCTTAGAATTATTTCATAATTCAGGTGATGACAAGGGGTGAGTTAAGGGTATAACATTCCAATGTCCCATCTGTTCCCTGATGGCGTGTAAAGATAGCGTTGGTGAAGGCGATAGTCACCATCAATCCAAAATTCAAAATAATTTGGTTTAATGCGAAAACCCTTCCAATAAGGCGGGCGCGGGATGTCTTCTTTGCCTTCAAATTTTTCTTCGTAATCTTCAACAAAATCCTTTAACTCTTGGTAACTACCAAGAGGTTGGGATTGTTTTGATGCCCATGCGCCAATGCGACTGCCGCGATGACGGGTGTTGTAATAGGCATCCGCTTCTTCTTCGCTCACCTCTTCAACAATACCTTCAATACGCACTTGTTTGCGAAGTGTTTTCCAGTGAAAACACAAGGCGGCGTGTTGGTTATTCTCAATTTGCGCGCCTTTACGACTGCCTGTGTTGGTGTAAAAAACAAAGCCGCGCTCATCTAATCCTTTAAGTAAAACCATACGCGCGCTTGGGATGCCATCAGGTGTGGATGTTGCAAGGCACATGGCGTTGGGATCGTTCGTTTCGCTTGTCTCCGCAAGTGATAACCAATCTTTAAACAAGTCATATGGGTTTTTAGGGACTTTAAAATCTTCTGGTTTTTCAGTCATTTAATCTTATTTATCCATCATTTTGTCAATAATAAGCGCATATTCGCAGATATAGCCTTTTTTTGGCCGAACTTTGCCACTAGATTAGCGTTTAATATTAGAATCGCAACACTAGAAAGGGTGATTAGATATGAAAAAAATAATTCTTATGGCGGCTATGGTTTTATCCATCGGTTTAGCAGGATGTGAAACGCTACAAAACGGTGGAACAAAACAGACTGTCGGTACAGCCGGCGGTGCCGTACTTGGTGGTATTTTAGGATCAAAAGTTGGTGGCGGAAGTGGCCAACTTTGGGCAACAGGCGCAGGTGCGCTGGTCGGTGCGTTGGTCGGAAGTGAGATTGGTAAATCTTTGGACCGTGCCGATAAAAACTACATGGCGAATGCTAATCAGAAAGCCTTAGAGGCTCCAGTTGGTGAAACAATCCGTTGGGATAATCCAGAGAGCGGGAATTACGGTACCGTAACGCCTGTGCGTGATGGAACTGATCAATACACAGGCAACGTTTGTCGTGAATATCAACAGACCATCTATGTCGGTGGTGAACAACAAACAGGTTACGGCACAGCGTGTCAGCAATCTGATGGTTCATGGAAAATCGTAAGCTAATTATTCGTATTTGCTTTGGGACGTCGTTACGGCGTTCCTAAAGTATTAAAATACTTGTCGTCACTTGTGCTTAGTCACAAAACAAATTCAAACAATTAATAAAAAAGCCGCTCATTTGTGATGCGGCTTTTTTTAATCTGTTTTGTCGTTCTCTGAGGAATTGAATTGCGACGAATTGGATTTCTCTTTTTCTCTTTTGTCTTTTTGCGCTTGTAAAAAACGCTGACGCGCGATTTGTGCGCCTCTATTATTGCCACCTAAGCTAGGGCCAAGTGTTGGAGCAGGTGCATTTGGAATTTGTGGGCCTAGTTCTGGGCCTTTAGGGGCAGGTCCTTTTGGCGCAGGGCCCTTAGGTTCTGGCGCATTCGGTTGTAAACTTGGTTCTGCTGGTCGTGCCGCCAAATCATTAGACGCTTCTAATTTTTGAACATAGCTTGGATCATTCATTGTGATTTTCAATGAATCTAAAACAGGGGCGAATGCAGGGTGGTTATGACAGACTTCGGCAATATGTCCCATTGTAACAGCAACACCTTGTTTTCTTTGATCTACAATTTTATTGCCTAAATCTTTTAAATTTTTCCATTCGGGTAAGTGACGATTTCCCTCAAACTGCATGCGGGCGGCATGAATGGGGGAGGCACCACTGGCGAGCGCACGTTCAACAGCTTTCGCGGCATCTTGCAGGGCATTGGCGCACCACCCTAAAATACGGCCTTCCGTAAGGTCTTCATTTTGTTTGTTTGCGGCTTCTCTCAAGGCACGCCCCGTGTCGCCATCGCCGTCTTCACTATCAGAAATAGCTTCTTCAAATATGGTGTCCACCATTTCGCGGTGCAATTTCATGTTCACTTCGGGATCTAAGAAAGCGTTATATGTATGTTCTAATGCTTTTGCAGGTATCGGATCAATGCCAGTAACCTCCTGAACAAGATAAGCAATAGATCGTACGAATGGATCGTTACTGGTATTAATTGCCGCGCCAAGAATTTCATTCTTTTTATACCCACGCCACGCCATGTCTTGGGCAGGAATACTAAAATCCCACCATTGTTGAATATTCTCCTGATCAAAGGTGTAACCAACATCTAAAGACAGCTCCCTTGCTTTAAAAAGATGTTCTGACTTTGGTGGGGGGGCGTTTAAGATATTGTCTAAAACCAGTTCGCAGGTTTCCAACGTGATGACGGAAGGGTAGTCTTCTGCTTTGTAATCTGTAATTTGCGCCAGTGACATAATGCCCCGCTTCTGTGCGAGTTTTTTAACAAGTGATTGATCGAAATCTTTTGAATTTAAAACGGCCATTAAACCTGCGAAAGCATCGGCCTGCATATTTGCTCTACTTAGATTGAGGGGAGAGCGTTTAGGAACCATCGGCCCTGATCTGAATTTATTTTTATATTTGGGTTCTTGGCGAATTTCATAAAGGTCAATCGCATGCCAAATAAGGTGATATATCTGAACCCTTACTTCCAAGGCGTTAAGATAATGATCTGCATTAATGGTAAAAAGACCAAGCAAGTGATCAATCTTTTTAAAACCAAGCATTCGGTTTTCTCTTGCGATGGCGAGGCCTAAAAATTTGGAGCGTTCCCCATGGGCATTTTTTTGAACAATGGCGCGTGCGGCATTTCCTGCAGGATGTGTAATGATATCATGCTCTGCTAAGGCAATGGCTTCGCGCATTTTTCCTGTGCCATGCACGATGAAATGTAACGATAAGCCAGGATAGCTTGCCGCGACGTCATGTGAAATTTCATCACATATATTTTGAATGCTGTCATGCTCTACAGCCATGGTTAAATTACCTCACAGGATATTGCATCCCTATAGATTGTCCCATAATTCCACTTACATTATAGGAGCCAATTCTTAACGAAAAGTCAAAGAAACTCATATAAATCCGTTAAAAACCCTGAAATATCAGCTTTTTCGCAACATTTTGAAATATAAAGAGACTGGACGCTCAAAAATTTATGTGTAGGATAACATTATTATAAAAAACCCCAAATATATGGAAATATTGAAAATTATGACGACGGAAACATCAAAAAACTGGTTAGAAGGCAAAAGAGGGCTCGTCATGGGCGTGGCAAATGATCGCTCGATCGCTTGGGGAATATCAAAAGTCGCCCACGAAGCAGGCGCAGAATTGGCTTTCACCTACCAAGGGGATGCACTGTTAAAACGCGTTAAACCGCTCGCGGAAAGCATCGGGTCAAGCATTGTTCTTCCTTGTGATGTAACGGATGAGGGAAGCATTGATAAAGCCTTCGCCGAAATTGAAAAGCAATGGGGTAAAATTGATTTTATCGTTCACGGGATTGCGTTTTCAGATAAGAACGAATTGGATGGCCTTTACGTTGATACAACGCGTGATAACTTCCTTAAGACAATGGATATTTCTGTGTTTTCTTTCACGGCTGTCGCGCAACGTGCGAAGGCTTTGATGAAAGACGGTGGATCACTCGTCACGCTGACCTATTACGGCGCAGAACAAGTGATGCCGCAT
>CAYGPG010000040.1:0-13552 GCA_964351905.1 uncultured Micavibrio sp.
CTAATGAATAACAATGTAATGAAATCAGTCTTTTTTGCGGCTGTTGTATTGGTTGCGGGTATCGTTGCAATGCAAGTTGTTTACAACAATGTAACAGACACAGATGCAGATGGTTTTGCTTCTATTGCTCCGGCGGCTGGTGAAGCCATGGATGCAATGGGTGATGCTGCTGGTAATGCATATGATGCAACGACAGAAGCGGCTGGCGATGCTGTTGATGCGGCTGCTGAAATGGCCTCTGATGCTGCTGACGCTGCAACAGAAGCGGCAAGTGATGCACAAGCTGCTGCTGCGGATGCTTTAAAGTCTGCTGACGAAGTAACAACTGCTGATGAAGCGATTGCAGAAGCTGCTGAGGATGCTGCGGACGCCGCTGTTGAAGCTGCTGAAGAAGCAACTGCTGCTGCGGATGAAGCTGCGATTAAAGCAGAGGAAGCTGCTGAAGCTGCTGCTGATGCTGCTGACGAAGCACCGGCTGCTGGTGAAGAAGCAATGGATGACATTAAGTCATAAGTCAGCTATGTAATTCTCGCCGAATTGAGAAAATATGAATATATTAAACCTCGCTTTGTAACAAAGCGGGGTTTTTTGATGAATAGAGGATAAATGTTAAACGGTAAGAAAATATTATTAATCATCAGTGGCGGGATTGCCGCTTATAAATCCTTGGAGTTAATCCGCGGATTGAAGAAATCTGGCGCATCTGTGCGCTGTATTCTCACCAAAGGAGGCGCGCATTTTGTGACGCCACTATCCGTTGCCGCGCTTACCGAAGAAGCAGTTTACGATGATCTATGGTCTTTAAAAGATGAGACAGAGATGGGGCATATCCGCCTCTCCCGTGAAGCAGATTTAGTTGTTGTTGCGCCTGCGAGTGCCAACCTCATGGCGCAAATGGCGCATGGTCTTGCAGAAGACTTGGCGTCAACCACCTTACTGGCCACCAATCGTCCTGTGATGATTTGCCCTGCGATGAACCCTATGATGTGGGCTCATCAAGCCACACAAGATAATATTGATACACTTCGCGCGCGTGGCGTGTCTGTTTTAATGCCTGCCGATGGTGAGATGGCGTGTGGTGAAACAGGTACGGGTCGTATGCAGGAACCAGAAGATATTTTAAATTCTATCATCGAGCATTTCCAAGCCAATAAGCCATTGGCAGGTTTAAGAGCACTCGTCACTAGTGGCCCTACTTATGAAGCGATTGACCCTGTGCGCTTTATTGGCAATCGCTCCTCTGGCAAACAGGGGCATGCCATCGCACAAGCGTTAAGCGATGTAGGCGCAGTTGTGACGTTGGTAAGCGGTCCGGTTAATATTCCCGATCCACAAGGTGTGGAGACAATTCACATCGAAACGGCTCAAGAAATGGTGGAGACTTGTGAAAATACACTGCCTGCTGACATTACAGTTTGCGCAGCAGCTGTATCTGATTGGCGCGTAGAATGTTGTGCTGATAACAAAATTAAAAAGGGAGCGAACAAAGCCCCCCCTTCCCTCAAGCTAATTGAAAATCCTGATATTTTAAAAACGATCGCGACACATAAAGACCGCCCTGCCCTTGTTATTGGATTCGCGGCAGAGACAGAAGATCTCATTGAAAATGCAAAAGCAAAGCTCGCCAAAAAATCATGTGATTGGATTTTGGCGAACAATGTGGCAGAAACAGAAATCTTTGGAAGCGATCAGAATCATGTTTATCTTGTGACAAATAACAACGTCACCGAATGGCCGAAAGCCGATAAGCAAACAATCGCCCGTGATTTGGTGCAAGAAATTATAAATCATTTTAATAAAGACAAATTAACCGAAGCCGCAGAATAACAAAACAACACATACCTGCCAAAGCAGGTATCTCAACCCACAAGATCTCAGCCTGCGCTGGGATGTGACAAAAAGGAACGATAAGAAATGCCTGATAAAGTTAAAATATCCCTAACCCCCATGGAACACGCCGTTGGCTTGGCGCTCCCGACTTACGCGACAGAACATTCCGCAGGCATGGATTTGACCGCCGCCTTAGAGGAAGCCATCGAAATTGATGCAGGTGAACGCATGCTTATTCCTACAGGCTTATCCATTGCTTTGCCCGCAGGGTATGAAGCGCAAATCCGCCCTCGCTCTGGCCTTGCGTTAAAACACGGCGTTACTGTTTTAAATTCCCCAGGTACTATTGATGCGGATTATCGCGGTGAAATTAGCGTCATCCTCGCCAATATGGGTAAAGAACCCTTCACCGTGGAGCGCGGCATGCGTATCGCCCAAATGGTCATCGCCCAACACGCCAAAGTAGAATGGGAAGTCGCCGAAGAACTAGACGAAACTGAACGTGGTCAAGGCGGTTTTGGGTCAACTGGGACTGGCGGTTAATCTTATTGACATAACAAATTTTTTTCATTATCCATATTTAATGCAAAAAAATAACAAAAGAATATTTGTCAATTCATTATCATTTGATTTAGATAACCAATATCCTAATGGCGATCTTCAAGATGCGTATTTATTACATTTTTTGAATGAGGCAGTTGATGATGAATATGAGGTCATTATTTTTGTCGATGAAAATAATTTAGATGCTCTTAGATCAACAATTGAGATTGCAGCAGGAAATTGTTTTGATCTATTAGGTGAAGATGTTGATTGGACAATTTTTGATGACTCTATTGTCACAAATGAAGAAATTCCCTTAATCGAAATAAGAGATCTATCTAAGGATGATGGTCGCAACGATCTTCTTGAATCAATTAATCCTTTAGGTGATTTTGAACTTGTCATTGTGCCAGAAGATAAGCTTAATTTTACAGGGTTATTAGATCATTACGTAACTTACAGATCTCCTGATACATTAAACAGTATGTACGCTTTTAAAGAGTATAAAGAGACAATCAATGATGATACAGATTTGAGAGATAGTATTGAATCTGACGCTTTAGAGTCCGCAAACAATCAAATTATTATGATTAGGGATAACGCTTTCTTAAGTAAATTTTTTAAAGGAGATCATGAACGTGAATTAGCAAAAATAGGTAGAAATAAAAATATTTATAATTTTTGTAATTCGCAGTCATTTACTTTTGAAACCCCCGGCTATGAAAAGCCTTCTATATCTGCAGCAGAATTCTATCTAACCCATTATTTTGCAAACTTACTAAGACTTCAAAATCCAAACATGAGAATACATGAGTCATCTTTTCTGCAAAACAGAAACAAATCATTAGCACAAGAATTATCTAAAGTTAGAGGTGGAGACAGAGCTGTTGCCGAAATACAATCATTCGCTGATACTTATAGCAAGCTTAAGCCTTAATTTCCTTAGGAAAACCCATAAAAACTGCGTGACTTGGATGGTTTGGGTGTTTTAATCTGTTGTTATGTCACAAGCCGCTTTGAAAGATACAGGACAACCTGAAACGGTTGAGGAATACCTTGCGCAAGGTCATACGCCGATGATGGCGCAGTACCATATGTTGAAGGCGCAATATCCTGATTGCTTGCTGTTTTATCGCATGGGTGATTTTTATGAGCTGTTTTTTGATGATGCGATCAAAGCCGCCGAAACATTACAAATCACCCTGACCAAACGCGGCAAAACCGATGGGACGAACATCCCGATGTGCGGCGTACCATTCCATTCTTACGAGCCTTATTTGGCCAAACTCATCCGCGCAGGATATCGCGTGGCAATATGCGAGCAAGCCGAAACACCCGACCAAGCCAAAGCCCGCGCCAAGGCCGAAGGCAAGCCGGTGTCCAAAGTTTTGGTTCACCGTGATGTGGTGCGCGTGGTCACGCAAGGCACATTAACCGAAGATCATTTATTAGAAGCACGGGAAAATAACTTCCTTTGTGCTTTATCTGAAATTGCAGGACAATATGGATTGGCGTGGATTGAAATGTCGACGGGAGCCTTTGCCGTTCAAGCTATTCATGAAAAAGATTTAAGTGCATCATTGGAGCGTATCAATGCGCGCGAGATATTAATTGCAGAAAAGTTGGTAACACGTGAACAAATTTTTGATGTTTTTGCGCCCTATCAAAACTTAATCACCCCCCTATCGGGAAGTTTGTTCGATGCCAGCAATGCACAAAAGAGATTAGAGAGCGTTTTTGGTGTTGGCACGCTTGATAGCTTTGGCGCTTTTAGCCGTGCGGAGATTTCTGCTGCGGGTACGTTGATTGATTATATTGATCGTACACAAAAAGGCAAAACACCGCATTTAATGCGTCCCAATCAGTTAACGGGTGGTTCCATCATGGAAATTGATGGCGCAACGCGGCGTAATTTAGAACTGCTGCGCACGCTATCGGAGGAGCGTAAAGGCTCGCTCCTTGATACGATTGATCGTACAATTACAGGTGCAGGAGCGCGGTTATTGCAGCAACGCTTATCTGCACCGTTGACATATGTAGAGACCATTATTCAACGTCAAGATGAAGTCAAAATTTTTGTTGAAAATAAAAAACTTTCCGAAGGCATTAAAGAGTTTTTAAAAGACATTCCGGATATGGAACGTGCCCTCGCTCGTCTTTCAGTTGATCGCGGAGGGCCCCGTGATTTAGGGGCCATAAAAAATGGATTACGCGCCGCAGAGACTATTCAGGCCACGCTCATTAATGCCAAGCATGAAGCGTTAAATGAAATTACAAAAGATTTAAAACAATCAAATACACTCAAAGAATTTTCCGATATTTTGAGTAACGCGCTGAAAGATGATCTACCGTTTTTGGATCGTGATGGTGGTTTTATCGCCGAAGGATTTCATGCTAAATTAGACGAGCTTCGTGGGCTTAAAGATGATAGCAAACGCCATATTGCAGCACTTCAGGCCAAATATAAGGACATGACGGGCATTGAAACGCTTAAAGTCACCTATAACAATGTGCTGGGTTATTTCATTGATGTGACGGCGCGTCATGCAGATAAATTAATGGTGAAAATTGGTGATGAGAAGCAAGACGATAACCCGTTTATTCACCGTCAGACACTCGCCAATAATGTGCGTTTCACCACGCCAGAATTGAGCGAGTTAGAACGTGATTTATCAAGTGCAGGTGATAAAGCCCTCGCCATTGAACAAGAAATTTTTAGTGATTTAGTGCAGCAAATAAATATGCTAGCCGATGAAATTGGCACAATTGCGAAAGCTTTGGCAGCGTTGGATGTGGCCAGTGCGCTTGCAACATTAGCTGTAGAACAAAACTACACACGGCCAATGCTTGATACGTCCCTTACGTTTGATATTCAAGGGGGTCGTCATCCTGTTGTGGAAGCCGCCTTATCGAAGAAAGCCGAAAGCTTTATTGCTAATGATTGTAATCTTGGGAGCGAACGACGTTTATGGCTTTTGACAGGCCCGAACATGGCAGGTAAGTCGACGTTCTTGCGTCAGAATGCGTTGATTGCGATCCTTGCGCAAATTGGATCTTACGTTCCCGCAGATAAGGCGCATATAGGGATAGTTGACCGCCTTTTCTCCCGCGTGGGCGCGGCGGATGATTTGGCGCGTGGGCAATCGACATTCATGGTGGAGATGGTGGAAACGGCAACCATTTTAAACCAAGCGACGGAACGCTCGCTCGTTATTCTTGATGAAATTGGACGTGGCACAGCGACCTTTGACGGATTATCCATTGCATGGGCATGTGTTGAACAGTTGCATGAAGCCAACAAATCACGTGCATTATTCGCAACGCACTATCATGAGCTCACAACATTACAGGAACGGTTGGAATCGTTAAAATGCTATTCACTTCAAGTTAAAGAGTGGAAAGGTGAAATAATTTTCACTCATGACGTAAAAGAAGGCACAGCAGATAAATCTTACGGTATCCATGTGGCAAAGCTGGCAGGCTTGCCTGAGAATGTGATTGCCCGTGCACAAGATATTTTAGGAAGTTTGACAACTGGCGATCAATCTAAGACGCTCAAATCTTTGAGCGCTGATCTACCACTCTTTAATGCTCAGCCTGCACAGCAAAAGCCTCAAAAATCCGAAACTGAAGAGCGTTTGGACGCAATCAACCCAGACGACCTCAGCCCCCGTGAAGCGCTAGAAGCCCTTTACGCGCTTAAATCCCTATCCAAAAACTGACGTTAAATCTTTTGACGGTAAGGCCGTGTATCCAATATATAAGCCTATAATTGTAACAATAACGGCTGACATCAATTTAATATATTTCATGATATTGTTAGGAAATGTTCTCCTAAAAAACAATATAGGTGTGCAATAAATTACCATTCCAAAAGCATCGATAAATACCAAAGTAAAGGTAATTAAAACGGCAAGATTAAACGTTATGAGGCTAGGTTCAACGAAAGCAGGAATCAATGATGCATAAAAAATAATAACCATTGGGTTAGACATCGTTAAAATTATTGCAGAGCTTGCCATAGTGAGAAAATTTTGTGCCTTTTCAGCGCCCATAACCATATTAGGAGTTGTATCTTCGTTCCATTTTTGGAATTCTTTGATTCCAATAGATATTAGAAAGAATGCAGCTAAACTCTTAGCCAGAATAGCAATGAAGATCATATCTATATTTAGATTAGTAACACCAATAAAACCCACGAAAACAATAACAAGGTAGATACTTAATCCAATTGAGAAACCTGTTAAAAATGCAGTTAAGCCCAAAACACCATGTGACATAGAATACGATACAGACGTCATTATGCCTGGCCCTGGTTTTAAAGAAAAAATAAAAACTGTTGCGACCAATGCTAAATATGCTTCCAAAGTCATAATCTAAATAATCCTATAAAATTTGCGTGAATATCGTTGAAAAACGGCAGTGTTGCCCTTGTATTCCCTTACTCTACACGATAAAAATAAAGCTTCACAGATAAAAAGATTATGGGATTTTAATGAAAACCACCCCTCTTCATGCCGCGCACGTGGCGCTTAAGGCTCAAATGGCTGAATTTGCGGGCTATGATATGCCCATCCAATATCCGACTGGCGTTATGACGGAGCATAATTGGACACGGGAAAGTGCGGGAATATTTGATGTCTCCCACATGGGACAAATCACGTTTAAAGGCGATGGTATTGTCGATTTTCTTGAAAAGTTAACGCCTTCCAGCTATGGCCATTTGGCGGAGAACGCCGCAAAATATAGCGTTCTTATGAATGAAGATGGCGGCATGATTGACGACCTCATCATCACCAAAATCTCAGATACTGAGTTTTTCACCGTGGTAAATGGCGCATGTAAAGATAAGGACATTGAATGGTTTAACAAGCATTTGCCAGACGGCATCACCCTAACCCACCATGAAGACCGCGCATTAATTGCCCTGCAAGGCCCTAAGGCTGAGAAAGTTTTAAAAGAAGTTTTAGAGATTGACGCCTCAAATCTTAACTACATGCAGATGATGGATTTTGGCGGGCGTTGCCAAATTTTTCGTTTGGGCTATACGGGAGAGGATGGTTTTGAAATATCTATGCCTGCTGAAGACGCAAGTACTTGTTGGGACAGGTTGTTAGCGCATGAAGATGTAAAACCCATCGGCCTTGCCGCCCGTGATAGCCTTCGTTTAGAAATGGGCTACCCGCTTTATGGTCACGATATTGATGCGACTACATCGCCAATTGAAGCTGAAAGCACTTGGATCATGGGCAAGATGAATAATAAAGATTTCATTGGCGCAGAGCGCGTCATGAATGAAATTGAAAACGGTGCCGCAAGAAAACGTGTCGGCATCGAGATTACGGGGCGCGGCGTTGCCCGTGAAGGCGCAGAAGTTTTTGATGCGGCTGGCGAGAACCAAATTGGCGTGCTGACGAGCGGCGGCTTCTCCCCCACCCTACAAAAAGCAATCGGTCAGGCTTACATTAAAACTGAGCACGCAAATACAGGCGACGCGGTCAACATCCGCGTTCGGGGTCGTGATATTGAAGCCCAAATTACAGACATGCCGTTCCTACAGGCAAAAACCAAAACAACAATGAAGAAAGCAGCATGAAATAATGCACCTAAATTATACATTAAAACCCCTCACCCAACTTCGATTAAATGCCAAAGCATTAAATCTACGTATCCCTCTCCCTGAGGGAGAGGGTTGCTGTAAGCTTAGCGAAGGATGAGCTTAGCTGTAGCTGGGTGAGGGGTTTTTAATTTTATTTAAACTAAAAAGGAAAAATAAAAATGAGCAATGTAAAATACACAAATGATCATGAATGGTTAAAAATTGAGGGTGATACCGCTTGGGTTGGGATTACAACTTATGCCCGTCACGCCCTAGGTGATTTGGTTTTCTTAGAACTCCCCGAAGTGGGACGTAAAGTCGCCAAAGGTGATGATTTTGCCGTTGTTGAATCCGTCAAAGCCGCGAGCGAAATTTACACCCCCGTAACAGGTGAGATTGTTGAGGTGAATGATAACCTTCAAGATAATTTAGACGACTTAAAAGAAGACATCGACACAGGTTGGATTGTTAAAGTTAAAATGGATAATGATGCGGAGGCATCGGAACTTATGGATCGCGCCGCCTATGACAGTTTTGTTGAAAGTTTGGATTAGTAACGAATGAGGTTTTTGAAACTTTTTACTTTTTGCACATTGTTGTTTGTTTGTAGCGCCTGCTCAACAATTATGAATGGTAAAACGCAGTCGATGACTGTGATTACCCCCTATTCCCCTGGGGCCTATTGCACTCTAAAAGATTCTAAAAAAGGGAGATGGATCGTAAGCTCTACACCAGGAGAAGCAGAGGTAGAAAGAGCCGGAGGTACTATCAATATAAGTTGTAGCAACCCTGATTATGTTTCTGCCCAAAAATTAGTTGGAACATCTTTTAATGGTGCGACGTTAGGAAATGTAATAGCAGGAGGACTAATTGGTATGGCTGTTGACGCCTCAACTGGTGCTAACAAAAAATATCCTGATACAGTTTTGGTTTGGTTAGAGCCAGAAGATTTCTCCTCCCCACAATCTAAAGAAATGTGGTTTGCAGAAAAAGATAAATATGAGAACCCCAAAAATAAAAAACAAAATTCTAATCAAAATTATAACTAGAAAAAGAAGAGCTTAAATTATGAGATACCTTCCCCAAACGAATGCAGCCCGTAGCGAAATGATGGATAAAATTGGCATTAAAAATGTCGATGAATTATTCATTCAAGTGCCAAAGAAAGCCTTCATTGATGGCAAAGCCAATGTGCCAGACCACCAAGGAGAGCTTGAGGTTGAGCGCCAGATGCTGTCTTACGCCAACCAGAATATTAACGCGCAAAGCAATCGCTTTTTCTTGGGCGCAGGGGTTTATTATCACCACGTCCCATCAAGCGTGGATTACATTATTCAACGCTCAGAATTTCTAACGGCTTATACGCCGTATCAACCCGAAATCGCTCAAGGGACGTTGCAATATTTGTTTGAATTTCAAACTTTCATTGCCCAAATCACGGGACAAGAAGTGGCAAATGCGTCCCTTTATGATGGCGCAACATCTATGTCCGAAGCCGCTCTCATGGCGATGCGTGTGACGCGTAAAAACAAAATTTGTTTAGGGAATGATATTCACCCGCAATATTATGAAGTCTTAGAAACCTACCTTCGTAATAATGAAGGCGCGGCAAGTTACAAAGCCGCCGAAGATCCAAGCGCAATTACTGGTGATACAGCTTGCGTTATTCTTCAATCTCCAGACTTTTACGGCAAGCCGCACTCTATCGAAGACTGGCGCAAAGCGTGTGACGAAAAAGGCGCGCTTTTATGCGTTGTTGTGAATGAGATTGTTTCTCTTGGCCTGTTGCCGCCCCCTGTGGAGGCCGACATTGTGTGTGGTGAAGCCCAATCTATTGGCGTGCCAATGTCCTTTGGTGGGCCACACCTTGGGTTCTTTGCTTGCCGTGAGAAATTCTTGCGTCAAATGCCGGGTCGACTTTGTGGTGAGACGGTGGATGCCGATGGCAACCGCGCCTTCGTGCTGACGCTGTCTACGCGCGAGCAACATATTCGCCGTGATAAAGCGACCTCTAATATTTGTACAAACCAAGGGCTTTGCGCCCTCGCCTTTACGGTGCATATGGCGCTGCTTGGGGAAGATGGCTTTAAACAACTCGCGGTCTTAAATCACGAGCGCGCCTGTGATCTTGCAGATGCGCTAACAGCTATTGATGGCATAACGTTGAAAAATGAAAACTTCTTCAACGAATTGGCCGTGCAACTCCCCGAAGGTAAAAACGCGCATGACATTGTGCAAACTTTGGCCGATGATTACGGCATCATTGCGGGCTATCCTGCGAATAAAAACACCATCCTCATCACCGCCACCGAAATCACAACAGACAACGGCATAACGGCCTTGGCCAACGCTTTGCAGGAGGTTTTGTGATATCACAGCACCTAAAAAGTGAAGATGATTTTTACGTCACAGCCCGTGACGGCAAGAAAATATTTGTGCGTCATGCCATGCCTTCAAATGATAAAAATAAGGCCATCATTATTGCGCATGGTATCCCGGGAAATCCCAATGAATACATTCACATGAGTGCTAGAAATTTCTTTTTAGAAAAAGGCTATAACGTTTATAGGTTATCTTTTTACGATGAAAATGAAAAATCGCGAAAGCTGCATACAACTACATTACCATTACAAGCCAATGATTTAAACGATGCTACAGATTCATTATCAAAAAGGCATAATAAAATATATGTTTGTGGTCATTCCTATGGTGGAGCAACAACCTTATTCTCGAATCCTAAAACAGATGCAAATGCTTTATGGGATTCTTCTTTTTATGTATGGAAATATTGGGAACAATTTGAAAAAGATGAAACTACTTTTGATAATGAATTGCTGGGACTATCTGACCGAATTTCTTGTCTTTACAACAAAGAAATGATGAAGCATGCCCAGCAACAAACGGAATCATCAATGAAAAATCTTGTTTCGCAAATCTCTTCACCATCAATTGTAATAACATCTGGTGAAGACTATTTTATAGATAGTGGAAAAAAAATATATCAATATTTGCAGTGCACTAAAGATTATAAAGAAATTAAAAATGCAGATCATCAGTTCTTAAATGCGAATACCATCAAAGATTTATTAAACGAAACCCATAACTGGTTTGAAAGGTTTTAAAATGTCAAACGTTGCAACATTAGACACATCGGAAAATAATATGATTGAAGTAAATGACCGTTCTCGTGGTCTGAATTATGATGAGAACTTATTGTTTGAAAAAGAATTTACAGACACACCCGGTGTTGACCTTCCTGCGCCGAAGGGTACGAAATCCCGCACAGGTCAAACTACGCGTGAAAACATTGGCCTGCACCAAGTGAGTGAGCCGCAGGTCGTACGTCACTTTGTTCGCCTTTCAACAAAAAACTATTCTATCGATAGCGGTTTCTTCCCGCTTGGATCATGCACGATGAAGCATAATCCGCGCATTAATGAAAAAGTGGCGCGCCTTCCTGGCTTTGCGCATATTCATCCGATGCAACCTGAAAGCACTGTTCAGGGGGCGTTTGCCGTGATGCATGAACTGCAAAATTGGCTTGGTGAATTAACAAACTTGCCGGGCGTATGTTTAACCCCTGCGGCGGGCGCGCATGGTGAATTGGCGGGCGTGATGACGATCCGCAAAGCCCACCAAGAGCAAGGCAATGACCATAAAAATATTATGCTCGTCCCTGACTCCGCGCACGGTACAAACCCTGCAACAGCGGCGATGTGTGGGTATAAAATCCGCGTTATCCCCACCAAAGAAACAGGACGCGTCACCGTTGAGGCATTCAAAGAAGCGCTTGGTGACGGTAAAGACGTTGCAGGTATGATGGTAACCAATCCCAATACGTGTGGTTTGTTTGAGACAGATATTGCAGAAATTGTTGACCTACTACATGAGGCAGGTGGTTATTTTTACTGTGATGGTGCCAACTTTAATGCACTCGTTGGGAAAATTCGCCCTGGTGATTTTGGGGTGGACGTGATGCATATCAACCTTCATAAAACTTTCTCTACCCCGCATGGCGGCGGCGGCCCCGGTTCTGGCCCTATCTGCGTTGCGAAATCGCTTGAACCTTATATTCCCTCCCCCATCGTCGTGCAAAAGGGAGACACTTATCGTCTAGAACGTGACGGTGAACGCGAAACATCATGTGGTCGCTTAAAAGGTTTCCAAGGACAATTTGGAATGCACGTGCGTGCGCTCGCCTATATGATGAGCCACGGAGCAGATGGCCTCAAACAAGTCTCTGAAGATGCTGTTTTGAACGCCAATTACATTCACGCCATGCTTAAAGATGATTATCACGCGCCATTTGAAGGCCCTGTAATGCATGAAGCATTATTTACCGAGAAATATCAGGCGAAGAACAACGTCACCACGCTCGATATCGCTAAGGGTCTCATCGAATATGGTATGCACCCGATGACGGTGTATTTCCCGCTTGTGGTAAACGGCGCGATGTTGATTGAACCCACAGAAACGGAAAGCAAAGCAGAACTTGATCGTTTTATCACCGTGATGAAAAAGCTCGCTCAAGATGCCAGAGCTGACGGGGCAGAAGAACACTTCCACACCCTCCCCCAAAGCGCACCAAACACACGTTTGGATGAAGTAAAGGCGGCGAGAGAGCCGAAGTTGAGATATAAGAAAGATGCTGCTTAGTCGTCCTAGTGTCATTGCGAGGAACGGAGTGACGCGGCAATCCAAAAAATGCTGATAGCAATGGATTGCTTCGCTTTGCTCGCAATGACGGTGGAGATTACTCCACAACCATCAACTTCGCATTGACCAAGAAATGAACCCATATTGCCGCGCCATAGCCCAACATAATAATCGGCGTCCATTTTAAGTGACCAAAGAATGTGTATTGGCCACGTGCCACACCCATTAAGGCCACACCAGCGGCAGACCCGATAGAGAGCATTGAGCCACCCACACCACAAGTCAGGGTTACAAGCAACCATTGAAATTGATCAAGATCTGGTTCCATGCTCAAAATTGCAAACATCACAGGAATGTTATCAATGATGGCAGAGGCAAAACCCATAAAGATGTTTGTGATTGTTGCACCGTAGCCATCATACATCGTGGTTGAAACAAGTTCCAAGAACCCTAGATAGGTTAAGCCCCCCACGCTGAAAATCACGCCAAAGAAGAAAAGAAGCGTATCCCATTCTGCATTTGCGACCTCTTCCAAGATATCAAAATCTTTATCGGCACTACGTCTACGGATGAAATAAGCAGAAATCATCAGAAGACTCATCCCTGTCATCATACCAATAAAAGGTGGCAGTCCGAGAGTTTGTTCAAAACCAACGGCCATACCAATCGTGCTTAACCCAAGAAAGATAATCGTTTTAGCGCCTTTCTTCATGTGTATCTGTTGTTTCAGAGGTTCGGGCTTATGCGTGCTGATAAAGAAGCTCATGATTGTAGCCGGCACCAAGAAACAAACCAAAGAAGGTAAGAAGAGCGGGAAGAAGTCAAAGAATTCAACATAGCCCGCTTGCCAGACCATCAAAGTTGTAATGTCCCCAAAAGGAGAAAACGCCCCACCGGCATTTGCCGCATTCACAATGTTAATAC
>CAYGPG010000041.1:0-10872 GCA_964351905.1 uncultured Micavibrio sp.
GGGGACAATGAATCAATAAGCGCAACAAATCCATGGAACAACCCTGCATGGCCTTCGCGCTCTGGCAATGCAACATCACACAGGCTCGCCGCGGATAACAGCGCGGCAAGTTTTAAAGAATCTTGCAAGATATCAGGCGATATAGTTTGTTGAGCCTCCAAAGAATAATTGCCGAGGTTTTCGCTTACACGACTGCTCCAATCACATCGCACGACATTGCCCGCTTGCAATATTGGGCGTTTGGAGGATGACATCCCGCCATGAACATAGCCGGCATGACGTCCATGATTTTCGGTCAAAAGCGCAACAACCGCCCCGCCCTCGCCATGCCCCCGCGTACTCAACACAATTCCTTGATCACTCCATTGTTCCATGCGTATAAAGTAAGTGAAATTTTAACAAAAAAATAGTGCCTAAAATGATTACAGCAAAACCCTTTTATATGATCCGCCATGGCCAAAGCGTTGCAAATCGTGATGGCTATTTCAGTGGTAATTTAGACGTTGAGCTAACAGAAATCGGCATCGAAGAAGCAGAAAAAGCGCGTTTAATTGTTGAAAGCTTAGAGGTAAAGCCTATCAACATCGTACACTCCCACCTTTCCCGCGCACGTGATACGGCGTCTATTATCAATAAAAACCTAAAACTTCCTATGTTTGAAACAGAGCTTATTGGTGAACACAAATTTGGTGATTGGGAAAAAGAACCTTGGGATAGTGTTCGTCCACGTTTTTTCGGTGGTGAAAATCCACCCAATGGCGAAACACACAAAGAATTTTCTTCCCGTGTTCAACAGGGCATTAATATGGCCTTAGAAAAAGATGGACCTGTTCTTATTACCTGTCATGGTGGTGTTTTTAGAGGGTTTAACTATCTTTACGACCGCGAAATGCATGGCGTCAAAAATTGCGCCCTTTACGCGTTCACACCCAATGAAAATACAAATTTTCCGTGGGATATTAGACTGATTGAATAATAAATAAGTCACATCCCAGCGAAGGCTGGGATCTAGATTCCTGCCTTCGCAGGAATGTGAGGCTTCTGATTTATATTTTGCCATACCTTAAAGGCTTGCTTCGTTTCTTTTACGTCGTGGACGCGGAAGAGTTGGGTGCCTTGCTCTAGCCCTTTTATGGCGGCGGCGAGTGAGCCTGCTAGGCGTTGATCCGCGGGTGTGTTGGGGCAGAGTTTTTCGATGAAGCTTTTGCGGCTTGCGCCCAAAAGGATGGGGCAGTTTAGGTCGTGGAATTTATCTAAATTTTTGAGGATGTTGAGATTATCTTCTAAAGTTTTGCCAAACCCTATACCAGGGTCACAAATGATGTTGGATCGTTTTATTCCTGCGGTTTCACAAACATTAATTCTTTCCACCAAAAACGCCATAATATCTTCGATCACATCATCATAGTGTGGACGGTTTTGCATGGTTTCGGGCGTGCCTTGCATATGCATCAAAATGACAGGTATTTGCGCCGTGCTCACTACAGATAAAGATTTAGAATCATGAGTTAATGCACTGACATCATTTATAATATCTGCACCGCACTCAATTGACTTTTGCATCGTGTCTGCGTTACGTGTGTCGACAGAAATGACAGCCTTCGGCTGCTTTTCTTTAATACCCTGAATAACGGGCAGGATACGTTCTTGTTCTTCGGCGGAAGTAACAGGTGTTGCGCCTGGGCGGGTTGACTCGCCACCTATGTCCAAAATATCTGCCCCCTCTTCCATAAGTTGGAGCGCGTGATCAATTGCTTTTTGTGGGTCAAAAAATTCTCCGCCATCTGAAAAACTATCTGGCGTGACATTCACCACGCCCATGATGATGGGTCCTGAGTTAAAGTCTAAATCTAAATTTTTGCGTTTTCTCATTGCCTGAATTTTACACATGTAAAATTCTAGGGCAATCTAGATTAAGATTCCCTTAGAATTCATAAATGAATTCAGGGAATGACATTTAGGTGAGTGGTTTTGCCTGCTGATCATCAGGAATTTGTTCTAGCATTTTTGTAACATCGTGACCCGAAATAGGATGATTCCAATTGTCAACAATATCCTTTAAAGGTTTCAAAACAAACAATCTTTCATGCATACGCGGATGCGGCACAATGAGGCGTTCACCGTCCTTTATAATTTCATCATGATAAGCAATAAGGTCTAAATCTAGCAAACGCGGCGCGTTTTTTATGGTGCGTACACGACCAAATTCTTTTTCGGTTTTTAACATTAAACTTAATAAGTCATCCGCAGATAATTTCGTTTCGACCTCAATGACACTATTATGGTACCAATCTTGATCTTCATCGAAAGGTACAGGCGCGGTGAGCCAAATACGTGATTTGTTTTTAATCGTAACGCCATGAAGATCTAAAGCCACATAAGCCGCGTCTATTGTCTGTGCAGGCGTGCCGTAAGAGCTAGGAAGGTTGGCGCCAAGCGCAATTAAAATCATAAAAAATGCCTTTTAAATTAATAAAAGGCATCATACTTATGAATTTAGGAAGAACAAGTGAATTACCACGTGCGGACATCACCTGTATCAATATGCACAAAATCACTTTTGGCGTAATAACCAACTCCACCAGCGCGTAAAGATGCCGCAACATTACGAACGCGGCGCGATGAAAAATCTTTAATGCGAAGGTCAATGGCTTGGCCTTTCATATGATAAGACTTTTTCGCAACACCAGATGATTTGGTGCGCAACATATTATTTGTCTTAGGCGAACGATAACCAGAAATAATTTCAAAAGGCCTGTTTTGGCCTGTCATGCGTTGAACCATATACATGATATCAATAACGCGTGGATCCATGGCGTATACTTGATCTGTTCTAAAATCACGCAGAACATAATTAATGTGTTTAAAAGCATCAGGAAGATACTTGTCGCCTACACGATAGACACCTGAAAAGCTTTCTCCTGTATGGGTGTTACGAAATGAAAGGCGTCTCGCGCCTTCACTAATAACACCACTTTTAAAATTAGCAGCGGCGGCAGGCTTAATGAGTGATGGCAAAATAAGACCACCAACAGCGGCCGAACCAAGTCCTAAAAAAGAACGGCGATTTACTTGATTATCACTTAATTTTTGAGGAAAAATAAGCTCTTCATTCATAACGATTTGTACCTCGATTATTTTCTAATCTGTTATTATTACTACTATTTTATAATATGAAACTTACCAAGAATTTAAATTTATATGGCAATTGAAGGAATATTCAATTGAATATCATTAATAATATGGTCTAAATCCTTATTAATCAAGGGGGTGAACATTATGCCCCCAAATTATTTTCAACGATTTGCGTTACTTCTTCTTCTTTTTTAACAGGCAATCCTTCTATTTTTACCAATTCTTTCAATAATTTGGCATCATGATCATAAATATCTTGCCCATAAACAATTTGCCCTTCATCGCCTAACCAAACTGTTTGATAGACAATATAAACGGGTAAAGGCTTATGCGCCCAAATATTTTGCTCCTTACCGGACGCTAAAATACGTTCTTTACGCTCTTTGGACCAATTATCATTCGGCTTTAGCACAAAATCAGCTAACTTTTGTGGTTCTGCCATCCTGACACAGCCCGAGCTTAAGGCGCGGTTTGTGCGTTTAAAATAAGACTTCGTCGGCGTATCGTGCAGGTAGATGTTAAAAGGGTTTTCCATGATAACACGCACAAGACCTAATGGATTTGCACGTCCAGATCCTTGCACCATGCGCATTAAATTAACCTCGGCCCATGTCTTTTCTTCCCAATTAATCAGACCAGGGTCTACCGTCATATTCTCGCTATCGACTAATTCAATGCCACGATCCGTCAAATAATAGGGATCTTCGCGTAATTTTGGCAAATAATCTTCTTTTTTAATTGTAGGGGGGACTGTCCAACGTGGATTGAAACGAATTCCTGTGATTTTTGTGCTAAAAATATTCGTGGCACGCTTAGGGCGCCCAACAACCACAGGCATTTCTAATTCAACATTATTATTCTCAACCGCCCACAACGTCGCAGAGGGCACATTCACCATGATATACCGATCAGGCTTTTCTGGCTCAATCCAGCGAAGGCGTTCCAGATTAACCAAAATTTGATTAATGCGGTCTTCACGCGTGATGTTCATGAGCTTAATGGTCTGCGGCCCAATAATTCCATCTGGCTTTACCCCCTTAGAGCGCTGAAACGCGATAACAGCAGCAGCCAATTGGTCATCATAATAATAACTGCCCTCCGGCGCCACGCTTGGATCAAAACCCAATCTCTCCCTCACACGTAAAACTGCTTTATTTGTCATGCCAGGTTTAAGAAGGCCATTAATGCTGATGGGCTTAAATTCAGCAGTCTCCGGATTTGTTTTATAAAGCTCTTCTAGCTCGCGTTGAAGACGCTTATATAAATCACCTGATGGCGCTAAACCCTTTAACGCGACTTTCGTATCACTATGGTTTGCAACGTGATTGAGGATATCGATGGCCGTTAGAGGTTGACGCCAATATTTTGCGCGCTGGCCTATTGAACGGGGGTTAACCCGCATAGATGACAAATCTCGCCCATAACGAACGATCGCGTCACTCACTAGAATATCGAGCTGATTTTTGCTTGTCTCATCCGTTTGGCTTAACAAATTTGAAATTTCATCAATACGATAAGATTCTGGATTTAATCCGTGTTTCCATGAATTTTTTAAAACTTCTAAAACCACGCCGGCTTTTCGTGAGGATAAAAATCCACTCGCTATCCATGCCGTTTGGAAATTACGCTCTTCATAAAAGCTTTGTATAGCCACCTGATCATAAAGCTTTAATTCTTCAATCTGACTAGCTTCAAAGGCTTGGGTCAAAGAGGCTTGCGTTATCATCTGCGAAGGCGGCGGCGCCAATTTCTCAATGACGATTTCGCCTTGCGCCATAGATGTTGCCGAAGCGCCGCTTATAATGGCGGCTCCTACAACTAAAAATCTGAATAAATGTAATGCCTTAATCATAAATAATGATTTTTCCAATTTTACGCGTGATCAACAATGTTGATGATAAACCTTTTACAGGCTTAAGTTATAGAAATTTAGGGTGTTTAGGCAATAATGTCAGGAATAATTTCGCTTTTTATACGCTGAATATTATCTTTTAAGAATAGCTTCTTTTTTTGTAGACGCTTCATTTGCAGAAAATCCACAGGTGGTGTATTTCGGAGGCGGTCAATAACCTCATCCAAATCTTTGTGTTCTTGCTCTAATTCCGCGAGCTTTTCTTGTAGCTCTTCAATATCTTCCATGGAAAATAAAATAATCTTCTTATTTTTAATTTATCCATTCTAACAGATATTTTTATTTAAGTGTATAAAAACTCTTATGTAAGATGATTTTTCTTTTGGAAGCCAAGGACTTATGCTGTAAAACTGTGATAAATAAAAGGACATCCATATGATTAAAAAAATAGGAATTTTAACAAGTGGCGGTGATTGTGCCGGCTTAAACGCCGTTATCCGCGCCGTGGTGCACAGCGCCCATCAAAAAGGATGGGAAACTTACGGCATCTTGGATGGCACCGCTGGCCTTTTGGGGGATGAGCCAGAATACAAAGTCCTAAACCCTGAAGATTTTGACGGCACCGTCATGCGCATGGGCGGAACCATTTTGGGTACAACCAATAAAGGCGACCCTTTCCACTTCCCTATGCCTGATGGCACATTTAAGGACCGCACCGAAGACATCATTCGTAACTACAAAAAGCTAGAACTTGATGCCGTTGTTGGTATTGGTGGTGATGGCTCCCACGCTATCTTACGCCGTTTAGCGCAGGCAGGTGGTGTGCCTATGGTTGGAATTCCTAAAACTATTGATAATGATATTGGGGAAACTGATGCTTCTGTTGGTTTTGATACCGCTGTCACTGTTGCGACTGAGGCCCTTGATCGCCTTCAACCCACAGCCGCCAGTCACGATCGCGTGATGGTATTGGAAGTCATGGGGCGTGATGCTGGGCACATTGCGTTGGCCGCAGGAATTGCCGGTGGTGCAGACGTTATCCTTATTCCTGAAATTAAGTACTCTGTCGAAAAAATCGCAGAAAAAATCAAAAAAGTGAAAACAAAGGGTCGCAATTTTGCACTTGTTGTTATTTCTGAGGCCGTCAAAACCGTTGATGGTAAACCCTTCATGGTGACTTATGCCGATGGCCAAGAGCGTTATGGCGGAATTGGAAACTACATCAGTGGTGAGATTGCAAAAGCCACAGGTTTTGAGGCACGCGTTACTGTGCTCGGTCATGTTCAACGTGGTTCTTCTCCCACTTATAATGATCGCCTTTTGGCAACGGCCTTCGGTGTGAAAGCTGTAGAGTTGATTGAGCAAGGCAAATTTGATCGTATGGTCGCATGGCAAAACCGTGAAGTTGTTGATGTTTCTATTGAAAAAGCGATTGCGGCTTATCAGGCCGTTGATCCAGATGACACCCTCGTTCGTACAGCACGCGGCATGGGCATCAGCTTCGGGGATTAGTAATGTTTAAACCGTCATTGCGAGGAACGAAGTGACGAAGCAATCCAGAAGGTCTGTTGTAAACTGGATTGCCACGGTCGCGAACGCTCCCTCGCAATGACGAGAAAATTAAAGGTAAGAACAAAATGGAATATATAAGACAGTCATTAGGCGAAGATGAACAACTTATCCATATCGCCCGTTTTCATTGGATGTATAATGTGAAGGCTGTCTTTAATGTCATTTTCGGTGCAGCCCTTTCAATAGGACTCGTCGTATTTGCCATTAAATTTCAACCTATTATGTTTGGAACCACACCTGAAGGATTGCCTTTATTGGATCAATTAAGGTCCCTGCACCCTTCTATAAAAATCCTCGCTTTCTTTATTGTTGTGCTGAGTGTTTTAAAATTTGCGCAGATGATGATTGTCAAAGCCACCACCGAAATTGGCGTGACCGACAACCGCCTTGTCTATAAACGTGGCCTTGTTGCTCGTGCCGTTGGGGAAATTAATATTGACCGTATTGAAGGCGTCAACGTACTCCAAGGCGTTTTAGGCCGTATTTTTGGTTACGGTCGCGTGATGGTACGCGGGATGGGCGTCGGTGAAGTCGTCCTGCCCCCCATCGCCCAGCCCATCCGCTTCAAAAAAGCTATCGAAAAAGCCCGCCAACTCTCCAAAGACAAAGGCGGACAGAGTGCGGCTAGTCAGATATAATTGGATTAACATAATTTAAATTTGGTGTATTAGTCATTTAAATCTTTTTTTAAGGAGAGTATTAATGAGTTTAAGAATGATTGTGTTTTCAAGTTTAGTCGCAGGGATTGCCTCAGGACAACCTGCACAAGCCTTAGAGCAATGCAACGATAACTCTTTGTTACCAGATGAGTTTGTTATAGCAGACACTTTGTATAATTTTTGCTTAGCAGAAAAAACACGCTCTCCCCTTTTTAATTTTTTAGTAAATGAAGCAAACCAAGTAACAGGTTCAAGTCGTGATTCAATTGAACTCATCGAAAATATGGCTGATAAAATTCCATGTCGGCGCGTTCTTGGGCTATGCAAATAATTTAATAAACAACCTTCCCATCTCTATCTATTTTGCCTAAAGTTCTTTCTGAAATTTTAATTCAGGAGAGCTTTAATAATGTCTACCAAATGGGATAAAACCAAACTCGTATCACGTTACGTTACTGAAGGCGCGAAATCTGCGCCGCATCGCTCGTATTATTACGCTATGGGGTTGACCGAAGAAGAAATTCACCAACCTTTGGTTGGCGTTGCCACCTGTTGGAACGAAGCCGCCCCCTGTAACATTGCCCTGTCCCGCCAAGCGCAAGCTGTAAAAAAAGGCGTGAAAGATGCCCACGGAACACCGCGTGAATTTACGACCATTACTGTCACGGACGGTATCGCCATGGGGCATGAAGGTATGCGCTCCTCCCTCGTGTCGCGTGAAATCATTGCAGACTCGGTCGAGCTCACAATGCGTGGTCATTGTTATGATGCGCTTGTGGGGCTAGCAGGCTGTGATAAATCCCTTCCCGGTATGATGATGGTGATGCTTCGCCTGAACGTGCCATCAGTTTTTATGTATGGTGGCTCCATCCTCCCTGGTAAGTTTCGCGGGCAAGATGTTGATGTTATTAGTGTTTTTGAAGGTGTCGGCAAGCATGCATCAGGTGAATTTTCAGATGAGGATCTAAAGGAACTAGAATGCGTCGCCTGCCCCTCCGCAGGTGCCTGTGGCGGGCAGTTTACCGCCAATACCATGGCCTGCGTCAGTGAAGCGATCGGCCTTGCCTTACCCAACAGTGCGGGTGCCCCTGCCCCGTATGAGTCCAGAGATGATTACGCCATCCAATCTGGCAAAGCGGTGATGGAGCTCATCAAAAACAACCTACGTCCGCGCGATATTGTGACCCGCAAAAGCTTCGAAAATGCGGCCGCCATTGTCGCCGCAACAGGTGGCTCGACCAATGCTGGCCTGCATTTACCCGCAATGGCGCATGAATGTGGCATTGACTTTGACCTGCATGATGTCGGCGAAGTGTTCAAACGCACACCACTCATCGCCAACCTGCGCCCCGGCGGGAAATATGTTGCCAAAGACCTCTATGATGTCGGCGGCGTTGGTATTGTGCTGAAAGAACTGCTTGATAATGGCTTCATCCACGGCGATTGTATGACCGTGACTGGCAAAACATTAGCTGAGAATTTAGAGGGCGTCACCTTGCCGAAAGACCAAGACGTTGTCTTCCCAGTGTCTAACCCCATCCACCCCACAGGCGGCGTGGTGACATTAAAAGGTAATCTCTGCCCTGAAGGCGCGATTGTGAAGATCGCAGGATTAGAAAACCTTGTCTTTGAAGGCCCTGCCCGCGTATTTGAAGGCGAACAAGCCTGTTTCGACGCCGTACAAAATAAAGAAATCGTCGAGGGTCAAGTGATCGTCATCCGCAACGAAGGCCCCAAAGGTGGCCCCGGCATGCGCGAAATGCTCTCCACCACCTCTGCCATTTATGGCCAAGGGTTAGGTGATAAAGTCGCGCTGATTACCGATGGTCGTTTTTCGGGCGGAACCCGTGGCTTTTGTATCGGTCACGTCGCGCCCGAAGCCTATGTCGGCGGCCCCATCGGCTTAATCGAGGATGGTGATATCATCCGCATTGACGCCGAAAGCGGAACAATGGAAGTGAAATTAAGCGAAGAAGAACTCGCGGAACGTAAGAAAAACTGGAAACCAAGAGCCCATAATTACCAATCAGGAGCCATCTGGAAATACACCCAAACCGTCGGCTCAGCCCGTGAAGGCGCCGTTACGCACCCAGGTGCCAAGGGTGAGACTCATACTTTTGTGGATTTATGATTAACCCAGCTGAGTCATTTAGAAATATTCACGCCCTACCCCACTGATCTGGACATATTGTTTGTAGCTCTTAAAGGTAAACCAATAGGTGCATATATTTCATATTTTGGACTGCTATATGGATTTTCAGACGGCAGCGCAACATAATTAGTTTCCCATCTAACACCACCCTCTGGCAGACGTACATGGTAACATTGTGCGCTATACAAAGGTTGATCATAAGGATCTGGAAATAGTCTATCTTTTACTGTGCCTATAACAGCTTTTATAAAACTAGGTGTAGCGTCAACAACAACGCAATCGTTGTGTGTCATTACATCTCTCTTGGAAAAATTGCGGGTAAAAACATCACCATCCATTTCACGTAGATCATCTGATGTAGCAACATGCACATACAATTGTCTATTATGAACTACAGTCTTTCTATTACTCCTTTTATTCCAGTCATATTGACCGTCTCTCTTAAATTCTAGAGTTTCTGGGTTTGCCTCAACAAATATCACACCTCTGGCTTCCGCGAATGATTTGCGAACCTCATGCAACTCTCTCTCTGCTATAGTCATCATGGTGAAGTTTCCTTATTAAGTTTTCTTAAAAAGATAAATTTACAGACTTAGTTTAATTATGTCAATAAAATTCTTTGATTGATTTCTCATTGTGGATAAGTCATGTTCTTTCGTCTAGTTGCTCCGCTTTATTTCTGCGCTAGGCAGGAGGAGCGAAGCGTGTATTTCATACGTGAGCAACGAGTAACGACGCGCAGGAAAAATGGGAGCGACTAGAAAATGACACATAACGATAAAGACCCGATTGTTGGGATCATCATGGGATCACAGTCTGATTGGAAAACTATGGAGCATGCACACGACATATTGCACGACCTTAAAGTACCACATGAAGTCAAAATCGTGTCAGCCCACAGAACGCCTGAGCGTATGACCCAATATGCGACGAGCGCAAAAGAACGCGGCCTGAAAGTTATTATCGCTGGCGCCGGTGGTGCCGCCCACTTACCAGGGATGGTGGCGAGCATGACGCCCCTGCCCGTTCTTGGTGTTCCGATTAAGTCCAAAGCCCTCAAAGGTATGGATAGCCTGCTTTCCATCGCTCAAATGCCGGGCGGCGTGCCCGTCGGCACACTCGCAATCGGTGAAGCAGGTGCCAAAAACGCAGGCCTTCTCGCCGCCGCCATCATCGGCACGAGCGATGAAACCATCATGAGTAACTTAGAAAGTTATAGACAGGCGCAAACAGACGCCGTTAATGAAGAACCCAAATAAATTTTACCACCAAGACACAAAGACACCAAGTTTACTCCGGATCGTTATTGCATGGTTTATCCATGCAATCTAGAGAAATTCAAATGGATTGCACGGACAAGCCGTGTAATGACAAAAACTGTTAAATGTCATCAAAACTTCTTGGTGAACTTGGTGACTTGGTGGTAAAAAATTATAGTTAATAAACACAGGTAACACTCTGACATGAAAATGAAATCTAAAAGATTAGGAATTCTTGGGGGC
>CAYGPG010000042.1:0-10698 GCA_964351905.1 uncultured Micavibrio sp.
GAATAGTAACGACGCGAACCTCCCCCACGCGGGCGGGGGGGATCAAGGGGGGGAGCTTATTTCCGCCAATGGTAAATTCCCCTTTAACCCCAATGGCTCCACCGACGATATCGCAGGAATAACCGATGAAAGCGGACGTGTGCTCGTTTTAATGCCCCATCCAGAACGCGGCATGTTCACATGGCAACGCGATGATTATGCGAAACTAAAAGACCAAGCCCGCCGCAACGGCACCACCCTCGCCGATCAAAGCGACGGCCTAAAACTCTTTCAAAACGCCGCGACATATTTCAGTGTTAATGCGATGAAGCAGGCTGGTTAAACCCTATAAGCAAATACTTCTTCAGACGTTAGGGGCCTTAATTCTATAGAAGAACTCTTTGCTCGGTCTATACCTCTTTGAATATGCTGCACATTGTCTGGACTTAAAGAAGATCCTACGGCGATACTAAAAATCAATGCAAATGGTGCATATGCATAAATTTTACCATAAGCTCGCCTAATACTATTCTCTAATTTTTGTAAGGCAATTATCTCTTGTTCATTATCCATACACTATATATGTAAATTTTATCTAGTAAGTCAATATAAAACTAAGCCGCTTTCTTTGCCTTGCGATATTCCAAAATACGCGCTTCGACCTCAGGTCTAAAGTGGCGTATAAGCCCTTGGATGGGCCATGCGGAGGCATCGCCATGGGCGCAGATAGTGTGGCCTTCGATTTCTTTGGTGACATCGAGAAGCATATCAATTTCTTCGATCTCCGCATCGCCCTTCACCATGCGGGTCATGACGCGCCAGAGCCAGCCTGTGCCTTCACGGCATGGCGTACATTGGCCACAACTTTCATGCATATAAAAATGTGACAAACGCGCAATGGCGTAAATTACATCTGTTGATTTATCCATTACGATGAGGCCCGCCGTGCCTAATCCACTTTGTACTTCACGCAATGAATCAAAATCCATCAGCACAGTGTCACAAACATCTTTTGGTAAAATAGGACAAGATGAACCGCCCGGAATAACCGCTTTTAAATTATCCCAACCGCCACGCACGCCACCAGCATGTTTTTCAATCAGGTCTTTCATACGGATACCCATTTCTTCTTCAACAACGCACGGGCTATTCACATGACCAGAAATACAAAATAATTTTGTGCCTGTGTTCTTTTCGTCTTTCCCAAGACCTGCAAACCAATCGCCGCCCCGTTTTAAAATGGCAGGAACAGATGCGATTGTTTCAACATTATTGATAGTCGTCGGACAGGAATAAAGCCCCGCCATCGCAGGAAATGGTGGTTTATTCCGTGGTTGCCCTTTTTTACCTTCCAAAGATTCAAGGAGCGCGGTTTCTTCGCCGCAAATATAAGCCCCTGCCCCGCGGTGCAACGTGATATCAAAATCCCAACCAGATTTTGCGGCATTTTTGCCGAGCAAGCCTGCGGCGCGGGCTTCATTGATTGCCGTTACCAATTCTGATGCTTCGTGGATAAATTCACCACGGATATAAATATAAGCATGGTGTGCCTGCATCGCGAATCCTGCGAGCAACGCTCCCTCAATCAATTTATGCGGATCGTGGCGCATGATTTCACGGTCTTTACAGGTGCCTGGCTCGGACTCATCGGCGTTAATAACCAGATAATGTGGGCGTTCTTTAACTTCCTTGGGCATAAATGACCATTTCAAGCCTGTCGGAAATCCTGCGCCACCACGACCACGCAAGCCAGATTTTTTCATTTCCTCAATGATCCACTCACGGCCTTTTTTGATCAGCTTGGCTGTACCATCCCAATCGCCGCGTTTTTGCGCCTCTTTCAAAGTGAAAGATTCAAAACCGTAAAGGTTGGTAAAAATTCTATCTTTATCGCTAAGCATTTAAGCTACTCCCGCTTTCTTTGCTTGTTCTTTTAATGACGTGGGCCCTGATAAAGCCATTGAGCCACGGCGACCATTTTGAGGGCCTGCGGGGGGAATTTCATCCCGTTTCAAGCTCTCTAAAATCTTAACCATTTTGTCGGCTGTTAAATCCTCATAATATAGATCATTAATTTGAACCATCGGCGCATTGGTACACGCGCCTAAGCATTCAACCTCGTGGAGCGTGAAATACCCATCCGCCGTTGTATCCCAAAGATCAATACCAAGATGATCTTTACAAGCCTTCACGATATCCGCAGAGCCACAAAGCCAGCATGGCGTGGTCGTACAAAGCTGAACCAAATATTTTCCAACAGGCTCTAAATTATACATCGAGTAAAAAGTAGAAACTTCATAGACCTTCATCGGGGCAACGCCGCAAAGCTCCGCAATTTTGTCCATCGCCGCACGAGGAATCCATCCTCCACCCGTTGGTAAGTCACCAAATGGACCAGTTTCGGCCACTTGACGTTGCGCCAGATCAAGAAGCGGCATAATACCACTATGCTCGCGCCCCTTTGGATAGCGCGAGAAAATATCATCAATCATAGACTGATCAGAGAATTCAAATGTTTCTGGCTGAAACGGAGCTTTTAAGGCGTCTGATTTTTTCATTATTTACTTCTTATCTATCAATCTCACCAAAAACAACATCCATGGAGCCGATGTTGGAGACCACGTCTGCTAACATGTGGCCTTTGCTGATGTAATCTAGAGCTTGGAGATGGGCAAAACCTGGGGCGCGGATGTGGCAGCGGTAGGGTTTATTGGTCCCATCGGCGACTAAGAACACGCCAAATTCGCCTTTGGGGGCTTCGACGCAGGTATAAGTCTCGCCTGCTGGCACGTGATACCCCTCGGTGTAGAGTTTAAAATGATGGATGAGGGCTTCCATCGAATTTTTCATTTCCGCGCGTGGTGGTGGTGAAACCTTATAATCGTTAGCTTTTACAGGGCCTTCTGGCAGTTCTCTCAAGCATTGCTTCATAATTTTCATTGATTCACACATTTCGGCCATACGCACCAAGTAACGCGCATAACAATCCCCTGTGCTGCCGACAGGGATATCAAAATCCATTTTCTCATAAACATCATAGGGTTGTGATTTACGCAAATCCCATGCGACGCCAGAGCCGCGTAACATAGGCCCTGTAAAACCCCAATCAAGCGCCTCTTCCTTACTCGCCACGCCAATGTCAACGGTGCGTTGTTTGAAAATACGGTTATTGGTTAAAAGCGTATCGAGGTCATCAATTGCCTTGGGCAGGTTTTCAACCCATTCCATCATGTCTTCTACCAAGCCTGCGGGCATATCAGACGCCACACCACCTGGGCGGAAGTAATTGGCATGAAGGCGCGCGCCACAGACACGGTCATAAAATTCCATGCCTTTTTCACGTTCTTCAAAGCCCCAAAGAGCCGGCGTTATTGCCCCAACATCAAGGGCGAAGGTCGTGATGTTCAAAATATGGTTTAAGATACGACCAAGTTCGCAATACAGCACACGAATATATTGAGCGCGTATTGGAACAGTCATTCCCAAAAGCTTTTCAACGGCAAGGGCAAAAGCGTGCTCCTGATTCATTGGTGCTACGTAATCAAGACGGTCAAAATAGGGTGTTGCTTGCGTGTAAGTTTTATATTCAATAAGCTTTTCTGTGCCGCGATGAAGAAGCCCAATATGCGGATCTGCGCGTTCCACAATTTCGCCTTCCATTTCCAACACCAAACGCAGCACGCCGTGCGCGGCAGGATGTTGAGGACCAAAATTCATTGTGTATGGCTTGATATGGGTTTGATCCCCAATTTCAACAGTTTCTTCTAAATTGTAATCATTATGCAAGGCAGTATTCACCATTATTTTCCTCCCACATTTTTATCAGAAGGAATCCAGCCAATGGGCGGCACTGCGCCCTTTTCATCACCTGGTAATTGGACATCTGTCATACCTTCCCAAGGGGAGAGATAATCAAAAGTTCTAAAATCTTGGGTGAGTTGAACGGGTTCATACACAACACGGCGTTGCTCTTCATCATAACGAAGCTCTACAAAACCTGTCAGCGGAAAATCTTTACGCAACGGATGCCCTTCAAAGCCATAGTCCGTCAAAATACGGCGTAAATCTGTATGGCCTTCAAAGAAGATGCCGTATAAGTCCCATGCTTCGCGTTCAAACCATCCTGCTGTACTGAATACCTTGGTGACCGTGGGCACGAATTGATCTTCGGCAACGTTTAACTTGACGCGAATGCGGTTATTTTGATCAAGGGACAACAGGTTATAAACAACCTCGAAACGCTCTGGACGATCAGGATAGTCTACGGCGCAAAGGCTCACGAGCATTTTGAATTGACATTCGATATCATCACGCAAAAACTGAAGAATTTGAACAATGTCGTCTTTCTTACCGTGAAGAACCAATTCATCCTTTTCCATTTCGTGGGAAAGAACTGAGCCTTCAAGGCTTTCAGAGATGTGCTCTGCTAAATCTATGAGAGAAATCGTGGCAACCATTTAACGGGCAATCCTCGTATCTTCACGTTGGATTTTCTTTTGCAATTGAAGTAGCCCATAAACAAGAGCCTCAGCCGTTGGAGGACAACCAGGCACGTAAATATCAACGGGTACAATACGGTCACAACCACGCACGACTGAATAGGAATAATGGTAATACCCACCACCATTCGCGCATGACCCCATAGAAATCACCCAACGCGGTTCTGGCATTTGGTCATAAACACGGCGTAATGCTGGCGCCATTTTGTTGGTCAGCGTTCCCGCCACAATCATTACATCGGATTGACGTGGGGATGGACGCGGAATCATACCAAAACGGTCAAGGTCATAGCGCGACATGTAGGAATGGATCATCTCTACCGCGCAACACGCCAAACCAAAGGTCATTGGCCAAAGTGAGCCTGTGCGCGCCCAGTCAAACAGAGCATCAGCGGAAGTGAGTAAATATCCCTTCTCGCTCAAATGTTTGGACACTGCTGCGGGCACAACGTCTTGATTGCTCGGTTTAATTAACGGAACGTCCGTTTTAAACTTCGCGTCTGGCGCTTCTATAACATTACGATCATGTGTCATATCTTACTCCCACTCCAACGCGCCTTTGTTCCATTCATAAATAAAACCAACGGTTAGCACGCCCAAGAAAACCATCATGGACCAAAAACCAAACATTCCAATTTCGCCTAAGCTGATCGCCCATGGAAAGAGAAATGCGATTTCCAAATCAAAGATAATAAAAAGAATTGCCACAAGATAGAATCGAACGTCAAAACGGCTACGTGCATCATCAAAGGCATCAAAACCACATTCATAGGCTGCATTCTTGTCAGCGTCTGGTTTTTGCTTACCCACAAGAAAGGATAGAGCCACCATCGCGCAGGACATTATGCAAGCAATTGCAATGAAAACGATAATAGGTAGATATTCGATTAAGAGTTCTTCAGAAGCCATGGCAATAGTTTTACAGTGGTTATGCTGTGATTAAAAGTGCTTTTTCACAAAAGCACGCCCTGATCCAGATTTAAATACCGCTCAAACTCGAAAGCTTTTTGGGGGTCTGTGAAAGAGATTATATTTTTAATTTTCCATGGTTTAAATTTATTAGTATGAATTGATTGTCCATTGTTATGTTCTATCAACCGTTTATCAACATCGTCTGTTAAACCAGTATAATAATGTTCTTGGTTATTTAAACTTTGAATAATGTAAACATATTTCATTGAAGTTCGCCTCCGCCAAGGCTACGGCGTAACATCCGCTTCTCTAAATCTTCGTTTGCGATTTCATCGCGCCGAAGCTTAAGCGAAGGCGGATGGCGCGAGCGACGGGACTCGAACCCGCGACCTCCGCCGTGACAGGGCGGCGCTCTAACCAGCTGAGCTACGCCCGCGCACTGAGAAGAGATGAGGAGTTAATAACGAAAAAATGCCCCATCTGTCAATAAGATAAGGGCATTTTTTATTATTATTTTGGTTTAACCGAATTTTTAAGCCGCCATCTTCTGTGCTTCGCAATAGCCAAGGCCAAATTCCTCAGCAACACACTTATAGGTCACCTCGCCTTTACAGACATTTAGACCTTCCATAAGAGCAGGATTTTCAGCCAAAGCCTTCTTCCATCCCTTATCTGCCAATTGAAGTGCATAGGGCAATACAGCGTTGTTTAGGGCGTGCGCAGACGTCATTGGCACCGCACCTGGCATATTCGCCACACAATAATGAATAACCTCATCAACGCTATAAACAGGATCATTGTGCGTTGTTGCCTTTGATGTTTCAAAGCATCCGCCCTGATCAATCGCAATATCAACGACAACGGAGCCTGGGCGCATTTTACTAATCATTTCTTTGGTCACAAGCTTGGGTGCAGATGCCCCAGGAATAAGAACCGCCCCAATAACAAGGTCCGCATCCAACACATAACGCTCAATTGAATCATTGGAGGACTGGATAACACGTGCCGTATTCCCAAAATGTTCATCTAGCACACGAATTTGATCATGTCCTTTTTCAAGGATCGTCACATCCGCGCCCATACCAACCGCCATTTGCGCCGCATGATACCCAGACACACCACCGCCAATAACGACAACTTTTGCCGCCTCAACACCTGGAGACCCACCGATCAAACGACCGCGACCGCCAAGGTGTTTCAACAAATACGCTCCACCAACCTGAATAGACAGACGACCTGCAATTTCAGACATCGGTGCGAGCAACGGAAGCCCCTTCCCGTTTGGCCCTGTTACTGTTTCATACGCGATCGCTACGCATTTAGACTTCATCAAGCCTTCTGTTTGCGCCTTATCCGCCGCCAAATGAAGGTAAGTAAATAAAACCTGATCTTCGCGTAGCATTTCACATTCTACAGCTTGCGGCTCTTTCACCTTAATAATCATGTCAGCTTTATCAAAAATCTCTTTGGCTGTTTTAATGATTTTTGCGCCCGCTTTTTCGTAGTCTTCATCCGTATAATTGATCCCAGCACCACAATTTGTTTCTACAATCACATCATGACCATGCGCCACAAATTCACGCACCGATGAAGGAACCAGCCCTACACGATGCTCTTGCGGTTTAATTTCTTTTGGAACACCAATTAACATACTACTTCTCCTTTGTGGGTTATGAAATATCGCAAGAGATTATCAGCTGTTTTTCGAATCACCAATAGAGAAAATGTAAAAGATATTAAGCCTTTGTATATATTAACAAAAACCCCATCCTTCAGTCCGTTCGTTGCGTCACGGCTTTTTTTACGCCCCTCTTTTCTATCAGTTTGTTGCTTTGTTTTTTGCCCCAAAAAGGCGTAGCCTTTGATTTTATTGAATAATTTTATTAGTTCGTTGGTTGGGCGTATGAAGACATTTTTTAAACCACCAAGGCACCAAGTTTTTTGTTTGAAGTATCCCAATTATTACCGATGTCATCCCGTTGACTTGTCCGCCGAAGCCTTTACAAAGGTGGAAGAACAGAATCCACAGAATGTAGCGCAAAGACTCAATAGATCCCGACCTGCGTCGGGATGACAGTTGAGGTAGGCTTATTACATTCCTCGCAATGACGGGTGGCTTTTGGACTGTAATGAGAGAATTAATCATTGCTCACATTAGCATAAAAGAACACAAAAATAAAGGAATTTAATCCTATTTGTTATTTTAGCGGGGAGGATGCCCAAAGTTTACTATATTGTTCACAGTGGATAATTAGGCTTTGGTAATCGTCTAAATTTATGTTTTCTGGAATTTTATAGTTTTGCCCACCTTTATTACTGGACAATTTCGCGACGAGAGTCGAACTATCTGTCGCATTGTTTCCTGTTATTGCATCATAACCTGTTTTAGAAACAAAAAGTTTTAAGTCTGGTGCGCCGCGCGTTTTAAAGTCATCGCTTAAAACAACATAATTACCATCATCACGCTGTTGTATTGACCATGCCCCTTTGACTGTAATCTCTTGATTTTTCCATGCCTGTGGCTCGGCGGCAAAAGCAATCGACATCATGCATGCTAAAGCCAAAAGCATGGTTAATCCCGTAAGCATAATTTTATTGTTGTTATTTTTTAACGTGATCGTTTGATTCATTTGTATTTCCCTTGTGTATTTCTCTTATGTTTAATCAGTGTAATTTATTATTCGTCAAAACGAGATCTTCGTTACAAAGATGATGACATGAAGTTGCCGCAAAGAAATCAGCAAAAACGCCTAATGTTGAAGTAATTAAACCTTGATTGGAGACGAAAGTGCCATTGTCAAATCAAGGAGAATAAAATGAACGATACAATAGATACAGAATGCGAATACCTAGCCGAAGATGGCTACATAATTGGTTTAATTAATGGCATGAATGAAAAGTGAATTTTTAAATGGTGGGTGGTAACGGGTTCGAACCGCTGACCCCCTCGGTGTAAACGAGATGCTCTACCAGCTGAGCTAACCACCCACGTATTTAAACAACGTCTTTGGAAAAGACTTGTGAGTTTTAGCCATCTTACTCATAGAAATCAAGCTAAAAAAAGAAAATACCGCACATCCCATCGCAGAATGGGATCTGAAAATTATAGTGAGAACGATCCCTGCCTTCGCTGGGATGAGAAGAAATAAAGAGCAAGAAAAAAGGCCGCAAAATTTGCGACCTTCTTAAATTCTTTATGCGTATCGCCCTCCCGCTTGCAGGCATGGCGACACTTAAAAAGCGATTATTTGTTAACTGCTTCTTTAAGCTCTTTACCAGCTTTGAACTTAGCATTCTTAGACGCTTTGATCTTGATTGCTTCACCTGTACGTGGGTTACGGCCAGTTGTTGCAGCACGTTTAGCAACAGAGAAAGTACCAAAACCAACGAAACGAGCGTCGCCGCCTTTTTTCAATGTTTTAGTGATACCACCAAATACAGCTTCAACAGCGCGTTGAGCATCTGCTTTAGTCATTTCTGTTTCGTTTGCAACATGTTCGATTAGATCTGCTTTATTCATAAGAATATTCCTTTTTTATAATTAAAATAATTCAAGTGAGAGAATCGCCTCTCACCAATAATAAGTAAGCTGTAACGCGCATAATGCTTAGGTTTTAAAACTTACTTACGAATCATTTTTAGGACTTTTTGAGATTCTCTTCAATGGTGAATCACATCTTTTCCCTTATTTTCTGCGGATTCTTGCGATATTTGTTCAGATTTAGGAGTATTTTCCTTACTTTCTGCTTCATCAATCGGTTTTGGCATCTCCAAAAGCGCATGAACCAAGACTTCTTCGATCGTATTCACGGGAATAATCTCTAGATTCTTTTTCACTTTATCGGGCACGTCAGCCAAATCTTTCTCATTTTCTTTAGGAATAAGAACTTTTTTGATGCCACTACGTAACGCTGCTAGAAGTTTTTCTTTCAACCCACCAATCGCCGTCACATACCCACGCAAATTAATTTCACCTGTCATAGCAATGTCACGATGAATTTCAATATTGGTAAGTGCAGAGATGATTGCCGTTGTCATGGCTGCTCCAGCAGATGGTCCATCCTTAGGCGTTGCCCCTTCAGGTACGTGAACGTGAATTGATTGTTCTTTCAGCTCTTCGTAAGAAATTCCAAATTGTGCCGCGCGAGATTTAATCAGCATCTCCGCCACTTTAATAGATTCTCTCATGACATCTTTTAAATTACCTGTCGTTGAAACCTTGCCATCTTTACCAGGCATTGTGACGGCCTCGATGGAGAGAATATCCCCACCAAATTGGGTATAAGCAAGCCCCGTCACCACACCAACGCGGTCTTGATCTTCAACTTCGCCATAACGGAATTTTTTAACACCCGCGTATTTTTCTAACCCCTTAGGTGTCACGGTTACAGACTTCTTGCCCTTCATTAAAATATCTTTAATGGATTTACGGCAAAGATTTGCTATTTCACGTTCCAAATTACGCACCCCTGCTTCGCGGGTATAATAACGGATCAGATTACGAATAGTATTATCACTAATTTTCACTTCGTCTTTTTTAAGACCTGCGGCTGATTTTTGTTTTTCAAGCAAGTGACGTTTTACAATCTCTAGCTTTTCATCTTCGGTGTAACCAGAGATACGAATAACTTCCATACGGTCAAGAAGCGGTTGCGGCATATTTAATGAGTTTGCCGTACAGATAAACATGACATCAGATAGATCATAATCCATCTCCATGTAATGATCATTGAAGGTATCATTTTGCTCAGGGTCTAGAACTTCAAGCAAGGCAGAGCTAGGATCGCCACGCATATCATATGACATCTTATCAATCTCATCCAAAAGGAAGAGCGGATTAGAGGTTTTTGCCTTCTTCATACCTTGAATAATTTTACCCGGCATCGCACCAATGTAAGTACGACGGTGTCCACGAATTTCACTTTCATCCCGCACGCCGCCTAAAGACACGCGTACAAAATTACGGTTGGTTGCATTCGCGATAGATTTTCCAAGTGATGTTTTACCCACCCCTGGCGGCCCAACAAGGCAAAGGATAGGCCCTTTGACCTTGTTCGTGCGTTGTTGCACGGCCAAATATTCCAAAATACGTTCTTTTACTTTTTCTAAACCATAATGATCTTTGTCCAAAACCTTCAAGGCTTTCTTGATGTCTTTATGAACGCGTGAACGTTTGTTCCACGGCACAGACAAAATCCAATCAAGGTAATTGCGCACAACGGTCGCCTCCGCTGACATCGGGGACATCTGGCGCAGTTTTTTCATTTCCGTTTTGGCTTTTTCTTTAGCCTCTTTAGAAAGTTTTAGC
>CAYGPG010000043.1:0-10483 GCA_964351905.1 uncultured Micavibrio sp.
ATGATTTCAATGGACGCTTATTCGTCCCTGTAATCACACGACCACGACGACCATTATCAAACAACGCATCAACAGATTCTTGCAACATACGTTTTTCGTTACGCACAATGATGTCAGGTGCTTTCAGCTCCATCAGACGCTTCAAACGGTTGTTACGGTTGATCACACGACGGTAAAGGTCGTTCAAATCAGATGTCGCAAAACGACCACCATCAAGCGGCACCAACGGACGCAATTCTGGTGGAAGGACAGGAACACAATCCAAAATCATCCATTCAGGACGCGTACCAGAAGAGATAAAAGCTTCCAATAACTTGATACGCTTAACAAGCTTCTTACGCTTGGCTTCTGATCCTGTTTCACGAAGATCTTCTTCGGCATCTGCCAAGGCTTCTTCTAAGTTAATCGCTTGTAGGATTTCTTTAATCGCTTCGGCACCGATACCCGCACGGAACTGGTCTTCACCATATTCATCTTGGGCATCCATATATTCTTCTTCACTCAAAAGCTGCATCGGCTTCATCGGAGTCATACCGGGCTCGATCACGATATAAGCTTCGAAGTAGAGAACTTTTTCCAACGCTTTTAATGTCATATCGGTCATCAAACCAATACGGCTCGGCAATGATTTTAAGAACCAAATATGGGCCACAGGAGAGGCAAGCTCAATGATACCCATGCGCTCACGACGGACTTTGGTCAATGTGACTTCAACACCACATTTTTCACAAATAATCCCTTTATACTTCATGCGCTTATATTTACCGCAAAGACATTCATAATCTTTCACTGGGCCAAAGATACGCGCACAGAATAGACCATCTTTTTCTGGCTTAAAGGTACGATAGTTAATCGTCTCAGGTTTCTTAACTTCCCCGAAAGACCAACTCATAATTTGCTCTGGCGAGGCCAAAGCAATACGGATGGAATCAAAGCTCTGTGGGCCTTGTGGGTTACCAAATAGGTTCATGAGTTCATTCATTTTTTCTCTACCTTTTTATATTTAATCTTTAAATTCTGTTTTTAATAATTAATTTAACTAAGTGCTTGCGCTTCAAATCTTGCCGTTGCAATCATCTGATTCAGCAGAGGCATCTTGTTTCTTCTGGGAATTCTAGCTCTATCAAATGCCCTATTTAACAATTTAATACTAATATCGATACTTCTCTCAATATTCCCATGATCTGTTTGGAACTCCTCATAACCTGGCTCACTAGGTGCCTGATTTCTTGAATGATAATCCGCATTGAAGACAAAAAGATCATCAACAACACCAGCTTTTTTACCAAAAGCGTCGAACAACCCTACATAACCAGAGTTAATTTCAAGAATAGATGCAAAATCTAGTTCTCGAGGCATAACTTGGTCAAGCCTTGCTTCTATAGATCGCGGATATTGTGATTCAAACTTAGTCATAATTTAATTGTTACCCGACTGCTTCATGTCAATGTTCAGGCCAAGGGCTTTAAGCTCTTTCGTTAGAACGTTGAAGCTTTCCGGTACGCCGATTTCGAAGGTGTCTTCACCGCGAACGATACTTTCATAAACTTTCGAACGACCTGCCACGTCATCTGACTTAATGGTCAGCATTTCTTGTAGCGTGTAGGCCGCGCCGTACGCTTGAAGTGCCCAACATTCCATCTCACCAAATCTTTGACCACCAAATTGAGCCTTACCACCCAATGGTTGTTGCGTCACAAGTGAGTATGGCCCGATAGAACGCGCATGGATCTTATCATCAACCAAGTGATGGAGTTTCAACATATAGATGATACCCACGGTCACTTTACGGTCAAATTTCTCGCCCGTACGACCATCAATCAAAGTCATCTGACCTGTTGTTTCCAAGCCAGCGCGTTCCAAAAGAACATCAATGTCTGCCTCAACCGCGCCATCAAAGACAGGCGTTGCCATTGGCACACCTTTACGAAGGTTTCCAGCCATCTCAACAACTTCTTTGTCATCAAGAAGATCAACCTTGGCTTTCATTTCACTATCGCCATAGGCACCGTGCAATGTTTCTTTCAACGCTTTAATTTCAGCCGCGGCAGGTACTTTTTGATCTGCAAAGGCATCCAAAGCATCACCAATCTGACGACCCAAGTTAACAGACGCCCAACCCAGATGTGTTTCCAAAATCTGCCCCACGTTCATACGCGATGGAACACCCAACGGGTTTAATACGATATCAACAGGTGTACCATCTTCGGTATACGGCATGTCTTCAACTGGCATGATACGGGATACAACCCCTTTGTTACCATGACGACCCGCCATTTTATCACCAGGTTGCATCTTGCGCTTGATCGCTACGAAGATTTTAACCATCTTCATCACGCCTGGCATCAGTTCGTCACCACGTTGAAGTTTTTCAACTTTGTTTTCAAAACGCTCCTTAACATCATCAACAGAATTATCGAATGTCTTAGACATGGCTTCGATTTCTTCCATTGTCTTTTCATCTTCGATAACAATCTGACGCCAGTGACCACGCTTGATCTCACCAAGATTGGCTTGAGTTAGCTTGTCACCTTTTTTCAGACCACCGTCTTTATAAGCTTTTGCCACTGTTTGACCCGCAAGCAATTCTTCCAAACGGCCATAGAAACCATCTTCCAAAATACGGCGCTCATCATCACGGTCTTTTGCCAAACGCTCAATTTCTGAACGCTCGATATCCATTGCACGCTCGTCTTTATCAATACCACGACGGTTGAAGACGCGAACATCAACAACCGTACCCACGGCACCTGATGGAAGACGCAATGATGTATCTTTTACATCGGCTGCTTTTTCACCAAAGATCGCACGAAGAAGTTTTTCTTCTGGTGTCATCGGGCTCTCGCCTTTTGGTGTCACCTTACCAACCAAAATGTCACCTGGACCAACTTCGGCACCTATATGGACAATTCCTGATTCATCAAGGCTCTTTAACGCTTCCTCACCAACATTTGGAATATCACGTGTAATTTCTTCGGTACCCAATTTGGTATCACGCGCCATCACATCATATTCTTCAATATGGATAGAGGTATAAACATCATCCTTCACGATACGCTCAGAAAGAAGAATAGAATCCTCAAAGTTGTAACCATTCCAAGGCATGAACGCCACGAGCACGTTACGACCAAGGCCTAGCTCACCCATATCAGTCGAAGGTCCATCGGCAATGATGTCCCCTGCTTTGATTTGGTCGCCAACTTTCACCAATGGTTTTTGTAAAATACAAGTTGATTGGTTCGAGCGTTGGAATTTCTTCATCTTATAGATATCAACAACCGCTTCAGACGCATCCAATTCTTCGGTTGCACGAATAACAATACGGTTGGCATCAATCTGAACCACAACACCTGAACGGCGCGCTGTTACAGCCGCGCCAGAGTCACGCGCAACAGTTGCCTCCATACCAGTTCCTACAAGTGGAGCCTCAGACACAAGCAACGGCACAGCCTGACGCATCATATTTGATCCCATCAAGGCACGGTTCGCATCATCGTTTTCGAGGAACGGAATAAGCGACGCCGCCACAGAAACCATCTGTTTTGGCGACACATCCATGAACTCAACCTGATCAGGTGTCGCCATGACGTTATCGCCACTCTTACGACAAGAAATAAGGTCATTCACAAATTGTGCTTTATCGCTCAATTCAGAGTTGGCCTGTGCCACCGTATATTTGGCTTCTTCCATCGCTGACATATAAATAACTTCATCAGTCACTTTACCGTTTTCAACACGGCGGTAAGGCCCTTCGATGAAACCATATTTATTCACACGCGCAAATGTTGCGAGTGAGTTAATCAAACCAATATTAGGTCCTTCAGGTGTTTCAATCGGACAGATACGACCATAATGTGTTGGGTGAACGTCACGCACTTCAAATCCAGCACGCTCACGCGTCAAACCACCTGGCCCAAGAGCTGATAAACGACGCTTATGCGTAATCTCAGACAATGGGTTTGTTTGATCCATAAATTGTGACAATTGTGATGAGCCAAAGAACTCACGCACCGCAGCAGCGGCAGGTTTTGCATTAATCAAATCATGCGGCATATAAGTGTCAATCTCAACAGAAGACATACGCTCACGAATAGCGCGCTCCATACGAAGCAGACCCACACGGATTTGGTTTTCCATCAATTCACCAACGGAACGCACACGACGGTTTCCAAGGTTATCAATGTCATCCACTTCCCCTTGACCGTCTTTTAGACCGTGCAAATATTGAAGCATCGCGATGATGTCAGTTTTTGTTAATGTACGCACTTCATCTGGTGTTTCCAGATCAAGGCGTGTGTTCATCTTATTACGACCCACATCAGAAAGATCATAACGCTCCGCATCGAAGAATAGAGAGTTAAAGAGAGCTTGCGCTGAATCCACTGTCGGTGGCTCACCCGGGCGCATCACACGGTAGATATCGATCAACGCTTCTTCACGTGTATCAGTTTTATCAACGCTCAATGTGTTACGGATGTAAGGCCCAACGCTGTTATGGTCGATTGAAAGGATCGGCAATGTCTTGATAGAAAAGCCATCTAATTCAGCCAAATCATCTTCTGTAATTTCATGACCGGCTTCGAAGTAAACCTGACCTGTTCCGCCATCAAAAATATCTTCAGCCAAGTAAGATCCAATAAGCTGCTCATCTTGAAGAAGAATATCTTTAAGACCACCTTCAACAAGCTTCTTGCCCTTACGCGGTGTAATTTTCTCACCCGCTTCAACGGCTACTTTACCTGTTTTTGCATCAACAAGATCATGCGCCAATTTTACGCCGCGATAGCTGTCTGCATTAAATGGTGTTTTCCAGCCCCCACCGTCTTTAGAGTCTGTTTTGTCATACGCAACAGTTTCATAGAAAGTAGATAGAATTTCTTCATTCGACATCCCCTGAATACGCAATGGATCAGGTGTTTTGTCGTTTGCTTCACATTCCGCCAAATATTTTGTTGTCGCTTCCGAGCTTAACGCACGCATGAATGTTGTCACTGGCAACTTACGACGACGGTCAATACGCACATACATTAAGTCTTTGGCATCAAATTCAAAATCCAGCCATGAACCACGGTAAGGAATAACGCGTGTAGAGAATAAATATTTACCAGAAACGTGTGTTTTACCGCCATCATGGTCAAAGAACACACCAGGGCTTCTGTGCATTTGCGAAACAATCACACGCTCCGTCCCGTTCACAACGAACGTTCCGTTATCTGTCATTAATGGCATATCCACCATGTAAACATCTTGTTCTTTAATGTCGCGGATAGAACGAAGACCCGTGTCCTCATCAACATCAAATACAGACAGACGTAAAGTCACGCGCAATGGCGCAGAGAATGTCATGCCACGTTGCTGACATTCTTCAACATCGTATTTAGGCTGCTCAAGCTCGTAAGAAACGTAATCAATCTCGGCTTTATCAGAGAAATCTTTAATCGGGAAAACTTCAGTCAGCACTTTGTGCAGACCTTGCATCAAACGCTCACCCGCAGGGATACCTTGTTGCAAGAATGCTTCATAAGAATCACGTTGAACTTCAATCAGGTTTGGCATTTGTGCCACTTCACGGATTTGACCGAAAGAACGACGAACACGTTTACGGCCTGTGTAAGAGTTAATATCGTTGGCAACGCCTGTGTGACCACGTGTCACATCAACCTTTGCACCGAGAACTTTACCTGATTTGTTTGCTTGTTTTGCCATGGTGATCTTCTATTCCTTTTTCTCTTTTATGCCTCAGGCGCCCTTAATAATTCAAAAGGGCCCGCTATGGCCTCTATTATTTTTATTGAGCTTGCACCCAAAAATCTAATTTACCTCAGCGTCATCGCGCTTGCGCGCATGACGGCTAGTTTTTTAAAAAAGAGCAAATGAAAGCCTGTTTCAGTATCGCTTTCGTGCTGAGCTTTGCGCTGTATATATGTTTCCCTTAAAAAACCTCATAATTTCTTACTTGGCCTAGCGTCCTCGCGCTTGCGCGCATGACGGCTGTTTAATAAGTAAAACGCAGTTAAAGGCGAACGAGCAATAATGCCCTCGCCTTTAAAATTTGTCTGTTAATTAACTGATATTAAAATCAATGTCTAGCCTTAATAATAAATAATTTGTCATCCTGAATTTATTTCAGGATCTTTTTATATCCGCTCAAGATCCCGAAACAAGTTCGGGATGACGAGAGAGTGACAATAGTTTATTATTTAAGTTCGACAGTCGCGCCAGCTTCTTCAAGCTTCTTCTTGATTTCCTCAGCTTCGTCCTTCTTAGCACCTTCTTTGATGTCTTTAGGAGCGCCTTCAACCATGTCTTTCGCTTCTTTCAGACCAAGGCCTGTAATTGCGCGAACTTCTTTAATCACAGCGATTTTGTTACCACCAGCAGAGGCAAGAACAACAGTGAACTCATCTTTCTCAGCAGCAGCTTCGCCACCCGCAGCAGCGGCAGCAACAGGAGCAGCAGCGGCAGCAGCAGTAACGCCCCACTTCTCTTCCAAAGCTTTTGAAAGCTCAGCAGCTTCCATCACAGTTAGTGCTGATAGGTCATCAACGATTTTTTCAATATTTGCAGCCATTTTGTTTTCTCCTTATTAAAATGAAACTATTAAAATTAAAACTTTCTTTATTTCGTCATTACAAGGCTCGTCCTTGTAATCTTGTTAATAAGATTGCAGGAATAAATCCTGCAATGACGTAACTGTTGCTTACGCTTTCTCTGCGTAGGCTTTCGTCACACCAACAAGTTGCTGTGCCGGAATTTGTGTAATCTGTGCAATCTTCTGCGCAGGGGCTTGGATCAAACCAATAATCATCGAACGAAGCTCGTCCAGTGATGGAAGGCTCGCCAATTGCTTCACGCCATCAGCATCCAAAATCATGTCACCATAAACTCCACCAAGAATAACAAGCTTGTCATTCCCCTTGGCAAAGTTATGCGCCACTTTTGCCGCAGCCACTGGATCTTGTGATGTCGCCATCCCAACAGGGCCTACGAACATATCTAAGATTTTCTCACCTGCGTTACCTTTGGCCGCAATTTTCGCCAAAGTGTTTTTAACAACTTTAAAGCCAACTTCGTTTTTACGCATTTCAAGACGTAAATCTGTAATTGATCTTGCGTCCAGACCTGTATTTTGCGTGAGAACGATAATTTCGCAATTATCCATACGCTCTTTCAGATCAGCAATTTCAGTTTCTTTACGCTCACGTGTCATCGCCATGATGATATCTCCTTTAAAAACTTTTGCCTCAGACGGGCAAGCCCGTTACGGCATTAACAAAACTATTTTCTTTTTCAAGCCGTAGCGTGTTTACACGCCTGAGGCCTTTTAAAAAGCAAAAAGACGGTGTCTTTCGAAACCGTCTATCCAAAACATTAACTAGGTTAAATAACGAAAAGGCTTTATATCCAAAAGCCTTTTGCTTATTAAACCCCATCTAAACAGGTTGATTAAGCGTGCTCCGCCCCTGTCGTCTCGGATAGAATTACCGCATTTATAGTGATTTAAATCAGCACGTCAAGAGGAAATGAACAATTTTCACGAAAAACTGTTTCACGTGAAACAAAACAAGAACATTTGTGGGTTTGTCAACAAAAAAGGCGCTTTTATAAGCGCCCTTTTCATATTTTTATTTATTTATTTATCTATCTATTTAATCTTATTCTGGATTAAAGGGTAGCGAAGAATGGTGGACGTTAATCAAAAGGTCACCTTCTGCGTTTTTGATATAGCCGAATGTGAATTCTACTTTTTGCTCGTCACCACCATCAGCGGGTGTGAAAAAGTAATTTCCCATGGACACGGCATAATCATTATGGATTACGATATGTGGATCATCTTCAAAACGTGCTGCGCTCCATGGCTTGATTGCAAAACCTGTATCTTCTTCAATTTTACCACCTACAAAATAGGATAACGCCTCATCGAATGTTTCGCGAAACTGGTCGTCTGCGGCCAAGGTTGGCTTAAACAAAACTTCTGTTTCACCATACGCATATAAATCTTCAATATGCTTTTTCGCCGCGGCTTTATAATCGCCTTCTTCAATAAAAGTCTTACTGATCTTGACGATACCATCAGCCCATTCTTGTTGAGCTTTCATCACGTCTTCTTTGGTAATCATGTGAGCCTTTGCTGGACTTGCAAAGAATAGAGCAAAAGCCAAAGCCATGAGAGTCGTTTTCATTATATTTAATCTCCTTAAGTTAAAGTATTTTATAGTTAACAAATTATTCACCACACAGTTCCTTTAAGTTACAAAAAAACGCCCTTTATCGAAATAAAGAGCGCTTCGATGAGCGCCCTTTAAAATTCTTAGATATCTAATTTAGTCAGCCGTAACGCGTTTACGCGTCTGAGGCCCTTAAAAACTAAGCCGCTTTTGCTTGCTGACTAGCATCAATATCAATCTTGATACCAGGACCCATTGTCGAGCTCAAAGTTGTTTTCTTAATGAAAGTTCCTTTTGCGCCAGCAGGGCGAGCCTTTTGAACTGTTTCAATAAAAAATTCAACATTTTCAATAAGCTTTTTCGTATCAAAGCCAGATTTACCAACGCCTGCGTGAACAATACCGTTTTTCTCTGCACGGTATTCAATCGCGCCGCCTTTGGCATCTTCAACTGCTTTTTTAACGTCTGGTGTCACTGTACCCAATTTCGGGTTTGGCATCATGCCTTTTGGTCCCAAAATTTGACCCAATTGACCCACAATAGGCATCATGTCAGGTGTTGCAATCACACGGTCAAAGTCCATTTCACCGCCCTTGATTTTTTCCATCAAGTCTTCAGCACCGACAACGTCCGCGCCCGCCGCTTTGGCTTCATCTGCTTTTGCATCACGGGCAAACACAGCAACGCGAATTGTTGCGCCTGTACCATTTGGTAAAGACACCATACCACGAACCTGTTGGTCAGCGTGCTTTGGATCAATCCCAAGGTTCATCGCAATATCGATTGTTTCATCGAACTTACGGTTCTTGGCAAGGCCTTGCAAAATTGCAACAGCGTCTGTGACAGAATAAAGTGTTTCACGGTCAAATTTCTCTGCCGCAGCTTTCATATGTTTTGAATTACTAGACATGTTCTTAACCCTCCACGACTTCTACGCCCATAGAGCGACATGAGCCTTCAATAATTTTCATTGCGCCTTCAATATTCACAGCGTTTAAGTCAGCCATTTTCGCTTCGGCAATTTTCTTAACTTGTGATTTTTTCAGCGCCCCAGCGATTTCCGTTCCAGGGTTGTTTGCACCAGACTTCAATTTCAACTCTTTCAAGATGAAGTAAGTATTTGGTGGTTGCTTCATGATGAAGCTGTATGATTTATCCTTGTAAACAGAGATCACAACAGGAATAGGCACGCCTTTTTCCATGTCGCCAGTTTTTGCATTAAAATCATCGGTAAAGGCTTTAATATTAACACCATGTTGACCCAATGCTGGACCGACTGGTGGGGCAGGGTTAGCCATCCCTGCAGGGATAATCAGGTTAATAAACCCAACTGCTTCGTCTTTTTTCGCCATTTCTAGCTCCTTCTTTGTTTTGACCTCAGGGCGGCAAGCCGCCTACGGTCGTGTATAAAGAATGCTCCTTGCGCTCGCCGTAGCGTGTTTACACGCCTGAGGCATTCTTTAAAAGTTTGCTTGCGTGGTACGGCTCCCCTCAAATGGTCTTTTTCTATATGAGAAAACACCTTCCACAACTGTTGAAGCGTGTTATAGCGGTTTGAATAGTAAAATCAAGCATAAAATACAAGAAACCCCGCACGTGATGCGGGGCTTGATGTTTTTGGCCCCGTATTTAATACGGGGTTTCGGATTAATTTAAGTTAATTACTGCTTTTCAACTTGTGCGTAGTCTAGCTCCACTGGTGTGGCGCGACCGAAGATAGAAACAGATACTTTCAGCTTGCCTTTTTCTTCGTCGACTTCTTCAACAGTACCGTTGAATGATGCGAATGGACCATCTGTAACTTTAAGTTCTTCACCAATATCAAACGTAACAGAAGGACGTGGGCTATCAATACCTTCTTGAATTTGTGTCATAAGCGCTTCGGCTTCTTTCTGGCTCACAGGTGAAGGCTTATTATTTGCGCCCAAAAATCCAGTCACTTTTGGCGTATCTTTAACCATGTGCCAAACTTCATCGCTTAGATCCAGTTTTGCAAGCACGTAACCTGGGAAGAATTTACGCTCGGCATTGACCTTTTGGCCACGCTTGACTTCAACGACTTCCTCCGTCGGCACCATGATTTCGCCAACACGCTCGGTTAATTTTAATTTACGCGCTTTCTCATTAATGGCATCTGCCACTTTATGTTCAAACCCAGAATAGACATGTAATACATACCAACGCATCGCCATAATTTTAATCCTTCTTTTTTTAAGTGCCTCAGGCGCGTAAACGCGCTACGGCTGTTTTTTATTGCGGCTTAGGCGGGTAAACCGCTGCGGCCTCGTTAATCTAAATTCTTTAATCTGCTCTAA
>CAYGPG010000044.1:0-9877 GCA_964351905.1 uncultured Micavibrio sp.
AGGGTGATGATGAAAGAGTTGGCCCGACCGAATTAGAAGAAAAAGTAGAAGAGACCCGTGTCTTGGCTGAAATAATGATTCCACCTGGATCACGTTTTGTTGATATGACCATTGATCAAGTCGATTTTTTACGTCAGTTCGGTATGGTTGTTTTGGGTATTCAAAGACGTGCGCGTGTTGTACGTCGTCGTCTAGGGCGTATTCGTTTAGAGCCGGGTGATGTGCTTCTGGTGGCTGGTGCCCAAGGTTCAGTTAATGAAATTCGTGGCGCAAACCGTGCGGATGTTATCGTTCTTTCAGGCTCGAAAGAAGAATTACCGCTTCCTAAGAAAGCACCAATTGCAGGCTTAATTTTCCTTTTAACTGTCATTTTGGCCTCTACAGGTGTGATGTCTATTGTTGTTGCCGCATTAGCAGGATGTGTGGCTTTAGTGGCTACAGGGTGTTTGAATATTCGTCAGGCGACACGTGCGATTGATCGTAAAATATTATTGCTTGTTGGTTCTATGCTTGCCTTGGGGGTTGCTCTACAAGCCACAGGTGGTGCGCAGTTTATAGCTGATTTAATGTTAAAAGCACCCTTTGCTGACCAACCATTATATATGGCGGCTATGCTATTTATTATCGTGGCAATTTGTACAAATATTCTATCGAATAATGCCTGTGCTATTCTTTTCACACCAATCGCAATGAATATGGCGATTAATATGGGGTCAGACCCTATTGTATTTGCGATTACTGTCATCTTTGCGGCAAACTGTTCTTTTGCTTCACCTATAGGATATAAAACAAATCTACTTGTTATGGGTCCAGGAAATTATAGGTTTAGAGATTTTATGAAAGCTGGTGTGCCTCTTGTTCTCGTGGTCTGGGTAGCTTATATTTTTGTCGCGAAATATTATTACGGACTATAGATTTTAATTTTTTAGAGAGATGACACTGAGAAGTTATAACCCCCATACTAGATATAAAGAACGTGCTGCACAGCGCTTTACTGCGTTTCTTGGTTATATAGCGCTTATCCTTGTTTCTATACTCATAGGATTTTGGGTGGGAAAGCAATACGCAGCAAGCAATGTCATTGCGCTCAAAGATAAAGTTGAAACGTTGCAACAAGAACGTGATTTATTGCAATCAAATGCAACTGAGTTAAGTGCTGCAGCACAAACAGCAAATATGCGTTATGAGCAACTGCAAGAAGAAGTTGAAAGCATTATCCCTAAAGGACCAATGCAAAACCTTGTAACGTTGGTGGGGGAGCAGTTGAAACAAGGTGCGGATCCTGAACGCCTATCTTTTGTTATACGTTCTGCACGTCCGCCAACAGGATGTGTTGAACCAGAGATAAAGCGTTTTGTGGTCAGTACACCAGCTTATAATGGCCCTAAAAGTGCGGCAATTATTGCTGATGGTCTCATAGAGATATATGGATCGGGTAGTTCAGCGAAGAATGATAAAAAGCTTGCAGAAGCTTGGTACGATCCTGCAAAAAAAGTCAAAATTAATTTTAAACATAACAATAAAACGGAAGTAAAAACAGGCACGCTACCAATGCGCTATTCTATTGTCGCGGGAGATAGGGAGTACAGATTTACTTTGGAGCCGGGAGCCAAATCATTTGTGAAGGTAGTCTTCGATTCCTGTAATTACCCTTAATTTATCAAAGATTTAATATTGCTATCTAATCGTATGACGTTATTGGATATATTTTCTTCAGGAATTCCAATAAGCGCATCGAGATAATTTATTGTGTTCTCATCTCCCTCTATCGTGCCTCTCACATCCAAACTATCTGGATATATTAATATGGTGCCATTCATGTTTTGATTGAACGTTATATCAAAAGGAAGCGGGCCGCCTGCAAATCTTTTTTCAGCAACATAATATATTTCTGCATTGACTGAGCTTGGCGGTTCTTGATCAAAATTTGGTGTTTTTGTTATAACGCGATTAATTTCTAATATCTTCATAAAATCATTTTGATTTGGAATGCTTAATTCTGAACGAAATTTTCTATTTGCGGCTTGGTTCGCGTAATAAAAATCTGCCATAAATTTTGAATCTTCAATACCAATAATATTGCTTCTAAAAAGAAGGGGGTACCCATTATCGTCACGCCCTAATGTGAAATTTAGATTTTGCAGAGGGATATCAAAAAACTTGCCGCTCCCTGCTGTTATTTGCATGCCGAGCTCATTTTCTTCAGCGTTTGAAATATATGAAAACCAGCCCGCTCCACGATTTATTTGTGTAGGCGGTAGGTTCACTTTTACATTTTCAAAAGTACCATCAATTGTTAAATTTCGATTGCTGTAATTGATTTTTCCAGACCAAATACTTTGAAAGGCAAGTTCATGCTGAACACCATCAAAAACTGCCCTTAGGATATGAGACTGCTCGTCATTTTCTTTAAGCATCAAGCGCCCTTCAAATCTTAAGGCTTTTGTATCCAAAGCTAAATCATAGGTGATTTTGTGAATGATAATATTCTGTGCAAGGATGCCCGAAATGTTATTTGCATTATTCAATATCTTTAGAATATCTTTCAGTTCCGAAGGCACCGCTGATATTTTTAAATCATCAATAATAATATTTTTTGTGGTTGGTTTGAGAAAATAGGTTGGCCAATAAATATTTACTTTTATATTTTCGGCAGAATTAAACCCATCTTTATCGAGCTGCACGGATGAGATTTTTAAACCTGTAAATGTTGGTTTTGTTTGACTGAAACTAATATTCTTAAAGCCAATCTCTTCTAAATTACTAATAATGATTTTTTCGGCGCGTGGAATGACAATCAAAAATATGCTGATTGTCAGTAATGAGACAAAAAAACAAAAGATGATAAAAAAGCGTTTCATGTGCGTTTTACGGAAGGGGTTAAATATCTAAATCTTCAACAAATTCGGCATTATCTTGAATAAAGTTAAATCTGCTTTCGGCATTTTTACCCATGAGGCGTTCAACGAGGTCGTCAACGTCTGCTAATGTTGGGCCTTCCGTTACGAGTACTTCTTCACCCATCATGCTCATAACGCTTTCTGCATCCGGCAAGCCAATACGCACCAAAACACGCGATTTTGGATTCATGGTGGTTTCTTTAAGTTGTGCGGCAGGCATTTCGCCAAGGCCTTTAAAGCGACTGACATCCACTTTCTTTTTACCTTCAAAGACAGTCTCCATGAGCTTGTCTTTATGCTCATCATCTTGGGCGTATTCACTTAAATTGCCGCTGACGAGGCGATAAAGCGGTGGTTGTGCCAGATAAAGGTGACCATTATCAATAAGGCCACGCATTTGTGTATAAAAAAATGTGATAAGAAGGGCGGCAATGTGCGCGCCATCGACGTCTGCATCTGTCATAATAATAACGCGTTCATAACGCAATTTATCAAGATTGAAATCTTTACCAATGCCACACCCTGTGGCTTGAATGAGATCTTGGATTTCTTGGTTGGCTTTAATTTTATCGCGGCTCGCGCTCACCACATTCAAAATTTTACCACGAAGCGGCAAGATAGCTTGCGTTTCACGATTACGTCCTTGCTTGGCTGACCCGCCTGCAGAATCCCCCTCAACAAGGAAGATTTCAGTGTCATCCGAGGTTTTGCGGCTACAATCGGCAAGCTTACCCGGCAGACGTAATTTACGTGTCGCGGATTTACGCTGTGTCGCTTTTTCTTCACGACGGCGCAAGCGAAGCTCTGCCATTTCAATAATTGTATCTAGCAATAATTTACTAGACGCAGGATCAGAGGTTAGCCAGTGGTCAAAATAATCTTTAAGCGCCGTATCCACCCAACGTGTTGCGGCGGCAGTGGCAAGTTTATCTTTGGTTTGACCTTGGAATTGTGGTTCGCGAATAAAAACAGAAAGGAGCGCGGCGGCATCCCCAAAAATATCATCGGCAGTAATAATGCCTGCCTTTTTATTGCCAATCATCTCCGCATAAGATTTAAGCCCACGTAAAAGCGCGCTTCTCATTCCGGCCTCGTGCGATCCACCAAAGGGAGTAGGGACGGTGTTACAATAAGAACGGGTAAATCCTTCACCGCGTTGTGGCCATGCAATCGCAAATTCTACTTTACCCTCACCATCGGGCAGGTCAGTTTGACCCGCAAAAGGGCGCGGCGTAATCATCGCGCGGCCTTCTAAGGTTTTTACCAAAAAGTCTTCTAATCCATTTGGAAAATGAAACGTTTCTTCAACTTTAACCTTGCTCTCAGGCTTGATCAATTCGGCATCACACGACCATTTAATTTTGACGCCACGGAAGAGATAGGCTTTGGAGCGCGTCATTTGATACAGGCGTGATGGTTTTAACATCGCCTTGTCCCCAAAGATTTCTGGGTCAGGATGGAAGAATACAGTTGTGCCGCGTCTGTTATGAACACTGCCTAAATCCTCTAATTTACTGGTCGTCTTGCCGCGGCTGTAACTTTGCTTAAAGAGTTGCTTTTCACGCGCAACCTCAACCCACATTTCATCAGACAGTGCATTCACAACAGAAATACCAACCCCGTGCAAACCACCCGCTGTTTCATAATTTTTACCACTAAACTTACCACCAGAATGAAGCGTGGTCATAATGACTTCTAACGCAGACATCCCAGGAAATTTAGGATGTTCATTCACCGGAATACCACGTCCGTTATCTGTGATGGTGATTCCATTATTGGTGTGAAGATGAATTTCAATGCGGTCGGCGTGACCTGCGACGGCTTCATCCATAGAGTTATCTAAAATCTCACCAACAAGATGATGGAGCGCGTTTTCATCTGTTCCGCCAATATACATACCCGGACGTTTACGAACAGGCTCCAGACCTTCAAGGACTTCAATATCTGCCGCATCATAGCTGTTGGCAGTATTATTAGTTTTTTCTTTTTTAAATAAATCAGACATTAGATAAACAAACTCTCATAAATTTCGTATATAACTATTCATGTATAATCAAAGTTAGAGCCTTTGAAAACCGCAAAAACCCTGAAAAAATAAAGCAATCACAGATTAGAATTTTATATTCTCATTTTTTACACGTATAATAAGGAACAATGTTGAAATTAAGACTTTTTAAAATTTTATTGGTGTTTCTTGTTTTATGTGTACATATAACGCAGGCATTTGCCGTTGAATTAGCGATAGATCTTTCAAAAATTAAACCTTTAAGCGAAGTAGAATTTCTTGAAGAGGAAGCCTTTGAAAATCAAACAAAACTAATTGATGAAACGCCCTATGATGATCAGTTTTTGTCCTACCAAGTACGTTTGCCCAAAGATTGGATGGAAAACTCAACAAATTTGAACGCCGTAAATACTTTGGATGATAGTGGCGCGCCACAGAATGTCTTAGGAATTGTTTCAAGTTACATTAGTCCTGCAAAAAACTACCAACGTAGTTTTTTTACGGTGGAAGCTGTTGAGTTGACGCATGAAATTAGCGCTAGAAGTTGGTTTATTCATTATATCTTAAAAAGCGGTTTGTCTTTAGAACAAGTAGGCCTGGAAGACGGTGAGCAAGCTGAGGCGGTGTATATCGAAGTACAAGGTGATATTACTTATGTTGTTCGGGTAAAATCAATCATCAATGGGCCGCGTATGGTTTTGGCTCGTTACTATGTCCCTGTTGAGCTTTATAAAGATGAAAAAGTACAGCAAGCACAAATTATTAACTCCTTTGAATTAACCAATAGACAAGATGTGAATATTGAACCGTTAGAAATCCATGGTTTTTTAGATCAAACATATTTTAGTTATCCTGCGTCATGGACCCTAAATGCGCCTTCTGTCCGCTCTATTGATAGGATGGAGGCTCAATTATTCCACCGTAAAGAAAACGGTACGATGGCTGGGCAAATCAATATGTTCTTAATCAATAAAGATTTAAAAACCAGTCGCTCCCAAGAGATCAAATACTATAAAGATCAATTTAATCTTCCTGACTATGCGATTGATAGCCTTATAGAGACTGTTGAGACGCAACATCTCCCAGAAGTTATTTTTAGTAAAACTCAAGCCTATCTCATGAAGGCGACACGCACACGATTGTTGGATTATGAACTGTGGCTGAGTGTTTTAGAAAATGAAAAATATATTTATATTATGGCTTTGTTTACGCCGGCCAGAAATGATGATTTTTACACTTGGGCGCGCAACACTGAAAGTTTCAAACTTATTCTAAGCAATATTCGCCTTGAGGATGAGAGTGTTGATAAATTTCAATTCCTAAACAGATAAAAAAACGGAGCCATTTGGCTCCGTAATAATTTTATAATAGCGTACTGGCGCTTGCGCGTATGACGGATTTTTAAGAAGAGTAATACATCAAAAATTCAATAGGGTGAGGCATAGTCTCGTAAGTCAAAACCTCTTCCATTTTCAGTTCGATAAACCCATCAATCATATCTTTGGTAAAGACATCACCTTTTAACAAAAATTCATGATCCGCTTTCAATGAATCTAAGGCTTCGCGAAGGGAGCCACAAACTGTTGGAATTTGATCTAATTCTTCCTGTGGAAGGTGATACAAATCCTTATCCATGGCTTCACCGGGATGGATTTTATTATCAATGCCATCAAGACCCGCCATTAGCATCGCAGAGAACGCCAAATATGGGTTGGCTGTTGGATCAGGGAAACGAACCTCAACACGCTTTGCCTTTGGTGATTCACCATAAGGAATACGACAAGAGGCAGAACGGTTACGGGCTGAATAAGCCAACAGGACAGGGGCCTCATAACCAGGAACCAAACGCTTATAGCTGTTTGTCGATGGGTTGGTGAAGGCATTCAATGCTTTGGCGTGCTTAATGATACCGCCAATGTAATAAAGCGCCATATCAGATAGGCCTGCATATTTATCGCCCGCAAATTGTGGCTTGCCGCCATCCCAAATGGATTGATGGACATGCATTCCAGAACCATTATCGCCATAAACAGGCTTAGGCAAGAAGGTGGCTGTTTTACCATAAATATGCGCCACATTATGAACGGCATATTTATAAAGCTGCATATTGTCGGCGCAATTAACCAAAGTTGAGAAGAAAATTCCCAACTCATGCTGTGACGGTGCAACCTCATGGTGATGTTTTTCAACGGGAACACCCATTGAATCCATGACCGTTAACATTTCTGCACGAAGGTCTGATCCACTATCCACGGGTGTTTCAGGGAAATAACCACCTTTTATACCAGGACGGTGGCCTGTATTGCCTTCGGGATAATCAGTATTGCTGTTATAAGGGCCTTCGCTTGAGTCGATTTTATAAGACACCTCATTCATGTTGGCGGTCATTTTGACATCATCAAAAACAAAAAATTCTGCTTCGGGGCCAAAATAGGCCGTGTCACCATAGCCTGCTGATTTCACATAAGCTTCTGCCTTTTTGGCAATAACACGCGGGCAACGCTCGTAAGCATCGCCAGAAATAGGGTCTTTAATCCAACAAAATACTTTTAATGTAGGTTGCGCGGCGAACGGGTCCATAAAACATTTTTCCCAATCAGGCACCAAACACATGTCAGATTCGTTAATCGCTTTCCATCCCGCAATGGAAGAACCATCAATCATCACACCATCTTCAAACATATCTTTATCAACAGTGCTCACATGCTGATCTGTGTGCTGAAGCTTGCCACGTGGGTCGGTGAATTCAAATCCAACGAACTGGATGTCCTGCTCCTCGCAGAATTTCTTAAATTCATTATGATTTTTAAATTTTAAACTCTTATCAGTCATTGACGCTATAGCTCCTATTTGTTGTGGTGCGTTATACAAAATACGCATTTCTGATATGCGTATTGTGAATTTTGATAGTTATTAGCACTCATAAAAACAAACGTCTATAGTTTTTGATATAAAAAAATAATCTTATAGGCAGGAAATTACTTTCCTTCATTTATTTAAAAAAACTTGACCCGAACGGAGTTAAAGAGGTACATAATTGCCGTGCCCCCATATATACCTATATGGTGGTTTTTTTGATTAGCGTCCTCGCGCTTACGCGCATGACGGCTTTTTAATTATGTGGCGATTGTAGCTCAGTGGTAGAGCCCTCGGTTGTGGTCCGAGTTGTCGCGGGTTCGAACCCCGTCAGTCGCCCCATTAATTTCATTTGATTACAGTGGATAGTTTAATTCCCAAAGATGAAGTGTACCCGCGTTTTTTTATAAAGCGCCACTGAAAGTGGCGAGGGGTTCGAACCCCGTCAGTCGCCCCATTAGCTTTTCTCATGAACGCAGTGAATATAGAAACGCTTATGCCCGCCGAAGCCTTGGCGAAGGAGGGCTTCATGTTTTCAATTTTGCCTCAGGCGTGCAGGCACGCTACGGCTGCTTTCATTAAATTTGTGTAGAATTTTTCACTTTACCCCTTGGCATTAAGGCTGACATACGTTAAAACCGCCAAATCGAAGCGCACTGTGCGGGTGTGGCGGAATTGGTAGACGCGCCAGATTTAGGTTCTGGTATCTTCGGAGGTGGGGGTTCAAGTCCCTTCACCCGCACCATCCTTCGCAACTTATTGAGCGAAAGCGAAATTAGTGAGAAGGATGTCCTCCGAAGCCTTGGCGAAGGGGGACTTTTATAAATTGCTACGGATGGCTTACGCCATTTAATAAATTAGAAAAAGAAGAATTATGAACGTAAAAGAAATTAAAAAAGAAGGCTTGAGCCACGAATTAGAAATTACTGTGCCTGCGAATGATATTGACGCGCACGTTGTGGATCGCTTGAAAGAAGTTATTAAGACAGCAAAACAACCAGGTTTTCGCCCAGGCAAAATGCCGATGGATATGGCGCGCAAGAAATATGGTCGCGCGGTTCTTGGTGAAGTGCTTGAAACGGCTGTGAATGACGCAACCAAAAAAGTGATTGAAGACAAAAAGTTACGTCCTGCAATGCAACCAAAAATTGAAGTTAAAGAATTTGACGAAGGCAAAGATCTTGTTTTCTCAATGCAACTTGATGTCCTGCCTGATTTCGATGTCATGGAAACAAAAGGCATGAAGATTGAAAAGCCTGTTGCCAAGATTGAAGATAAAGATATTGATGAGGCGTTATCGCGCATCACTGAGCACCATAAAGGCAGCGCGCCGATCAAAGGTGATCGCGCCACTAAAAAAGGTGACTTTGTTATCATGGATTTTGATGGCCGTACCGCCGATGATGATGTCAAACAACCAGGTATGCAGGCCGATGGCCATAAATTAGAGTTGGGCAGCGGTCAATTCATCCCTGGTTTTGAAGATCAACTGATCGGTAAGAAAAAAGGCGATGACATTGAAGTAAAAGTCACTTTCCCTAAAAATTACGGTGCTGCCGACCTTGCGGGTCGTGAAGCGATTTTTGATGTCAAAATCCACGAAATTCATGAGGCGACTGATGCTGTCGTAAATGATGATTTTGCCAAAGAGCTTGGTTTTGATGATGAAGCCGCTCTGCGTGACGCGGTGAAACACCAGCTTTCAACAGATTACGAAAACCAAACGCGTTTGAAAATGAAGCGTCAATTGCTTGATACGTTAGATGACAATCACAGCTTTGAAATTCCAAAAGGGATGGTAACCGCTGAGTTAGAAGGTATTACGGCACAAATTGAGCAAGAACGTAAGGCAAATCCAGAGGCAGAAGAACTTTCAGCGGATGAAAAAGAAGAGCTTGCCGCCATTGCAGAACGTCGTGTGCGCCTCGGTCTTGTGATTGCAGAAATTGGTCAACAGCACAATGTGACTATCAATGATCAAGAACTTCAACGTGCCGTTATTTCAGAGGCGCAGAAGTACCCAGGTCAGGAAAAAATGGTTTTTGATTTCTATCAGAAAAACCCACAAATGCTTGAAAATCTTCGTGCGCCTTTATTTGAAGATAAAGTTGTTGAT
>CAYGPG010000045.1:0-8886 GCA_964351905.1 uncultured Micavibrio sp.
CGTGCGCCGGCGCACGGCGTATCTTTCAGACGATTATTGGACATCATAGGCTTGAAGGGCGCCCGATTGTCTATATTGATGAAAGTGGCTTTGCGCATGACATGCCGCGTACCCATGGCTATGCACCTGTAGGCACAAGATGTCATGGTACACAAGATTGGCATGCAAGGGGGCGAACAAATGCCATTGGCGCATTAATCGACAAAGCGTTGCTCACCGTCGGGCTGTTTAAAACAAACGTAAATGCAGATGTCTTTACCGCATGGCTCAAACAAGATTTGATCCCGAAGCTGCCAGACAATGCTGTGCTGGTGATGGATAATGCGACCTTCCACAAAAGAAGCGATACGCTCAAAGCCATTCATGATGCCGGACACACCGCGCTCTTCTTGCCCCCTTACTCTCCAGACCTCAACCCCATTGAACAAAAATGGGCACAAGCCAAAGCCTTAAGGCGGAAAATGAAATGCAATATCCATCAACTCTTTCAAATTGAATCATTGTTATTTGGATAGGCTATATGCGTCAAGCTCTCGAATGCTGTCATAAAGGCTGGGGAGAGAGCATTATTATAGGTGTTGCAGGCGATCAAGAGATCTCCACAAGGCCTTTTCAGCTTGTGACCGGGCGTGTTTGGCGGGGTTCTGCATTTGGCGGTGCGCGCGGACGAACGGATGTCCCTAAAATCGTTGATTGGTATATGGATGGTAAGCTTAATATTGATGATCTGATCACGCATAAAATGCCGCTGAGTGAAATTAACACTGCTTTTGACTTGATGCACAAAGGCGAAAGTATTCGCAGTATTGTTGAGTTTTAAAAAATATGAGCATAGAACTTTTAATATCATACAACTGCCACGGCGGTTCACTCGGCTATTATCGCCACGACAGTGAGCAAACAAAGACGCAGATGCGTTTTACAATGTTTACGCCACCAGATGAAACGCGCCGTAGTTCGTGCCTTATTTTTTTAGCTGGATTAACTTGTACAGAAGAAAATTTTACAACTAAAGCCAATGCTTATAAAAAAGCCGCGAAATCAGGGCTTCACATTCTCGCGCCCGACACCTCTCCGCGTGGTAATGGCGTAACTGATGATGATAGCCCTGATTTAGGGCAAGGAGCAGGCTTTTACATTGATGCTTTAAAAGCACCATGGGACAAGAATTTTCGGATGGAAAGTTACATTATGCATGAACTGCTTCCTATGTGCGCCTCTCACTTTAAATTAGACAAAAAAGAAATCGGAATTACAGGATATTCAATGGGTGGGCACGGCGCATTGACACTTTACCTTAAACACCCTGAATCATTAAAAACATGTTCCGCTTTTTCACCTATTGTGGCCCCCAGCCAAGTTCCATGGGGACAAAAAGCGTTTCAAAATTATTTGGGAGAAAACAAACAAGAATGGTTAAAGCATGATGCCACAGCTCTTGTAAAACACTCCAAATCAAAGGCGCCAATACTAATTGATCAGGGGTTAAAGGATGAGTTTTTAGATTCTTAGCTTAAACCCAAGCTGTTTGAAATCGCTTGCCAAGAAGCCAACCAACCACTCAGCCTACGTTATCACGACGGCTACGATCACAGTTATTTTTTTATACAAAGCTTTATGGAAGACCACATTGATTGGCATTCAAAGCACCTAGCAAGTTTTTGAGTATTTTCATACTCAATCTTATCGCTCTATTGGTAAAAATATTGTCCCAGATACTCTCCATTAACCCACATTTTCACGAAACTAGGCTTTGGCCGGATTACTGCTTGGTAATTTTCGCACCTATTGTAGCTATTTTCTTGATATTGTTGCGGAGCGCATTGAGTTCGATAGCATAATCCCTGTGTAGCTCGATATCCTTGCCGTTTCTCTCTTAATACATAACCATCATCACAAGGCTCAAAACGCTCATACCCCACCTGATAATGCCCATCAATTCGCTCACCATTTGGCCCTGTAGTGCATGACGATAATTTTGGCAAAGGATCTCTACCCTTTTTAATACGTTTTTTAAATTCGCTGTATGCCCCGCCGCACCCTGATGGGAATCCACCCGGCAAACAAATCCAAATAGCACAAGCGTCTTGACTAGAGGCTGTGGCAGTTTTGCTGGGAGAGAATAACAACATAGTCATCAACATTAGAACGAACACTCTCATTTTTTCTTATTCTCCTTGTTTGGAAATGAACTTTGAAACTGTTGTGAAAACTGGCGCAGTTTTCGAATTAACGCTAAAAATTCAACCCTAATGTCCTTTGGAACACTATAAAATTCGCTTACAAGTTGAAGCAATTCTGCATCTTCTGTGTTAAACGGCGCCAATTTTTCGATGAAAAAATAATTGATGGAAACACCTAAAACATCCGCACAATCTTTAAGTCTTTCTGCCGATAGCTTATTTTCGCCAGTTTCGTATTTATGAATTTGTTGTGCTCTTACACCGAGTAGATCGCCTAATTCGCCCTGCGACAGCCTCCTGTTTTGTCTTAAAAAGCTTAATTTTTTGCCTAAATTAACATTAAAGTCTAATTGATCGTTTCCAGCTTGCTGCATTTTATATCCCTTCTTTTGGTTCGCAAGCACAAGCCAAAGTTTTCAATCTCGCTACTTCATAGGCACATATCCCTAAAATTAGGCTGACAAGGACATGTGCGAGTTAATGATGAGATTATGATCGGGAATATCTGCTCACATAACAGGATTCAACCTATTGCGTATAAGTTTAGGTCATTTTTAAACTGTGAGGTGAAAGCCCTTGAAATTGCAGAGATTTGCTCTTTTATGAGAGAAAATAACCAATTTCAGTGAGGGAGTTACATGCGCAGCACACATCTATTATTTATCATCCTTGCACTGATACTAATTTCAATTCCTGAAACCGCACATGCTCAAGCATTATTTGATTCAGGTACAAATTTCCTAACGGCTCTTCAGAACCTTCTCACAAACACTTGGGCACGTATCATCGCCATTATCGCGGTTATTGGCCTTGGGATACTCTGGATGACAGGCAGATTAGCATGGGGTGTGGCCGCATCAATAATTGGCGGCATTATCCTTGTATTTGGCGCGCCTGCTATTGTTGATAGCATTGCTGGCTCATTATAGAGAGCTGATAAATGAGCTATAATAATGAAATAGATTATGACCCTTTATTTGTTGGTATGACCAGACCCCCAATAGTCATGGGCGTACCAATGGAATTCTTCGGGATCAACTTCATTATTTTTGGAATTGGAATGATTGCCTTTGCATCACTGTCAGCAAAGGCTCTTTTCGTTTTACTGGTTTGTTTGCCTCTTCACGTTTTTGGATATATCGCGACTGAAAAAGAGCCGCACTGGATGAGCATTTATTTAACCAAATTGACAAAATGCGGACCAATACAAAACAGAGGCTTTTGGAAGTCCAATAGCTATAAACCATGAGGATAGAAATTTTAAAGTGTTACGAGCTGCAAGAAAAAAAGATACGCAACTTGGAAGGATCGCAGAGCGTGAAGTAAAAGCTGCGAGCTTTATTCCCTATTCGCGGCATTTTGACGACACTACCCTCAAAACAAAAGCTGGATATCTTCTTAAAGTCATTAAGATAGAAGGACTCCCCTTCGAAACTGCCGATCAGACAGACCTCAACACCCGTAAAAATATCAGAGCGACTTTGCTCAGAGGTATCAGCAATTCTCGCTTTGCCGTTTATCACCATACAATACGAAGGCGTGTAAATGATAAATTGCCGGGATTATTTGAGAACGACTGGTGCAGAAAACTTGACAACGAATATCAAGAAAAGCTCTCTCAAAAAAATATGTTTGTGAACGAGCAATTTATTACAATCGTTCGTCGCCCTCCCCAAAGTAAAATCGGCATCATGGCCAACATCAGCGGGACTTTATTCTCATCAGTTGATCGCTCTGCAAGGCAACAAAAAGATATAGAAAACTTACGCGCTATCAATGAGGCCGTAAATAATATTTTATCAACTTTAGAGCCATACAAACCAAGGGTTTTGAAGGTTTATGATACAGAAAATGGTTCATTTTCCGAACCGCTTTCATTCCTGTCTTATTTGGTAAATTTAGAAAATAAGCCCATTCGCCTTCCAGCTTGTTCTATTGCCGATTACTTACCAGAAAAAAGATTGTCATTTGGTAGAGAAACTTTTGAGTTACGCGGGGCGGCTTTTAGTGATGTAAAGCTCGGCGCAGTCATGTCAGTGAAGGAATATGATAATGCAACAGGTCCGGGGATGTTGGATTCATTCCTCCGCCTGCCCCATGAATTTATTCTTACTCAATCTTTCGGGTTTGTTGATCGTCAGACTTCTTTAAGTGCTATGAATGAAGCAGAAAGAAAGATGATCGCTTCTGAACAAGGGGCAGAAAGCCTAATTGTTGATATTCAAGAAGCCAAAAATGATCTTTCTTCCGGCAAGTCTTCATTTGGCGAACATCACATTTCTCTTACTGTGTTTGCAGATAATAAAGATCAATTAGATAAGTCTATAAGCGACTCTTTGAGCGCCTTTACCAACCTTGGCTTAATATGCGTGCGCGAAGATGTAAATTTAGAACCTGCATTTTGGGCAAATTTACCAGCTAACTTTAACTACATTTCAAGACGATCACTGATATCCAATCGTAACTTTGCAAGTTTTGCTAGTCTTCACACCTTCCCTGCTGGTAGCAAACAAGACAATCATTGGGGTTCGGCCATTACAAGGCTAGAGACAACCTCTGGCACGCCATATTGGTTCAACTTTCATGAGCGTGATGTCGGGAATTTCACAGTTATTGGGCCGACAGGAACGGGGAAGACAGTTTTGCTTACGTTTCTAATGGCACAAGCTCAACGCCTCAAACCGCGATCTATATATTTTGATAAAGACCGTGGAGCGGAGATTTTTATTCGCGCTATTGGCGGTGAATACACTGTAGTAAGCCCCGGTAAGCCTACAGGATTAAATCCGCTTCAACTTGAAGATACACCCAAAAACAGAGGTTTTTTGAGAGATTGGCTTCAGCTGCTTGTGTCAGATGATAATCATCAACGCTTAACATCTAAGGAAGTTGATATTATTTCGGATGCTGTTAATGCAAATTTTGAAGCCCCGCCAGAAAATAGGCGGCTTCGCTATATTGCAGAACTTCTGGCAGGTTATGGTGCAGAACAAGGCTCATCACTTGGAGAAAAAATCGCAAAATGGCACTCCAAGGGCGAGCGCGCATGGCTTTTTGATAATGAACAAGACACCCTTGCCTTGGATAACAGCACTATCGGTTTTGATTTAACTTCAATCTTGGATGATAAAATTAGCCGCGCTCCTTGGCTTCTTTATGTATTCCATAGAATTGATGAGCTTCTGAACGGTGAAAAAACAATCATCATGCTCGATGAAGGTTGGAAAATGCTTGATGATCCAGTCTTTACCTCACGCATAAAAGATTGGATGAAAACCATACGTAAACAAAACGGAATTCTCGGTTTTGCTACTCAATCTGTAAGGGATGCCATCAATTCAGAGGTAGGCGATACGATTATCGAACAATCATTCACGCAAATTTTTCTACCCAATAACAAGGCATCAGAAGAAGATTACTGCAAAGGCTTTGGGCTTACACAGCAGGAACTCATGATTATTCGTGAGCTAACACCGGAATCAAGATGTTTTCTCATTAAGCATGGCACAGATTCAGTGATAGCCAAGCTGGATTTAAGCAATATGGATGATTTTATTGCGGTTCTCTCAGGACGAACAGAAACCGTAAAACTTCTCGAAGAAATTATGAAAGAAAAAGGCAAATCTCCTGAAGATTGGCTCGACACATTTTTATTAAGGAGAAAACAATGAAAATTCTTAATCTCGTTATACTTTCAGCTGCGATCATATTTTTACAAAGCGCTGATGCAAAGGCCCAGGGCATACCAGTTTATGATGCTTCAAGCTTCGCACAGCTTATAGCCCAAATTGATGCTATGGCTGATGACTACCAAAAACAACTTGAACAACTAGATGAAGCTGTAAGGCAATCAAACGCTATGACTGGCTCGCGCAATATGGGTGATGTTGCAAATGGTCTGTTAGAGCAACAGTTACGCGAATATTTGCCAAACACATGGCAAGACACCATGAATATCATCAATAGCGGTAATGTTCCCAACGGTGCGCTAGGCACACAAAGCATTTATAACGACCTTTACAATGACTTCTCCCCTCTTTCGGGTGCAGATTTAATGCCTTCCGATCCGACAAGCAACGTGGCTAAAGCTATAGATCGCCGCACTGGTACAACTTACGCAGCATTATCGGCAAGCGAACAAGCATACAATAATGTTCCCGTCAGAATGCAAACCTATAACACTTTGCTAAGCGAATTAAATAACAGCGATGATTTGAAAACATCTGTTGATTTACAAGCCAGAATTGCTGCTGAAAATGGCGTGGCCCTCAATGAATTGATGCGTCTGAACGCCATTCGTATTCAGCAAGATGCTTCTATTGATAATGAAACACTCATGAATTCAAGAAGAGCCAGTTCATTCAATGTTTACGATCCTGCTCTAGCCAGAGCAGCAATGGAATTACCCAATAACTAAGGAGAAAAATATGAAAAAATTTCTAACAATTACCTGCTTAATTTCTGCTTTAGCCCTTGGTGGGTGTGCATCTCATTACAAAGAGAAAAAAGCTCCATGTGGAAATGGCAAAACCGCCTCTTTATCCAGTAATCCCTGTGATCCACTACCCATAAATATCGCAATGACAGAAGAATGGGGTACTAGAAAATCATGAAAAGAAAATTCCTTTTTAGTTTAGTAGCTTCAATGCTCAGCCTCTCTGCGTGTGCTAACGAAGAAAATCCTCTTAACGATGTATCTCCTCAGATTATTGCAAAAGAAGTTTTTGATATTGGCGAGGACACTAATGATTGCATGCAACTTTGGGCTAATCCTGAAGCTTCCAGCCCAGAGGGGCTTATTTATGAGACCTGCGCAGATACGGCCTCTAAAATTGCAATTCATTTCACGCAAGCTGGCTATGGTGAAATCACTGCTAACAATGTCAAAACTCTCAAAAACTGGGAAGTGGTCGAAACTCAGGTCAAAGCTCTTAGAAAAGAACGGCGCGATAATATAAGCGAGACAATGAAGAATACTTTTCCCGATTGGAGTAAACAAAATTGATTGAATTGATAATCAATAATGTTGATTCAATTATACTTGCCTTCGTTCAGGGGGCATTTGGGAGCCTTACACCTATCGTTCAAATTCTATGGCGATTAATGTTCATCATTTTTATAGCTGTTTTTGGATACAAGGTGATTATTTCAGGGAGATTTGGAGCAAACGAATTAATCGTAAATACTCTTAAAATCATTGTTCTATTACTCATTGCAACGGAGTGGGACACTTTTTTCTTGCTTGTCTATAACATGGCAACAGATCTTCCATCTGATATAGCGGGACAAATTATGACCGGTGCCTCAAACGCAACACCAGGATCAGTTGCCGGGGATGGGGCAACAGCCAATCAAGTTCTTTCAAGCTTTTATGACAGATCTTTAGTCATTGTTTCAGAAATCCTAGAAGGTGCAAGATGGTATGATGTTGGAAAATATTTCTATGCTTTAATAGTTTGGTTTGGCGCATTATCACTTGCTGGCTATGCAGCCATGCTAATTGTTCTCTCTAAAATTGCTGTAGCCATATTATTGGCCATTGGGCCTTTATTTATTCTTCTTTTAATTTTCTCCAATACCCGAAATTTATTTGAAGGATGGCTAAGAACCTTACTCAACTATGCTGTTATTCCTATCTTTGTTTATACACTTTTGGCGTTGCTTCTAACACTCTCTGATCCAGCCATAACTAATTTAGAAAACAATACAACAGGCTCAGCCAATACACTGTCATATATAGGCGCATTTTTGTTCATATCCTTTGTTTCTGTGCTTTTGCTGATGCAAGTGATGAACATCGCAGCATCTATAACAGGTGGATTATCTCTATCTACGATGGGCGCCGCTGCATGGGGAACCAAAGCTGCCGGAAGAATTGGAAAAGCAACGCCGAAAGGCGGATTTACAACTGGTGTTGTTGCTTACAATTCGGCAAAACACCCGATTCAATCATCAAAAGCTATTGGTAAAAGATTGGCTGCATCAGCAAAGAATATTAGAGGGTTTTAAGAAATGTCTAAAAATAGAGACGATTACTACGACAAAGCATCTACGTGGGATCAGGAGATCATAGCAAATGCACTCCTTTCTAAGAAACGGGCATGGATTTTTGCTTTTATATGCATGGGAATTTCAATTCTCAGCTTATTAACGCTTATCCTGATTTTGCCGCTCAAAACCTTTGAGCCTTATGTGGTGACTGTTGATCGTTCTACGGGCTATTTAGAGGTTTCAAAGGGATTAAGTGATTTAACGCTTTCAGAAGATGAAGCTGTCACGGAAGCAAATCTTGTGAAGTATGTTTCTTTGAGAGAACAATATAATCCAGCCATTTTACAGCAAAATTATGAAGCTGTTGCCAATATGTCAGATGGAGAGGCGCTCAAGGAATATCGTGAGCTATGGGCAGAAAATAATCCTAATAATCCATCAAGAAAAATGCGGGATAGAGGGTCTATAGACATTAAAATAAAGTCTGTGTCCTTCATCAATGACAAGACCGCATCTGTTCGCTTTCTTCGCGAAGTCCGAGAAAGCGACCGATTGAGGGTGAGTGAATGGAACGCCATTATTCAATTCCGCTACTCACAAAAGCCTATGCAAATGAAAGACAGGTTTTCTAACCCCCTTGGATTTCAAGTAACAAACTACCGCGTCAACCCAGAAGTATTGGAGAATATACGATGAACCTTAAACCCCTACT
>CAYGPG010000046.1:0-8853 GCA_964351905.1 uncultured Micavibrio sp.
GATCACGCGTAACGGTTCAAGATACCGAAGTTGGACGTGCGCGTATGTTATTAGCTGAGGCGGGTTTACCAAACGGTGGTTCATTAGGGTATGAATTATTTGACACACAATCAGGATTTGGCACAACAAACGAAATTATGAACCTCAATAAGGTTCGTGCATTAGAGGGGGAGCTTGCCAGAACAATTAGTGCTCTTGACCCTGTAAGAAGCGCGCGCGTTCATTTGGTTCTGCCAGAACGTCAACTTTTCAGCCGTGAAAGCCGTTCAGCAAGCGCCAGTGTTGCACTTGGCCTTCGCCCAGGAGCACAATTGAACAACGATCAAATTATGGCGGTAAGATCACTTGTCGCTTCTGCTGTCCCAGAATTAAGCCCTGAAAAGGTATCTTTGATTGATCAGTCAGGAAAACTCCTCGCCAGTGGAGATGAGGGAACGCAAAACACAGCAAGTCTTAAAGCTGATGAACAGCGCCTTAAATATGAACAGCGCCTTTCTCGCGCCATTGAAGATATTGTAGGAAGAACTGTTGGGTATGGTAATGTCCGCGCTAATGTAACGGCTGATTTAAACTTTGATCGCGTTAGCACCAATGAAGAATTATTTGACCCGGAAAGTCAGGTCGCGCGCTCCCTTCAATCCATCGAAGAAAGCAACGTGGAACGTGATGCTAGTGAGAACAATGTTTCTGTCGAAAACAATTTACCAGCTGTTGGGAATGATCTGTTTTTTGATGAAGCTCCTAGCCTTGAATCAAGCCGTATTGAAGAAACAACAAATTTTGAAATCAGTAGAACCACACGCAGTATGGTGCGTGAAACAGGTGAAGTTAGACGTCTATCCATTGCTGTTCTTGTCGATGGAACTTACGGCACAAACGAAGAAGGCGAGCGCGTTTACGAAGAACGTTCCGAAGCAGAAATGGATAAAATTGCTGCTCTTGTTCGCTCTGCTATTGGCTATGACGCAACACGTGGCGATACAATAGAAGTTGTGAATATGCAATTTGCCGATATCGAAGTCAGCGATACCCCTTACGATAATTCACTGTTCGGTTTTGATAAAAACAAGTTGTTAGATGCCGCAGAAATCCTAACAGTAGCCATTATGATTATCCTTGTTATCTTGTTGGTTATTCAACCTATGGTCGGACGTTTACTGACGACAGAGGGACGTAAAGAAGATGAAGAAGATGAGGTTGAGACAGGCTTACTCGCAGGTGGTATGACCCCTGCCCTTGAAGGCCCTAATGGGGAATTTGAGCCTGCCGCTTTAGAAGAGGAAGGCGACAATGAAGGTCTCATCAATATGGATAGTGTTGAAGGCAAAGTTAAAGCGTCTTCAGTTAAGAAGGTTGAAGATATTGTTGAGAATTATCCAGACGAAACTGTTTCAGTAATTAGAAGTTGGATGACAGAAGATTAAAAGAGTTATAACGATTAAGTTAGAATTAAAGGTTCACATTTATGCGCGTACGTGAAGATTATAGAACATTGTCAGGACCAGAAAAGGCAGCGATTTTTATGCTTGCCTTAGGTGAAGATTACACAGCAAAAATCTTTGAACACATGGACGATGAAGAGATATTAGAAATATCTCAAACAATGGCTAATTTAGGTAAAGTAGACGCTAATGTTGTTGAACGTCTTTTTGTCGATTTTGCCGAACAAATGAGCTCCGCCAACTCTCTTATCGGCTCACAGGAAAGCACGGAGCGCCTCCTTGCGAAAGCAGGTATGAGCGCGGAAAAAATTGAAAGCATCATGGAAGAAATTCGCGGCCCTGCAGGTCGTACGATGTGGGAAAAGCTCACTAATGTGAATGAAGAGATTCTTGCAAACTTTCTTCAAAAAGAATATCCGCAAACAGTCGCTGTTGTGATGTCAAAAATATCAACAGATCATGCAGCGCGCGTGCTGGCTCTCATGCCTGATAACTTCGCACTCGAAGTCATTCATCGTATGCTCCGAATGGAGGCTGTTCAACGTGACGTTTTAGATGATGTGGAGCGTACCCTGCGGACAGAATTCATGTCTAACCTTGCACGTACTGCACGCGAAGATAGCCACGAAGTCATGGCCAATATCTTTAATAATTTTGACCGCACAGCCGAACAAAATTTTATGGAAATGTTAGAAAAAACGGTGCCAGAAAGTGCTGAAAAAATTCGTAGCCTGATGTTCACATTTGAAGATCTTCAAAAACTCGATCCTGGTGCCATTCAGACGCTCATTAGGGCTTGTGATAAAGAGAAGCTACCAAGTGCGCTCAAAGGCGCAACAGAGTCCTTACGCGATCTATTTTTTGCCAATATGTCGGAGCGTGCTGCAAAAATTATGCAAGAAGATATGGCCGCTATGGGACCTGTGCGTTTAAAAGATGTTGAAGAGACACAGCAATATATTGTCGGTGTCGCAAAAGAATTAGAAGCACGTGGGGAAATTACAATTTCAACTGGCCTTGAAGAAGATGAGCTTATTTATTAATTAACCAGCTTAAAAAAACGGCGTAACATTGAACAATACAAATAAATTTTTATTCGACCTCAATAATTTTGACGTTCCTGAAGAGGAAGAAGTCATTATTGAAGAGGAAATTGAAGTTGAACCACCACCGCCAACTTTTACAGAAGATGATTTAGAGGCCGCAAAGGCCGTTGCCCATGCAACAGGTCGTAATGAAGGTATCCAAGACGAAAAAAATCAACGTGATCAAAAAATTTCTGATACGCTTGTCGCGATTTCTCAAAACTTCTCAAATCTTTTTGCAGCAGAGATATACCGTGAAAAACAATATGAAGAAGAATCTCTAAAGCTTGCCTTACAAATTATTGCCCTGTTGGCTCCATCGCTTCAAACACGTTTAGGGCACGAAGCCCTTCGCAATGCCCTAAGTGAGGTTTTGAAATCCCAAAGTGGGCAAAGCGAAATTAAAGTTGAAGTGCACCCTGATATGACTAGTGACGTCGATAGGCTAATAGAAGACATATGGCCTGATAAGGAAAGTGCCCCACGATATAAGATTTTGGCTGATAACAGCCTTGAAATAGGTGCTTGTGCCTTATCTTGGAAAGACGGTGGCATGGTGCGCACGCCTGAAAACACAGCTCAAGCTATAAAAAAAGCCATCGAAGCGCTTTTGGTGGAACAAGTCATGTCAAAGGACAACTCTCTCCTTACGAAGAGCCAAAATAATGGTATAAATAAAGAAGGATCACCTGATTCTTCAAAAAACAACACACCACATGAAGATACTGATCCATAGGAGATTTAAAACATGAACGATGAAACACCTAAAAAAGAAGCTGCAGAAGAAGCGCCTAAAGATGCTCAAAAAAAAGAGGGTATGAATTACGACGAAATTCAAGCCAGCCCTATGAATAAAGACGATGAGCAGGAATGGGATATTGGTGAGCCAATGGCCAATGATGTTACCGCCATATACGATATACCAGTGCAAATTTCTGCTGTTTTAGGCCGATCTAACATGCAAGTGAGCCAGCTTTTAAAACTTGGTCGTGGTGCTGTTGTTGAACTTGATCGTAAAGTCGGCGAAGCAATAGATATATATGTGAATAATCGCCTTGTGGCACGTGGCGAAGTCGTTGTTGTTGAGGATAAACTTGGTGTAACGATGACCGAAATTGTAAAATCTGATAAAACATAAATTTAAATGACAGATAACACTCCTAATAATCAAATACGCATTGCGCCAGCAAAGGTTGGCATAGACCTTACAACAGTCTTTGGACTTGTCCTTACCTTCGTATTGATTGGTATTGCAATTTATATTGGGAAAAGTGACGCCAACTTTTTCAACATTCCTTCTTTCCTCATTGTTATTTTAGGCACTATGACCGTGACAAGTGTTTCTTTTTCCGGTGAGGAATTAAAAAACGCAGGGAAAATTATTGGTAATTCCCTTTTTAGACAACGTCTTCGTGCCTCACAAATGGCGCGTCAACTGATGGATATTTCTATATTAGCTAAGAAAAAAGGGCTCTTAGCTTTAGCAGGCGCGGAACAAGAATTAAAAAAAGAGCCTCATCTTTATGCCGCCGCGCAAATCGTAACTGACGGATATGACCCACAAGATATTGAACGTATTTTAGCACAAGATTTAGACTCGCTCGTTGAACGCCATCGTCGCTCTGCCAGTATTTTGCGCCGCGCTTCTGAAATTGCGCCGGCGATGGGATTGATTGGAACGCTCATCGGTTTGGTACAAATGTTGGCGAACCTTCAAGATCCAGAAACCATTGGCCCAGCAATGGCGGTTGCGCTTCTTACAACTTTTTATGGCGCCATTTTAGGAACGGCTGTTCTTGCGCCTATGGCCGCAAAGCTAGAGCGGAATTCAAACGAAGAAGCCATGATCCGTTCCCTCGTTATGATTGCGATGGCCTCTATTGCACGACAAGATAATCCACGCCGTTTGGAAATGCTTTTAAATAGTGAGTTGCCCCCTAGCGAGCGTATTAAATATTTTGATTAAGGAATTCCCACTATGCGTTTAATGATTGTTGGACAACTTGAAGGCTACATCAGTGCCGCAGGTAAGATTGCGTTGCAACGTGGTGCAAAAGTTATTCATTGCGAAGATATTGAAGAAGCTATAGGCGCCTTGCGTAATGGTAAGGGTGCTGATGTCGTGATGTGCGACGTAAAGCAAAAAATTGGTAAGCTCATCGAAAATTTAGAAGCCGAACGCATTCATGTTCCCGTTGTTGCGTGTGGTATTGGCACGGAAAGCCGTGCAGCCGTCAAAGCAATTGAAGCCGGTGCAAAAGAATATGTCCCCCTTCCCCCTGACGCAGAATTAATCGCCGCTGTTTTAGAAGCTGTGACACAAGAAAGTAGCTCGATGATTGCGAGCGACCCTTCTATGAAAACAGTCATGCAGCTTGCAGATAAAATTGCGCCTTCTGAAGCCACGATCATGATTACTGGCGAATCCGGAACGGGTAAGGAAGTGATGTCAAAATACATCCATAAAAGCTCCAAACGTAAGGATGGCCCTTTTATTGCTGTTAACTGCGCCGCTATTCCAGAAAATTTATTAGAATCAGAGCTTTTTGGTCACGAAAAAGGAGCCTTTACAGGCGCCAATGCCCGTCGTATCGGAAAATTTGAAGAAGCGCATGGTGGGACAATATTGCTTGATGAAGTGTCTGAAATGCATCCCATGTTGCAGGCAAAATTACTGCGCGCCATTCAAGAAAAAGAGATTACACGCATTGGTAGCAACGATGCTGTAAAGGTTAATAGCCGTATTATTGCCACCTCCAACCGTGATTTACAAAAATCAGTTGAAAAAGGTGAATTTCGCGAAGATCTTTATTTCCGCTTAAACGTTGTAAATATTGCGCTTCCTGCTCTGCGGGAACGACCAAGTGATTTAATGGAGCTTGCTAAATTCTTCGCAGGTAAATTTGCAGAAGAAAATGGGATTCAGAAAAAGAAAATTTCGAGTTCTGCAGAAGATAAACTTAAAAATTACAGCTGGCGTGGGAATATTCGTGAGTTAGAGAACACGATGCATCGCGCAATTTTAATGTCTAGCGAAGCGGAGATAGAAGCTGATGCTATATTCCTACAAGAGAGCGAATTCACACAAGGATCGTCTTCTGGTAGAGCAGCAACATCTACACCAACACTAGAATCAAAAACACCTGACACAATGCACGTTGTTGAAAATGTTGAAGGTGTTGAAGGATTGATTGGCAAAACAATCTCTGAGGTTGAGCGTGATATGATCTTAAATACATTGGATCATTGTTTGGGCAATCGTACGCATGCCGCTAAAATTCTTGGCATCTCTATTCGTACTCTGCGCAATAAACTCAATCAATATAAAGATGATGGTGAAGACGTTCCACAGGTAGGTTAAGAGAGCCTTAAATCACGCTCCAATAATCATCCTCATAATATTCTGGATCAACAACAAGGTTATTTAGCGCGTTTTCGAAATCTTTGCGGCAATTACAAGTGGCTGATTCATCTGGACGATCTTCCGCTCTATCCATCCAACAATCAAAACGCCCTTGAGCAAAGGCAAGTGTCTGTCTGTTCTCAGGAATATTAAAAAGTTTAAGTGCCTCAATTAAATCTTCGCGAGCTTCTTCTAATTCCGCTTTATGCTCAGGTAGGACTCTAAAATCATTAAAATTTGCAGGATAGACCATTTGCCCATCTTGTAATTTCTCAATTTGATTAGTGTAGTATTTAGCCGCACGATAATCATGACGAACGTTATTTTCGTAGGAAGCGAGCGTTAGATATTCGCTCTTCAAATGTGATTTAAAAGTCATACTGCTTGAAAAATGTTCTCCACCAGCGGCAGGCTCTATATTACTGACATCCTGATAAAATGCTGTACGGCTTGTATTACTCTCCATCGCAGCCATTTTTTCTGAGTAATGATCACAACCAGAGACAATCAATGCCATGAATACAAAAAATAATGTCGTAGTTTTTTTCATGCGTTTTTCCTTCAAATAATACTCTTGAATCATAATTTCCGAAATAATAACACAAATCAAGGCTGAAACGTTCAAATATGTTTACATCACCCTGTCGAAAACAGTACAATTGAAGGTAAGTTCTTAATTTTATTCGAATAATTCTATTTTAAAAATGTCAGACACCGGTCCATCTAATTTCCAAATTCAAGGAATGTCTCAAGCGCGTAGTGCTTTAGGTGGAATTTTGCGTGGCGATGTTGTGCTCGCTATTGGTATTATTTTCATTCTCATTTTCATGTTGATCCCTATTCCAACATGGATGTTGGATATGGGACTGTCTATCTCCATCTTGTTTTCTGTTTTTATTATGATGTTGGTTTTATCAATACAAAAACCTCTCGAATTTTCAACTTTCCCAACAGTGCTATTAATCGCGACATCTTTAAGACTCGGCTTAAACGTTGCTTCAACGCGTTTAATTTTGGGCGAAGGGCATAATGGCCTAGACTCTGCAGGGCACGTTATTCAGGCCTTTGGCGGATTGATTATTCAGGACTCCTATGTGGTAGGTGCCATTGTTTTCTCTATTTTGGTTATTGTAAACTTTGTGGTTATTACAAAGGGCTCTGGGCGTATCGCTGAAGTTGCTGCACGCTTTACCTTGGATGCTATGCCCGGGAAACAAATGGCGATTGACTCTGATTTATCCTCTGGCCTCTTGAGCGAAGAAGAAGCCAAGTTAAAACGTAAAGAATTAGAACAAGAAAGTAACTTCTTCGGGGCGATGGATGGTGCGTCGAAGTTCGTGCGTGGAGACGCCATTGCTGGTCTCTTGATTGTGTTTATCAACATCATTGGCGGTATTGTCATTGGTACGGCGCAGCAAGGCATGACTATGGGCGAAGCCGCCCAAACTTATACAATCCTGACCATTGGTGATGGTCTTGTTTCCCAAATTCCTGCGCTGATTATCTCCATCGGTGCTGGTCTTTTGGTCTCCAAAGCAGGCGTGGAAGGTGCGGCAGATAAAGCTTTGCTCTTCCAATTCACAAAACATCCTAAGGCCATGGCGATGACAGCTATCCTTATGATGATGCTTGGTCTGATACCGGGCGTACCACTGACGCCTTTTGGATTTTTAGCCATCGTCTTTGGAGGCTTCGCCTATATTGCATGGCGCGGCAATGAGAAGAAAGAAGAGCTATTGCAGCTTGAGCAAACTTCAACACCAGACGGTACACCAGGCGGCGCACCTGCAGAGGAGCCTATTTCTAAAGCCCTTGCGATGGACATCATTCGTCTTGAGTTAGGCTATGGCCTACTCCCGCTCGTTCAGGGTGAAGGCGGCAATAAAGTCACGGATCAAATTAAAGGACTGCGCCGTCAATTGGCCGAAGATATGGGCTATGTTCTGCCCGCCGTTCGTATTCAAGACAACCTGCAACTGCCCGCAAATACCTACATGGTGAGCATCAAAGAAATTGAAAGCGGCCGCGGCGAAGTGCGCCCCGGTATGCTGATGGCGATGGACCCAACGGGCGCACAAATCACCTTGCCTGGGGAAAGTACGACGGAGCCAACCTTTGGCCTGCCCGCCATGTGGATTGATGAACAACATCGTGAAGAGGCCAACTTCAAAGGCTACACTGTGGTGGATGCGCCGACCGTGATCACGACGCATATTACGGAGATCGTCAAAGACAATATGTCTGATCTGCTTTCTTATGCGGAAACGCAAAAACTGCTTGATGAAATGCCGCCTGAATATCAAAAATTGGTTGCGGATGTTATTCCGGGTCAAATTTCTATCGGTGGCCTACAACGTATCTTACAAAATTTGGTGTCGGAACGTGTGTCCGTGCGTGACCTACCGACTATTCTCGAAGGCATTGCCGAAGCTTCAAACTACACCAAGAATATCGGTATCATTACCGAACATGTGCGCTCCCGCCTTGCCCGTCAAATTTGTGATCAGAATACCAACGTGAATGGCTTTGTTCCGCTTGTCACCTTGTCGCCAGAATGGGAACAGGCGTTTAATGAATCTTTGATTGGCCCAGAAGGACAAGAAAAACAACTCGCCATGGCACCAACGCAACTCCAAGATTTCATTACCGCTGTGCGCGATGTATATGAAGAATATCTCAAACAAGGCGAAAGCCCCGTGCTTCTAACCTCGCCAAATGTGCGCCCTTACGTGCGTAGCGTTATTGAACGCTTCCGCCCGCAAACCACCGTCATGTCCCAAAACGAAATCCATCCAAAGGCAAAGATTAAAACATTGGGTCAGGTTTAGGCTTTACAGTTCTATTTTACACCCTCACCCAGCTTCGGCTAAATTCAGCTATGCTTCATTAAGCCTGCTGCAGCCCTCTCCCTATAGGGAGAGGG
>CAYGPG010000047.1:0-8690 GCA_964351905.1 uncultured Micavibrio sp.
ATTCTCCCCCCCTTGATCCCCCCCGCTTGCGGGGGGGATAGTAATAAAAAGCACCCCCCCGCAAGCGGGGGGGATCAAGGGGGGGAGAATAGCCCGAATGTCGTCCTCGCCGAAGCAGGCACAGGAGTTGGTAAAACCTTAGGCTACCTTGCGCCCGCCTCTGTCTGGGCAGAAAAGAACCAAGGCACGGTTTGGGTTTCCACCTACACCAAAAACCTGCAACGCCAAGTCGATCAAGAACTCAGCCGCGTTTATCCTGACGAGCAACTCAAAGACAATAAGGTTGCCATTCGTAAAGGTCGTGAAAATTATCTTTGCCTGTTAAATTTTGAAGAAAGCGCGGCAGGTGCGGCTTTGTCTCGCAATCCTCAACAAGCCATCGCTTTAGGTATCATGGCACGATGGGCGGCAGCGACCAAAGATGGGGACATAAATAGCGGCACAGATTTCCCTGGTTGGCTCAGTGGTCTTTTAGGGTTTCAGTATACGGTCGGCCTTGCAGATCAGCGCGGGGAATGTATCTATTCCGCGTGTGATCATTACCATCGATGTTTTGTGGAACAATCCGTGCGTCGCTCTAAACATGCCGATATTGTTGTTGCCAACCATGCATTAGTGATGATCCAAACAGCGATTAATACAAATAGTGATGAACTCCCTCTGCGCTATGTCTTTGATGAAGGACATCATCTTTTTGATGCGGCGGACAGTGCGTTTTCAGGGCATTTAACAGCACGTGAAACCTATGACCTTCGCCGTTGGATACGCGGCGCAGAAGCATCGCAGAAAACACGTATTCGCGGCCTAAAATCCCGCGCAGAAGATTTACTAAGCGGCGATGAAAAGGGCTTAGCAGAGCTTCAAGAGATCATTGAAAAATCACGTATTTTGACCGCCGATGGTTGGAAAAAGCGCCTAAAAGATAATCAACCCAAAGGCGCGTGCGAAAAATTCATTATGGCCGTTTACCGCCAGGTGCATTCCCGCGCGCAAGGGCGCAATGGTCCTTACTCCATCGAAACAGGAACCTTCCCGTTACATGAAGATATTGCGCCCAATATTAAAGAATTAATAAGTGCTTTGAAGGCTCTACAAAAGCCCATGCTCGCCCTTGTGGATCGCCTCAAGAAGAAATTAATTGATCACAGCGATACGCTCGAAAGTGACACCAAAAAACGTATTGAAGCCGTGCAGGCAGGATTAGAACGTCGCGCCATCATGACCATTGGATCATGGATAGGTATGTTGGAAACATTACAAAGCGAAACGCCTGATACAAACTTTGTTGACTGGATGGAGATAGAGCGTTTCGAGGGACGTGCCCTTGATATAGGTCTATATCGTCACTGGGTTGATCCCATGGTGCCGTTTGCCAAAGCCTTAAAGCCACAAGCGCATGGCATTGTTATTACCTCTGCCACGTTGCGTGATGGCACAGATGATCCACAAATGAATTGGGAAGTGGCACGTCAACGCACAGGCGTTGATTATCTTACTGATCATCCAGTGCAGGAAGCTTACACCTCGCCCTTTTCTTATAAGGAGCGTACAAAAGTTTTGGTGATTACAGATGTTGATAAAAATGATTTAGGGCAAGTTTCTGCCGCCTATCAAAATTTATTCGAAGCCGCAGGGGGCGGTGCTATTGGATTATTTACCGCTATCTCTCGCTTGCGTGCGGTGCATGAAAGAATAAAACTGCCGTTGAATGATAAAAATATTCATCTCTACGCCCAACATATGGATGAAATGGATGCAGGCACGCTCGTTGATATTTTTCGTGAGGACACACATTCTTGTTTGCTCGGCACGGATGCCATTCGGGATGGTGTCGATGTTCCGGGTGAGTCTTTGCGCCTGATTGTATTCGACCGTGTACCATGGCCGCGCCCTACCATTTTACACAAAGCGCGCCGCGACGCCTTTGGCAAAAAACGCTACGACGATATGTTGACACGTCTAAAATTAAAACAAGCTTACGGTCGTCTTATCCGCCGCGCCGATGATAAAGGCGTATTTGTCATGCTTGATTCCATGATGCCTTCTCGCCTTGCAGGCGCGTTCCCTGAAGATGTTGAGATCGAGCGTATTGGATTAGCAGATGCGATTAAAAATATTAAAGAATTTTTGTAGATGAAAAATTTAGATATTAAAGAATGGAACGGTGCAGATTTTTTTTCGATTGCTGAAGGTTTGGCACACAAACCCTATACCCTTTTCTTTGATAGCAGCCGTCCGTCGCACCCCGCCAGTCAATGGAGCTTTCTTTGTTGGGATCCTATTGAAACAATTACCGCCCAAAACGGTATGATCAAGCATAATGATCAGGAGATTGATAACACTGATGTTTTTAAATTTCTTCAATCCAGACTTGATTATTATAACTTTCAAATAAATGATAAAATCCCTTTTGTGGGCGGTATTGCAGGGTATTGGGGATATGATTTGGGTCGCAATTTAGAAAATCTGCCTAACCAAACAACTGACGATATTAATGCACCTGACATGATGGTTGGCATTTATACCAACGTGATCGTACATGATCATAAGAACAACAAAACATGGTTGATTGGTGACGAACCTAAATTTAAAAATAACAAACAGTCTCAAGAATATTTTGATTTTCGATGGACCGCTCAAACATCAGACGAAGATTATAAAAATAATATTCAAAAGGCGATTGATCATATTTATGCGGGCGAAATATATCAGGCCAATATCACACGGCGTTTTGATGCCGAGTTACCTTCAAATTTTAATGCGTTTCAACATTACAAACATCTGCGCCAAATAAATCCCGCGCCCTTCGCGGCTTATATGAATTTTGGTGACCTACAGCTCTCTTCCTGCTCCCCCGAAAGGTTTTTAAAATGTGATGGCACGCACGTTGAAACACAGCCTATAAAGGGCACACTCCCCTCTTTTAAACCTGCCAATCTTTTGGCCAAAAGCAAAAAAGACATTGCAGAAAATACAATGATTGTGGATTTACTTCGTAATGATTTATCAAAAGTATGTGATTTTAAATCTGTGAAAGTGCCTAAGCTTTGTGAGCTTCAAACCTTTGAAGGGCTGCATCATTTGGTTTCTACAATCACAGGCACGTTAAAGAAAAACAAAACATCGCTCGATTTATTACGTGCGTGCTTTCCTGGGGGCTCTATCACAGGTGCGCCCAAAATTCGGGCGATGGAAATTATTGAGGAATTAGAACCGACCAAACGCGGCCCCTATTGCGGCGCGATGGGGTATATTGGTTTTGACGGAACGATGGATACGAATATTATTATTCGCACCATCATTTATAAAAACGGTAAAGCCTATCTTCAGACAGGGAGCGGTATCGTCAGTGATTCTGACCCCGCCAAAGAATTACAAGAAGGATTAGACAAAGCGCAGAAAATATTTGAAAGTTTTGACAATAAGGAGAATGCGGCATGAACATTATTTATTTAAACGGAGATTTTGTTGACGATAACGCGCCTTTGATCTCTCACAAAGATTGTGGTTTTACGACAGGCATTGGTATTTTTGATTCCATGCTTGCCAAAGACGGTGTGCTTATTCATGGCAAAGAACATTACGAGCGGATTGTCTATGACACAAAAACAGTCATTGGTATCTCCCCCCCTTACCCCCCCGCTTGCGGGGGGGAAGCGATAGCAGGGGGGGAGGAAAATTTTACAAAAATTTGCCAATCACTATTGCAAAAAAATAAATTAAGCAGTGGTTATGCCAGAATTCGCACAACGGTCACGGGTGGTATTGTGAAATCCCCTCTTCTGCCTGCGCACACACCCACGGTTTTAATTGACGTGGCGCAAGCCAGTAATCCAGAGAAAATCGAGCCTGCCCTTTGTGCAATTATTACAGATTACCCCCGTATAGCAGGCTGTGTTTTAGAAAATTGTAAACGGCTCGATTACTCACGCAGTTACGCCGCACGGCGTAAGGCCGAAAACTTTGGTGCCGCCGAAGCAATTTTGACCAATACAGACGGCAACATCGCCTGCGGTGCCACCAGCAATATCTTCATCGAAGAAAATGGAAAGCTTATTACCCCGCCTTTAAGCGATGGTGTGTTGGCAGGTGTGACACGCCGTAAATTGATGGAAGAAAAAGATGTAAAAGAAGAATGCATCTCCCCCCAACGCCTAAAATCCGCCGATAAAATTTACCTAACGAACAGTTTTATTGGGTTGAGAGAGGTTAATTTAATTAATATTTGACATAATTAATTATTTGAGTTATGTTATTTACAAATTAAATAAGGAGAAACCAATGGTATTAAGACGCATAGCACTTGCCAGTTCAGTAGCATTAAGCATGTCTTCATCGGCGTTTGCAGAGGGAGAAAACTTAAGTGTAGTTTCTAGTTGTTTTAAAGCAAACGCAGAAGCCGCTGCTGAACTTAAAGTAACAGAAGGTACAAAAATTTGTATCATGGCAGCTGCTCCCCCTATTATAAAGCCACAATATTCTGTAAGTCCCGATAAAACAGTGCCCTAAAACATTTTTTACTACGCTCAGTGACGTTGATTAATTAAATACCTTGTCGTTCCTATTATATTAGAAACAAACATAAAGGTAATTAAAGCCAAACCACCAAAAGAGCCTAATAAGGTAAACGCAGCGACCCAACATATTTGATGGCAAAAAGCAAAAATACGATGCCATATAAAATTATGTTTGAATAAAACAGATAAGCTAAAGAACCCAGCCCCTATAAAGGCTATAAATTCTTTAAAATCATCACCTAGAAATACGAGTGCCACAGCAACGAGGCACATATAAAAACCTAAATATATGAGAAGTATTCTATGACTACATTTTAGCGAGACGATGGATCTTAATAAGCCTCCGCCCGCCAGTAGCATGAAAAATGGTGCGCCCATGAAGTAAAAATGGGTGACCATCAGGACATCAGCAGGTATCCACCAAAATATTGTTTTATCTGCCGTTTGCTTTTGATAGGAAATTACAAATAACAGTGCGGCTCCCCACGCTAATAATTGTACGGGGGAGAATATCTGGGTTAAAATTTCCAAAATTAAGCCGCTAAAACGCCTGTGACTGCCGTTAGTTTTGCGTTTGCGAGGGCTAGTTGTTTTGTGAAACGAATGGTCTCAACTTCGTCTTTGGCGTTTGATAGTTTAGTTTCTAGGTCAGAAACATCTTTTTCAATCTCTACTTGATTAAGATCAGCCAGCATTGTGGCTTCTTCGGCCAGAACGGTGCAGTTGGTTGCGGTTACGTCAGCAAAGCCGCCTGCGATAAAGATTTTTATTGGCTCTGCATTTTCAGTCGTCATGATTTCAACAACGCCTGAACGGATAGACGATACGATTGAGCTGTGACCTGCGCGCACACCAAAGTCACCTTCGTAACCCGGTATGGTAACTTGCCATGCCTTTTCAGACATAAGTTTTTGTTCTGGTGATACCAGTTCAAAGTCAAAATTGTCGTTGGTTTGTGCGTCGCTCATGATTTAACCTTCTAGTTTCCATTTAATTTGGAATTCTAACTCTTCTTCGCTGTCATCTCTTTCATGTTCAATCGTGAATTTTGCACGATTGGGAACATAAATACGCTCACCCGCAACCTGAATTTCAAAATTCTCACCTGCCTCAATGTCATCTGCCAAACGTCTTATTTTGGCAACAAATTCTGCGTTCGAGTATTCTTTTTCAATATCGCGAGTCATTATATACCTTTAAGCTGCTTCGGCTGCCATTTTGGCGGCTTTGGCTTCCACTTCCTCGATAGTTCCAACCATGTAAAAGGCACTTTCTGGAAGGTGGTCATATTCACCATCAACGATAGCGCGGAACCCTTTAATTGTATCTGCCAAGTCAACAAACACACCTGGGCTACCTGTAAAGACTTCGGCCACGTGGAAGGGCTGTGAGAGGAAGCGTTGGATCTTACGCGCACGCGCCACGACCAATTTATCTTCTTCAGACAATTCATCCATACCCAAAATCGCAATAATATCTTGAAGTGCTTTATAAGTTTGCAAAGTCTTTTGAACATCTGCCGCACATTTATAATGCTCCTCACCCACAACACGTGGATCAAGAATACGTGATGTTGAATCGAGCGGGTCAACCGCAGGATAAATACCAAGCTCTGAAATCGCACGCGAGAGAACCGTTGTTGCATCCAAGTGAGCAAAGGCCGTTGCCGGCGCAGGGTCAGTCAAGTCATCCGCAGGAACATAAACAGCCTGAACCGATGTGATTGATCCTTTATTGGTTGATGTAATACGTTCTTGTAGCGCACCCATATCTGTTGAAAGCGTTGGTTGATAACCAACAGCAGAGGGAATACGACCAAGAAGTGCGGACACCTCAGCCCCCGCTTGCGTGAAACGGAAAACATTATCCATGAAGAAAAGAACGTCTTGCCCTTCTTCAACGCCGAAATATTCAGCCATAGAAAGACCCGATAGAGCAACACGGGCACGCGCGCCTGGTGGCTCATTCATTTGACCGTAAACGAGGGCGGCTTTTGATCCTTCGGCACCGCCTTCTTTAATAACACCAGATTCCATCATTTCATGGTAAAGGTCATTCCCTTCACGTGTACGCTCACCCACACCCGCAAAGACAGACACACCACCGTGGCCTTTTGCAATGTTGTTAATTAGCTCCATAATCGTCACGGTTTTACCAACACCCGCACCACCAAATAGTCCAACTTTACCACCTTTTGCGTACGGACAGATAAGGTCAACAACCTTGATACCTGTAACAAGTTGTTCTGTTTCTGTGGATTGATCCGCAAACGCAGGGGCTTCACGGTGAATAGCATATCTTTGTTCATGTCTCACAGGACCAAGCTCATCAATAGGGTTCCCAATCACATCCATGATACGACCCAAAACACCTGGACCAACAGGAACAGAGATCGCATCGCCTGTGTCAAAGACTTCTTGACCGCGCACCATACCGTCGGTTGTGTCCATTGCAATAGCGCGAACTGTGTTTTCCCCTAAATGTTGAGCAACCTCAAGAACCAATGTTTTACCATCATTTTGCGTGTTCAACGCGTTCAAAATCGCCGGAACTTCACCGTCATTAAACTGAACATCGACAACCGCGCCGAGTACTTGCGTTACTTTTCCTTGTGCTTGTGACATTTACTTTTCCTCTTTTTAAACTTCTTATTCGTTAGTGTTATACGGCTTCCGCGCCTGAAATGATTTCGATTAATTCTTTTGTAATCGCGGCCTGACGGGCGCGGTTATATTCAAGGGTGAGGTCATTAATTTTCTCACCTGCGTTACGTGTTGCATTATCCATTGCAGTCATACGCGCGGCTTGTTCCCCTGCGGCGCTATCGAGCAAGCCACGGAACATTTGAACTCCCAAATTCTTTGGTAACAACTGGCCTAAAATTTCATTTTCTTCTGGTTCGAACTGATATGGAGAATCTAATGTTTCGACATTCTCTTCTGCGCCCTCTTCAACCTCTGGGAGTTTGAACGGGATAATTTGTTGCGCCGTTGGCTTTTGCGTCAAAACTGAGACAAAGTTATTATAGATCAATGAGCAAATATCAATGTTGCCGGCTTCAAATTGTTCCAACACCATTTGTGTAATTTCGTTGGCTTCTGCAAAATTCACGCGCGAACCTGAACCCACACCCACAAAGCTATGCAGCATTTTGTCAGAGTGTTCACGTTTTAGAAGGTCACGAGCTTTGCGCCCCACTGTAATAAGTTTTACAACCTTGCCTTCAGCTTCAAGGCGGGTAATTTCCTGGCGTGCCAAACGCACGAGGTTACCGTTAAATCCACCACACAAACCACGGTCAGACGTCACAACCACAAGTAAATGCGTTTGATCAGAGCCCGTCCCGATAAGAAGTTTTGGTGACGCATCCGTAATCGTCACACCCGCCGCAACACGTGACAGCATTTCGCCCATGGCTTGCGCGTAAGGTTGAGAGGCTTCCGCCTGATCTTGTGCTTTTTTCAATTTAGAGGCCGCAACCATTTTCATCGCCGACGTAATCTTTTTCGTCGACTTCACGGAAGCAATTCTGTCTCTATAATCTTTTAAACTTGGCATTTTGGTTCGTTACCTTATTTGCTGAGACGTTTTGATTAAGCCGCTTTTTTGTGTGCTGCAACGAAGGACTTGGTGAATTTTTCCAAGAACTTATTCATTTTTGCTTCAACTTTATCATCTAATTTTTGCTGCTCAGAAATTGTATCCAAGATATCTTGGCCGTTTGAGCGAACATCATCCAACAACTTGTTTTCAAATTCTGTGACGTCTGCAACCGCGATTTCATCAAGATAACCGTGCGTTCCTGCGTAAATCACAAAAACCTGCTCCGCCATTGTTAATGGTGAATATTGTGGTTGTTTCAAAAGTTGTGTTAGACGCGCGCCACGAGCAAGTAATTTTTGCGTTGCAGGATCAAGGTCAGACGCAAACTGAGCGAAGGCTTCCATTTCACGGTACTGAGCAAGCTCAAGCTTGATCGAACCAGAAACCTGTTTCATTGCCTTTGTCTGCGCCGCAGAACCAACACGAGAAACCGATAGACCCACGTTAATCGCAGGACGAATACCTTTAAAGAACAAATCTGTTTCAAGGAAGATCTGACCATCTGTAATCGAAATCACGTTCGTTGGAATATAAGCCGAAACGTCACCCGCCTGTGTTTCAATAATAGGT
>CAYGPG010000048.1:0-7973 GCA_964351905.1 uncultured Micavibrio sp.
CGGCGGGGGCGTTCCAAGGGTATTACGGCGGGCGGCTTGACCTTATAATGCAACGCATTATTGAGATTTGGGCGTCCATGCCTGCGCTTTATATCCTGATTATCTTTGCCGCCATCTTTGTGCCTGGATTTTGGATATTGCTCGGCATCCTGCTTCTGTTTTCATGGGTGAGTTTGGTTGATGTTGTGCGGGCAGAATTTTTACGCACCCGAAATTTTGATTATGTCCGTGCCGCCAATGCGCTTGGTGTTACCAACCTCACCATTATGCGCCGCCATGTCTTGCCCAATGCCATGGTTGCGACATTGACGTTGATGCCCTTCATCTTAACAGGCTCTATCACCTCATTAACCTCTTTAGACTTTCTTGGGTTGGGCTTACCGCCCGGATCGCCCTCTTTGGGGGAATTATTGGCGCAAGGCAAAAATAACCTGCAAGCGCCTTGGTTGGGTATTACCGCCTTTATGTCGCTTGCGATTATGCTGACACTCCTCACCTTCATCGGTGAAGCCGTGCGCGACGCCTTTGATCCGCGTAAAACAAACCTTTAAAATTGTCATTCCGACGCAGGTCGGAATCTATACGCCTCACACCATAGATCCCGTTCTACAACGGGATGACAATATTCTTTATCTTTCCAATTGACAGACCTTCGCTAATCCGTTTTATTAAGATCATGATTACAGGAAATACAGCAAACCGACGCCGACGTCGCAATTAAATCACCCAGAAATGGGGGATGCATTTGTGCTGACCTGACTTAATTCAATTTCCATCACATTTTAATCCTTCATCTCTGGTATTTATCAGGCTAAATGCCTATATTTATTGGGTTTTAAAAAGGATTACAAAATGAGCAAAATTAAAGTTTCGATTGTTGGGGTAACTGGTTATACAGGTATGGAATTGCTGCGTTGTTTATTACAACATGATCATGTGGAGCTTAAATATCTCGTCTCTCGGCAACATGAAGGAACGCCGCTGGCGATGCTTTTTCCGCGCTTATCCCACATTGACGGGTTGGAAATCAGCAATACTGACCATGAAACTGTTGCGAATGAGAGCGATGTGGTTTTTCTTTGCCTGCCCCATAAAGCCGCGCAAGATGTTGCCCCAACCTTTTTAGGCAAAACAAAAGTCATCGATTTTTCTGCTGATTTTCGCCTGAACGATAAGGCAACCTATGAGAAATATTATAACACCCCGCATAATCATGCCGATTTGTTAGAGGGGCGTTTTGTCTATGGCCTGCCAGAAGTATACCGCGATGATATTGCCAAAGCGGAAGCGGTCGCCAACCCGGGATGTTTTGCGCTATTGGTTCAACTCTTATTACTGCCTTTTAAAGATCAAATGACACAAGCCGATATCATTGCGATTTCAGGCACCTCTGGCGGTGGACGTGCCGCGCGTGACCCTGTCGAGCATCCAACTTTATCACAGAATATAAAAAGCTATCTCATCAATGAGCACCGCCATATCCCCGAAATTTTAGCAACCAGTGGGTTGAAGGAAAATCAACTTAACTTTGCACCTACTGTTGGGCCTTTCCTACGCGGAATTTTTGCGAACGGATTTATAACGCTACCCCCCTCCTACACCTCCCCCCTAAAGGAGGGAGGACGGGTGGGGGGTGTTTTTGACGGACATCCTTTTGTCCGCGTGGTTAACAAAGTCGAGATGACCAATGTTGTCAGTACTAATTTTGTTGATCTATCCTACCAAGAAGGGCACGGCGGTCAAATAATTGCACAAGGTGCGCTTGATAATTTGCTCCGCGGAGCCTCGGGGACTGCCGTTCAAAATATGAACATCATGTTTGGTATTGATGAAACTGAAGGCCTTAATTTTAATACGCCGTTTTACCCTTAAAAGAATAGAAATATGCTTAATCAAATTAAAAAATTCTATTCCAAAATATTTAGGGACCAGCTTTTTATTATTAAAGCAGGCGGGCGTATTATCACGGATAAAACCGCGCGTGAAAATTTAATCAAAAATATTCACACGCTTACCGATGATGGCATTAATGTTTTACTTATTTATGGTGGTGGTGAAGCCATTGATGAAGCGATGGCAAACGCCAATCGCACACCTACAAAAATTGATGGTCGCCGCATTTCCTCTGCCGATGACATTAAAATTATTAAAAAAGTTTTGGCGGGTGATCTCGGCTTTAAGCTTTCTGAAACATGCGTAAAGCTTAAATTAAATTCAACCGTTTTAAATGCCATCCCACCTCATTTCGCTCAATCAAAAAGACGTACAAAGATTGACGGTATACAACGCTTTGATGGAACCTTGATTAATATTAATTCTAAAAATATTTGGTCACATTTTGCGTCAACGAATTTGGCCATCTGCCCCTGCCTTGCCTTTACAAAAGACGGCACAGCGCTCAACATTAATGCCGATAACGTCGCCATCGAATTGGCCTGCGAAACAAAGGCAAATAAATTAATTTTAATGACAGATATTGATGGCGTCATGGTTGATGGAAAAGTTCAATCTGTTCTAACAACGCAAGATATTAAACAACTCATCAAAGATAAAATCGTGACCGATGGTATGCGCGTAAAAATGGAAAATTGCGTCCATGCCTTAAAATCAGGCGTAAAACGCGTCCATATTTTGAATGGTTTCAAAAAAGATACATTAAAAAATGAAATTTATACCTCTGGCGGTGTGGGCACCATGATCGTGCAGGATAAAGAGAAAAAAGCTTACTTAAAAAACGAATTAAAGAAGAACGAATTAAAGAAGGAAAAATAACATGACCGAAGATATGCAAAAACGCGCCAATGATGTGATCATGCCGCTTTATCCCCACAAACATGTGGCGATGGCAAAAGGCGATGGTTCTTACCTTTTTGACATGAATGGCAAAAAATATCTTGATTGTGCGGGTGGTATTGCCGTTTGTGCGCTTGGTCACAATCATCCCGTTTTTAATCACGCCATTAAAGAACAGTTGGATCGTGGATTTACAATGGTGGTCGGCTCCATCGCGACAGAACCAAAAATAAAAGCGGCAGAGCTTTTAACCTCAAATTGTTGCAGCGATAAAATCTTTTTTTGTAATTCGGGCGCAGAAGCCGTGGAAGGCTCATTAAAACTTGCGCGGACATGGGCACATCATAATAAAAGTGAAGAGGCTAAAGAATTTATTGTCTTTAGAAATTCTTTCCACGGGCGGACTTATGGCGCCGTGAGCGCGACAGAAAAATCACTTCATCAACCACATTTTGCGCCCTATCTTCCGGGTTTTCATTTTGCGGATTACAATGATTTGGATTCTGTGAAGGCACTCATCACCGATAAAATCTGCGCCATCATGGTCGAACCTGTTCAAGGGGAAGGTGGTCTTACCGCAGGAACGCCAGAATTTTTTAAAGGCCTCCGCCAAATTTGTGATGACAATAAAATTCTTATGATCTCCGATGAAATTCAGGCAGGCATGGGACGTATGGGCACGCTCATGGCGCACGCGCATTTTGATTACGAGCCTGATATTGTTTGTCTGGCCAAAGGTCTTGGCGCAGGTTTCCCAGTAGGTGCGTTTATGGCGAAAGAAAACATTGTGAGCGCTTTTAAGGCAGGTGATCATGGCTCGACTTATGCAGGGAACCCGCTCGCCACCAATGTTGTCTTTCATGTCGTGAGCGAATTGCTAAAACCTGAATTTCTTAAACATGTCAAAGACGCCAGTGCGTATTTCATCAAAAAACTAAATGCCCTTCATAATGAAACGGGTAACACCATCACCGCAGTTAAAGGTGAAGGCTTGATGATTGGGATTGATACAAAGTTTGAAGTAAAGGGCGTGCTGCACGAACTTTTAGAAGAAGGTTTATTGGCTACACAGGCCGGCAAAAACACGCTCCGCCTTACCCCGCCGCTCACCATCTCTATGAGTGAAATTGATGAGGCCATAGAGAAGATTGCAACCGTTTTAAATAAAGAGGACAAATTATGCCTTCTGAAATAAGACATTTTATAAACTTAAACGATTTTGACGCCAAAACTTTAAAAGAAATTTTAAAGAACGCGCATGAACTAAAAGCCAAAAAATTCAACCCACCGCAATTGTTTAAGGGCTTATCGCTCGCGATGATGTTTGATAAATTATCAACACGCACGCGCATGTCTTTTGACCTTGCCATGAAACAACTGGGTGGTCATACAATAGTGATGACGCAAGATAACATGCAGCTCGGCGGGGCCGAAAGCGTAGAGAGTACGGCCAAAGTTATGTCGCGCTATGTCGATGCCATCATGATCCGTATGAGCGATCACGCGGTCATGGAAGAACTGGCAGAGCATTCCGACATTCCCGTGATCAACGGCATGACAGATCAATCCCACCCCTGCCAAATCATGGCAGACATCATGACGATTGAAGAAAAATTGGGAGGCATTGAAGGCAAAAAAATTGCGTGGTTTGGTGATGATAATAATGTCAGCCAAACATATGAACAAGCCGCGCCCATTTTCAACTTCGACTTTGTCATGGCAACACCATTTAATGACATTAGTGCTGAAGACGCCGCAACAGATGCCGATGTGCTTGTTACAGATACATGGGTGTCATTGGGGCAAGATGGCAAAGCGATAGAAAAATTCTGGCCGTATCAGGTCACGCAAGATTTAATGAGTAAAGCCAAAGATACGGCCATTTTCATGCATTGTCTGCCTATCCACGAATGGGAAGAAGTCACCGAAGAGGTTGCCAAAGGCCCCCAATCTGTGATTTATGACGAAGCAGAAAACAGATTACACGCCCAAAAGGCCATATTGGCCTGGTGTCTTAAAGACGCAGGGGTCAATGTTTAAATAATTTTTAATTTTCGTTACGCCTTTTTCTTCGGCTAGGCGTAAACGACGACAGGTATAGTTTATACCTGAGGAGAGCAACAACGACGTCGAAGGGAAAATGGTAATGAAAATGTCTAAAGGTAAAATCGTACTCGCATATTCAGGTGGTCTGGATACGTCTGTTATTTTGAAATGGTTCATCGAAGAAGGTTATGACGTCGTCGCCTATATCGCCGATATAGGTCAGGATGAAGACCTTGAAGCTGCACGTCAAAAAGCAACTGATATTGGTGCTTGCGCCGTTTATGTTGAAGACATGAAGGAAGAATTTGTATCTGATTACATCTTCCCTGTGATTAAATCACAAGCCATTTATGAAGGTCGTTATTTGCTCGGTACTTCTGTTGCGCGTCCGCTTATTTCAAAACGTCAAATTGAAATTGCAGAGAAAGAAAACGCACAATTTGTCTCCCACGGCGCCACAGGAAAAGGAAATGATCAGGTTCGTTTTGAGCTTTCTTATTATGCGCTAAACCCAGAAATCAAAGTGCTTGCTCCTTGGAAAATGGAAGAATTTTTGACACGCTTTCAAGGGCGTACCGATATGCTCAATTATGCAGATCAACATGGTATTCCTGTGAAGGCGTCACGTTCTAAACCTTATTCAGAAGATGATAACTTACTGCATATTTCACATGAGGCGGGTATTTTGGAAGATCCAAATGCACCCTGCGCCGAAGATGTTTATTCCCGTACCTCGTCGATCAACGATGCCCCTAATGAAGCGGATATAATCACCATCACATTTAACCAAGGTATTCCTGTTAAAGTTCAAAACGCCAAAGATTCTTCAAGCACTGCTGTCACAGGCGCATTGAAAATTTTTGAATATCTAAATGAGCTCGGCACGAAACACGGCATTGGTCGTTTGGACATGGTTGAAAACCGTTTTGTAGGTATTAAATCGCGCGGTGTTTATGAAACACCCGGCGGTGAAATTCTTTATAAAGCGCACCGTGACCTTGAAGGCTTAACCATGGATCGTGAAGTCATGAAAATACGTGATCGTTTGTCTTTAGATTTGGCGCATTTGGTTTATAACGGTTTTTGGTTCTCACCAGAATTTGATTTGATCATGACCACAATGAATAAAGCGCAAGAAACGACAAACGGCGAAGTGCAAATTCAATTGCTCAAAGGCATGGCCTACCCATTGGCGCGTAAATCACCAAACGCGCTCTATGATCCCGTTCAATCTTCTATGGATGAAGAAGGCGGATATGATCAAAAAGACGCCGATGGCTTTATTAAAATCAACGCCGTGCGTTTGAAAAATAACACCCGCGTTTCTGGCGTAGCCAATACAGCCAAAACAAAAAAAGCGGCTTAATTGCCACTTTTTTAATCATTAGTATATAAGTTATTATTGAATGTGATAACGTTTCAGTCCAACTTGGAACTGTTGTGTACTGCCTCCTAAAGTATAAGAGCTTTCTAAACCACGTAACAAATCTACCTGACCTTGCGAAAAAGATCTTTGCATTTGCTTCAAATCTGCAGCCTCTTTCCCTACAAGGGTTACAGTCATGCTTGCACTATCAGGATCGGCAAAATTTTGAGGATTAAACCCTAGTTCTTGAAGCCTGCTCGATACTTGTTTAGAAAACTCTCCTAATCTTTGGGCATGGATATAAGCTCGAGATTGTCCGTCCGATAAAACATCATTACTCCACAATTCACTATTATATATAAAATAATTTTTATTATAATTATCTCTCAACTGCGCAAGTCGACCAAGTTGATCATCACCTTTAACACGAATAGTAAGCTCTCCCATTTCTACGCTATTTTGAATTGTGGCATTCACACCTAAAGATTTTAATCGGCTTATGATATGGTCTGGTGATACTTCAGAGCCAATTGAACTGAATGGGATACGGGAAATATTTGCTTTTGACCTTATTAATGCACCCTGCCATAAACTTGTATTTAGAATATACTTATCTGTTAAATGGTGGCTCACACCCACTGCCTGCTGGTAAGGTTGTCCAACACTACCTTCGTTAGTAGAGGCTTTAGCATTTGAATCACTTAGTTGTACATGTTCTGCAGCTTGCTGAACAACAGGTATTGTTTGTGGTATTATAGTTGCTTGATCCTGCCCTATTGCTCTTTGTACCAATAATGCTGGTACCAAACCTTGTGTTAACGACATTTTTGCTATGCCATCCCGTAGAAGTTCAGAAGTTGTATCTCCATAAGAATGCTTACTACCGTGCCCATCAAAAACAGATGTAATAAAAGATTTATTTTTATCAAGATGCGTAACAGTAACTGATAAATTATCACTTTTAAAATCACTTCCTTTTACTGCAACCCCTATTCTTTTTGCTTCTTCAACAAGATAATAGGCAACTAATTGAGGATTAAACTCAGGATTTTCAGCCGCCTGTTGAATAACAGACAAAATTTGATCTTCATTTAAAGTATCTTCTTTTTCATCATGAACACCATCGCTCATGACAACAACAAAACAACGATCTGAATTAAATTTGTCTTCAGAAAAAGTAAAATCGACAATATCAGGATTTCTTTTTGAACCAGAAAATTGTCGATCGCCAAAACCAGCACCAACTTGTATTCCACCATGTACATTATTACGCTCATCAACTAAATAATTACGAAATCCGTATTTATCGTGATGGAAAGCATTACCACCATTTGCGTTAATTTCATCTGCTAAAGCTTCAGCACTGTGATCCTTAGTAATTTTTTTTATATGCCATTGACCATCTGTAGTTTGGCCAACTAAAAATGCAGGACTATCTCCTAAATGTGCTGCTGTGACTTTAAGGCCCGGTGTTGTAATAACAACAGTACCTGTGGACCCATGATCTATGTGCTCTTGTGTTTTTTTCTGACCAGCATTAAAAAAATTCTCTAAAAATTGCCTAGCTTGGCTAGGGTCTTTTATTTGAGGAATAAGTCCACCAAATACGCGATCTTGCTGAGGGGAGGGATCAGTTAGATATTTTCCATCTCCCACTCCTACGTCTAATGCTAAACTGATATTATATATATTCATAGGTAAGTCTTATTTTATTATTTCACTGCTCATTAAAGCAAAATAGTGTTAAAACACTCTTAAATTACAATAT
>CAYGPG010000049.1:0-7866 GCA_964351905.1 uncultured Micavibrio sp.
CGCAACAGGTGCGGGGTTTCGTTTCTCATTATGAACTACGCTCTATTCTTCGCAATTTCATCGGCCATTTTGATGGCATTGATGAAGCTTTGTGGGTTGGCTATCCCCTGCCCTGCGATATCCAGCGCCGTGCCGTGATCTGGTGAGGTGCGGACAATCGGCAAGCCCAATGTGACATTCACGCCCCCATGAAAATCGAGCGTTTTGAGCGGAATGAGTGCCTGATCGTGGTACATGCCCAACGCGATATCGTACCCCACACGTGCCTCTGCATGAAACATCGTATCGGCGGGATAAGGCCCTGAAATATTCAATCCTTTGGCCTTTAATTTTTCAATCGCAGGCATGATAACTTCTTGATCTTCCACGCCAATTTTACCTGCCTCCCCTGCGTGTGGGTTCAACCCTGCCACAGCGATACGCGGCGAAGCGATTTTAAAATCAGATTGTAGTGCATGATGAATAATCGTGGCTTTTTCAATGATTAAATCTTGTGTAATTGCGCGCGGCACGTCTTTGATGGGAATATGAACAGTCAGCGGCACAACACGCAATTCTTTTGCCGCTAACATCATAATCGGCGTTATATCGATCTTTTTTCCTTTGGCACAAAGCGCGGCCAAAAATTCTGTATGGCCGGGATGTTGAAAGCCTGCTTCGTACAAGGCGGCCTTATGAATAGGATTGGTCACCAGCGCCCTCGCCTCGCCTTTTAGGCAATATTCAACTGCTTGTTCTATACTTTTCATGACGCAGACACCGTTTATTGGATTCAAGCTACCAAGCTTTGCTGGCTTATTTAATTTCAAAGGCAAAACGGGGAGCGCTTCGTCAAATACATCAAGAGCTTCGGCAGGGTCAGAAATTTCTTGAATTTGGATAGCAGAGTTGATGGCTTTTAAATGATCTGGATCATCTAGCGCGAAAAATGCAGGCAGGTTTTCAACCGCACGGGACTGCCATGCCTTGATAGTTAACTCCCCGCCTATTCCTGACGGCTCGCCCATTGTGATGGCTATTGGTTGATTGTTTTTGCTCATATTCTGTTTCTTATCATATAATGTAAGGAATATGTTTACATTAATAAGCTATTTGATGTAAAACGAGTTTCATAGATGTAGGGGTATAGCTCAGTTGGTAGAGCGACGGTCTCCAAAACCGTAGGCCGAGGGTTCAAATCCTTCTGCCCCTGCCATTTTTAAGATTTCATCCACCGAATGGGACACTCATGGGACACTTTTTTCTAGGTTAATGTCCCATTTTCGATTATGCTTTTCTTCATGGGTACTATTGAAGAACGAAAAAGTGATATTGGTGGTGAAACAAACTACCGAGCAAAAGTAAGATTGAAAGGTACGCCTGTTCAATCTGCAACCTTCCAACGAAAGACAGACGCCAAGAAATGGATTCAGAAAACTGAAACCGAAATTCGTGAAGGTCGATACTTCCAAAAATCACAATCCAAGAAGAATACCGTTTCAGATGTCATAGAACGGTATCTGTCTATCCTTGAGAAGAACAATCCTAAACGCGCTAAAGATGTCACAAGACTTCTTGATTGGTGGAAGGAAGAGATTGGTTATTATTGCCTCTCTGATCTTAATAAGGATATTTTCATTACAGCACGAGAGAACCTTCAAAACAGGTCACGAGAGCGTAAGAAAGCCAAAGGAGCGGTTAAAACACTTAGCAGTTCCACGATTAACCGATATTGGGTCGCCATGCAGACAGCCCTTAATATGGCGGTTAAGGAGTGGGATTGGATACAAACTAATCCTATGTGCAACATATCAAAGCTTATAGAGCCAGAAGGCCGTAAAAGGTTTCTATCCGATAAAGAGCGTGAAGCCCTTATGAAAGCCTGTAAGCAGTCCAATAACCCTTACCTCTATACAATCGTCATTGTTGCCTTGAGTACAGGCGCAAGAAAAAGTGAGATAATGAACCTGAAATGGAGTCAGGTGGATTTCAAACGAAATACGATTTACCTCTATGAAACAAAGAATAAGGAATCTAGAGCATTATTCCTGCATAGTCAGGCATTGGATTGCATTAAAGCATTAAGACCAAAAGATTATGACGAAAACGACTTGGTTTTTAAATCTCTTAAAGTTCCTAATAAGCCTTTCGAGATTAAGAAGTCTTGGGAGGGCGCATTAAGAGAAGCCAATATTAAAGATTTCCGTTTCCATGATTTACGCCATAGTGCCGCTTCTTACTTAGCAATGAATGGTGCGACATTAGCCGAGATTGCTGAAGTGTTGGGGCATAAGACATTGGCAATGGTAAAACGCTACGCCCACCTAAGCGAAAGTCACACCTCAAATGTAGTCAAAAACATGAACAATAAGATATTTGGTGACAATGACTAAGTACCCTCATTTATTTGGCAATCCAAAGGAAGATTTAGATCAATTATGCGCGAATATTGTTAAGTTTCGGCACGTGATGATCGCTGCCATTGAAGAAGGCAGGAATTGTGACCAAGACTTTATGTTAGCGTGTTTGGGTCTTTTTGATGGGATGATTACTGAAATTGAAAAGAATCCAGAGGTCTTCACGATAAGCGGAACACCTACTCAAGATACTGAAAATTACTTCCATCATAAATTTAAACATTTAGTTGAAAATGAAACGGAAGCTTCCCAAAGATTGCAAACAAAAGAAACTGAAGTTTCATTAATCGTATCTTACTTTGAGTATTTCTTTAAAAACAAAGCGAGTATTGAAAATAAAGAAGTCACCATCCGAAAGGAATTTAGAAGAGAATTTGTAGATTGGTATCGAAAAGAAGATGGCAGACCTCTCGGAGACGAAAAAAGTATTCGTGATTATATTGATAAAACGAGCATCAATTTTGCATTAGATGATTATATTTTTGACTTTAAAATTAAACAAAACAAAGAAATTATAATTAATTTTTTTAACAGAAATTATATTGATACATTCAATCCTAAAATACCTGAAGTGAAAGTTCTTTTTAACCGATTTCATGAATATCTAATAAACTTAATCAAATAAAAATTGCCATATTGTTAGTACAAAAATTATACTAAAGATAACCATAGTCAGCTAACTATATCAGTCATAGCCTGTAGTTGTGTTTAACAACTTTAAAGGAAAGTCATATGACTTATTACTCTATGAAACAAATCAATGAACGCCATCCAGGAATAGAAATCAGCTATCAGCGAAAATTGAATTTTAATAAATCTAATAATGGTACAAACAATATTTTTAAAAAGATGGGCGGAAAAGTTCTTGTACATGAAGAACGTTTATTAGAATGGATTGATCTTCAAAATGAAAAAGAGATATATGGTAAAATAAATAAGGATGATCTGAAAAGCCTTAAATATTCAGAATTAGATGGAAATTTTATAGCTAAAACTACAGATTTGTTTCATTGGATGGAAGAAATAATATCTTTAAAAGTCAGAGAAAAATTAGTAAAGAAACGTCACCCCTATTGATTAGGAAACGGATGTTTTACGTCTTTCATTCTTTCATCATAAACGGCTCTTAATTCGTCTAATCTTGTTAAAAATGGCATGATATTTACTTTAAAATGGTCTTTATTATTTTCCAATTCAATAAAATTATGTTTGTCTAAATCAATCAGATGTTTAGTTAGGGTTGTGAGAGTTTTTATGTGTGTGAAGGCTTCAAAATTATCTTTTGGTATAACCACTCTAGGATCACAGATGCGTTTATAATGAAGATTTCTAAGTAGCGTGCTCAAGCAATCTCTTGCATTTCTAGACACGCCAAATGCGCACATTTCAATGGTTAGTAAAAACATATCGGAGGTAATCATTTATCTATCTTTCTGTAAGGTTTGGAGGTGGAAAATTAGGTGTTTTGTTGAAATAATTAGGGATGATTTCAGTGATAAATGCGTGATAAAACCACCATTCTACGAACACGAAAATAAGTAAAATGACATTAAAAGAAGCCAATGCCTTTAAAGCAAAAAGCCCTCTATTTGCAAAGAAAACAAAGATATAAAGCCCTATAAAAAGTAGCTTTTTATAGGCATAAATTAAGCCTCTAAGCCATTTGGGGCGGTGCTTAATTTTCTCCGTTTTTAAAGAATTTTCTTTATCATTTTCTACTTGTTCTGGTGGTGTTTCTGTCACTACAAACTCGCCTAATTTTAAACAAAACAGCCACCAGATTTCTCTGGTAGCTGGGGAGTTTGTAACCGTACGAGACGGCGCAGCGTATTCACGCTAAGCGCTATTTTATTTCGCCACCTCCCCAACCCTAAGTCGAGAAAGTAGCATCTAAATTTAACGGTCTGATGCTGATTAGACCGCTCGTAGAGGTTACAACGCCCCAAGCTTTACGCTCACGACAACAGTAGGGACTAGAGCTGTATCGGTCAAATAAATTCGTTATTTCTGAGTAGTTTAAGAGAGGGCTAAAACTATTTTTTGTTACGGCTTATTACAGATTACTACATGTGAAAGCGCGACCAAATAGAGCTTGAAACGGGGTGGAAAGTTGTGAGAAGGTTAAATTATAGGTAATAGTTATGGTAAGTATTAGCAGGATAGCTATTTGTTTAACTTTAGAAAATGGAGGTACGTTTTATGGCTAAAAAGGAAGTAATGGTTGGGTTCAAGACAACATTGAAGGAGAAGGAAGAGCTATATAAGGAAGCGTCTGAATTAGGTTTTCTTAAAGGGGGTGGAAAGCCTAACTTCAGTAGCTTTTGTCGAGCTATTTTCAAAATTAATAAAAAACCGCTATGTCGAGAAATCTATGCTGATTTGATTGAGATAAATATGAACTTACTTAAATTGGGTTCTAACCTTAATCAATTAAATTATAGCATTAACAGAGAGAACTTTATTTTAAATGATAAAGGGCTTCATAATGAAAATAATAAGTTGTTATTGAGTCAATTAGGCTACGTAAAATCTCAAATAAATGACTTACAAACTGGATTGAATCCAATGAAAAAAATAATGCAGGAAATCGTAAACACAGAAGGAGCATAATTGAATATGTTTGATGGATTCTTTTATAAAAATTCTCCTGATGCAGACCCTCTATATGAGGACTTTGTAAAGAAATTAAAAGGTCGTGGAGATTTTGAAAATCATGGTGATAGTTATCTTCGTAATATCACACGATGGATGAATAAAAAGTACATAGAACAATTAAATTTTTCAGTTACTCAAAATGTCGTAATTAAAATAGCTGTTAAAGGTTCTACAAAGAGACACGCTCTCCAATTATTAAATTATATTTCTCGCAATTCAAATAGTCTAAAATCAGAGCCAGAATCTATCGTTTTTGATCAAAATAATGAGATCGTTCCTAAAGAAGCTTTTGAACAAATCACTGAGGACTGGTCTAGAGATTTTGATGGCTTTAAAATATCTCAAGAGGATGAAAAAATAATTGAAAATATCGACATGATCAGAAGCGATTTAAACGATAAGTTTCATACAGACGGTCTTAACGAAGAGCAGGGAGAATTTTTACAGGCTATTAAAAAATATGAGACAGCTAAATTTCAAGAAGATATTCCCTATAATGGGGCTTTATTTGAAGAGAAAAACAATGGAGATGTAGGGATTATTGTAGCAAACGAATATAAAGAAAATGCCGATTATTTTTGTATTTCTAACTACCCAATTATTTCAAAAAAAATAAAGCCGTTAGAAGAATTAAAGCCTCTAAACCGTGACATTCGAAAAATGTCTTTTGAAAAACCGAAGAACTTTACACACATGATTCTGTCAGCAGGTGGCGATAATCCGAACCAAAAAGCGGTATTAGAAGCCACCAAAGATTTCTTGGAAGAAAACATTAAATCTAAAGGTTTTGAGTATGCCTACACCTTACATAATGACACTAAAAATCCGCATGTTCATGTTGTCGTAAATAATCATAGTAAGCAAAATGACTATAAATTTTGTTTGAGTAAGCACGATCTGCAAGAAATGAGATTTGACTACACGAGACATTTGGATGGTTACGGCGTTAATAGAACAGCTCTTTTAAAATATGACCGTAAAAACTCTCTTCAAATTATAGAGAAAACCGTTAAAAACAACGAAAACTATAATATGAGTTGGTACGAATACAAACTTAACGATAAAAAAGATAAGGATTTTGATTTACTGAAATTTAAGAAAAAATTTCTCGCTACCTCTGATAGCTTGGTTAAGAAGCTAGAGTATCAAGGGTTTTATGACATGGCTCAAGATGTGAAGAAACAAGCAAAAACAATGATTGAAACGGAAAAGATAAATATTGGAAAAGTTGTAGAAAACACAATGCAAGTTTTAGAGAAAGACGAACGCAGTTTTCGTGAATATCATGAAAAATCGTTTAGAAAAGGCTTAGGTATAAAGTCAGATTACAAAAAGAACCCTGAAACAGAAGAGAAAATGTTAGAGCATTACCAAAAAGACTTAGTAACAACTCAGGAAGACTTACAAAAACTGAATAAATACAATCTTTCGCCTGAATTGCAAGGAAGGCTAGATAAAGCCATTGATGACAATGATCGGAAAATAGAGCAGCTTGATAAAAAACTGGGTAGTAATGTTGAAAAAGACAAAGGCTTTTCTAGAGGAAGATGAAACCTTTGTATTAATAGCTTAAAATAAAGACATTATGTAGAAACTAGAAGTAACTAAAATGACATTCTTTCCGAATTAGGTTATGATGATAAATATGAAACGATTTTCTATTGTATTATTGATGACTATGTTTCTGGCTAATACGACTGTCGTATCAGCTTGGGCAAAGCCATGTATGATGAATGACACGGAAATGACCGAAATGTCTCAAAAGTCCGACACGGGCGATATGCCACCATGTCATGAAGAGAATAAATCAGAGAAACAAGCCCCCCAACAATCGGATACAAATCATTGTGAAGGGGTATGCTTGTGCTTACACGTATCTATTACGCAAACACCCGTCTTGTCTGATTTAAATGCTGTGCCAGATGTATATCTAAGCACAGAAACCTACACCTTATCTAAAGAAGATATGGCCTCATACGAAGGCTCTCCCTCAAATCCACCACCGAAATTTAACTCCTAAGACTCGAAGTGTGTCTGCATGACACGATTTTAATCTTAAACTTAGGAGAAAATGATGAAATATATCATTTTAACACTAATGGGGTTGGTGATGTTTACCCCGCCTGTATCAGCTAGACCTGTATCTTATCCAGAAGGTTGGACAGTTATGTTGAATAATGACGGTGACAAAAATACCGCCCATGTTCATTACTCACCAACAGCGAAAATGTCGATTGGCTATAAGTTTGAAAATTGGCGCGATAAAGAAATGGTTCTTAACGCCGTTCAAATGAACAACCTATTGAAACGCTGGAACAAGAAAGACTCTCAAGCCAACGCTTATCTCAAGTCTGGTGTGGGGGTAGCCTACAGCGATGCAGGCGATTTTGATGGTAAAATTGAACCTGCTGTCTTCACGGGTCTAGCATTAGACTGGGAAGATAGACGCTTTTTCACCTCTTATGAGAACCGATATACCGAAGCAGGCGAGATTGATGATTTTTATACTCAATCCGCTCGTGTTGGTGTTGCGCCTTATATTGGTGAATACGGTGATTTGCATACATGGCTTATGCTTCAAGTTGAGCATACGCCAGAGGCAAAAGACAATTTCACTGTCACTCCACTCGTGAGACTTTTCAAAGATGTTCACCTGCTAGAAGCGGGTATGAACACTCGCGGAGAAGTCCTCTTTAACTACGTATTTAGATACTAAATCAAATTGTTTCCGCAATGATGCGGATGCAAAAATTCAAACATGAAAAAGGAAATTATCATGAAAAAACTTACTTTATTACTAACCGCTTTAATCCTT
>CAYGPG010000050.1:0-6640 GCA_964351905.1 uncultured Micavibrio sp.
TCACACGGGTGAGCGCAGAACGAAAACCCGCCAAATGCGTTCCCCCATCACGTTGTGGGATATTGTTTGTGAAACAAAGCATTGTTTCATGGTATGCATCCGTCCATTCCAGCGCGGCTTCCACCGTCATGCCGTTTTCTTCATCTTCAGTTGAAAAAGCAATACGGTCTTTGATTAACGGCTTTTTGGATCGGTTTAAATATTCAACAAAGCTGTCAATTCCGCCTTCATAATGAAGGTGCGACACCTTATCTTCTTCACCGCGCGCATCAGTCAAATAAATATTCACGCCTGAATTCAAAAACGCCAATTCGCGCAAGCGATCTTCCAGCGTTTCAAAGCTAAAATCAATATTGGTAAATGTCTCAGAAGACGGCATGAACGTAATCGATGTTCCGTTACGCTCGCCTTTTTCCAAATCACGGATTGGTTTTAAATCTTCACCAGCATCACCGTGCGTGAAACGCATGGTCCATTCTTTGCCATCACGACGAATGGTTAAATCTAAATATTCAGACAAGGCATTCACAACCGAAACACCAACCCCGTGCAGACCACCAGACACCTTATAAGAATTTTGATCAAACTTACCACCCGCATGAAGTTGCGTCATGATTACTTGTGCGGCAGATACTTTTTCTTCTGAATGCTCGTCCACCGGAATACCACGGCCATTATCTTTAACCGTGACAGAGCCTTCGGCATTGATGATCACATCAACGCGGTCACAATGCCCCGCCAAACTTTCATCAATGGCGTTATCGACAACTTCGTACACCATATGGTGCAAACCCGTGCCATCATCCGTATCGCCAATATACATTCCAGGGCGTTTACGAACGGCTTCTAATCCCCGCAAAACTTTAATCGAATCCGCGCCATATGAATCAATAGCGTCTTGATATTCGTTAGGTTCTTCATTGGTCATTTTGGGGGCCGTTTCGCTCATTATTTTTATTCCATTTTCGGTCTTAAAAATCGCAGTTTTCTGCTGTTTTTGATTAAGTATTATTTATAGCATTGCACAGCCATGAAAGACAGGAAAAACCCTATTTTTTCCCACAATTTTTAAGCCTAATTTCTGTCATTCTGACAGCGCGTAGCGACAAGGAAACTCCTTGATTTTACCTTAAGATTTCTCACATTCGCTCGAAATGATAATGGGGTTTTCTAAGCTGCTTTTATTGATTTTTTCGGCTTGATTTGTGCATTTTCTATATCGAAAAATTGCGCGGAATTTTTGATAGAATTGAACAAAACAGGGTCGGTTCCACTCATCCATACTTGGCCGCCTAAATTTTGCAATCGCTCAAACAAGGCATCGCGACGATCCTCGTCCAAATGGGCGGCAATTTCATCAAGCAATAAGATCGGCGGCATACCACGCTCTGCCATCATTAAACGCCCGTGCGCCAAAACAAGGCTGATCAAAAGGGCTTTTTGCTCCCCCGTAGAACATTGATCAGCAGGCATATTTTTGGACGCATATTTAACATTCAAATCACTTTTATGTGGCCCCGTCGCCGCACCACCCACAAGGGCATCACGTGTGCGCGATTGTTCCAATTGATAGGCAAACATTTTCTCCACTTCCACCGCAGGACTGCTTTGCAATAATTCTTCAATCGTGCCCGTAACACGCAACCTGACGCGCGGGAAATAAGCTTCCTCGGCCTTATCGGTTTGGTCACAAACACGTTGCAGGCGCGCACTAAAATCAAGACGGGCGGCGGCAATCGCAATACCTGTTTCCGCCATTTGCGCTTCGAGAGACGCGATCCAACTCGGCTCGCTCTTATCCTCTTGTAATAGTTTAGAGCGTTGGCGCATTGCATTTTCATATCTTGTCACCCGCCCCGAATGTCCCGCATCAAAGGTAAAAATAAGCTTATCGAGAAAGCGGCGACGTGCGCTCGATCCTTCTAAAAACAAACGATCCATTTGCGGCGTCAGCCAAAGGCAGGAAATATAATCAGACAACGCCATTTGGCTTTTGGCAGTCACGCCATTAATGCGAATAATTCGACGCTCATTCTCAGGATTTAATCCTGTACCTATTATGACCTCCCCTTGATCAACTGTAATTTTAGACGATACGCCCCACGGTGTATATCTCCCCCCCTTACTCCCTTCGGTCGCCTCCCCCCCGCTGGCGGGGGGGATTAAGGGGGGGAGCCTTTGCATATCGGTGGCTTTGGCACTTCGAATACCGCGCCCTGGCGAGAGGATAGAAACTGCCTCAAGAATATTCGTCTTCCCCGCTCCATTCGGCCCACAAAGCACAATCAAACCAGAAGACAATCCTTCCAGCCGAACAGAGTCATAACACCGAAAATTCTGCAATGTAAGTTGTGTGAGGTAGGACATACTCTTACTTTAAACACAGAGAACACTAAGGTCACGGAGTTTATGTGGCTTGCAACGAATTTTCCCAATAGCTTACAATTTCCCTAGCGGGCGTTTGAGTTGCCACAGAAAGATCAACACCCTGTTCCTGCATATATAACTTAACCATTTCATAACCTAAAGCATAACCTGCATAATCAGGAACCACCCCATCAACGCCAAAGTAACTATCATAATCTCTTTCTTTTTCTTCACCAAAAACAGCGCACCCAAAATCACTCATCATGGTTTTAATTATTTTAGCTCTATCTGATGAAGACTGAAAAAAAGATACATCTAAAAGTTCAAATCCAGCAACCTCTTCTGCCATTTGTGCCAAACCTTCAGACACCAAAACTTCTTCTAGCGTTTTGATAGGACTATATCTTTCACGTTTTAAATGATTGATTTCATGAACCATGAGTTGTGAAACAACATCATAGTTTGGATTACTTGCATCAACAGCAAGTCCAATATTGCGTTCACCTTCTATAGGTCCCGCCCCTGCTCCCATAGGCAGTATTTTTGAAGGCTTTCTCACATAAAAAGATAATCCTTTGATGTCAGACCCTTGTTGCTCAGCTAGATAAACGCCCCTTGCAATAGCTTTTTGCAAGCGTTCATCGGGCGCAAGTCCTTCTTGATAATGAATATCTAACATGGAATAAATTATACACCAAATCATTATGTATAATCAAATTTGGTAGTTATCAGGCTGTTAAAATCTTACAAGGCCTTATGCATATTAAAACAATCCATCTTTTGTCCTGATTCAAGAATATGTTTATCTTTCTTATGAACTGAATAACCACATTTTTCATAGAAACTCTTTGCTGTTATCGACGAATCTAAATTTAAGAATTTTAAATTATTTTCTTTTGCTAGATTCTCAAGAAATTCAATTATTCTTTTACCTACGCCTTTTTTAGATGCATCAGGCAAAACATAACAAGCGCGTAATTCATTTGAAGGTAATACGATACACCCAAATCCAACAATTTTTTGATTATCGACCGCAACAACTCTAATTTCATTATCTGGATTTTCTAAGAATTTTTTAACTCTATTTTGATCAGGTCTGGGTGACCACTCATCAAGTATGTCTTTTGAGTAATCGTTAACAGCAATTTTATGAACAGACTCGTAATGAAGGTTTAAAACTTCATTTGCATCCTCATGTTTTATAAGCCTTAAAATCAAACGCGTAGAGGCATTAGCACGTAAAGGGATGAGCTATCGCCTGTGTCTTCGATAATAGTCGGGCTTGCAGAATCTGCCAAAGTTAAACGGCATCCATCACCTTCAATCTGGCTTGTGATATCCATCAGGTAACGGGCGTTAAAGCCAATCTCCATATTATCATTGCCGTTCACTTCCAAATCTTCTGTCGCGCTTCCCGACTCTGGAGAGTTCGCAGACAAGGTCATTGTCTTACCTTCAAAGGTAATCTTCACCGCGCGGGATTTACCATCAGAAATGGTAGACACACGGTCAATCGCTGACGAGAATAATTTAGGGTTCACTTCAACAATTTTGTCATTGCCCTGTGGGATCACACGTTGATAATCAGGGAACGTCCCATCAATTAATTTTGAGGTCAGAACAATATGATCAAAATTGACGCGAACCTTACTTTCGGATAAACCAATTTCAATTGAATCACCTGCTTCTTCAACTAATTTACGAAGCTCTGCCACGGCTTTACGTGGCAAGATAACGCCAGGCATATTTTCCGCACCGGCAGGAAGGGGCATTTCAAAACGCGCCAAACGGTGACCATCTGTGGCAACAGCACGAAGAACCTTCACGCCTGCTTGTTCTGCCGCATGGATGTAGATACCGTTAAGGTAATAACGGGTTTCTTCCGTGCTCATCGCAAATTTTGTACGATCAATCAATGCCCGCAAATCATTGGCAGGGATTGAGAAAGTCGTCGGCATGTCCCCTTGGCTTAATTCAGGAAAATCCGCCACAGGCAGACAAGAGAGTTTAAAGTTGGAACGCCCCGCTTTGACACTCATTTGATTGCCGCTATCATCCAGCGCAATTTCAACATCCGCATCATCAGAAAGCTTCTTGACGATATCGAATAAAGTGCCCGCAGGGACTGTTGTCGCGCCTTGTGTCGCAACTGTTGCGGCAACGCTTTCTGTGATTTCCATGTCCATATCGGTGGTCGACAGGCTCAAAATGCCCTCGCCCGCCTTAATCATCACGTTGGATAAAATTGGAATAGTATTACGTTTTTCCACGGCACTTTGGACGTGATTTAAGGAGCGTAAAAGGGCGGCGCGATCGATGCTGAATTTCATGGTTTTATCCGTTATTTATACTTGTTGTGATTCTGTATCTGACCATAGCACATAGGGGATAGCCGCAAAACGCTTATTGGCGGTTTTTAAGGGATTCCCACATAAAAAAGGCTCCACCGCAGTGGAGCCTAAGTTGTATTAGGAGATTTGTACTCAGTTAAATTCTTATCAGCCAGTAAGAGCGCGACGCAGGATCTCAACGTCCTGTGCAAATGACACATCGTCGTTTGATAATTCTTCAATCTTACGTACCGCATGCATAACCGTTGTGTGATCACGACCGCCAAATTTGCGGCCAATTTCTGGCAAGGAGCGTGCGGTAAGCTGTTTGGCCAAATACATCGCCACCTGACGGGGACGTGCCACCTGACGCGCCCGACGCGCAGAATGCATATCGGATAGGCGAATATTGTAATGTTCAGCCACTTTGCGTTGAATTTCATCAATCGTAATACGACGATCATGAGAGCGTAGAAGATCTTGTAAAACTTCTTGTGTGCTTTCCAGCGTAATCGGGTTCTTCGCCACGTCAGCATGCGCCACGATGCGGTTTAACGCGCCTTCTAGCTCACGAATGTTTGATGTCACCTTCAACGCAAGGAATTCAAGCACAGAATCTGGCACATCGGCCTGCAATTGGTCACGCTTGGCCTTCACGATACCTAAACGCAGCTCGTAGGTTGAGGGTTGAATATCTGCCACTAAGCCCCACGCCAAACGTGAACGTAGGCGTTCTTCAATGCCTGTTAAATCACTCGGTGCTTTATCGGCAGAGATAATGATTTGTTTGTTCTGATCAACCAGCGCATTGAACGTATGGAAAAATTCTTCTTGAGTCGATTCTTTACCCGCAATGAATTGAATGTCATCAATCATCAAGACATCAACAGAACGGAAAAACTCCTTAAATGCCATTGTTTCGTTTGAGCGAAGGGCTTTTACAAACTGATACATGAATTTTTCAGCACTTAAGTACATCACCTGTTTCTCAGGAGCCTGATCACCAATCATCCACGCAATGGAGTGCATAAGATGCGTTTTACCAAGACCAACACCGCCATAGATAAAGAGTGGATTAAAGGGAACCGCATCACTTTCAACAACACGACGCGCCGCCGCGTGGGCAAGCGCATTTGGTTTACCAACAACAAAGCTATCGAAGGTAAAACGTTGATCGAGTGGAGAGGCAATTTCAAATTGATCAACAGGTTTTGTCTTGGCATTGCCATTGGCTTTTTTAGCTTCTTCTTTTGTGTCTTCTTCAATCATCGCAGATTGAACAACAACAACTTCTAATCTTTTAATATCCGTATTCTTTTCGGCGCACATTTCTAAGATACGCTTCGCATAATGCGTGCCAATCCAATCTTTCATAAAACGGGTCGGTACAGATACTTCCATAGTACCATGGTAAAAAGCTTGAAGTGTTAGAGGCTTTAACCAGCTACGGAAAACCGCTTCGCCAAACTCACCGCGCATTGCTTTATGGACTTCTTTCCAAGTCGAAACAATTTCTTTTGAAGGCATCAGTGTCTCTGCACTGTAATCCTTCGCTGCCTCATTGTTTTGTTGAACTTCACCCGCTTGATTTTTCGACATGTACTTATTTTCTCCACAAAATATAAAAAGTTAAAAACAAAGTTATCCGCTGAAAAAATACAAAAATAGTGTCTGCAGAAGAGAGTCTTCTACAGCTATATCTGTTCATACAACGAAAATTTTAAAAGGTTTAAACTTAAATTTTAAGAACGAGCGTTCTTGGTGATTTAAGTTTTTAATCCTCAGTTTTGTCATCACAAAAAATGATCCGACGACGATCCTAAAAAAGATCTATGACCAACATTAAAAAATAATGTCAATCGTAACGGGACATCTTCCCCCCAAGTCATGCACAACTTAAATCAAAATTTGAGAAATAAGTTGTGAACAACAAAGTCGAACAT
>CAYGPG010000051.1:0-6081 GCA_964351905.1 uncultured Micavibrio sp.
CTCAATCTGTTGGCTGACAATTTCTGGTAAGTCTGTGTAATTTTCAACATTGTCATGGTACGGGAACATTTTTGACGTTGGCTTGGCGATGATTTTCTCATCCATGCCGCCATCATCTTCCATCTTCAAAACACCAATCGGGTTTACAGGAAGAACAGCCCCCGCAATCACAGGCATATTACCCACCACGAGCACATCAACAGGATCCCCATCATCCGATAATGTATGTGGGATAAATCCGTAATTACCCGGGTAGAACATGGGTGTGTGAACAAAGCGATCCACAAAAATTGCGCCAGATTCTTTATCAATTTCATACTTCACAGGCACCGCGCCCACGGTATTTTCAATGATCACATTGACTTCGTTCGGGGCATCTTTTCCGATCGAGATTTTAGAAATATCCATTTTGTTTTAATCCTTTTTCTATTTTGTCATTGCGAGGAGCGTAAGCGACGCGGCAATCCAGAAATATATCGTAAAGCACTGGATTGCTTCGCTACGCTCGCAATGACGTTATGTTAGTTTATACCGTTTCAAAATCTGCCCATTTTCTAACTCAAAAACAACAGGAACGCCAGTCTCCATTTCGGCATCGTTGATGCTTTCTGGCGTTTCAACGCCCAAAATAATAAGCATCGCGCGTAAGCTATTCCCATGCGCCGCCATCAGGATATTCTTCCCATCATCCAACATCGGCTTGATATTGGCCTCATAATAAGGACGCACCCGCTTTTCGACCACATCTTGCAGACACTCACCCCCTGGTGGTGGTGTGGTATAAGAACGGCGCCAGATATGCACTTGTTCATCTCCATATTTCTCACGCGTCTCGTCTTTATTTAACCCTGTCAGGTCACCATAATCACGCTCTCGCAAATCAGGGTCACGGATCATGGTATCAAACAATTCCCCCTGCCCTGCTTCGTTTAACGCCAATTCCGCCGTATCATTCGCGCGCATTTGTGTACTGGAAAAAACCTGATCGAACTTAATACCCGTCTGCGCAAGCAATTTTCCTGCATTCACGGCCTCTTCACGCCCCTTATCGGTCAACGCGACATCTTTAAAGCCTGTGAATTTATTCGCCAAATTCCACTCTGACTGCCCATGGCGCAAGAGAACAAGATAATTCATTAGATTTCCTCTATTCGATTAAGATTTAAAGCCTGATTTAATATTGCTTATGATGGACTGCTTCGTGGCTTCCACACCGGCTTTATACGCTTTGAAACCCGCGAAAAACAATGCAAATTGCACCGCGGAGAGGAGTAGAATAACCAGCATTCCTAATATGCCTAAACCACCAATTACAAAACCCAAAACAACAGCAATCACGATAAACGCAACAAATAACAATGCGATATATTTAAAATGTGAAACAGCCAAATCAGAAAAATCAGATTTGAAAGCGAACAACCCTAAAAGGGCAAGAATAAGCCCAATAAGCCCGACAATTCCAACAATCGCTGAGCCTGGAATAAAAATCCCTACTAATCCTGCAAGATTAGATAACAAGCCGATCCCCGAAGATATAAGCAAAAGAACATAACATAAGTTAGTGTATTTTGTTGTTTCAATCCCCAAAACTTCCTTATTTGACCGATTTTTCATGATTATTGCTCCCTTTGGCTTTAAAAATTTGACTTCTGGGCGCTATCATGTCATTTAATTGCCTGCGTGAAAAGAGCGCATGTTTGTAATTTGGTCTTGGTTGACTGTTAAGTGTTTGTCCGAATATTTAACTGTCCACCCTGACCAATCTAAAATTTTTGAATATGCGCTTTCTTCGTCGCTATCTTAAGGCAATGGTGTCTTACGATATTTGATATGTATTAGCCTCCTCGCGCTTGCGCGCATGAGGGCTAATTTTTACGAAGGAAAATTATAAAAATGTTTAACGTATATCGCAAGGAAATTCCCTTTGCAGGACAAACTTTAACTCTAGAAACTGGTAAAATCGCCCGTCAAGCTGACGGTTGTGTGATTGCAACATTGGGCGGCACCTCCGTTCTTTGCGCTGTGACTGCGGCCAAATCAATCAAGGAAGGCCAAGACTTCTTCCCGCTCACCGTTCATTACCAAGAAAAAGCCTACGCGGCTGGTAAAATCCCTGGTGGATTCTTCAAACGTGAAGCCCGCCCTTCTGAAAAAGAAACATTAACCGCGCGTCTTATTGACCGCCCTATCCGCCCCTTGTTCCCAAAAGGCTTCCTCAACGAAGTTTTGGTGATGTGTACAGTTATTGCGCATGACATGGAAAATGACCCTGACATGGTTGCGATGATTGGTGTATCCGCTGCGTTGACAATTTCTGGCGTTCCCTTCATGGGCCCTGTTGGTGCTGCACGTGTTGGCTATATCAACGGTGAATATGTCCTCAACCCAACATTGGCACAAATGGAAGAGAGTAATCTTGACCTTGTTGCCGCCGGTACAAAAGAAGGCGTGCTGATGGTTGAATCAGAAGCGTCAGAATTGGATGAAGACACAATGCTCGGTGCGGTTATGCATTCATGGAATGGTTTCCAACCTGTTATTGATGGCATCATTGATTTTGCTGAAATGGCGGCAAAAGAGCCATGGGATCTTCCTGCAAAAGATGAAAAAGCTGAGAAATTAGCAAAAGACATCACGAAAAAATATGGCAAAGACATCGAAAAAGCCTATGGCATTAAAGACAAAATGGAGCGTCAAGCCGCCGTTGGTGCCGCTCGTGACGCTGCTATGGCAGAATTTCTAGATGAAGATAACGGCGTTAATGCTGCTATGATCGGCTCTAAATTCAAATCTGTTGAGGCCGACATCGTTCGTGGTGCCATCATCAAAACAGGCAGCCGTATTGATGGTCGTGACACAAAAACAGTGCGTTCAATCGTATCAGAAGTGGGTATCTTGCCCCGCGCACACGGTTCTGCACTTTTCACCCGTGGTGAAACGCAAGCCCTTGTTGTGGCAACATTGGGAACCGGCCAAGATGAGCAAATCATTGACGCGTTGGAAGGCGAAAGTCGTTCACGCTTCCTCTTGCACTATAACTTCCCTCCATATTCTGTGGGTGAAGCAGGACGTGTAGGCCCTCCAGGTCGTCGTGAAATTGGTCACGGTAAATTGGCATGGCGTGCGATTAACCCGCTTTTGCCTGCACCTGAAGATTTCCCTTACACCATGCGTGTCGTGTCTGAGATCACTGAATCAAACGGCTCGTCTTCAATGGCGTCTGTTTGTGGTGCGTCCTTGTCCTTGATGGATGCAGGTGTGCCCTTGAAACGTCCAGTTGCGGGTATCGCAATGGGCTTGATCAAAGAAGGTAAAGATTACGCTGTTCTTTCTGACATCTTGGGTGATGAAGATCACTTGGGTGATATGGACTTTAAAGTAGCTGGTACAAGCGAAGGGATCACTTCCCTTCAAATGGACATCAAAATTACGTCGATTACAGAAGAGATTATGAAGATTGCCTTGGCACAAGCCAAAGACGGTCGTATCCATATCCTCGGTGAAATGAATAAAGCTATTTCAGAAGGACGTGGTGAAACATCTTCTTTCGCGCCACAGATTGAATCGATCCAAATTCCGGTTGATAAAATCCGTGATGTTATCGGGACTGGCGGAAAAGTCATCCGCGGCATTACCGAAGAAACAGGTGCAAAAATTGATATTGATGATGACGGTATGATCAAAGTATCAGCTGTTAATCAAGAATCAATTGACGCAGCGATGAACATCATCAAAGGCATCACTGAAGAACCAGAAGTTGGCAAAGTTTATAACGGTAAAGTTGTAAAATGCGTTGATTTTGGGGCTTTTGTGAACTTCATGGGCGCCAAAGACGGCCTTGTACACATCTCTGAGCTTGCGGATGAACGCGTGGCAAACACCACAGACGTTATTCAAGAAGGCCAAGAAGTGAAGGTTCTTTGCATCGGTATGGATGACCGCGGAAAAGTAAAACTTTCCATGAAGCGCGTTGACCAAGAAACCGGCGAACCCCGCGAAGCCCAAAAACGCGAGAAAAAAGAAAACGCTGCTTAATCTTCTTAAAGCAATATAAAAATCAAAAAACCCGCCTTAACTGAGCGGGTTTTTTATTGAAAAGACTAACTATTTAAATCCAAAACAACTCAGAAGCTAAATAGCTTATTAAGAGCAACATCAAACTAGCGTATATTATCCTCAAGACTTTTTCTGGCAATACTTTTGCTATTTTAGCGCCTACTGCTCCAGCTAGAATACAAGCTGGTATCATTATTATCAAAAGCTCCCACGATAACAAGCCTAGATATAAAAAGGTTACGGATGCTGTGGCTAAACTAATTGTGCTTATAATATTAATGACAGAAAAAATTGTTTTCATTCTCAACCTAAAAACAATTGAAACCATTAAAATAATAAGTATGCCGCTACCAGCACCTGAGACACCATCATATAGACCAATAAATAGGCCAAAAATAACTGCATAAATTTGCCAATGAGGGAGAAAAGATTCTGCAGCTTTAAATTCAGTCAAAATAGGTTGTTTGATTTTAACAACCGCATAAATAAATCCTACACAACTTATTGTTAAAATCGTTAACTTAACAACTTCATCGGGAAGAGCGTATAAAATGTGACCACCAATAATAGCTCCAATTATCAAACTAGGTGTCATCCATAAAGCGATTTGACTAGATTGCTTAACATTAAGCTCTTTTTTTTCTTTTCTAAAAAAATAGAGAAACGCCAAATTTGAAAAAACCGCCGCAGTAATATCATTAGCAACGGCCATATCAGGGGGTATTTCGGCAATCAATAATGCGGGTTGTATAAAGAAGCTACCACCACCAAACATGGTGCCAAAAGATTCACCTATAAAAGTGGCAATAAAAATATAAATTGTTTGAAATAAACTAAGATCCATAACACATTATGTCAGTAATTTCATACATAGCAAACGCCTAACCCTCATCAAACCAAATCTCGCAGTCGTAATCCCAAAGCAATTCTTCTCCTGCTTTGATATCGCGTGCGGCAAAAGACGTTATCGTCATCGCATCGTAATTATTTTCTAAATACAGATTTTCATTCTTGGAATGATTATACAGCATAATATAGCCAAGCGGCATGCAATGCTCCTGTCCCTTTTCTTCTGGCTCCCAGTCCAGCAAATATCCATCGGGCGCGCCACCATCATCGGGCACATCTTTTTCTGCTACAATAATAACAGGGGCAATTTCAATCACCTCGCCCTTGGCAATATCTTGGCGGGCAAAAACACCGCGGCCTTTTTCTGTGCCCGTATCACGCCATCCAATTTTGGAGCCCGTCTGACCATTCGGCGTTAAATGCGCCACAATTTCCAATTGCTGATCAATCTCTTTTTGGGAAATAGTTTCTTGTTCAGAAACGTCACTCAACCCCACCATTTTTTCGAACATTTTATTACTCATTTTTGAAAGAATCTATTCCCTTGTATCGATATTAATCCGTATGTTATCACATAATTTGACTTAAAATTACCAGATAAAAAATAGATAGAAAATTATGGCTCTTAAACTCCCCAAAGTAATCGGACATCGCGGCGCGGCGGGCTATGCCCCCGAAAACACCCTAGAAGGCATTCACACCGCCGCCGATATGGGTGTGGAATGGGTGGAGCTGGATGTGAAGCTCACCAAAGATGACATCCCTATTATTTTCCATGATGATATGTTGGATCGCACCACCAATGGCGCAGGCCTTATTCGTGAGATGACCTACGAAGAACTGCAACAATTTGAAGCAGGCAGCTGGTTCGCCGATAGCTTCACGGGCATTAAAATCCCAACCCTCGAAGAAGCGCTTGATGTTCTCATCCAACGCAACCTCGGTTTGAATTTAGAGATTAAACCCTGCCCCGGTCGTGAAAAGGAAACCGCCGAAATCGCGCTTGATCATCTTTCACAATTTTGGGATGACCATACCCGCCTGCTCATTTCTTCCTTCCAACATGTGTGTTTAGAAGTGGCGCGTGACATGGCGGGCGATTGGTCGCGCGGCCTCCTCCTCGCGCCACACCCCCCCTCTATCCCCTCCGCAAGCGGGGGGGACGTAAGGGGGGGC
>CAYGPG010000052.1:0-4589 GCA_964351905.1 uncultured Micavibrio sp.
TTGATGTGTTGGGTAAACACGAAGCGATTATCCTTTCGATGACTAAAAAAGAACGTGAAAAACCATCATTAATGAATGCCTCACGTAAAAAACGTATTGCCGCAGGATCAGGTACGACCGTGCAAGACATCAATAAGCTGTGTAAGCAACAACAGCAGATGGAAACCGTCATGAAGAAAATCAAAAAGATGGGCATGGGCGGCATGATGAAACAAATGAAAGGTCTGATGGGCGGTAAGGGTGATGAGCTTGAGATGATGGCGCAGTCGATGGATCCAGATGCCTTAGCGGCAGATATGAACAACGAAGGCCCGCTCGGTAAAAATCCATTTGATGATATGCCGCAAGGTAATGCGTCAAGCATGCCAGGTTTGGCAGGCTTAGGCGGCGGAATACCGGGAATGGGCAATATGGGCGCCCAAAATGGAACGGGCATGCCCGGCTTCGCCCCGCGCGGCGGCACCAAGAAAAACCGTAAACCTAAAAAAGGTAAGCGGAAATGAGTAATTTTGATCAAAACAGAACGCTTAATCATGCAAATAAAATACAGACTTTATTTTTGAAAATATTGAGCATAGGCACATCTTTTTTTTGTTGCTCATTAACTATACTTTTCTTGTTAATTGGAATGATGGCAGGTCACAGACCAGATGATTGGCTATTAAATGATACCTCAATAAGTTTTTTATTCATTACGGCTATATTAGCGGTATTTGTTTGGTTTTTTATTTCTATAAAATTAACCATTCATGGAAAATATCTGTATGCGAATGGCTTAATCATTTTAATCATATTTTTATTTGGGCTAAGCCAGATATTGCACTTAGCAAAAATAGTTATTGGAATTTAATTTAATCTAATCAGAACTAACATTTTAAAACTAAAGGAGAACTAAAATGGCACTAGCAATGAGACTATCAAGAGGCGGACGTAAGTCCCGTCCATTCTACCGTATCGTGGTCGCGGATAAGCGTATGGCGCGTGACGGTCGTTACATCGAGCGTTTGGGAACTTACAACCCGCTCCTCGCCAAAGATGACGCAAACCGTGTGAACTTGAACGAAGAGCGTATCAAGCACTGGTTGGGTGAAGGCGCAGAGCCATCCTACCGTGTAGCTGTCTTCTTGGGTAAAGCAGGTATTGCCCCAATGCCAGCCACACCAAACAACCCAAATAAAGGCCAACCCTCTGAAAAAACAAAGATGCGTGTCGCCGATAAAGCAGAGAAAAAAGCAAACGCTGCCGAAGCCGCCAAGCAAGCAGAAGCCGATGCAAAAGCAGCCGCTGAAGAAGCTAAAAATGCTCCTGCGGAAGACGTGTCCGCCGAAGCTACGGCGAAAGAGGAAGCTCCAGCAGAGGAAGCCGCTACAGAAGCACCAGCTGAAGAGGCTCCAGCCGCAGAAGCAACTGAAGAGAAAAAAGACTAACCTCTTTTTCGCGCAACAATGACTGACGAGCCTCTTAAAGACCGTATATGTGTGGCAAAAATCGCCACCGCGCACGGTATTAAGGGGCTCGTCAAACTTCACGTTTTTGTTGAAAATGTTGAGCTTGTTAAAGGCGACTTATTTACCAGCACAACTGGTGATAAAACACTTCATATCAAATTAAAAAATGCGACGGCAAAACATTGGCTTGCCGAAATTGACGGCATCAACGATCGTACTGAAGCCGAAAAATTACGCGGCACAGAACTCTATATTGAAAAATCAAAATTACCCGAACCAGACGAAGATGAATTTTACTTCTCTGACCTCATCGGCCTCCCCTGTTTCGACGAAGACAATAATGAAATAGGAAAAATAATTGCCACCGACAACTTCGGAGCAGGCGATCTCTTAGAAATCCAACCCTCCACAAACTTTGGGAGCGGCGAGAGCTTCTACCTCCCCGTCACAGACGACACCGTATTAGAAATAACCGATGAAAAAATCATCGTCTGTATTCCTGAAGGGTTAATTGAATGACCCTTAACTTCAATCTTCTCACCCTCTTCCCCGATATGTTTCCAGGCATGCTTGGTCACTCTTTGGCAGGCAAGGCGTTAGAACGCGGGGATTGGTCATTTGATGCAATAAACATCCGTGATTTTGCCACTGATAATCATAAAACGGTTGACGATACGCCCTATGGTGGTGGTGCGGGCATGGTGATGCGCGCGGATGTAATTGAAAGCGCTCTTCTGTCCATCACTACCTCAGCGTCATCCCGACGCAGGTCGGGATCCATTGATCTACAACAACAAGATCCCGTTCTTCAACGGGATGACGACAATGTTGGGCGTAAAATTTACCTCTCCCCCCGTGGCAAAGTCTTTAACCAAGCCCTCGCGAAGGAACTCTCTCAAGAAGAAAACATCACCCTTCTCTGCGGTCGTTACGAAGGCGTGGATCAACGCGTACTCAATGCCCACGACTTCGAAGAAATTTCCATTGGGGATTATGTGCTTTCAGGCGGGGAGCCCGCCGCTATGATCCTTATGGATGCGTGCATTCGCTTGCTCGATGGCGTCATGGGAAACGAAAACACCGCCGACAATGAAAGCTTTGGCCTAAACACAGGCGGTTTGCTCGAATACCCGCATTACACCCGCCCCGCCGAATGGACAGATGCCAACGGTGTTACGCATTACGTCCCCGAAGTCCTCAAAAACGGAAATCACGCACATATAAAAGAATGGCAAAAAGAAGAAAGTTTAAAAATTACGCAGAAGGTTCGTTCGGACCTTGTGGAATAGCCTCTACTGTATAAGCCTTCATACCATTATGTGGCTTCCAGGGTGCCTTTCCACTATAACTCCATGTTAGTTCAGCCCCTTTACGAATATCAGCTGCCGCGTACATATTAAATCCATCTGTATATATATTAGCTTTTTTAACTCTCGTTCCATCTTCCAGAATCATATCTTCAGGAGGGGCATCATTACTATATTTTAATAGAGTTTTTCCCTTACGTCCAAATTTTTCTATATTGTCATAGGAAAATGAACCATCCGGAAACATTACGTATGTGTGATCGTCATTTGAAGCAGTATAATCATCTCCTAAATATTCACCTAACCATGTTCCTTTAGGAATATCGATTTTTGCAAATAAACCTAATTCTTGTTTAGGTTCAAAAAAACCAAAAGCCCAACCTTTCTCTTGCGGAAGAAATGCAAACTTAGGTCTTTTGGGTACATTGAATTTCTCCATTAAATCATGTTTTCCCTTCACTCTAAAAAGGCGAAATTCCAATCCATTTTTTCTAGGAATTACTTCTGATTCTTTAACCATTGTATATGCTTCTAAACGGCGATTATTTTCATGTTCTTTTCTTAGTTCTTCGAATTTATCCTTAAAAAAATCAGAAAGAGCATTCAGATCAAATCGCGCTAAACGATTCCCGTCTGGTACCATAGGTCCTAAATTGTCCATTACGCGTTGAGCGTTTTTTCTATCTCGCGTTTCTCTAGATGAGAATACATTTCGATCATCTTTCAGTGTATCCATAATTTCATGGGGCGTTACTTGAGTTTTTTCCCATATATCAAAAAGGTTTTTAACTTCATCACGTCTTAAGTTTTCATAGACGATATATCTTTGCTTATCCCCCATGAAGCTTAGCTCAGGTCTAAGTATGTATTCACCTTTATGGTTTATTTCTGGCAATATTCGCATATAAGCAGGATTAACTTCAATTTTGACAGTCCATAATTTACGTGGTTTTCTTAAATGGACAATATCGTTAAATACTGAACTTATCTGTAGATCAGCAACTAATTTAAACATTCCGCCATCTCGGTGGAAATCATATAGCCCCTTTAATTCAACATCTGCCGTACTCATGAAAGAACGGCTTATAGATGGCATCCGAAAATCTTTGTTGACATGTTTTGCTAATATTTCGCGCGTAGCGTTAAAAACACGTGATAATACCGGTATTTTTTTATCCGCTATTCCATGAACGAATTCATTTTCTGTCAAAAGACCCATTTTTTTAAACTTACTCTTAAATTTATTACGTAAACTAACAAAAACACTTGCAGAAAGTCAAGTGTTCTGGCATATATCGCCTAGTTTTTATAGTTAAAACAAAAAAAGAGGCTGCCTTGGTGATAAACCTTGATTATCGAGCTTCTAAAAAGCATCCGGGTCCTTATGGACATATTGGCCAGATTAGGCCGTAGATGGATTGCCATCCTGAGGCTTTTTTAATGTTAATTAAAAAGAGAAACAAAATGAATACATTAGAAAAATTTGAAGCCCGCCAAAACGAAAAATTCGCAGGCGAAAACAATATTCCAGAATTTGGCCCCGGTGATACCGTGCGCGTCAATGTTAAAATTCGTGAAGGTACACGCGAACGTGTGCAGGCTTACGAAGGTGTTTGTATTGCCCGCGCAGGAACAATGGGCGCAAATGCAAGTTTTACAGTTCGTAAAATCAGCCTTGGTGAAGGTGTTGAGCGTGTATTCCCGCTTCACTCACCGCGTATTGATTCAATTGAATTGGTGCGTAAAGGTGCCGTTCGTCGTGCAAAGCTTTATTACTTGCGTGATCGTCGTGGTAAATCTGCCCGTATTTCTGAGCGTACAACAGGTCACTGCA
>CAYGPG010000053.1:0-4454 GCA_964351905.1 uncultured Micavibrio sp.
GCGCGAATAAGCGTCCGTTGAAATCATTGTCAGATATGTTGAAAGGGAAGCAAGGTCGTTTCCGTCAAAACCTTCTTGGGAAGCGTGTTGATTATTCTGGTCGTTCCGTGATTGTTGTGGGACCTGAATTGAAATTACATCAATGTGGTATTCCAAAGAAAATGGCGCTCGAGCTGTTTAAGCCGTTCATTTATAACAAGTTAGAAATCTATGGTATGGCCTCAACTGTTAAGGCTGCCAAGAAGATGGTTGAAAAAGAACGTCCAGAAGTGTGGGACATCTTAGAAGAAGTTATCCGCGAACACCCCGTGATGCTAAACCGTGCGCCAACATTGCACAGATTGGGTATCCAAGCGTTTGAGCCTGTCTTGATTGAAGGTAAAGCGATTCAACTTCATCCCTTAGTATGTACAGCGTTTAATGCTGACTTTGATGGGGACCAAATGGCGGTACACGTACCGTTATCGATTGAAGCACAACTGGAAGCGCGTTGCTTGATGATGTCAACGAACAACATCTTGTCACCTGCCAACGGTAAGCCGATTATTGTTCCATCACAGGATATTGTTTTGGGTCTTTATTACATGACTATCGCGCGCGATGGCATGAAAGGTGAAGGCATGATCTTCCGTGGCCCTGGAGAAATTCAGCACGCCATGACTGAAGGTCACGTTCACTTGCATTCAAAAATTAAGTGTCGCTATCACTATCTTGATGAAGATGGAAATAAGAAAACGACATTGGTTGAATCTACTGCGGGTCGTATGTTGTTCTCTGAACTTTTACCGCGTCACCCGAAGATTTCATTTGATGAAATCAACAAGGTGATGACCAAGAAAGAACTGACGAACCTGATTGACGTTGTGTATCGTCACTGTGGTACGAAAGAGACTGTTATTTTCTGTGACCGTATGATGAAACTTGGTTTCAAAAATGCGTGTATTGCGGGGATATCATTCGGTAAATCTGATCTTATTATTCCTGATACTAAAGCGAAATTGGTGGGTGATGCGACAGATAAAGTGGCTGAGTATGAGCAACAATATCAAGATGGTCTGATCACAAAAGGCGAGAAGTACAACAAGGTTGTCGATATTTGGTCTAAATGTACCGATGATGTTGCGGATGAGATGATGGCTATTATTTCAGACCCTGATAAGTCAGGTTTGAACAGCGTTTACATGATGGCGCATTCTGGCGCGCGTGGTAGCGCGGCACAGATTCGTCAGCTTGCAGGTATGCGCGGGTTGATGGCGAAACCATCTGGTGAAATTATTGAGACGCCGATTATCTCTAACTTTAAAGAAGGTTTGACTGTTCTTGAATACTTTAACTCTACGCATGGGGCGCGTAAGGGTCTTGCGGATACAGCGTTGAAGACTGCGAACTCTGGTTACCTCACACGTCGTTTGGTTGATGTGGCGCAGGACGCCGTTGTGATTGAGCAAGATTGTGGTACCGAAAACGGTATTACACTTGGCGCAGTGATGAGCGGTGCAGACACTGTTGTTGGTTTGGGTGAGCGTCTATTAGGTCGTGTACCTGTAGAAGATATTAAAAATCCACTATCTGGTGATTTAATTACAGCTGCTGGTGAGATCATTGATGAAGTTGCTTCCGAAGCGATTGAAACAGCTGGTATCGACCAAATTAAAGTTCGCTCTGTTCTGACTTGTGAAACACGTACTGGTGTTTGTGCAACATGTTATGGTCGTGATCTGGCACGTGGGACGCCTGTGAATATGGGTGAAGCAGTTGGTGTTATGGCGGCGCAATCGATCGGTGAGCCTGGTACTCAGTTGACGATGCGTACTTTCCACATTGGAGGGGCGGCGCAGCGTGGTGTTGAAAAATCATCATACGAAGCGGCAATAGACGCAAAAGTGAAGATTAGCAATGTTAACACCGTTAAGAACTCTGAAGGTGTTGAGATTGTTATGGGTCGTAACATGGAAATTATTCTTACTGATGATAAGGGTAAAGAGCGTGCGACACACCGCTTGCCATACGGTGCGCGTCTAACAGTTAAGGATGGTGATAAAGTTAAAGCCGGCGATAAAATGGCCGATTGGGACCCTTTCACGATGCCGATCATTACTGAAAAAGATGGTGTTGCGAAGTTCGAAGACTTAATCGAAGGTTTATCTATCTCTGATCAGACAGATGAAGCCACAGGTATTTCTTCTAAGGTTGTGATTGACTGGAGAAGCCAGCCTAAAGGTGGTGAATTGAAGCCACGTATCGCAATCACAGGATCAAATGGTAAGCCATTGAAATTACCAAACGGTATGGAAGCCAACTACTTCATGTCAACAGATGCGATTGTATCCGTTGAGAATGGTTCAGAAGTAAAAGCGGGTGACATCTTGGCGCGTATTCCGCGTGAAGCTGGTAAGACTCGCGATATTACTGGTGGTCTTCCAAGAGTGGCTGAATTGTTCGAAGCGCGTCGTCCGAAAGACTTTGCTGTGATTTCTGAGATGGACGGTCATGTTGAATTTGGTAAGGATTACAAGACAAAACGTCGCGTGATTGTGAACCCAACAGATACTACAATGGAGCCGAGCGAGTACTTGATCCCAAAAGGCCGTCATATGGCGGTTCAAGAAGGGGACTTCGTGCGTAAAGGTGACCCATTGTTAGATGGTGCGCTTGTACCACATGATATCTTGGACGTGATGGGTGTTGAGGCCTTGGCTGAATACATCGTGAACGAAATTCAAGATGTTTATCGTCTGCAAGGGGTTAAAATCAATGACAAGCATATCGAAGTGATTGCACGTCAGATGATGCAAAAAGTTGAAGTGACCGAAGTAGGTGACACAACCTTCCTTGTCGGTGAAAATGTGGACCGTGATGAGTTTGAACAAGCCAATGCGAAATATATTGGTGATGGCAAGCAACCTGCTGTTGGTAAACCTGTTCTTCAAGGTATTACAAAAGCATCATTGCAGACTCGCTCGTTCATCTCTGCCGCGTCATTCCAAGAAACAACACGTGTTCTAACTGACGCTGCTGTGAATGGAAAAGTTGACAGCTTGTATGGCTTGAAAGAAAACGTGATCGTGGGTCGTTTGATTCCTGCGGGAACGGGTGCTTACGTGAATAAAATCCGTAAAGTGGCTGCTGATCGTGATAGAATCACTTTGGCTGCCCAGCAAGAAGCCGCGGCCTTGGAAGAAGCAGAAATGCAAACTTTCGAAGCACCAGAAGCAATCGAAGCGCCTGAAACACCATCAGAAGATGACCATAAAGAAGCCGCGAACGGTTAGGTTTTTGAAATGCCTCAGGCGGGTAGATCTGCTACGAGCCTATGAATTTAAGAATTTAGAAGCACTGCATAGAAATATGTGGTGCTTTTTCTTTATTTTTTACCATAAACTGCTTAAACCCTAAAAAAACATTGACGTGAGCGTGAAAAAAGTGCCTTGTGTCGTTAAGTTTAATTATAGACTTAATATATAGCTAAATTGATTACAAAGGAGTAGTTCACATGGCAAAAGGTAAAGTAAAATGGTTTAATTCTCAAAAAGGTTTTGGGTTTATTGAACCAGCAGAAGGTGGCGGCGATGTGTTCGTACATATTAGTGCAGTAGAAGCAGCAGGCCTGCGCGGCTTGGATGACGGTCAAGAAATTGAGTATGATATCCAAGAAGAAAAAGGCAAGCAATCTGCCGGTAATCTAAGAACAGCTGCTTAAGTTTGTTTTTAGGCCCTAGGCGCGTAACCGCGCTAGGGCTAGATTAATGATAATAATTAAAAAGGCTGAAAACATAGGGTTTTTGGCCTTTTTTGTGGGTTTGATATTTTATTTCAAGAATTCGTAAAAAAATCGTTAAACTGTGCTTGACTTATGGGGGGGTTCCGCCATATAGTGCGGCGAAATCAAAGGTCGGATGGGTTGGCTGTAGGCCAAAATTTAGTCTAGACGCAGCCTAATACCTTGGATTTTGTGAAATTAGATCGTTCCAATTATAAACGATATCGAAATGAAGGACTTAAAGCGAAAGTCCTAATATTTCGCTTTTTTTGCATTTAACCATCCGAAAATGAGAATAAAATTAAGGAGAGGCATATATGCCAACAATTAACCAACTTGTTCGTAAGCCCCGCGCGATAGGCGGAAAAAAGGCAATGAAATCTAACCTGAACCGTGCGTTAAAACGCAATCCTCAGGTTCGTGGCGTTTGTACACGTGTTTATACAACAACTCCAAAGAAGCCAAACTCTGCGCTTCGTAAAGTTGCCAAGGTGCGTTTAACAACGGGTTTTGAAGTTATTTGTTATATTCCGGGTGAAGGCCATAACTTGCAAGAGCACTCTGTTGTTCTTGTACGCGGCGGCCGAGTAAAAGACTTACCAGGGGTGCGTTATACCGTTATCCGTGGAACGCTTGATACTCAAGGTGTTAAAGATCGTAAACAATCACGTTCACGCTACGGCGCGAAACGTCC
>CAYGPG010000054.1:0-3977 GCA_964351905.1 uncultured Micavibrio sp.
CCTTAATATCTGCCCCATAACTTTTATCGCCCGCCCACCCGCAAGTGATTTGGTCAAAGGCTGCCCCATTCGTCTGTATAAAAAAGTGCCGCATTTTTACAACGCTCATGGGCGTAATACAGACCTTAACCAAGCGGGAATTTATTGGCTCAAAGGTAATAAAATGCTCGATATTTCCTCTACAAACATAAGAAATTCGCGTTTAAAATCAAATGGATAGGTATATAAAGCCTAATATTTATTGTTCCGTTAACGAATCCACGATAAAATAAAGTATGAAAAGCATTTTTAATGTTTTGCGATTTGGATATGAAAGCGAGGGTCTTTGAATTTGAAACCCGCTCTGCTTTTTGTAGACAAGAAAAAATTACAATCCCATATTTTTGGTGATAATTTGGCTGTTCTTTCTTATTTGAAAGGCGGCTTTTTTGTTATTGGGGCTATAATTATTACGCAGCAAATATTATAAAATGCTTTGAATTTGGTTGAATAGTAAAAAGGAGAACACACATTCTAATCACAAATCAAAATGGGCAATTTGATATGTCCGACCTTAAAGACCTTGTTGTTAACTCATTAGAAGATGATAAGGCAATCGAAATAGAAGTTATAAAACTTGAAGATAATACATCTTCCGCCTTGGCAGATTATATTGTCGTAGCTTCTGGAACTTCCTCCACACAAACAAAACGCATGGCCGAAAAATTGAAAGACCGCATGAATGCACGCGGGCTTAAAGATATTCGGATCGAAGGCATTTCCCAAGGCGATTGGGTTGTTGTTGATTTAGGCGACATCGTTGTTCACCTGTTTAAGCCAGAAGTGCGTGAGTTTTATAACATTGAAAAAATGTGGACGATGGATACTCACTCACATGGCAGTGAAGGTCTTCATTTAGCGTAAGCTTCGCCTTAACTCTTAAAGTCTGTTTGCTTGTAGATCATCGAATGCAAAACTATTTTGTTTATATTTTCCTACCAATTTCGGTATAATCCGATATGCAATTTAATATCGAACTGATTGCTGTTGGCAAACTCAAAAAGAACTCTCCTTTTTATACTCTATTTGAAGATTATACAGGTCGCCTCAAAGGTGATTTTAAGCTGATCGAAGTTGAAGGTCATAATCGTGCAGATGAGATCAAGAAAATTAACGAAAAACTATTCGCTCCCTCTCCGCTCATTGCCTTAGATGAACGCGGCGTAAGCCTTCCAAGCACTCATTTTGCAAAAAAGATGGAAGAATTTCAGATCAACCGTCCTGGTAAAATCCAATTTGTGATCGGTGGTGCGGATGGACTTGATGACAATATTCGTAAAAAAGCCAACCTCATCATGAATTTAGGCGCAATGACATGGCCACATATAATGGTGCGCGTCATGATTGCCGAACAAATTTATCGCGCGCAACAAATACTGGTAAACCACCCCTATCATCGTGAATAATAGTTTATGCGATTCCTTTTATTCTTTGCGTTGATCTTAACCCTCTGCCCTTTCAATGTGGCGGCGCAAACAACAACGAATATAAAACCCCGTGAACATCCTATTCAAGAAATTGAAAACGAATTAGAAACACGTCAACAACGTGAAAAAGAGCTGAAGGCTGAATTAAATTCTATCAAATCCAATTTGAACAAGAAAAAAAACCAGATGATCAATGTGGCAACGGAGATCAAGAAGAACGAACAAAATCTTATTCAACTCGAAAAAAATATTGCAGAAAAAGTTGAGCAACAAACTAAGGTTGAAGAAAAGTTAAAAGAAGATCGTAGTGCAATCTCAGATTTGATCTTGGCGATGGAACGTATGCGCCGGATCCCGCCCGAAGCCCTTTTGGCAAAGCCCGGCGCGCCCATGGAAACAGCGCAAAGCGCTATGTTGCTGGAAAGCATTCTGCCCCGCATTCACAAACGTGCAGAAGGTTTAAAGGCCGATATGGAGGTTTTAAGTACAATTTTGGACGAGTTAAAAGAAGATAGACAAAAAGTCTTAAAAACATCAAAGCAGCTTGAAATAAGCCGCAAAGAGCTCGCCAAACTTTTATCAGAACGTGAAAATTTATTTGCGCAAACAACTGAAGATGTAAAAAAAGAACAAGCAGAGCTTCAAAGAATATCATTACAAGCTAAAAACCTCAGAGAGCTTGTTGCAAAAATTGAACGCAGACAACGTGAAGAACAAAGCGCACGAGCGCAATCTGCGGTGGTACGTAAAAAAACACCTATTCCGCGCACGGGTCAGGCACAACTTCCTAGCTCAGGATTTATAAGATTAAGTTATGGCAATTCTGACGATATTGGCGCTCTATCCCAAGGGTTAAAGATTGAAACGCCCAAAAATGCTGTTGTTGTTGCACCAATGGGAGGCGTTGTCGATTATGCAGGGACTTTTAAGGGATATGGTCAAATTATTATCCTAAAACATCAAAAAGACTACCATAGCCTTATTGCAGGATTGACGAAAATTGATACAGTGGTTGGGCGCGCCGTTAATGCAGGTGAGCCTATCGGTAAAATGGGTAAGCCTACTGAAAATCAACCGCCAACATTGTATTATGAGTTACGCTATAAAGGAAATCCTGTGAACCCTTCTAAAAAAATTCCAGGCCTTTAACGAACAAACGAGTGACATCAAGGAACCAAATGAAAATTAAATACATATTACCAGTTCTCGCCTTACTTATTAGCATCCCTTCATATGTTTATGCTCAATCAGAACCCAGAACAGCAGGCAGTAATTCAACACCAGAAGAAACTGTAAGATCTATCCAAGATACTTACCGCCAATTAAATTTATTTGGCGATGTCTTTGAACGTGTGCGTGGCCAATATGTTGAAGAAAAAACAGATGAAGAACTTATTGAGTTGGCTATCCAAGGAATGTTGAGCTCACTCGACCCTCATTCATCCTACCTTGATGCGGATGATTTTCAAGATATGCAAGTTCAAACCAAAGGCGAATTTGGTGGCCTTGGGATTGAAGTCACCATGGAAAATGGCTTTGTTAAAGTCGTCTCCCCTATTGATGAAACACCAGCCTATGAGGCCGGTGTTAAAGCAGGTGATTACATTACACACCTAGACTCTGATCCTGTTCTTGGATTAAGCCTTTCTGAGGCTGTCGATAAAATGCGTGGCAAGGTTGGTAAGCCTATTGTTATCACTGTCGTAAGAGAGGGTGCGGACGAAGCACTCGATATTGAAATTATTCGTGACATCATCAAGATCAAATCTGTTCGTCATCGTGTTGAAGATAATGATGTTGGCTATATTCGTGTGACAACATTTAATCAAAATACAACACCAGGGCTTTTGAATGCCATTAAAGATATTCAAAAAGAAGCTGGCAACGACTTAAAAGGTTATGTACTGGATTTAAGAAATAATCCAGGTGGTCTTCTTGATGAAGCAATCACAGTATCTGACGCCTTTTTAGATAAAGGTGAAATTGTTTCAACCCGAGGACGTAATGAAACAGACACAAAACGTGACAATGCCACAACAGGCGATGTTATTGATGGCAAACCTTTAATTGTTCTTATCAATGGTGGTTCCGCTTCGGCTTCTGAAATTGTGGCAGGTGCCCTTCAAGATCACCGCAGAGCAATTATCTTAGGAACACAATCCTTTGGTAAGGGCTCGGTTCAGACAATCATTCCACTTCCCGGCCATGGCGCAATGCGTTTGACCACGGCGCGTTATTACACACCATCTGGTCGATCCATTCAGGCCGAAGGTGTTGAACCAGACATCATTGTTGAAGAAGCAAAAATTGAGCAGCTTGGTGGACGTCAACGCACCCGCGAGGGCGACTTACGCGGCGCATTAGACAGTGAGGAAAATGGCGTAACTGGTAAAGCAAAAATGTTGTTAGATCAGGCAACACGAGATCAAGAAGAAGAAGATGAATCGAATGATGAAGATTCAAAAACTGATAAAAAATCTTCCAAAAAAGATAAAAAAGATGACGAAAATG
>CAYGPG010000055.1:0-3116 GCA_964351905.1 uncultured Micavibrio sp.
GTTCCTTTACAAGGCCAGACCCCGGCACAACCATGGCGAGTTTGATGTTATCCGCGACCTTTTTGCCTTCAACAACGGCGGCCACGGCGCGTAAATCCTCGATCCGTCCATTGGTGCAGGAGCCGATAAAGATTTTATCGACTTCAATATCGGTCAGCTTTGTGCCTGCGGTCAGTCCCATATAGTCCAACATACGCTCCACAGACTTTTGTTTGCCTGTATCGTCAAAATCTGACGGGGCAGGGACGGTGCCTGTAATGGGCAGAACATCTTCGGGTGTTGTGCCCCACGTGACCGTGGGCGCAATATCGGCGGCATCGAGCACGATTTCTTTATCATAGGTCGCGCCATCGTCAGAGGCGAGGGTCTTCCAATATTCCACGGCTTTGTCAAATTCTGCGCCTTGTGGTGCCATGGGGCGGCCTTTGATATAGTCAAAGGTGGTTTGGTCGGGCGCGATTAGGCCAGCACGCGCACCGCCTTCGATGGACATGTTGCACATGGTCATGCGGCCTTCCATAGAGAGGTTTTGTACGGCTTCGCCCGCATACTCCAAAACATAGCCAGTGCCGCCCGCGGTGCCAATTTCGCCGATAATCGCCAAAATCATGTCTTTGGCGGTGACGCCGTCATTTAATTTGCCATTCACCGTAATCCGCATGGATTTGGCTGGTTTTTGGATCAAGGTCTGGGTGGCAAGCACGTGTTCGACCTCGCTGGTGCCGATACCAAACGCCAATGCGCCAAACGCGCCGTGGGTGGAGGTATGGCTGTCGCCGCAGACAATGGTCATGCCCGGTTGGGTAAAGCCTTGCTCTGGCCCAATAATATGCACGATGCCTTGGCGTTTATCGCTCATATCAAAGAGTTGAACGCCAAATTCTTCACAGTTAGCAGACAGTGTTTCGACCTGAATACGGCTCATTTCGTCGCTAATGCCTTCGGAACGGTCGGTTGTGGGCACGTTGTGATCGCAAACGGCCAAGGTGCCACCCAAATGATGGACTTTACGCCCAGCAAGGCGTAATCCTTCAAAGGCTTGGGGGGAGGTGACTTCATGCACCAAATGGCGGTCTATATATATAAGTGACGTGCCATTGTCATCCGTATGGATGACATGGTCATCCCAAATCTTCTGGAATAGAGTGCGGGGTGTATTTATTGTGTCTTTAGGCATGGTCATCTTTATATCTTATAAGGGCGGTAAATATCAATATAAAGTAGCGCGAGGCGTAAGGTATTGATTTTATTGACTGCATTGCCATTCCTAGTTCGTTTGTATATTTTTTAATAGGTGCCGTGCGGTGGGAGCGCGGTAGAATGATTGTGACAACGGCGTTTTTAGTTGTTTTTTTACGAGCGTATGATAATAAATCCATGAAATATTTATAGCATAATAAGAAGATAACTTAAAGGAATTTATTCCTAAATCTTAAGCGATTAATAAATATTTACATAACCAGTGTAATGATGTAATGTCCGCCTTTATTTTAAGATGTAAGTGATTCACTATGACAGATTATTTATGCGGTAAGCGAACAATAGCTAAACAAGCGGAAGATGCGGCACGACTTAGAGAACGTGTCGGGTTGGGGCTAGCAGCCTTGTTTGTTGTGGCGGCAGTTGGTGCAGTTTGTTTAAAAATTGGTGATTTTAATGAGGAGACTAGTCGGCACGGTTTAGCCTTAAGTTCTTCATTTTTAGAGCCAGTAAAACACGAGGCCCCTTGTTCTACAACGTCGAGCGTTGATTTGTTATTTGGGGTAAATAGCGGTAAACCATGCCCATGATATTTAAGTAAAATAAAAAACTTGACAAAAATTATGGAAAATTATATCTTGTGGGACTTTTTAAATTAATAGGAGTGTGTGATGTCAAAAATTACAAAGTTTTATGATCGTATGGTTGCAGCAGAAGATAATTTTTTTGCTTCTTTTAATGGTATGAATGCAGTTCAAAAAACTGGCTTATTTATTGGGGGGGCAATACTGGCACTTGCAATACCTCTAGCCGCTGATTTCACCCTGAATAGCGCAGTCAATAGTGCGATTAACAATGAAGATGTTTCAAGTGAGATAGCGACTAAAAACTCAATGCAGGTTGTTCAGTCCAACAACGATATAAACGTTCAATGGGACGGCCTTATTCCTTAATTTTAAATTTAACCTCCTTTATTAAAGCGTTGGCGTGAAGCTCGCGCTTTCTTTTTTTACATGACTGATATTGTTGATAAATATAAACAAAACTATGTAACCCCATTCATACTTCCTGAATTGGGCAGGGGGCGTTTGCGTAAGGTCTTCGGTGCATGTGTTGCTGCTGTATTGGCGTTGCCCATATCTGTAATATCCGCAAGTGCAATGGCAAATATTTCTTTTAAATCACCACAGCCTGCGGCCGTAGAGCAGTCAGATTTTAATTGGCATTTACGTTGCTCTGTTCCTGAAAGTACAAGTGAAGAGCCGTTTTTGTTTAGTACTATCAATTTCAGCAGTCCTTTTAGCGTTCCGACTGATAATCAACTCTCTCCTTATAACGGAAACATTACAAAACCTGTATTAAAGAAACAAGCTTACGTCATAGATGAAACGGGGGAGAGCCCAAGGCAGCTTAAAGACATATGTGCATTTTCTTTCAATGGTCTGTCACAGTGGGTTGAAGCAGAGTCTGTTTTATATGCTGGCACTAGGGAGCAGATTTTACCTCATCCAAGCGTTGTAGATTTGGATGACTTAGAAAATACAACCTTAGATAAGCAATTTTTTACGCCAAGTTTAGAGTTTGGTGGTTTTTCTTTCTAATGTAAAAAAGCGCCCTGTGGGAGCGCTTTTTAGGAATTATTTCAGTGAAGTAGAGTTTATTCTTGAGTCGCTGCTTCAGTTGCTTTTGCGGCAGCGGCTGCGGCTTTTGCTTCGGCAGCGGCTGCATCAGCTTCTGCTTTTTTCGCAGCGGCTTTATCGGCCTTACGCTTATCTTCTGCTTTTTTGTTTTCTTCGCGTGTTACTTTTTTCGCGGCTTTTTTGTCTGCGGCTTTTTTCGTTTTAGAAACTTTGTTCTTTTCTTCTAAATCAACCACTTCCATGCCGTGACCTGTTGTACGCTCAGAAATACGGGCA
>CAYGPG010000056.1:0-2605 GCA_964351905.1 uncultured Micavibrio sp.
CCAACACATCATCGGCAAGGCCATTATTTTCAAGTTGAGACGCCATTTTGCCCAAACCTGGAAGCATTTTCATGAGTGCGCCTGCGCCGCCCATTTTGGACATTTGCTTCATTTGTTTGAGCAGGTCGTTAAAGTCAAATTGACCTTTCTTAAACTTCTCCGCCATTTCGGCGGCATCATCGGCATTGACGGTTTCTTGTGCTTTTTCGACCAAAGAGACAACATCGCCCATGCCCAAAATACGTCCTGCGATACGATCAGGATAAAACGGTTCAATCTTGTCCCATTGTTCCCCTGTCCCCATCAATTTGATTGGCTTGCCTGTGATTGCCTTCATCGACATCGCCGCGCCACCGCGGGCGTCACCGTCAATACGGGTCATCATGATGCCTGTAATGCCGACTTTCTCATCGAATTCTTTGGCAACATTGACGGCGTCTTGCCCTGTCATCGCATCGACAACCAGTAGCGTCTCAGATGGTTTTGCCAGTTTGGAAACAGCGGCGACTTCATCCATCAAGTCTTTATCTATGGATAGGCGACCCGCGGTGTCGAGCATGACAATGTCGTAACCGCCCAAACGGGCTTCTTTCATCGCACGTGTCGTAATTTCAATCGGGCTTTGGCCTTTAATGATTTCGAGCGTATCAACGCCTGTTTGCTCACCCAAAACCGCCAATTGATCTTGCGCGGCAGGACGATGAACATCGAGGGAGGCCATAAGGATTTTCTTCTTATGCTTGCTCGTCAGGAATTTAGAGATTTTAGCCGTAGAGGTTGTTTTACCAGACCCTTGAAGGCCAAGCATGAGGAAAGCGGCAGGCGCGCTTGCGTTGATATTAAGTTCTTCAACATCCGTGCCGCCCAGCATTTCGACCATGGTGTCATGGACAATTTTGATGACTTGTTGAGCAGGGGTGACGGATTTAGTGATTTCGGCGCCTATGGCGCGTTCTTTCACAATTTCGATAAATTCTTTTACAACGGAAAGCGCAACATCCGCCTCAAGCAAGGCAACACGAATTTCGCGTGCGGCGGCATTAACATCCTCTTCGCTAAGGGAGCCTTTCCCGCGAAGCTTATCAAATATACCGCCTAGTTTGTCACTTAAGTTATCAAACACTTTTTTGTTTTGCCTCAGGCGCGTAAACGCGCTACGGCCTCCTAAATTTTCTTTTTGCCCCTTAAAGGCGGTTAAATTCAAATAGCGGAAAATCCCCAGTGGGCGTAATTTCGCTGACTGAGGGGTATCCGTGGACACTGACTTTTTTAAGGGGCTGAGGCGGGTAAACCCGCTACGCCACTAACAATGACAGTGAATTTGGTGGTTTATAGCGTTTTTATAAGCGTCGTGTCAACCCGTACACCAAAAATGTCATACCCGCCTTGTGCGGGTATCTAGACCCCCGCATAAAGCGGGGGTGACAAACTATTAAATTTAAGCGGCTTTGTATGCTTGTGCGCCATCAAATGATGTTTCAAGCTCAATATCACAATTTAACACTTTTGAAATGGGGCAACCTTCTTTGGCGTCATTGAGAGCGGCTTCAAAAGTGGCTTGGTCTGCATCGCCTAAATCTGTTGAGAAGATAAGCTTGCTTTTCTTAACGGCAAAGCCGTCACCTTCTTTATCTAAGGAGACAACACATTTGGTTTGAAGGTCATGATTTGTTGGATCAATGCCATGTTTTTCCAAAATCATGGATAGCGCCATGGTAAAGCACGAAGCATGCGCCGCGGCGATAAGCTCTTCAGGGTTTGTTCCTGCTTTGCCTTCAAAGCGTGTGTTGAAGCCATAAGGCTGATCTTCCATCGCGCCACTTTCAAGGCGGATATGACCTGTTCCTTCTTTAATTGTTCCGTTCCATTTTGCGTGGGCATGTTTATTGATCATAATGTGTCTTTCTTTGTTGGCCTTAGGCGTGCAGGCACGCTACGGCGGGTTAATTTAATATTGTAATCTTCTAACAAACTATCACATACTCCGTTCCATGACACAGACAATTCATTTTAAAAAGATGCACGGACTAGGAAATGATTTTGTCATTATAGATGGGCGTGAAACGGGTGTTACTTTTTTAAAAAAAGAGCCTCAGGCGGGCAAGCCCGCTACGGCATTAACGCCAAAAGATATTCAACACATATCAAATCGTAAACGCGGCGTGGGGTGTGACCTTGTTGCGCTGATTAAATATTCCAAAACATGGCAAGAAATGCCGTTTGTGCATTTGATCAATGCGGATGGCAGTGAGATTGAAGCCTGCGGCAATGCCGCACGTTGTATTGCCGATATTCTCATGACCGAAGAGGGCGTTGATAACATTGTTATCGAAACGCTCTATGGCAGTTTGAATTGCTGGCGCGAAGAGGAAGGCTTAGTGCGCGTTGAAATGGGTAAACCAGAATTGGAATGGAGTAAAATTCCGCTGGCGGAAGAATGCGACCCGCTCTATTTACCTCTCCCCCCTTTAATCCCCCCGCAAGCGGGGGGAAGTGAGCAAAGCGAGCGGGGGGGAGTTCCCGCCGCGGTTAGTATGGGCAATCCGCATTGTATCTTCTTTATAGATGCCTCAGGCGCGCAAGCGCGCTACGGCCACGTAAATGA
>CAYGPG010000057.1:0-2561 GCA_964351905.1 uncultured Micavibrio sp.
GCGTTTTTTCCATCTGGCGTTTGACACGGTTGCGAACACGTTTCTCCGTTTGAAGAACGCCAATCTCACCTTCCATGAAGCCATAGATTTTCTCTAAGCGTTCCGTCACAGTTTTGAGCTCAAGTAATTCCTGCTTTTCTTCAATTTTCAGCGTTAAATGAGAAGCAACTGTATCCGCCATTTTTGTTGGCTCATCAATTTGATTAATCGATACCAAAACTTCAGGCGGAATTTTTTTGTTCAGCTTCACATATTGTTCAAACTGCGTAATGACCGCGCGAGCAAGAGCTTCGAGCTCCTCATTCACCACTTCATCATCTTTAATTTCTTCGGCGTGCGCTTCGATATAGGCGCCATCATCCATATATTGAGTGACTTCATAACGCTCGCCGCCTTCGACAAGTACTTTCACCGTGCCGTCTGGGAGTTTTAGAAGTTGTAGGATATTTCCGATTGTTCCGACCTGATGCAGGTCTTTTGACGTTGGATCATCTTCGGAAGGTGTCTTTTGCGTGATCAGAAGGATTTTCTTATCATTTTTCATGACGTGTTCAAGCGCTTTGACCGATTTATCGCGCCCCACAAAGAGCGGTACGATCATATGCGGAAACACCACAATGTCGCGTAGGGGCAGAACGGCGAAGGCTTTATTGTCTTCTTTGGGCTTTTTGGGGGCTTTGTCTTTAGTATCCAACGGAAAATCTTTCTTTAGATGATGATTATTTAATAATTCGCTTAATATAAGGAAATAGTAACATAAATTAGAACATCAATGTTAATAACGCATTAAAATAGAGTAAGTTCACCCCTACTTTAACCATTTTATCGCTGTTGAATTAAAAAAACTGTTAAATTAGATAAAAAACGATCTTATTTTTTATCTTTTTTGTCTAATTCTTTATCGACTGTTTTATGGGCTTCAACAACTTTGTCGATCAAGCCGAACTTTTGCGCTTCTTCAGCAGACATAAAGTTATCACGGTCCATTGATTTCTCAATTTCTGACAATTTCTTACCCGTGTGCTTGACGTAAATGTCATTTAACATCGCCTTCATGCGCAAAATTTCTTTGGCTTGAATTTCAATGTCAGACGCCTGCCCTTGTGCACCACCTAAAGGTTGGTGAATCATAATACGCGCATGTGGTAACGCAAAACGCTTACCTTCCGCCCCTGCTGTTAGCAAAAGCGAGCCCATAGACGCCGCCTGACCAATACAAACGGTTGATACGTCAGGTTTGATGTATTGCATTGTGTCATACATCGCCATACCAGAAGTCACAACGCCGCCAGGAGAATTAATATAAAACGAGATGTCTTTTGTTGGGTTTTCAGATTCAAGGAACAATAACTGCGCGCAAATAAGGCTGGAGACGTAGTCATTGACCTCGCCTGTGAGGAAGATAATACGCTCTTTCAACAGTCTAGAGAAAATATCAAACGCGCGCTCACCACGATTTGTCTGCTCAATAACAGTCGGGATAAGATGGGAATTATATAGCTCGATTGGGTCGCGTTCAGTCATTTTGTTCTCTACTTTGTGTGTTTATTAGTGTGAATCAATAATAATGACGATAGCGGCAGCCGCCCTTTCCTGCAAGATATTGATACAAAATAGTCTAATTAATCTATTTTTAATTCCTTAAAGATATAATATGAAAATGGGAGATTTAAGTCAAAAATTTGGCAGTTTGGAAGGACAGCTTCATGTTCCTGCTGTAGATTTGCTACCAGAATTAGCTACAAAAAACAGGGGCGTTTTCGTAGGTGAATGTCATGGTAATAGTAGCGCTATGGATCTAATTACTGAAACAATCCCTCAACTAGCTGAAAGCGGTGTAAATCATATATTTATCGAACATTTTTTACGTGAAGACCAAGATATGATTGATGAATATGTTAAAAATGGTGATAGCGGTATTATATATGAAGCGCGTATAAAAAGTTTAGAAAGTTATATGGGGAGAGAGCTCAACATGACAATAGATGATCTTCCTGAATTAAAAGAAGAAACAGACCAATTTATTGATATAATTGATTCAGCTAAAGCTCATGGCATAAGAACATTAGGTTTAGATAGCTTAGATAACATATTGGCTCATTCAGAAAATCGTAATAGTGACAGGCGTATAACTACTGATAACGAAGATTGGGCAAGTCATATTGAAGCAACTATTTCAGGCGTCCCTAATCCCAAGTTTCTTATTCTAGCAGGTAAGGCGCACAGCGACCCTGGAGGGACAGGAGTAGATGAAATTTTAGGTATTCCTAGCCTTGATAGTGACTGCATGAGCCCCGTTCCAATTGAACGACTTCCAGAAGGCATGGCAGACAGAACAGAAAATGTTATATCTGAGAAACTAACAGAGGGAACAAATAGTGATTATACTTTTAAATAAATCTATTTCTTAGCTGCCTTTTTTGCGGCTTTCTTAGTTGCTTTTTTGGCTGATTTTTTCGTGGCCTTAGACTTTCGCATCGTTGCTTCGTCTTCGTCATCTTTCATCAGCTCCTCGATAGATACTTCTTTTGTCGTTACGTTTGCGGCGTCAAAGATAATAT
>CAYGPG010000058.1:0-2539 GCA_964351905.1 uncultured Micavibrio sp.
TTTATAGGCTTCGCGGTCTAATTGCGTATCGGGGTGCACATAATGGGCGACATCGGCAATGGCTACTATTAAATGAAAACCGCCATCCTCCAGTTTTTCGGCAAAGACCGCATCGTCAAAATCACGCGCGTCTGCGCCATCAATCGTCACAAGGGGAAGGTGGCGTAAATCTTCGCGTTTGCCCGCTTTTGATTCCAAAGGGGGCACTTTTAAACCCTTAGTCTCATCCGTTACTTTTTCTAAGAAATGCTCATGCAGGCCATTTTCGTGAATGGCAATTAAACTAATCGCATTGATATCATCACGACTGCCAATCACTTTGGTAATTTTTATGCGGCCCCGTTTTAATCCACGCGACGGCATGACTTCGCCGACAACCAAATCATTGGGCTTTGCGCCATTCAAATCAGCTTCGCCGACATCAAAATCAAATTTTGCTTTTTTGTGGGTGGGTTTGACGATGTAACCACGCGCTGTTTTAACCAACTGCCCCATCACGGTGGCGCGTTCTTTATCAATACGGCGGATCAGTTTACCTTCATAAAGGGTGTCATTATATTTCTTGAGGCTCGCCAAGGCACGGTCGCCAACTTTGACGGGGGCGTTGGAGAGAAGCTCAATACGCGGCTTCGGCCCTTGGACGGCTTCGTTCCAATCCATCGGTTCAGCAAAGACATCGCCATCAATATCAATATCTGTAATTTTGATCATACTGACGGTGGGAAGCGCGCCAGGAACGCTATAGCCATCTTTGCCTTGCTTCACAATTTTGCCGTCTTGTTCCAACGTACGCAGATATTGCTTAATCACGCGGCGATCATCGCCTTTAATGTTAAAAATGCGGACAATTTCACGCTTGCTCTGCGGTTCAGAACTCACGCGAATATGATTATAAATTTCATCAATATGGGGAAGGTCACTCATAGTTATACCTTATAGAGTTTATGAGTGAAGCCCAATGAAATCTTAAGACTTCTTCGCTGCTTTTTTGGCGGCTTTGGATTGGCCTTTTTTGATGGTGTTTTTTGTGGTGGATTTGGGCTTAGTGGCCTTTTTCTTTGCAGATTTTTTGGCTGACTTCTTCGTACTTTTTTTCGAAGGGCCTTTGGCGGCTTTAAGCGCATCACGTTCTGCTTTTTTGGCAATCAAATCAACGGCGCGGTTCATGCCGATGGTCATTACATCTTCATCTTTGGGGATGGACGCGAATTTCCCATCGTGCATAACAAAGGGACCAAAGCGACCAATGCCTGCCTTCATCATTTTGCCACTTTCAGGATGTTCACCGACATCACGGGGAAGGGAGAGGAGCGATAACGCACTTTCGAGTGTTACATCATCAATACCAACACCTGCGGGGAGCCCTTGGCGTTTGGGTCGTTTGACGGGGCGTTTTGGTAATTTTTTAACGGGAATATCTTTGCCTTTTTTCTTTGCTATCTCCACACGTTTGGCGTAACGGGTTTCGTAGGCTTCTACTTTTTCATCGTACGCGGCGGATTCTTCTGCCGTTTCGGGCGGGGCGTCAATTTGCACATAAGGCCCGTAAGGGCCACGTCTGAGCGATACGGATCGACCCGTATCGGGGCATTTACCAAGTTCTTTAGGCTCGTTTGCTAATTCTGCGCCATCGCTGTCACCATCGGAGAGTAGCGGACGAGTAAATTTGCATTCTGGGTAATCCGAGCAACCGATGAAGGCGCCAAATTTTCCGAGTTTTAAGGATAATTCGCCTTTTTCACATGCTGGACATTCGCGCGCAGGTTTCCCATCTGATCTTTCAGGGAAGAAGTGAGCGCCAAGCTCTTCGTTCAAATAATCAATGACTTCGGTAATGGTGAGGGGTTTAACATCTTCAACGTTTTTGGAAAAATCGATCCAGAATTGGCGAAGGGCTTCTTTCCATGATACGTGCCCAGCGGCAATGGCATCCAATTCTTCTTCCAAATTGGCAGTGAAATCATAATCCATATATTTGGCGAAGAATTTCTTCAAAAAGGCCGTGACCAAACGCCCGCGATCTTCGGGGACAAAACGCTTACGATCCATTGTCACGTAATTGCGGTCTCGTAAAACTTGTAAGACAGATGCATAAGTAGACGGGCGACCAATGCCTAACTCTTCCATCTTTTTAACGAGCGTTGCTTCGGTATAGCGCGGTGGTGGTTGCGTGAAATGTTGATTTTCACGTACTTCCATTAATTTGATTTTATCGCCTTCATTCATGGGCGGTAAAATACGATCCTTATCATTTGTTTCTTCGTCGTCTTCGTCATCATCCTTATCTTCAATGTAAAGAGTAAGGAAACCATCGAACGAAATAACGGAGCCATTGGCGCGTAAAACAACATCGTCCGTGCCGTCCGATATATCTACGGCAACTTGATCGAGAATGGCATTTTCCATTTGCGATGCCATGGTCCGTTTCCAAATCAGCTCATAAAGCTGCTTGGCTTCTAAATCCATGCTGATGTCTTTAGGCAGTTTGGATAAATCTGTCGGACGGATCGCTTCGTGAGCTTCTTGTGCGTTTTTGGCC
>CAYGPG010000059.1:0-1815 GCA_964351905.1 uncultured Micavibrio sp.
CAAGGCCATTGGCGGGATTAACGCCGGCATAATCTGCTAAGTCTGTAAACACGCCGCTTGTGTCAGGGCCTGCAAACGTAACCTCCATAACGTTTCCACCACTTCTTTCAAAGAAAGTGGCATCTAATTTATAGACACCTGCGGCTAATGTTTGCGCCGCACTTGTGACCGTAATGGCACCATGTAATCCATCATTATCAACAATTTGAACGCCATCTAAGAATAAAGCACTTCCATCATCAGAACGGGTACGGAAGGTGTAACTCCCTGCTGTTGTAATTGTTAAAAATGTTTCGTATTTAAGGGCATAATTATCCCCCGTATCAAACACTGCAGGGTTAAGGTCTTGGGTCACACCCTGACTGGTCGCATCATTTGAATTATCAACACCGCCATTTTCAGTAAAACCTGCCGTTGCAAGTGTCGCTGGAGCAGATCCTAAATCATAATATTTATAAATCCAGCCTGAAGCGTCAGCCCCGCCATCAGCAAAAATAATATCATCACCATCCCCTGTGTTGATTATATCATCATTATCGCCACCACGAATAATATCGTGACCTAAACCACCTTCAATAATGTCATCACCATCACCACCGAAGACTTCGTCTTCCCCATCACCGCCATCTAATGTGTCATTGCCCGTTCCACCAAAGATAAAATCACGTCCTGCACCGCCAAAGGCTGTATCATTGTCTTCCTGTCCTAGGATAAAGTCATTGCCATCATCGCCATGCAGAATATCATCACCGGCATTCCCAATCACAAAGTCATCACCATCACCGCCATTGATATGGTCAATTCCTGCGCCGCCATAGAGAAGATCATTACCTGCGCCGCCATCAAGTGTATCATCACCCGCTGCGCCAACGAGGCTATCATCGCCTGCGCCACCAAATAAGAAATCGGCACCTTCACCACCATTAAGCTTATCAGCGCCTAAGCCGCCTGCAATAACATCATCGCCTTCATGGCCATTGAGATTGTCATCGCCATCATTCCCAAATATCTGGTCATTGCCCAAGCCGCCATGGACACGGTCATTGCCATCACCACCATAAAGCTCATCATTGCCATCTTCACCATAAATGCGGTCATTACCCGCACCACCAGAGATCAAGTCATCGCCGCCGCGCGCGTGAATAATATCATTTCCATCGTTCCCAAACACACGATCACTACCATCACCTAAATACGCACGATCATCGCCTGCCAGCATGTCAAAGACCTGTGGGGTTGGATCATCATATTCTCTGTAAGTATCCTGATTGATGGTAAAGGTCTGAGTAGAGCCAACAGTAAACTCTGTTAAGGCCGGCTCAGAATCATCAAAGAGAAAATCATTCCCCCCAATGGCAACATTCTGGCTATCACCGTTATTAAGAATGGTGCCTGACAAGTAATTTCCTGTGTTCACATAGCGATTATTAATCGCAACGCTACGGATCTCTATTTGATCAACACTACCAGACGCAGCATCATCAAAACGAAATTCTAAAGACGTTGGCAGCGCCCCACCAAAAGGAACAGTTATCGAGATTGTTGAACCTGTGGAACTCACAGTTGTAGAATACCCACTTAATAAAAGACCATCCGCGTAGATTTCAAAATCTGACGTTGAAGCGTTTAGCAGGCTGAATATTTCTAATTCTAAGGTATAAGTACCCGGCATTTATTTTTACGATCCCCATGTAAGAATTTTTATACTCTTAAATAATACTATAATTTGACTAATATTTTATTAATTTTAAACAGAATGGAAATACTTAACATATTGATTATAAATGATTTTTACAATATGGGGAACATTTTATA
>CAYGPG010000060.1:0-1201 GCA_964351905.1 uncultured Micavibrio sp.
TTCACCTGCTTGAAGCAGGCATGAACACGCGTGGGGAAGTCCTCTTTAACTATGTATTTAGATACTAGAACAAATTGTTTCCGCAATGATGCGGATGCAACATTTCAAACATGAAAAAGGAAAATATCATGAAAAAACTTACTTTATTACTAACCGCTTTAATCCTGGTTGGTGCAACGCCTGCCTTTGCAGAACACCATGAGGGTAAAAACCATGACACCAAAACCGAAGCAGTCGTTAAGTCAGGTGATGTTCACGTTAGCGTGAATGGGCTTGTCTGTGACTTCTGCGCTCGTGCGTTAGAAAAGACGTTTGGCAAGCAAGAGTCTGTTGAAGGAATTGATGTAAATCTTGAGAGCAAGGTTGTCACAATCAATTTCAATGATGGTCAAACTTTAGATGATGAGACAATCACAAAACTCATCACTGATGCAGGTTACAATGTGGAAGGCATCCACCGTGTCGAATAATCCAAACTCACTTTGGCAACATACTGTCATGCCAACCTTAAGCCTGTTTACCAGTATGGGAACGCTCATTTGCTGTGCGCTTCCTGCTTTATTGGTGACATTGGGCATGGGTGCGGCATTGGCAGGGTTTGTTGGTGCTGTGCCTTGGATTACAGCTATATCTGACCAAAAGACCTATGTCTTTGCAGGAGCTGGCATCATGCTTGCTCTTTCAACGCTCATGCAGTGGCGAGCACGAAATGCGCCTTGTCCTGCTGACCCATTGAAGGCAAAGGCTTGTATGAGGCTTAGAAAAGCGAGTTGGGCGATATTGATATTCTCTATCGTTGTTTACTTGATAGGCTTTTTCTTCGCCTTCTTAGCGGCTGATATTTTTTACGGATAATAATTTTAGCAGGCCGTATAGGGAACTGTTCGGCCTGTTTTTCATTTGAAACAAATAAGAGGAATAGAAATGACCAAGACAGCTAAATTATATCGCATGGTTACAGATGAACATATCTGTCCATACGGCATTAAATCAAAAGACCTTCTTGAAAGACAAGGATACAAGGTGGAAGATCATCATCTAAAAAACCGCGAAGAAACAGATGCATTTAAGGAAAAGCATAATGTAGAAACGACACCACAAACTTTTATTGATGGTAAACGTATAGGCGGACATGATGACCTTCTAAATTATTTTGATGTAAAAACCTTGAAGCAGGAAGGCACAACATATCAGCCTATCA
>CAYGPG010000061.1:0-1096 GCA_964351905.1 uncultured Micavibrio sp.
CCGGAGGAAAGGACATCAATTGATACTCCCCTAGTAGCGGCGAGCGAACGGGGACTAGCCCAGTGGCTAGAATGTAAGAAGTAGAATCGGATGGAAAGCCGAGCCAAAGTAGGTGATAGCCCTGTATACGTAGAAAGCATTTTAGTCCTTGAGTAGAGCGGAACACGTGAAATTCTGTTTGAACATGGGGGGACCATCCTCCAAGGCTAAGTACTCCTGATCGACCGATAGCGAACTAGTACCGTGAGGGAAAGGTGAAAAGAACCCCGATGAGGGGAGTGAAACAGACCTGAAACCGGATGCTTACAAACAGATGGAGCACACTTGTTGTGTGACATCGTACCTTTTGTATAATGGGTCAACGAGTTAGTCTCGCATGCAAGCTTAAGCCGTTAGGTGGAGGCGTAGGGAAACCGAGTCTGAATAGGGCGAACAGTATGCGGGATTAGATCCGAAACCCGGTGATCTAGATATGGGCAGGTTGAAGACAAGGTAACACTTGTTGGAGGACCGAACTCACGTACGTTGAAAAGTGCGGAGATGACCTGTGTCTAGGGGTGAAAGGCCAATCAAACCGGGTGATAGCTGATTCTCCGCGAAATCTATTTAGGTAGAGCGTCAGATGAATACCCTAGGGGGTAGAGCACTGGATGGGCTAGGGGAGCGCGAGCTTTACCAAACCTAACCAAACTCCGAATACCTAGGAGTACTGTCTGGCAGACACACCATGGGTGATAAGGTCCATGGTGGAAAGGGAAACAGCCCAGACCTACAGCTAAGGTCCCAAAATCATAGTTAAGTGGAAAAGGATGTAGAAAGTCCATGACAACCAGGAGGTTGGCTTAGAAGCAGCCATCCTTTAAAGATAGCGTAATAGCTCACTGGTCTAAATAAGACTTTCCGCGCCGAAGATGTATCGGGGCTCAAACTATGTACCGAAGCTTAGGATTTATATGTTATCATGTAAGTGGTAGCGGAGCGTTCTGTAAGCCTGTGAAGGGTCACTGCGAGGTGGCCTGGAGGTATCAGAAGTGAGAATGTTGACATGAGTAGCGACAAAGAGTGTGAGAAACACTCTCGCCGAAATCCCAAGGGT
>CAYGPG010000062.1:0-1086 GCA_964351905.1 uncultured Micavibrio sp.
GTCTTAAAGGTTTCGTTACAGACCCCGTTTTAAAAACGGGGTTTCGATTAGTTGGAATTTCTTTTGTCATCTCGAACGCGAAGCGGAGAGATCTTATTGGTTAGTCGAAGATTCCTCGTCGCTACGCTCTGTCGGAATGACATAATTTAATGTTAATTCTCTGCCTTAAACTTCCGCCAATTTTCTGCTGTGAGTTCCCACATTTCGGATTTTATTTTGCCTTCGTGATGGGGCTTTTCACACGTGCCAATATAAACTGCTCCAGTCTTTTCTTTGACGCGGCGTGACGCTTCATTACCTTTAAAATTACAAACGATTATTCTTTGCACTTTCAAATCGTCAAATATAAATTCATTAACCGCACTAACGGCTTCAGTCATCAGCCCTTGTTTCCAATAGGGTTCTGCCAGCCAAAAACCTCTGTTGTCATCTCTATCCGTGACATGCCTGTATTCGATTAATCCGATAGGTTCATTGGGTTTATCTTTTAAATTAAGCGTCCAAACATATGTTTCGCCTTTTTCGATAAGGGGCAAAACCATATTTTTTAGGTAATCTTCCGCGCCGTCATCTGGGTAGGGCCAAGGCACCGTATCTAATAAGTTTTTGATAATGTTCCAATTATTAAAATGTTTTTGAATTGCGGGTGCGTCTTCAATTTTAACGGGTCTTAATATAAGCCGCTCGGTCTCTAATGTCGGTGTCGCGATTATTTTTGTCATGATGTGCAGATTTTACTGGATTTTGCCTCGGCGTTAAACTATATAAATTATATTCCCTTAATCATAGGTATTTCAAAAGCGGTCACAAGACCTTACGAACCTATGGTCAAAATGGAATTTTAAAGAAAAATAGCCTTCTGCCGTTTACGGCCATGAGGGCTTTTTAAAAAGGAACAAAGATGGCGAAATCAGAGTCTAAAACAGGGCCTGTTGAATATGTTCAACAAGTTAAAGCAGAAACAAAAAAGGTCACATGGCCGTCACGTAAAGAAACAACGGTAAGCACAATTGCTGTTTTCATCATGGTGACATTGGCGTCATTGTTTTTGTTCTTTGCAGATCAAATTATCGCGTTTTTGGTGAA